>NZ_JBKIXB010000039.1:0-288 GCF_051362515.1 Chitinophaga sp. ARDCPP14 | reverse complement strand
GGAAGGTGCGGCTGGAATACCTCCTTTTTAGAGCTCATTATCCTGAGAGCTGTTGTTTCCTTCTTTTAAATTTATTTGCTGCTAACGCAAATGGCTACACGCCAGGTGCCATGCACATAAGTTCTTTTAAATTTTATTAAGTCAAGTTGGTTATGGACTGGATCGGTTAGTGAGATAGTATCAGCCAACCTTGTCTGATAAACAGATCCGTAGCTCAGCCTGGTTAGAGCACTACACTGATAATGTAGGGGTCAGCAGTTCAAATCTGCTCGGGTCTACAATGATTAC
>NZ_JBKIXB010000038.1:0-290 GCF_051362515.1 Chitinophaga sp. ARDCPP14 | reverse complement strand
GGAAGGTGCGGCTGGAATACCTCCTTTTTAGAGCTCATTATCCTGAGAGCTGTTGTTTCCTTCTTTTAAATTTATTTGCTGCTAACGCAAATGGCTACACGCCAGGTGCCATGCACATAAGTTCTTTCAATCTTTAATGAAGATGTGTAACTAAAGAGTTACCGAGATCGGATCTCACACATCGTCAATAATCACGCAAATGAAAGCTCGTAAGAGCAGTCAGTGGTTAAAAGTTCTTTGACATATTGGGAAATGCAAGTTGTATTCAAGATAGTAATATCTAAATACTA
>NZ_JBKIXB010000037.1:0-324 GCF_051362515.1 Chitinophaga sp. ARDCPP14 | reverse complement strand
CTAATTTCTCTCGAAATCAATCGGATCTTTATTAATTATGTTTAGCTGTACATTACCTGTTTGAACCTAAGCATCACTACTTAGATTCGTGCTGTTGTTTCCAATCTTTCAAAGAACTTTTGACCATTTACATGATCATTGCTGATGTCCGAGATCCGATCTCCGTGGCTCTTTTGCCATACATCTTATTTAATATTAAAGAACAAAGGTGATTAAGTGGAGGATATCGGATTCGAACCGATGACCCCCTGCGTGCAAGGCAGGTGCTCTAGCCAACTGAGCTAATCCCCCGTAATCATTGTAGACCCGAGCAGATTTGAACTG
>NZ_JBKIXB010000036.1:0-325 GCF_051362515.1 Chitinophaga sp. ARDCPP14 | reverse complement strand
GTAATCATTGTAGACCCGAGCAGATTTGAACTGCTGACCCCTACATTATCAGTGTAGTGCTCTAACCAGGCTGAGCTACGGATCTGTTTATCAGACAAGGTTGGCTGATACTATCTCACTAACCGATTCAGTCCATAACCAACTTGGCTTAATAAAAAATTGAAAGAACTTATGTGCATGGCGCCTGGCGTGTAGCCGTTTGCGTTAGCAGCAAATAAATTTAAAAGAAGGAAACAACAGCTCTCAGGATAATGAGCTCTAAAAAGGAGGTATTCCAGCCGCACCTTCCGATACGGCTACCTTGTTACGACTTAGCCCCAATTAC
>NZ_JBKIXB010000035.1:0-352 GCF_051362515.1 Chitinophaga sp. ARDCPP14 | reverse complement strand
CGTCCTTCGTCGCCTCTTAGATCCTAGGCATCCACCATGCGCTCTTATTCGCTTTAAAAAATTTAGTATTTAGATATTACTATCTTGAATACAACTTGCATTTCCCAATATGTCAAAGAACTTTTAATCACTGACTGCTCTTACGAGCTTTCATTTGTGTGATTATTGATGATGTGTGAGATCTGATCTCGGTGACTCTTTAGTCAAACATCTTATTTAATATTAAAAGAACAAAGGTGATTAAGTGGAGGATATCGGATTCGAACCGATGACCCCCTGCGTGCAAGGCAGGTGCTCTAGCCAACTGAGCTAATCCCCCGTAATCATTGTAGACCCGAGCAGATTTGAACTG
>NZ_JBKIXB010000034.1:0-360 GCF_051362515.1 Chitinophaga sp. ARDCPP14 | reverse complement strand
TAGGGTAAAATCGGTAATTGGGGCTAAGTCGTAACAAGGTAGCCGTATCGGAAGGTGCGGCTGGAATACCTCCTTTTTAGAGCTCATTATCCTGAGAGCTGTTGTTTCCTTCTTTTAAATTTATTTGTTGCTAACGCAAATGGCTATACGCCGGATGCCATGCACATAAGTTCTTTCAATCTTTAATGAAGATGTGTAACTAAAGAGTTACCGAGATCAGATCTCACACATCATCAATAATCACGCAAATGAAAGCTCGTAAGAGCAGTCAGTGGTTAAAAGTTCTTTGACATATTGGGAAATGCAAGTTGTATTCAAGATAGTAATATCTAAATACTAAATTTTTTAAAGCGAATAAGA
>NZ_JBKIXB010000033.1:0-372 GCF_051362515.1 Chitinophaga sp. ARDCPP14 | reverse complement strand
TAGGGTAAAATCGGTAATTGGGGCTAAGTCGTAACAAGGTAGCCGTATCGGAAGGTGCGGCTGGAATACCTCCTTTTTAGAGCTCATTATCCTGAGAGCTGTTGTTTCCTTCTTTTAAATTTATTTGCTGCTAACGCAAATGGCTACACGCCAGGCGCCATGCACATAAGTTCTTTCAATCTTTAATGAAGATGTTTGACTAAAGAGTCACAGAGATCGGATCTCACACATCGTCAATAATCACGCAAATGAAAGCTCGTAAGAGCAGTCAGTGGTTAAAAGTTCTTTGACATATTGGGAAATGCAAGTTGTATTCAAGATAGTAATATCTAAATACTAAATTTTTTAAAGCGAATAAGAGCGCATGGTGGA
>NZ_JBKIXB010000032.1:0-496 GCF_051362515.1 Chitinophaga sp. ARDCPP14 | reverse complement strand
GATTGCTCCGAACATCCTTCCTTAACCTTCCAGCACCGGGCAGGTATCAGGCTCTATACGTCATCTTTCGATTTTGCAGGGCCCTGTGTTTTTGTTAAACAGTTGGTTGTACCATTTTACTGAGGCCGCATCACTGCGGCACGCCTTATCCCGAAGTTACAGCGTCAATTTGCCTAGTTCCTTTACCACGGATCACTCGAGCGCCTGAGAATACTCATCTCGACTACCTGTGTCGGTTTACGGTACGGGCTGCTATAAACGAACCTTAGAAGTTTTTCTTGGAAGTCTGATTAGGGATACTATCAGCGCGGCCGAAGCTTTGCTGTACTATCAGGCTTCAGCAAGTCTGGCGGATTTTCCTACCAAACCTATACCTACACCCTTTAACGCACTATTCCGTAAGTGCGCGATCCTTTCACTACTCCGTTACTCCATCGAATTTATAGCAGGTACTGGAATATTCACCAGTTTGCCATCAGCTACACCTTTCGGCTTT
>NZ_JBKIXB010000031.1:0-513 GCF_051362515.1 Chitinophaga sp. ARDCPP14 | reverse complement strand
CACTAACGGTAACGGCTAATGATAAAAACAGGGTATACAAACAAACTAATCCAACACCGGATTATACTGTTACCGGTTTTGTAAACGGCGAAAACAGCAGTGTAGTAAGTGGTGATGCCACCATTACCCACACTGCCGATATCAACAGTGCGCCTGGTGTTTATCCGATTACGGTCACTGCGGGTACATTAACAGCCGCTAACTACGACTTTAACTTTGCGAATGGATCGCTTACTATTACAAAGGCATCTCAAACTATCAGCTTCCCGGCCATCTCTAACAAAACATATGGCGATGCGGCCCTTGCGCTCAGCGCCAACAGCGATGCAGGGTTGACGGTAACTTACGTCGTAACTGCCGGTCCGGCTACGGTGAGCGGCAATACCGTTACCATCACCGGCGTGGGCAATGTAACCATAAGCGCTACACAGGCAGGTGACGCCAATTACACGGCGGCAGCAGCGGTGAGCCAGTCGTTCCAGGTAGCGCCGGCCACGCTGACCGTAACTGCGG
>NZ_JBKIXB010000030.1:0-700 GCF_051362515.1 Chitinophaga sp. ARDCPP14 | reverse complement strand
CTGACTAATTTCTCTCGAAATCAATCGGATCTTTATTAATTATGTTTAGCTGTACATTACCTGTTTGAACCTAAGCATCACTACTTAGATTCGTGCTGTTGTTTCCAATCTTTCAAAGAACTTTTGATCATCTTATATGACCATTGCTGATGTCTGAGATCCGATCTCTGTGACTCTTTAGTCAAACATCTTTAATTATTTTTCAGAAGAACTTTTGCTTGTATTTCGCGTCGTTTGCGTTGGGGTTGCAAAGGTAATAATCTTTTATTTAATCACCAAAACTTTTTTAAAGTATTTTACATCTTTAATTATCTTATTATCAATGACTTATCTATTGGGAAAGTGCTATTAATATCTTCGATAATCAAACCCTTATTTCGCAAAGAACTACATATTTTTGAGGCGGACAGCAAAGATAGAATCTTTATTATTCGCAGCAAAAACTATTTAAGTCAATTTCAATTTGTATTCAACCTTATTGTTGAGTGTATTTTCCGACAGATCTGGAATGATCCCCTTTTCTTAAACATAGAGAGAAAGAAAAGAAAAAGTCCTGGTATGTCACCAGGACTTTTCTCTTAATAAGTATGGCAGCTACCTACTCTCCCGCATGATATTGCAGTACCATCGGCCATGAGGGGCTTAACTTCTCTGTTCGGAATGGGAAGAGGTGAACACCCTCGGCATAACCACCATAAGA
>NZ_JBKIXB010000002.1:0-1040048 GCF_051362515.1 Chitinophaga sp. ARDCPP14 | reverse complement strand
ACTAACGGATTGATAATCATTCTCAACTGCCATCACAATGGCTAATTTTTGCTCAAAACTGTATTTTCTGCGTTTATCCATAAAAATGCCCCCTAAAAGTGTCTAACTTTTAGGGGGCAGTACATATTTCGCTTTTATCTCCCTTAATTACTATTATTAAATCTAAAAATCCAAAAAAATCCAAAAGTAAAAATCAGTAAAATCAGCGTAATCCTGAGAAAGACAAAATTCGCGCTGCATTACTTAGTACGCTTATATCCCCAATCCAGCAACCATTTCACAACTTTCTCCTTGTAGTCGCCCTGAATCAGGATTTCACCGTCTTTCACGCTGCCACCGGTGCCGCATTTCGTTTTAAGTTCTTTACCGAGCTTCTCAATATCTTCCTCTTTACCAACAAAACCGGTGATGAGGGTAACTACTTTACCGGCACGTTGTTTTTTATCCAATGTTACTCTCAGGATTTGTTCTGCAGGTGCAAGTGTTACTGCTGCTTCCTCTTGCTCCGGCTCCAATGAGAAGTTTGGATCGGTGGAATACACGATTCCATTGCCTGGTGTATTTTTCTTTTTCGACATCTCTCTAAAATATTTAAAGGTTATTCGTTTACCACTATATTGATGGCCGCTGTTTGAATACGGATGCGTACCACCCCGTTTTCCGTGAGGGGCACTGCATCACCGTCTACCTGCAAATACTGCAATGCACTGCTGCTGATGGTGATATCTTTGCCGGTGTAATGTTTCAGGTACCTTGTTTTATCAATGTTACCCATCAGGGAGAAAACGCTTACCGGTAACAGGCTCAGAATGCCTACCGGCGGCATTACGCAAAGATCGAGTTGTCCATCAAAAACACTGGCTTTGGGAGCCAGTTTAAATTCATAGCCAAACTGATTGCCATTGGCTACAGTTAAAAGGAATGCTTTTGTTTGCAACACTTCGCCATCTATATCGATCCTGTATTCTGCCGGTTCATAACTGTTAAAACTTTTCAATACCAGTTTTGCATAGCCGGATAAACCACGTTTGGTATTATGCCGGAACTGTTCTGCAATAAGCGCATCAAAACCTACGCCGGCATTGCTGAGAAACAGGTGTTCATTCGCATAACCCACATCGATGGCGCGTTGTTTATTGGCAACAACAAGACTTAACGCCTTATTTACATCCAGCGGAATTTTCAGCGCGCGCGCCAGGCCGTTACCACTGCCTAACGGCAGGATGGCCATTGCGGTATTGCTTCCTATAAGGCCCTGTGCTATTTCATTGATAGAGCCATCGCCGCCTACGGCCACCACGGTATTTACACCATTACTAACAGCCTCCCTGGCCAGGTCTGCCCCATGGCCAAGGTATGCCAGGTAAGCAGTGCTCACTTCATACTGATCGGAAGGGAAGTGCCGGCTGATAGCGCTTTCCAATCGTTTTTCACGGTCAGTGCCCGCTTTGCGGTTGATGATAAATAGAATCTTCTTCAAAAAAACTGTTTTATAATATAATGGCCTTCAGGCTCAGGTCCAGGCTCACCGCGTGATGTATAATTGCGCCCACAGAGATAAAGTCTACTCCCGTTTTAGCGTATTCTTCAAGGGTATCTATTGTAATGCCTCCGGAGGCTTCTGTTTCGAAACGCCCGTTAATCAGCGCAAGTGCTTTAACAATGTCTGCAGGGGTAAAGTTGTCCAGCATGATCCTGTTTACCTGGCCTATAGCCAGCACTTCTTCCACATCCCGGAGGTTGCGTGTTTCCACTTCAATTTCGAGCGGAAGATTACGTTCTTTCAGATATGCAACGGTATTGGTAACGGCGGCAGTAATGCCACCGGAAAAATCGATGTGATTATCTTTCAGCATCACCATATCATACAATCCCATCCTGTGGTTAACGCCGCCACCAATGCGAACCGCTTCTTTTTCCAGCATCCTGAAGTTGGGAGTAGTTTTGCGGGTATCGAGCACACGGGTATGGTACCCTTTTAGTTTTTCCACGTACCGGTGCGTTAATGTAGCGATGCCACTCATGCGCTGCATGCAGTTCAGCACCAGCCTTTCACCCATCAGCAGGGTATGTACGGCAGCTTCCACTTCAAAGGCCGTTTCGCCGGCCTTCATGGAGTCGCCATCTTTTTTATGAGGCGTAAAAACCGTAAACATATCCAGCCATTTAAAAATGGCTTCTGCCACTTCCATTCCGGCCAGGATACCGTCTTCCTTAATCTTCAACACCGCTTTCCCTTTGGCGGTGGGGGGAATGCAAGCCATCGTGGAGTGGTCTCCGCTTCCTATATCTTCTGCCAGTGCACTTCTGATAAACGCATTCAGCGCTGCTTCATCTAACATAATTGATTGTATTATCTGGTGTTCACGCAAAGATTGGCGCTTTGCTTCTGAGCGCGAAAGATAGGTCAAAAATAAAAAGTGCCCCGCAATAAATTGCGGGGCACCGTGGTTTTTCAACTAATTTATGTTAGCATCTTTATTTACTCTCAAATCTAAGTTCGTTCAACACCATTGTCCCACCCTTCTTCTGCAGGAAAAAAGAAACCCTGTAGTTACCGCCACCGGTGGTCATATTCCCGATACCAAAACGGGAATTATCCCCGCCCTGATGCACCAGTTCAAATGACTTAACCTGGTTTTTTGAAAAGAAATCTTTCAAAATTATTTCGGCCTGTGCCTTACTGTAAGAATTTGATTTTCCGGATATATTGATCTCTACGTTATTGTCGAGGTAACTGGCTAATCCGCTTACATCTCCTTTCTTAAGTGCTGCCACCACATCATCGAACGGGCCGGCAACAGTGATTTCAATTGACCTGGCTGATAATTTTAATGTTGTAAAAGCACCCCCCAACAACATAATCCCCAGCACCATCAATAGCTTCTTCATTGTCAGTTTTTTTATTAAAAATGTGTTTTTCTCCAACTCAAATTAAAAGCGAAAACTATGCCAAACACCCTGCAAATCAACAAAATCACATTATCGTGGTAGCTATTAAGCCGTAAGCAATAACAGTAAGATAATATGTGTTTCATTTTGAATAATTAGAATAACAAATCTATTGGAAGAGGCCAGCAGCGCTTATTTTTCATGGAAGCTTTATTTTTGTAAAATATTTAAACCCTTTATAAGTACTTTCACCCTCTCGAGTGAATTTATATTAAACTATAACCAGATAGGATATGGAAAAGAAAAGAGCCATTCTCGTAATTATGGACGGATGGGGCGAAGGTAAAGTTCCTACAGCCGATGCCATTGCACACGCAAAAACCCCTTTTGTAAGCAGTTTATACAAGCAATACCCGCATAGCCACCTTGTAACCTGCGGGGAAGCGGTTGGTCTTCCCGACGGGCAAATGGGCAACTCTGAAGTAGGTCACCTGAATATCGGCGCCGGTAGAATCGTATACCAGGAACTGCAGAGGATCAACGTAGCTATCCGTGATGGCGAAATGGCCCAAAACCAGATCCTGCTCGACACCCTGGCACATGCTAAAAATAATGATAAAGCCCTCCACCTGATTGGTTTGGTAAGCGACGGTGGCGTTCACTCTCATATTGAACACTTAAAAGCGCTCACCACCATCGCCCAGGCGCACGGGCTTGAAAAAGTATATATCCACGCATTCACCGACGGACGCGACACCGATCCTAAAAGCGGATTGGGCTTCCTCGAAGACCTGTCGGCCCACCTGGAAAAAACTACCGGCAAAATCGCCACCGTTACCGGACGCTATTATGCAATGGACCGCGATAAGCGCTGGGAAAGGGTGAAGCTGGCCTACGATGCCCTCGTAAATGGCGCCGGCACGCCAACCCAGGATCTCCTTACCGCCGTGAAAGCATCCTATGCAGAAGGTGTTACAGACGAATTCATTAAGCCTATCATCGTAACCGATGATCAGCATAAAGCCATAGCTACTATCCAGGACGGCGACGCCGTGCTTTGCTTCAACTTCCGGACAGACCGCTGCCGCGAAATTTCGCAGGTGCTTACCCAGGAAGCCTTCCCGGATTTCGGTATGAAACCACTGGATATCTACTACACCACCATGACAGATTACGACCGTACCTATAAAAATGTACATGTCATCTTCGAAAACGATAATCTGAACATGACCCTGGGTGAAGTACTGGCAAAAGACCACTGCACACAGATCCGTATAGCTGAAACCGAAAAATATCCGCACGTATCCTTCTTCTTCTCCGGCGGACGGGAAAAAGAATTTGAAGGAGAACGCAGGCTGATGGCGGCATCTCCAAAAGTTGCCACCTACGACCTGAAACCCGAAATGAGCGCCAATGAACTGGCAGACCTCATTGTTCCGGAACTGCAGGCTAAAACCGCTGACTTCGTAGTGCTCAATTTCGCCAACGCGGACATGGTAGGCCATACCGGCGTATTTGAAGCCGTAATTAAAGCCGTTGAAACAGTAGACCACTGCGTGGAACGTGTGGTAACAGCTGCGCTCGCAAGCGATTACACCGTTTTCCTGACCGCGGATCATGGCAACGCCGACTTTATGATCAACGCCGACGGCTCGCCCAATACCGCCCACTCACTGAACCTGGTCCCTTTCTTTATTATCAATAAAGATTTCAGAGGCCCGGTAAAAGACGGCAAACTGGGCGACATTGCCCCTACCATCCTGCATTTCATGGGCCTGGAAATTCCGAAGGAAATGACCGGCAATTTGCTGGTATAAGGCGGATTTTGTCTTGGCTCAGGATTACGCTGATTATACTGATTAGCTGGATTTTTACTTTTGGATTTTATAAAGGATTAAGGGAGATAGAAGCGGATATATTCGCTTTTATCTCCCTTAATTATTATTAAATCTCAAAATCAAACAAAAATCCAAAAGTAAAAATCCAGCTAATCAGTATAATCAGCGTAATCCTGAGCCAAGACAAAATCCGCATCGCCGAAGGCGATTTATTTATTCACCCCTGTAACATTTAGTTTATCACCTCCGTTTAACAAGCGTTACCCACGAAAAATATCAGCCCAACACGCTGATTTACATATTTTTAGTGCTCTCGACAGATTTGCTCATGCATCGATGCGCCGTTTTTACGGCGCATTTTTTATGACCCGTATTTAAGTATTAATTTTGCAGCATGAAAAAATACAGGCAAGCAACAGCTTTGTTTACCATGATTGGCTTAATGGCCTGTAACCTGGCAAATAAACCATCAAAAAATAATACGCCCGATAAGTTCATAAAACTGCCGGAATATTTCAGCCAGGAGGATGCTCATATCCGCACTGGTGGCTTTATACTACATAAGTCTGTAACGCTCAACGGCAAAACAGACACTGTGAGCATCCCCGGCAGCGACAGCGCCACGGTACACGACCTGTTAAAGCCCTTCACAGATGCAGATCTGAATAAACCCTCCCTTCGGGACGAATACGATACCTCCGGTTTGTATGATCCGTTTTCAGGAAGAAGATCGCTGATCTACAAATCCAAAGGAAAACAAACCAATCCTTCCGAAATAACCCTGGAACTGGATAAACATGGCAATATACAACAGGTAAATATCCACTCCTATACCAGTAACATGGTGTATGAATTCCGGCAGGATCTGCACTACCAGCAAAACAGGCAGGTTCGGATGACTACCTATCAGAAAATTGCTTTCCTGTCGCCAAAAGAACTTGAAGTAAATGTAACGATCGCACCAAAAACAGGGATGTAAACATGACAGCAGCGGAGTTTCAGCAAATATCACATACCATACCGGGAGATGCCGGTATCTATAAATACTACGATGAAGCCGGCACCCTTCTTTATGTAGGGAAAGCCAAAAGTTTGCGCAAAAGAGTAAGTTCCTATTTTGTAAAAAATCACGACAACTATAAAACCCGCAAACTGGTTGAACACATCCATCATATTGAGTTTACAATCGTCGACTCTGAACAGGATGCTTTCCTCCTGGAAAATTCACTCATCAAACAATTCAAGCCCAGGTATAATATCAATCTGAAAGATGATAAAACCTACCCTTATATTGTTATCAAACATGAGTCCTTTCCACGGGTATTTTTCACCCGCAACGTTATTAAAGACGGATCCGACTACCTGGGGCCATTCACTTCGGTTGGTCGGGTACGGGAAATACTGGATGTAATCAAATACAATATTCCTCTCCGCACCTGTAACCTCAACTTATCGGAAGAGAATATCCGTAAAGGAAAATTCAAAGTATGTCTCGAATATCACCTGGGAAACTGCAAGGGGCCCTGTGAAGGGCTGCAAACACAGGAAGACTACCGCGAAGGATTACAGCAGGTAAAGAACGTATTAAAAGGCAATCTTACCCCGGTAGTAAACCTGTTCAAGGAACAAATGCTGGAGCATGTGTCGAAGATGGAGTTTGAGAAAGCGGAAATCATGCGAAAAAAAATAGCAAGCCTGGAAGACTATTCCGCTAAATCCACTATCGTAAATACCCGCATGGGTAATGTGGATGTGTTTTCAATTATCAGTGAAGGAAATCACGCTTATGTAAACTACCTGCGCATTCTCAACGGCACTATTGCTGATACCAAAACCGTAACGCTGGAAAAACAACTGGAAGAAAGCGACGAAGAAGTACTGGCCTACGCCATTGCCTATCTCCGGGAAGTATTTAAAAGCATCAACTCGGAAATCGTAGTGCCATTCCCGTTAGTATACCCGGAAAGCAGTGTTACCGTTACCGTTCCTAAAGGCGGCGATAAAAAGAAGCTGCTGGAATTGTCGGAAAAGAATGTGAATTATTTTAAAGAAGAATTATACCGGAAGAAGATTCTGCACCTGGAAGGCAAGTCGGACATGGAACGGAAACAGGTGCTGTACCAGTTGCAGGCCGACCTCGAATTGCCGGTGCTACCAGAACACATCGAATGCTTTGATAACTCCAACTTCCAGGGCAGTTACCCCGTAGCCGCCTGCGTAGTGTTTAAAGACGGCGTTGCTTCCAAAAAAGATTACCGGCATTTCAACATTAAAACGGTGGAAGGCATCAATGACTTTGCTTCCATGAAAGAAATTGTTTTCAGGCGGTATAACCGCCTGCTGGCAGAGCAGCAACCACTTCCTCAACTGGTAATCATCGATGGTGGTAAAGGCCAGCTGGGCTCTGCTATGGAAAGCATCCGGGAGCTGAACCTCATAGGTAGCATGACAGTAGTGGGCCTTGCAAAAAATGAAGAAGAAATATTTTTCCCGGGAGATTCCGAAAGTATCAAATTACCCTATAACAGCGAAAGCCTGAAACTTATCCGCCGGGTGCGTGATGAGGTACACCGCTTTGGTATTACTTTCCACCGCCAGAAAAGAAGCAAAGGCACCTTTAAAAATGAGCTGGAAAGCATTAAAGGCATCGGCGAAAATACGGCTACCCAACTATTAAAAACATTCCGTTCGGTAGCCAAAATAAAATTGCTCACGCAGGAGGACCTTGTAAAAGAAGTGGGCGCCGCCAAAGCAAAACTGATCTGGGAACACTTCCATAAAGAAGGCGCATAACATTAACGGCTATACGGCCTTTTTTGCCTGCTGCCTGGTGCCGATAGCACGTTCCGCCTGCAACATATGCCGGCGAATGTGCGCCGTTAAAAAACCAAATGTATCTCCGGCAGATAATTTTATAAACCGCGACAGGGAAGTAGTTACTTTCAGCTGTTGAATATTTACTTTTTCTGCGCGCAACAATAAATCTCTCATCTGTTCCTGCTGATCAATAAACTCCTGCAACACCGCTTCCACATCCGGCTGAACGGATGGCAGGTGTCCTTTAGGGGATTTCATACGGGAACGCAAGCTGCCATCTGCGGCAGGTTCCATGAGGCGGGTAAACCATGCGCCGATCCAGCTGCTGCGGAAGAAGGGAGCGGGCCGGCTGTTACGTTGTTCCCCACGGGTAATGGCCTGGTCCAACGCCGGCAAATAAAACCGGCCGTAAGTATTCAGGTGCTCCAGGCATTGCGCGGCACTCCATTGGCCGGGACCGGGTGCATGTTGTAAAACAGCATCGGGCTGCCCGCCGAAACGGCTTTCTGCCTGGTATTGCATGGCTGCATTTTTTCTTCGTAAATCCTGCAGGAGCTCATCACTGTTAACGCGGTTCATATTCGGTTTGATTTAACACAAAATTAGGTGGGTTGCTTGTAAAAAATCTTTGTGCAGATCAACATTTTATAGCTTTACAGTACTTAGTAATTTGCTGAAAGTAGCGGGATCGATGCCGAGATAGGAGGCCAGATATTTATGTGGGATCAGCTGTAATACCTGCGGGCTGCGGGTTAGCAGTTGCCTGAATTTTTGTTCTGCGGTGAAAGACAGCAATTCTTTATGTCTTTCCAATACCCCGGCCAGTGCGGCAGCGGTTCCCAGCCTGGCCCATCTTTCAATGACGGGATATTGCAGGGCAAGCCGGTTAAAATCGGCGTACGTCATCCGCAGGAATTCACTGTGTGTAAGGGTTTCCAGGTACCAGGGTGAGGGTTGCTGAAGCTGGAAAGAATCCAATACGCCAGAGAAGGAGCCGGTGTAAGTGAATACGATCGTAGATTCCTTTTCGCCTTCCAGGGCAAAAACACGCTGTACGCCGGCTGTTACGAAGTAGAGATACTTTTCTATTTCCCCGGCGGCGGTCATTACTTCCCTGCGTTTAAACTGCACCGGATGCCAGCAGGCTGCCAGTGCCTCCCATACGGGATCCGGGAGAGGCATGATCTGGAAAACGGTTTTATGTAGCTGCTGAAGGGACATACGGAAAGATAAAAAAAGAAAGGCAATCAGCATAAACTGATTGCCTTTCCGTATTGATCGGTGATCATTATTTGATTAATACTGCCAGAGGTCCTGCTCTTTATTAAAGATGCGGTCGTGAATACCTTGTCCTTCCAGGAGGCGCATGGTACCATCTTTAATATAGTCTTTGATCTCGCGGTTGTAGGTATTGTTTTCCTTTACTATGTAGCTGCCAAAGAAGCGCATTTCAAAAAGGTCTTCCCAGCTGATAGTGGATGCATCGTTATTCTGGTTATACACATCGTGCTTGGCCAGGATAGCGCGGCAATCCGGATAATACACCCAGAATAAAGGGATGGATGCGCGTATGCTGCCATCTTCATTTATACGGGATACCATAGGAGCTATACCCAGTATACGAACTTTGAGGGCGGAAGCTTCTTTGTCGAATACCCAAACCTCTTTTATTTTGTACTGTTTAATGGTACGTGCATCGAAGTCATCGCGGGTAGTCACCATTTTTTCTTCGCCGGTTACCGGATCTATACTGCGTACGGTTCTTTCTTCGCCTGCGAGTTTAGTTTGTATTTCGGAGTAGGGCATTACAGTAGTGAAGCGATCATCAACAGCGTTGAAGGCTTCTATCTCTTTATTCTTGATAGCGTCGAGCAAAATATTGATGAACAGCTGATTGGTACCAGACTCATCTTCCACGTTGTATTGGAAGGGGAGATTGATCTTTTCCCTGATATCGATTACCTGCCATACACGTTTTTCCCAGAACCTGTCATCCTCGCGGATGTAGTCATAGGCGATGGGTGTACGTTCCCTGGCAAGGTTTCTTTCCACCACACCATCCACTCGCAGTGATTTGCGCGGAGTATCTACCAGCGGGGCTGATATACCATCCGTACGCAGAGAAGCAGGAGGAGCAGAAGATGGAGGAGGAGGCGCTACCGCATTCCCGGTTGCCGGGTTTACTACGCTATCCGGTGCAGGTGTTGCTGTAGTAGCAGTTCTGCGGCGGGTTGTACCGCCACGGCGTTGCGCATCAGCAGCTGTTGCCAGCATCACCAGCAAAAGAGTGCACCAACCAATTCTGTTAAATATTACTGCTCGCATAATTCAGTAATTAATGGACCGTTAGTTTAATTTAAATATAGTACTCGGCATGGAACGAACCACATTATCCGGGCCTTTCACTTTTACGTTTTCAAAGAAAACTTCATCGCCTGGGCGCAGAGAACGGATGGATGCGGCTACATTTCCGGGGAAATAAGCAGAAGTAGCATCGCCTTCCTGGTATTCTTTGCCTTTTGCAGAGATACCTACGCGGTAACCGATTACTTCATATTTCACGCCTTCAAATTCAAAATCTTCGAGGTCGGCACGTAAGCCACCCTGTACTTTAAAGTCAGCTGCTTTCATGCTGCCGCCTTTATTAACTCCCACTTTCAACACCGGATCCGGAACACGTTTCACACGGAATTCTTTCTGGCCGAGTGATTTGGTTTTTCCATCGATGTTAGCGACTACATTAATCACTGCTTTGCCTGGCTGGCTAACAGTTACAAGGTATTCGCCGGAACCGCGTTTGGTCATATTACCACCTGATATAGAAGCAGACACCTGTTCGGCAGGTACGCCGGCAGCAGAAATCGAAATAGGATTCTGGAGGCCGATATACAGCACGTTCATTTTGTCTGCGGAGATGGAGGTAGCAGAAGCACCTACATTATAAGTTTCGGTAAAGGAATAGGATTCAGGAGCGCCACCAGTTGGGCTAGGTAAGGTAATAGACCCGGTTAATGTTTTTTCACCAATGCCGGAAACAGGAACAGTATATACTCCTAAACCTTCATGTGCTTCAATGGTAGAACCATTTACAACAATAGTCGGATTAACCGTAGTGCTGTAAGCACCTACTGCGATGTTGGCAGTTAAGGTTTGTCCTTCCATCAGGTTTTTGGAATTCAGGGAGATAAATGGTCTTACTTTATCGAATTTGAATGTGTTCGCATCAATCTGACGGAACAGGTCATCGATAATGGCAGACTCAGAGTTTTTGATATCATTCTGGAATTTACCCAGGATGGTTACTGCAGCGATAGTAGGAACCATGTTGAAGTGGTAGGTAGTCCATGATTTCGGACCGCCGCCATGTTCATCATTTGATTTACCTACTTCAATTTTCAGTGGTAAAGTTCTTGTGAATTGATCTTTCTTTTTAGGATCAACGAAAGAGAGTAATTGGTTACGTAAATCTTTCAATTTAGCCTCCAGTTCAGGACCTTTCTTCATATTCTCCATTACCCTGGTAGGAGCGTCCAGTCCGGCTTTATCCTTAATTTCACCATGTTCGTCCAGGCCACCACTTTCTGTGATGATGGTTTTCTTTAAGGACTCTACGTAATCATACATGCTGGCGGATATTTGTTTCACCTGCTGGGCTTTTGCTCTGAGAGGTGCTGTTTTTTCCGCATTATCCTTCATCTGTGCATCAAATTGTTTGTAGATGAAGTCATTCTTGTCAGCTAAGGATTTATTTGAAGTATTGATTGAATTATTTACGATACTAAAAGCGTTCAATATTTCAGCAGAGACGTTCAACGCCAGCATGGCCGTCAAGACCAGGTACATGATGTTGATCATCTTCTGCCTAGGATCTTTAGGTAGTGCCATAGTTTGTTTTCAGATTTAATTGATATGTGTTAATTCAGAAACTATTAGCGTTACCTTATCTTCCTCCGTGCATAGCGCTCAGCATATTACCATAAATTGAGTTCAGGTTGCTGAGGTTTTTAGCGAGCAGGGAAATTTGTTCCTGTGTTTTCTTGGCATCTTCAATGCTGCCACTCATTGCACTGGAAGCATTCTGCAGGTTGCTGTAGAATGAATTCATTGCTTTCAGGTGGTTGTTGGTGTCCTGGAGTTCCAGTTCGTAGATAGCATTGAGGGAAGCCAGATTTTTAGTCATACCCTGCATCTGTACATGGAAATCTTTAGTAGATTCTGATGCACTGTTGAAAGAAGATACGGCAGCAGCGGCTGTAGTATATGCATTTGCTACATTACCGATAGCGCTGGCAGCTTCTCTTGTTTTCTGTGTGTAATCTCCGGTGGCTGCAACTACATCGCTGATATCTCTCATTTTATCAACGGTAGTACCCAGTTTCTGGAAGTTTTCGCTTAAGCGCTGCAGGTTGGCAGGTGTAATGTCTGCTTCCTGGAGCATTTTGTCCAAACCGGCTACAGCTGGACTTCCTGCTACTGCTACCACCTGGCCTTCCGTGTGTGCGCCGGAATCAGGTACAAAAGCGTAAACGAAAAAGATCAGCGCTTCTACGCTCAGACCCAGGATCAAAGCGATGTCAGCTCCGCGCCAGTGCTGTAATTTGAACAATGCTCCCACGATTACCACGGAAGCCGCAATACATACGAAAAAGTTCAGCCATTTAGCTTTGTTAGGATTCATAGCCATAGGTTAAAATTTACTGGTTAAAATGTTAGTTAAAGTCTGTATGGAATAGTTAATTCTCACTGATTTACTCATAATAGTGTACATACTAAAGGTTTCTTTGGTGTTAATAAATACAGGCTATTATTTATTGATTATCCTATCTGTGCTTCACTCGTCTGCTCAGGGCAATGGTACATCTGAAACCAACATAAGATTTCGAACTGTCCTGATACTCATATGTTCTGGTTCCGGTTTGAAGGAAATATCCTACGTCTTTCCATGAACCACCTCTGATTGCTTTACGCTTCATCTTTAATGGTGCATCATCCGGTACATCCATTCTCAGATATGGGTTCATATCTGATGTGAAAGAATAGGCATTTTCGTAAAAGATATCTGCTGTCCATTCCGCAACGTTGCCGGACATGTTATATAAACCATAATCATTAGGCCAGTAAGCATCTGCACGAACAGTGTAAAAACCACCATCTTCCGGATAATTACCACGGCCGGGCTTGAAGTTAGCCAGCAAACATCCTTTCTTGTTACGGATGTAGTAACCACCCCAAGGATAAGGCGTTTGCTCTCTTCCACCACGGGCGGCATATTCCCACTGCGCTTCAGAAGGTAACTGGAATTTATCTTCCGTAAACAGCTTCTTGCTGGCCCGGTAGTCTTCCCAGAATTTACTTCTCCATTCGCAGAAGGCAGTTGCCTGGTGCCAGTTTACACCTACTACAGGATAGTTATCAAACGCCGGGTGCCAGAAGTACATACGTGTCATCGGCTCGTTATAGGCGTATGAGAAATCCCTGATCCAGCACAGTGTATCCGGATAAATGGGCACGTCTTTCTTTACAATGAAAGTAGAACGCGGCTTACCGAAATTTTCTCTCAGCTTCGCTTTATCCCAGTTAAAGGTTTCCTGGTGGTAAATCAGTTTACCTACATCAATATCCTTGCGGCCGTATAACCGGTCTGCTTCGGTATACACCATCGCATCCAGTTTTTCCATGGTAGCCTTGTCCTTATAGACAATCTTCTGCTTCCAGTCAATAATATCATGACCATCATCAGATTTTACATGACCCAGCAAAATGTGTGCAATAGAGTCCTGTACCCAATTCACAAACTGGCGATACTCGTTATTCGTAATTTCCGTAGCGTCCATATAGAAGCCGGAAATAGAAATCGACTTGTTACGCGCCGTGTATGCATAGTTTACGTCCTCATCACTGGGACCCATGTGAAAAGTTCCGGCTGGTACGTATACCATCCCGTACGGTACAGGGGGAGAGTACTTCGGTCTCGGACTTACGCCGATCAATTGCCCTTGCGCATTTTTAGGGGTTTTACTACCGCCACAGCTGGCCAGCAGGGAAACCAGCAAAACTGCCAACAGACCTTTTACATAGTTAAGCTTCATAAGGGTAGCTTTCATCAGAATATGTTTTTTCTATTAACCAGCCTGGTGTGATTTGCCTGTATACAAGGGAACACAATTCTCATTTTTTCACCCGCTTTGTTTATATGAAAGATAGCAAATGTAATAATTAATTTTAATCCGTAGTGACTTTTTATCCAACTTTTTCAATTCGCCTTATATCCGTTCTGTAACTAGTTTAAACGCACCTTTTAACATTTTATTATATAAACGTAATAACATTTATTGAATCAATAGCCTCCCTTACGAGAGGCAAGTTACATAATTATTATATTAAATTAATAATTTCTTCTATATAATGTACGGGCTTAATGCAATGATAATCTTTACATAAATAAACTAAAGTGTCATTTTCCTGCTCCCGCCCGGTCAGCAGGGGAATCGCCGGAATATTTTTTTCTGCGCCGACAAGAATCCTGTACGGGATAAACCATTTTCCCGCTTCATCCATTCTTTCCCTGAAATTTTTTCCGACAATGGCCAATTCGGGGGTACCTTTTACCAGCTGTAATAACTGGCTCGCCCACACGCCAAAGGAGGTAGGGTATCTCACTATCGTTTGCGACAGGCTGGAAACGGCTCCCACACAACGGTTTGCCCATTCCTTCTCATCAAAAACAACGGAAAGGTACCAAAGGTTCTGCATCATCACCGCATTTCCACTGGGCACTGCCCCATCGTAGATTTCCTTCTTCCGCACAATCACATCATTCTGACCCTCAATGGTATAGTAAAAGAACTGCCCGGCTTCATCACTGAAATGAGCGATCACAAAGGCCGTAATATCACGCGCCTCATATAAATACCGCGTGTCGCCGGTAACTTCCTGCAACGCTATCAGCGCCCGGACCAAACACGCATAATCGTCCAGGAACGCCGGATACTTCGCCTGGTCCTGTTTCCACGTATGGTAAAATGCACTACCGGCAGCCTCCTGGCGGAAATTCGATAAACAGAAATCCATATTGCGGATAGCCATCTCCCTGTAAGCTGGTACGCCCAGTGCCGCATAAGCTTTACAGCAGGCATGTACCATCATGGCATTCCATCCCAGCAGGATCTTATCGTCCAATCCCGGCCGGATACGGTTAGCCCTCACCGCCAGCAGCTTTTCCCGGCAGCCTTTTAACATGGCGCCGAAAATATCCGCATCATATCCTTTTTCTGCCGCGAAATCCAGCAGCGGCTGTTGCACCCATAAAATATTCTGTTCCTCCCAGTTGCCATGATCCCTTACATCATAATACTCGCAGAAAGGCTTTGCCTGTTCCCCCAGGATATGATGAATCTCCGCCTTGCTCCAGGTATAAAACTTTCCTTCCACACCCTCAGAATCAGCGTCCAAGGCAGCATAGAAGCCCCCTCCGGGAGCGGTCATTTCACGGGTGATAAAGTCCATCGTATCCCTGACCGTTTGAGCGTATACTTCGTTATGTGTCAGCTGATAAGCATCGCACAACACATCCAGGAGCAGCGCATTATCATACAACATCTTTTCAAAATGCGGCGCCAGCCACTTTTCATCGGTGGAATAGCGGGCAAACCCGCCTCCCAGCTGATCATAGAGGCCTCCCTGCAGCATTTTATCCAGCGACAGCAACGCCTGTTGCAGCGCTTCCGGATGCTGATACGCATGATGATACCTCAGCAGGTAAGCAATGGTAAAGGTTTGCGGGAACTTTGGCGCCCGGCCAAAACCGCCCCACCGGGTATCGGCCTGCTTCAGTATATTTTCACAAATGGTGTCACATTGCGCTTTGGTAAATAATTCTTCGAAGGGAATATCAAGATGCAACCCAGGCTGCTGCCCAAACTGGGCTGATTGCTGTATATGCTGTACCAGGTTATCTGCCTGTGTTTCAATCTCCTCCCGTTTATTCTGAAATGCATCAGCAAGGGATAACAGCACATCTGTCCAGGAAGGACGGCTGTATGCTTTCACCGGCGGGAAATAAGTGCCACCATAAAAAGGCTTTTTATCCGGTGTAAGAAAAACATTCAGCGGCCAGCCACCAGCGCCGGTCATAGCCTGTACGGCATCCATATAAATATGATCCAGATCGGGCCTTTCCTCCCGGTCTATCTTAATATTAATAAAATGTTCGTTCATGATGGCAGCTGTAGCTTCCTGCTCAAAGCTTTCCCGCTCCATTACATGGCACCAATGACAAGCGGCATACCCGATACTTACCAATATAGGTTTATCCTCCTGCAACGCGCGTTGCAGGGCTTCTTCCCCCCACGGATACCAGTTTACAGGATTGTGCGCATGCTGCAGCAGATATGGACTGGTTTCACTGATAAGCTTATTCATGGATTCCCCCTACGCGATAATAATGATTGATCTTCTTATTTCTTCTACAAAGAAATTTATTTTTTCAGGATTACAAAGAAATATTTTGAAACCGGCCCCTGCATTGCCATCGCAGCAAAAAAAAGCAGGGATGGCACTACGCCACCCCTGCTCAATTTTATCGCAGAAAAATTGCTTACTTCTTTATTAATGTAGTCAGGTACTGCTCCAGCGCAGCTGCCATAGAAGGCGCCTGCGGAAGCGGTGCTTTTACATCCAGTCTTAACCCCGCTTCTTCCACCGCAGCGGAAGTAGTAGGACCGAAGGCGCCGATGTGCGTCCCGTTCTGCACAAATTCAGGCATGTTCTCAAACAGTGACTTCACGCCGGAAGGACTGAAAAACACGATCATGTCATAAGCAGTAGCAGCCAATACTTCCTTTACATCTGTAGAAACAGTTTTATAAAGCGTAGCGGTAGCATAGTCGCACTTGTTTGCTTTCAGCCATTCTTCAATATCTTTCTTCTGGCTATCAGAGCTGGGGAAAAGGAATTTCTCATTATCCCGGTGTTTGTTCATCACCTCCAGTACTCCTTTGGTAGAACCGTCTGCTCCGTAAAATACCTTCCGTTTCCGGTAAAGAATGAATTTCTGCAGATACAACGCCACGGCTTCTGTAATACAAAAGTATTTGCAGTCCTGTGACACCTTAATCTTCATTTCTTCACAAATCCGGAAAAAGTGGTCTACCGAGTTACGACTGGTAAAAATTACCGCCGTAAAGCTGAGAATGTCGATTTTCTGTTTTCTGAACTCCTTCGCTGGCAAACCTTCCACCCTTATGAACGGATAAAAATCCAATTTTATATTGAATTTCCTGGCCAGATCAAAGTAGGGTGACTTTTCTGTTTCAGGCTTAGGTTGAGAAATTAGGATTGACTGAATTTGTTTTCCTTGCAAATCTTTTTTTGGCCCGCCTTTTATCATACGTTTTTTGCTCTTGTGTTAACAATAGGCGATAATCAGGGATTACCAGTTAACCAGATATTCTGCAGCACCTTGGTTAATATTAAAACAGGCGCTACTTCGAATGCGCAAAGGTAAAGAAAAAAATGCAATTTACTGAAAGATAGGTACTGCCTAACCAATGAATAAGATCTAATATACCTGTAGATAATGAGTAATACAATAAAAAACAAGGATATATATAGGAAAGTGCGCGCTATTTCGGGTGTACAGAAGGCAATTATCACCAAAAACGGCACCAGCAACACCCCCAAAATCTTGTTGATCAGGTAAAGAATGAAAATATAAGCATCCGCCAGCTCAGAATTCCCAAACAGCCAGCCGCAAAAACGCAGCATCACATACTTAAATCCATACACCACAGCCACCATCACTATTAAACCCGGTATCAGCAACCAGGGCTCCGCCTGCGGAAATACCTGCTGACGGTACAATACCAGGTAAAAATACAGCCCAAGTACAATAGCGAAGAAAATATTCAGCAACATATTGGGAAAAGGCGATTGCGATAACTGGTCCTTTAGCTGCCGCTGGCTCAGCGTAGGATTCAGGAATGCCCGGAACAGATCCGAGAAATATTTCCGGTAAGCCAGGCGTATCACGCTCAGGATCAACAATACTCCCGCCATCAGGTAAATAAGCCAGTCCATATTACGGTAAGGCCTTATCGGGTTGGTATCCACGAACCGTGGTTTGCCGGGTTTCAGGAAGACGTTTTCCTGCGATATCTTCTTCAGGTAAAGATCATATGCTGATACCGGCTTCACCTTAGGTACTGCCGCCAATGCCAGGCTATCTGTTTTCAGGTGGGCAGTATCCTTCAGGAGCTTTGTGGTATCTTTCTTTATGCGTGCAACTGCCGGTAAAGCAGCCCTGGTGCTGTCTCTTTTAACAGGAGCGGTACGCGCCTTCGCGCGCGATGAATCTGCAGCTGTACGGGTTATCACCGGCTTTTTCTTTACTGCCGGCGGCACCGCAGCGGAATCTGTTGTTTGTGCCAAAACGGGCAAATAACCTAAAATGAATAACAGCAGTAACCAGTTTCGCACCAGGAAAATATTTTGCAATGACTTTAAATCGGTTTTTCAATAACCCGTTTCCCACACAAAGGAATCAACGGCAATTAACAACGTCCTGCCCACATAACAAAAAGGAAACGTAATTATGATATCGCAAAGATATTAAAATAGTCCATAGTTGACCGGAGTGTAGTAAAGGGAAGAAGGTATCTTTGCGGCCAATAAGGGTAAACAATCATAAAACGTCATGGCCGGAATTTATTTACATATTCCTTTTTGCAAGCAGGCCTGTTACTACTGCAATTTTCATTTTTCCACCTCGCTGTCGCAGCAGGAGGCAATGGTCAATAGCATCCTGCAGGAAATCACGCTGCAAAAGGATTATCTCGCGCAGCACCCGGTACACACCATCTACTTTGGCGGCGGCACACCCAGCCTGCTGAAAGAAGAGGAACTCGCTGCGCTGCTGTCGCACCTGCGCGCCACCTTTGCAGTAGCGGAGGATGCGGAAATTACCCTGGAAGCCAACCCCGACGACCTCACCGCTGAAAAACTCGCCCAGTTGCAAGCCGCTGGCATCAACCGGCTCAGCATAGGCGTGCAGTCGTTTCACGAAGAAGACCTTACCTGGATGAACCGGGCGCACAACAGCCGGCAGGCACTGGATTGTATCAAACAGGCGCAGGATCTCGGGTTTCAGAATATCACCATCGATCTTATTTACGGAGGCCCCACGCTTACCAATGAAGGCTGGGAACAAAATGTGAAACAGGCCATTGCACTGGGCGTTCCGCATTTATCGTGCTATGCGCTCACCGTAGAACCGGGAACGGCGCTGGATCAGTTTATAAAGAAAAAGCAGATGGCTGCTACCGATCCGGACAAAGCAGCGCAGCATTTTGAAATGCTGATGGAATGGCTGGGAGCCGCCGGCTATGAACATTACGAAATCTCCAACTTCGCCTTACCAGGATGGCATTCCCGGCATAACAGCAGCTACTGGCAGGGTAAGCCCTATCTTGGCCTGGGGCCGTCAGCCCACTCGTTCAACGGCGCTTCGCGGCAATGGAACATCGCCAATAATGCCCAATACATAAAAAGCATCACGGCAGGTACCGTGCCTTTTGAAATAGAGTCGCTCACTACGGCCATGCAATTCAACGAATACATCATGACCTCCCTCCGGACTTCCGCCGGATGCAACCTGGAATGGGTGGCAGAGAAGTTCGGCGCCGATCATACCATTCATTTACTGGCGCACAGTGAACCGTATATTAAGATGGGCCGCATAGAGCGGGTAGGGGAAACCTTGCGGTTAACGAAGGCCGGACGCCTGTTCGCAGACGGAATAGCCGGCGAGTTATTCATCTTATAAAAAAAGCAGCGGAGGTAATATCCCCGCTGCTCTTCTATATAATAATATCCTATTTGTCAATTACCATCCCAGGATATACGCAAACATCAGCGGCGCCACAATAGTAGCATCTGATTCTACGATAAACTTAGGTGTATGGATATCCAGTTTACCCCAGGTAATTTTCTCATTAGGCACCGCACCGGAGTAGGAACCATAAGAAGTGGTGGAGTCGGATATCTGGCAGAAATAACCCCAGAAAGGAACATCTGTCCATTCGAGATCCTGGTACATCATCGGCACCACGCAGATCGGGAAGTCGCCGGCAATACCGCCGCCAATCTGGAAGAAGCCAACGCCTTTACCAGCAGAGTTGTTACGGTACCACTCAGACAGGTAGATCATATACTCAATACCGCTTTTCATGGTTGACGTTTTCAGGTCGCCCTTGATGCAGTAGGAAGCAAAGATATTACCCATGGTACTGTCTTCCCATCCCGGAACGATGATAGGAATATTTCTTTCGGCAGCTGCAATCATCCAGCTGTTCTTTGGATCAATTTCGTAATGCTCTTTCATCACGCCACTCAGCAGGAGCTTGTACATGAATTCGTGCGGGAAATAGCGCTCACCGGCCTCTTCAGCATCTTTCCATATTTTGTAGATATGCTTCTGAATACGGCGGAATGCTTCTTCTTCCGGGATACAGGTATCTGTAACGCGGTTAAAGCCCTGCTCCAGCAGATCCCATTCTTCCTGCGGGCTCAGATCGCGGTAGTTAGGTACTCTCTTATAGTGTGTATGTGCTACCAGGTTCATGATATCCTCTTCCAGGTTAGCGCCTGTGCAGGAAATGATATCCACTTTACCCTGACGGATCATTTCCGCGAAAGAAATGCCCAGTTCAGCCGTACTCATCGCACCGGCCAACGTCACCATCATTTTACCACCTTCCAGTAAATGTGTTTCATATCCTTTGGCAGCATCCACCAATGCAGCTGCATTAAAGTGGCGGTAATGGTGCTGGATAAATTGAGAAACAGGTCCCTTATTCATGTCATTTAATCATTTATACATTAACAGTCTGGCTAATAAAGCCTTAACAGGTGGCAAAGTTAAGATAATTTTTGCAGGGGCAAGGGGCGTGGGGATAAAACAGAAGGGCCCAGAGCAAATGCCCCGGGCCCTGTATTTTTAACACTACTAAAACTAAGCTTTTTTCAAACGGCTGTATACTTTCATATTGGCATCCGCATCGGTTTTGACAACAGTCCAGGTATCAGTACCCTCCAGTGTTACAAAGTATACCACGTTGTCTGAAGAAGCATATTCCACTACACAATAAACGCTGGTATTGGAATATTTTTTATTCAGTTTACTGAGTACTTTCAGTGGCAGCTGTTCTGCCTGCAGGTACCGGGAGGTAGCCAGCAGGGTGCCATCTTCTTTAAAGAAGGCAGTCACCTTTGTATTACTCATGGTAAACTTGGCGGTAAACGTTCTATTATCATCCGTGTACCATTTTACATCGGTAGCACCGTTGAAAGATTCATTGAACGTACTGTTGATCCTTTTGTTAACAGTAGTTTCATAAGGGCTTGCGAGAAGCACATTGGCACTCAACAGGAGCGCTGCACTGACTAATAAGATAAGTTTTTTCATGGCGGAAAAAATTTATGGTGATTGTAATTTTTTTTGTTTCGATAAGTCAAAGCTACGCCGGGAAGTGCCCAGTGGTCAAGGCATACTTTACTGGTGGGGGCACATGATTAGTTGGACTATCCGTTAATGAACGTCCGCCTGACCGGTGGCGGACATACGGCTATTCAGACCAGCCATAGCCTGTTTGTTGGTGCCAACCTGCCAATGTTGCTTGGCTGAGAGTTAAGAAATTGTTAAAATGGATAAGGTTTTAAGACATGGACCGATCCCTGCCAATTGCTGTATAAATACGTATCTTGAGATGATGAACCACCTAGCCCATGCTTACTTATCTTTTCGTGAACCGGAGCTGATCACCGGTAACCTTATTGCAGATTTTGTAAAGGGCAGGAAAAACATGGCAGTTTACACAGCAGGTATCCAGCAGGGCATCCGGATACACCGGGCCATCGACAACTTTACTGACCAACACCCGGTAACGGCCAGGGCTAAACAGTTTTTCCGTCCCTCCTGCGGATTATATAGCGGCGTATTCACTGACCTGGTATATGATCATTTCCTGGCTGCTGATCCGGAACGCTTCACAAACGATTCCCTGTATTCGTTTGCCCGTTACGTTTATAACCAGATTAACCAGCGCACAGAACAGCTGCCACCAGCTTTTTTGCAGATGTTTGAATATATGCAGGCCTACAACTGGCTCTACAACTATCATACTACAGAAGGAATTTCCAGCTCTATCAGGGGTGTAGCCCGGCGGGCCAAATACCTGGAAACTGATGGCAATATTGTATTTGCCGTGTTTATGGAACATTATGCCGCCCTGAAAGAATGTTACCAGGATTTCTTCCCTGAGCTGCAAACTTATGTGGAAGGACTGTTGCAAATTGAAAACCGCTAACAGCTTGTTAAATGAGAGAACTACGCTTTTCAGATTCCTTAAAAAAAGGTAGGTTTGCCGCCAATAATCTATAAAAGAAATAAAGCTTTCCAGGATGATGAAAAAAGTTCTCCTTTTTGCCTTTGTAGCGGGCCTAATCAGCTTAAGCGCCGCTGCGCAGGATAAAAAACTGCCTCCACTCGATGCTAGCCCGATGGACATGGCCTATTACCCTGTCATGTATCCCTATGTTGTAAAAGTAAAAGGCGAACCCGGAACACTGGTAGCCAGAGTAATTTACAGCCGTCCCCAAACCAAAGGAAGGGATATCTTCGGGAACCTGGAAGAATATGGCAAAATATGGCGCCTGGGCGCTAACGAAGCCACTGAAATAGAATTCTTCCGGCCCGTGATCATCGCTGGTAAAAGCATCCCGAAAGGACGTTATACCCTGTATGCCATTCCAACAGAAAAAACATGGACCATCATCCTGAATAAAGACACCGATGTATGGGGTGCTTTTAAATACGATCAGAAAAAAGATGTGGTAAGAACTGCCCTCCCGGTATTATCACTGGATACAGCAGTAGAAGCCTTCACCATGGTATTTGAGAAAGGTGATCCCGGCGCCAACCTGATTATCGCCTGGGATAAAGTAAGCGTAAGTCTTCCCATTAAATGGACCGAAGGCGGCACCACCGCAAAAAAGAAGTAATCCGTACATTATAAAATGCCGCCGGGGCGGGATAAAAAGCAGTGGTCTGCTGCTTTTTATCCCGCCCCGGTAACGTTTATACGAAAACTGTTTACACAGTTGTTGTTGTAAAAAGAAAAAGCGGTAAGAATACCGCCTTAAGAATTTTAACCATATCCTATGAAAAACCTAAAACGAATGTAGCAGGTTTATTCATATCCGTTAGTGGCTAATTGGTGAACGATATAAAAATGTTCGTAACCGTTGGAATTTATGCCATCATATTTTAATATAAGCTAAAACGGACAAGTTTGCCCTTTATCAATTGGCGAATTTCCAATCGCAAAAACTGGAGTATATTTGGAGACCATCAGAAATTGATCATCTAAACTATTAAAGACATGAAGCTGGGTACTAAACTCATACACGCAGGTGTAGCTCCCGATCCGTCTACCGGCGCCATTATGACGCCAATTTTTCAAACATCTACCTACGTACAAAGTGCTCCCGGAGTGCATAAGGGCTACGAATACGCCCGGACGCAGAATCCTACCCGCGACGCCCTTCAGAACGCACTGGCAGCCATTGAAAACGGCACACATGGCATTTCTTTCGGCAGCGGCCTGGCAGCTACAGATGCAGTGATGAAGCTCCTGAGCCCCGGCGACGAGGTAATTGCCACCAACGATCTTTACGGTGGCACCTACCGGATCTTTACCAAGGTGTTTGAACGTTATGGTATCCGGTTCAATTTCATCGACATGTCTGATGCCCGGAACATAGAAGCCCATATTACCCCCCAAACCCGGATGATATGGCTGGAAACGCCAACCAATCCACTGCTTAAAATCATAGATATCGCGGCCTGTGCCACCATAGCCCGCAAAAGTGAAGTCATCTTATGTGTGGATAACACCTTCGCATCGCCTTATCTCCAGAATCCGCTTGACCTGGGCGCCGATATCGTGCTGCATTCGGCTACCAAATACCTCGGAGGCCACAGCGACGTGGTACATGGCGCCGTGATCGTAAAAAATGAAGACCTTGCCAAACAACTGTATTTTATCCAGAACAGCAGCGGTGCTGTTCCCGGTCCACAGGACTGCTTCCTGGTGCTCCGCGGAATCAAAACATTACATGTACGCGTGCAGCGTCATTGTGAAAATGGGGTAATAGTCGCTAATTTCCTCCGTAACCACCCGAGAGTGGATAAAGTATACTGGCCCGGATTTACAGACCATCCTAATCATGATATTGCCAAACAGCAGATGAGGGGCTTCGGGGGCATGATGTCCTTTACATTGAAAGATGATAGCATAGAGTCGGCTAACCGGATCCTGAGCAACACCCATTTATTTGCCCTGGCAGAATCACTGGGAGGAGTAGAGTCGCTGATAGGCCATCCCGCCAGCATGACACACGCCTCTATTCCCCGTACAGAAAGAGTGAAGAACGGGCTCGCAGACTCCCTGATCCGGCTGAGCGTGGGTATTGAGGATGCAGATGATCTTACCGAAGATCTTGCAAAAGCTATCGGCTAAGTAATAGATTTTAATTCTTATGCGGTAAAAATTATCTTTACCGGGAAGCGTAAATATTTATCCTAACCATATCCAGCGCCTTTTTATATCTGAATTGAAGATTCCGGTGTAAAAAGGCTTGTGGTAATACACGTGATTAAACTTATGAAGATCCAGAAATTAAGGGAGTTTTTAGATGCCAAGGCGGCATACTATAATCACCCGGACTTTATAGCTAATGATCCTATTAGCATACCGCACCGGTTCAGTGTATTGCAGGATATCGAAATCGCCGGCCTTTTTGCTGCTGTACTGGCATGGGGAAACCGTACCAGTATTATCAACAAATGCACGGAACTGATGAAAATGATGGATGATTCGCCGTATGACTTTATCCGTCATCACCAGCCGCGGGATCGTATGAAATTACTTTCCTTCTGTCACCGTACTTTCAACGGTTTAGATCTGCTGTACTTTGTAGAGTTTCTCCAGCATTATTACACCAATGTAACATCGCTGGAATTTGCCTTCAGTGCCCACATCACCCCGCAGGATGAAAATGTGGAAAAAGCACTGATGGGGTTCCGGAAAGTATTTTTTGCACTGGAACACCCGGAAAGAACTGTTAAGCACATTGCCACACCGGCAAAGAACTCTGCCTGCAAGCGATTGAATATGTATTTACGCTGGATGGTGAGAAATGACGAAAATGGCGTGGATTTTGGGCTCTGGCAGCACATATCACCTTCGCAACTGGTGTGCCCGATGGATGTACATGTAAGCAGAGTGGCCACCAGGCTGGGAATTATAACCGAGCCAAAGGCCGATTGGAAAACAGCCACCGCGCTCACACACCAGCTGAAGAAACTGGATCCTGATGATCCTGCCAAATATGATTTTGCCTTGTTTGGCCTCGGGGTGATCGAAAAATATGTCTGATAAAATAAAAATGATAATGAAAAGAATCCTGGGACTGATTGCAATGGTAGTAACACTGTCTTTATCCGTTAAAGCACAGGAATATGTAGCCCTCAACTATACCTTCAATAAAGGAGAGCTATTTGAACTGGAACAGAAAAGCAGGAGCGAAACCTATATGACGGTGAATGAAATTGTACAAAGAACCACCCGCGATTACAACAACATCATTACCATGGAGGTAACCTCCGTAGAACCAGGCAAAACCATCCTCACTTTCCGGTACAAGGATCTGAAATTCAATTTCAACGCTAAAAATCAGAATATTTTTGTAGATGCAAAGGTCACCAAACAGGAAGAACCCTTCCAGGCCGGGCTGCAAAAAGTGCTGGATCAACCCTTTACTGTAGAAATACAAACCACCGGTATCATCAATAAGGTAGACGGGCTGGAAACTATCCTGGACAACGCCGCCGGCGCTTTCAGCACCCTTAAAAAGGATGAACAGGAAGCCTACAGGAAACTGATGAAAGACCAGTTCGGAACAGAAGCGTTCCAGAGCTGGTTAGAACAACTGCTGATCATGTACCCAGCACATGGCATTAAAACCGGCACCCAGTGGGAAGAAAATGTACCCCTGCGCGGCGGACTGGTAGGCCGGATAGATCTTTACTGGAACCTGCAGACATGGGATGCACAAACAGCAAAAATTGGCGGTACCTCAAAAATCAATACCGATAAGGTGCAGATGCTCACCCTGGATGACGGGATCAAAGCTACCGCGGAAATCAGCGGCACCACTTCTTCCAATTACCTGATAAACCGCAGCAGCGGCTTACCCAGCATCTGTGTACAAAACACCGATATGTCCGGTAACTATACCTACAAGGCCGATAAGGCAAAACGTATAAAACATGACCTGAAAGTACCGGTAAAAGTAGTTACCAACGCCTCCTACAAGATCAAACAAATGAAATAATGACCGCACAGCCAGCGCAATATCTCCAGGAAACAGCTGCCTGGACACAGGACAACTTCGAAATAAGTGTGCCCGTGAATGTTAGTTATGAACTGCTGGAAGAAATACTGGCGGGCAAACTACAGCAACTGATCAGCGAAAATTTCTCTCGGTTTATATTCCTGCTCTATCGTACAGATGTGGCGGAGAAAAAGGTAGAAGGAATACTGGAGAATGCCGCCGCTACAGGGGAAGACCCTTATAAATCCATTGCTGCGCTCATTATAGAAAGACAACTGCAGAAGATAATTTCCCGGGCCACCTATAAACAAAACGATTTGCCCGATGATGAAGAAAGATGGTAAACAAGAAGGGGTGATGCTAAGCATCACCCCTTCTTGTTTACATTTAAAATGTTAGCTCCTTCACTTTTTCCTTGTCCTCCTTTTCCTTTTCCAGGTCAAAGAAGGTTCCGAATACATGATCCCATACGGACGAACTTACCCCAAAACCCTTATCCTCACTTTTATAGTGATGGAGGTGATGGTTACGCCACAATGGCTTCATAAACCGTAAAGGCGGGTTCCACGCATGAATGGCGTAGTGCATACTCCCATAAATCAGGTATCCCAGGATAAAGCCGGGGAAAAACATAAACGTGATTTCACGCAGGAAGATATATTGTACACCAAAAATGGCGGACGCGAGTATCAGGCTTGGTACCGGAGGCATAAATAAACGCTGTTTGTCTCTGGGGTACTCATGGTGGTTACCATGCATTACATAAATAAAACGCTGCACCCTGGGGCTGTCGCTCGCAAAGTGAAACAGAAACCGGTGCATGATATATTCAAAAAAAGACCAGAATAACATGGCCCCAAAGAATATACCTGCTACTGAACCGGGTGTAAAGCCTAAGGTATTGTGGCTATAGTAAAGCATGTAGCCAATAATGGGCAAATATAGCCCCCAGATCACCAACGGATGCGTTTTGGTAAGCATCTCAAGATACTGGCTTTCAAATAATCTTGCCTGTCCTTTGTTCTTAATCTTTTCAAACTTCATAACTCCCAAATTTTAGAGTGCAGTTACGGGATATGAATAAAACCTTCCTTATCTACCCTGGCAGCCGCCTCAAAAATGATGCGCATTTTGAAGATGGATGCCACCATCGAACGCAAAAATACAACGTTCATGTATTATTTCGCTCACTATATTACTCTATAAGGCTATAAATAATATTTATTCCCTCCTGTCAATCTCTATAGTTTATCTTAAAATTTTGCAGGTCGGGTTTATGCTTCCTCCTGCGTTGTAATTCATACCTGTAAATTATTTCCCCCACTTCCTTAAAGAAGGGGTGCCCATTTTCCTCATATTCGTATTTATCATCATTCAAAATACCATCCCTGTTTACATAAATATTCCCGGTGAGCATAAACTCCACCTGGTTTTTAAAGTCAACGATATAGGCCACGTCAGTAAGGAAACCGTAGGACCAGCCAGCTTTATTAAATACACGTATATATGGCGGAATGTTCTTTTTACCGGCCTTGAAAAAAAAGAATTTTGTAAAACTGTCGTAATATTCAGCGGTGTCATATTTCGGCCACAAAGTTTCAGACGGATACTGCGACATATAACGGTATAAAAAACGGTAATCATCTTCCGTAATATCAAACCGTTGTGATGCCGGCACACTCGCAGGAAACAATACCGATTGCAGCATTTGCTGCAAATCTGTAAGCGGCAGGTTGTTATGCTTTGTGAAGTCCATAGGCGAAAAAACCAGCTTATCATTTTTATCCAGGTACCCCTGTCCCAGCGTTACCTTCCGGCTGTAATCAAAGGTAAGGGTATCGTATGCAACCGGTTGTTCGTATATCACCTTCCCGTTATCCACAAAACGCACGGGATTGGTATGCCGGTTTTCTTCTTCCGTAAGCGGCATAAACCGGCGTACAATACGTACATCTTTATACCCTTTTGCCCATAACTTTTCGTGAATGGTTTGCTGACCAACAAATTCATACAACCTGTTATAGGCATCGTTATCACTGATGAGGAATATTTTTTTGATATAGTGCTCCACCGATGGCAACAGGTTACTGGCAGAACTATCTGTGTGCACGGTTACCTGTCCGTCCCAGGCGCTGTCGGTTAGCATAGGCGTATTCCTGTGAAGGCCGGGAACCTGCAATTCATGCATTTTTTCCAGTGCCAGCAAAGCAATAGGCAGCTTTACCGTACTGGCGGGATTGAAGTACTTGTTCCCGTCCACTTCCAGGTAATAGCTCTTGAAATGTGGCCTGTTACGGGCATCCCGGTCTATTTGCGTATAAATAAGCTGGTAACGGAACGAATCAGGATATTGCAGCACATGCCGGAGGGCCGGAGGCGCTTCACGGTCCAGCAGGTTTTTCAGCAGCGTATCTGTGCGGGGTTGTGCCTGCACAACGAACAATTGGCCATACATCAGGAGTAGCAGCAAACAGCAACGCATATTGGTGGTTCTGTTTATAAATATAAAGTAATTCGCTGGCAGGACACAAAAAAATAGCCAATGCTTTTAACCGCCATTCTTATATTTGATCCTTCATACAACCAGAACAATTACCAAACCATGAAACTAGTAAGTTATTTAAGAGAAGAAACAGATCAACTGGCCATCCTGGTGGACGGGCTGTTATACAATACACAGGAGCTGTACCCGGATCTTCCCAATAATATGGGCATGTTCCTGATGATGTGGGAAGATGTGATAGACATCGCCAAACGCGCTGATGCCCTGCTGAAAGAAGGGAAAAACCCCAGCTCCGCTATCGGTATCCCCGTAAACAGCGTACAGCTGCTGTCGCCCGTACCATTCCCTACTTCCTGCAGGGACGGATATGCTTTCCGTCAGCACGTTGCGGCCGCACGCCGCAACCGCAAGGTGCCCATGATCCCCGAATTCGATCAATACCCGATATTTTATTTTACCAATCATAACGCTATCCAGGGTCCCGGCGAAATTGTATGCATGCCCGACCATTTTGAAAAACTGGATTTTGAACTGGAAGTAGCCATCGTCATTTGTAAGGCAGGCCGTAATATCACCGCCGCTGAAGCCGATGACTATATCGGTGGATACATGATCATGAACGACATGAGCGCACGCACCCTTCAGATGGAAGAAATGCTGCTTAACCTGGGCCCCGCCAAAGGCAAGGATTTCAGCACCGTAGTAGGTCCCATGCTGGTAACTGCCGATGAACTGGAACCCTTGAAAATACCGGCGAAAGACGGACATACCGGCAACAACTTTAACCTGAAAATGACCTGCAAAGTAAACGGCATCCCAGTGAGTGAAGGCAACATGGGCGATATGGACTGGACCTTTGCGGAAATTGTGGAACGCTGCGCCTATGGCGTTAACATCTTGCCCGGCGATATTATCGGCAGTGGCACGGTGGGCACCGGCTGCTTCCTGGAACTGAACGGTACCGGCAAACTGAATGATCCGGACTATACCGAACAATGGCTGCAACCTGGTGATGTAGTGGAAATGGAAGTTACCGGCTTAGGTACCTTATCCAATACTATCGTAAAAGAAGATACCGGCTTTTCGCTGCTGGCCCTTAAGAAAAAAGCATAACCATGCAGATAGATCCATCACAGGTGAAAACAAGTGAGCTGCATGCTTACCTCCTGGGTGCGGTTTCTCCCCGCCCCATTTGCTTTGCCAGCACAATAGATGCGGATGGGCAGCCAAACCTGTCGCCCTTCAGTTTCTTTAACGTATTTGGCTCCAATCCCCCTACACTGATCTTTTCACCATCGCGCCGCGTACGTGATAACACGGTAAAGCATACACTGGAAAATGTATACGCCACCAAAGAGGTGGTCATCAACATGGTAAGTTATGGTATGGTGCAACAGGCCTCTTTGTCGAGCTGCGAATATCCCGCTGGTGTAAATGAATTTGAAAAAGCCGGCTTTACGCCGTTGAAATCTGAAAAAGTACAGCCTTTCCGGGTAAAAGAAAGCCCGGTGCAAATAGAATGTATTGTAAGAGAGATCATTGAAACCGGGCAGGGTGGCGGCGCAGGAAACCTGGTTATCTGCGAGCCGGTAATGCTGCATATCAACGAAAACATACTGGATATCAATGGTAAAATAGATCCGCATAAAATAGACCTGGTAGCCCGTATGGGAGGCGACTACTATTGCCGGGCCTCCGGCGATGCCGTATTTGAGGTAGCAAAACCTAATACCAAACTGGGCATCGGCGTTGATGCGTTACCGTTGGCCATCAGGAATAGCCACATTCTTACCGGCAACCACCTGGGGCAACTGGGTAATGTTCATGAAGTTCCTTTTGTAGATGCCGCCTTTCATGATGATCATCTCAAAAATATCATCCAGTATTACAGCGTAACACCGGATGAAATGGAAAAAGAGTTGCACTATTATGCAAAGAAGTTGCTGGATGAAGGAAAGGTAGCCGCAGCATGGCAGGTATTACTGGCCGGCAGCTATTAAGCCGCAAAATAAAAAAGGAAAGGGGCGGAGATCATCATCTCTGCCCCTTTCCTTTTTTATCGTTGGTACTATTTTGCTCCGAATACTTTCTTCAGCAGGTCAGTAGTTCTGGCTGCGGGATTGGCACGGATGGCCAGTTCCTCTTTCGCTATCTGGTCAAATAAAGCATTTACGGCCATGGTGGTCACGTAGTCCTGTAAGTCGGGATTTACTTTATTGAAGGTAGTAGGCAGCTTATTGTAGTTATTCACGATATCCGCATAATAACGGGTAGCGCTGGTGCTGTCGAGCGATTTCTTAATCACCGGCATGAAAGCGGTTTTCAGGGAATCTGTTGTTTTGCTTTTAAAGAAATCAGTGGCAGATGTATTTCCTCCTTTCACGAGGTTCAGTGCATCGGTGAGGGTCATTTGTTTAATGGCGCCCACAAAGATAGGTGCGGCATAGCCCACTGCTTTTTCCGCGGAGCGGTTGATTTGCAGGATAGCCTTATCTACCTGGCTGCCTAAACCAATTGCCCGTAAGGTGTTGCCAATTTTCACAGCATCTTCCGGCAGTAACAGTTTATATACATCACTTCCAAAGAAACCATCTTTTTTATTCAGCTTTGCAATACCGGCAGCCACGCCTTTAGCCAAAGCTTCCTTGATTCCGGAACCTGCGTCAGATTCAGTCAAACCAGCAAGGGAAGTACCACTACCGGTACTCGTGCTGCTACTCTTGTTGGTGGCGGTTTCCAGCTGTTTACCCAGCTTCTTCAGGAACTGGGCCTGAGTGGCCTGCAGGCTAAAGAAACCCAGCAATACCAATAATGAACGTTTAAGCATAGTGTTATTATAAATATTAATATCTTTCAAAAGTATAAATTATTCGTGTAAAGTCAACAGTGGTATATGTGTTTGATACGCCAGTTTGGAAGTACGGCTGCGTTTAAAGATGCTTTCAAATAAACCGTGTTTTTTAGGAATAGTGAGAATAAGGTCTGCCTTATTTTCTTCGGCAAATTCCACAATTCCTGCTACTACATTGGGATTATCGATGAAATGGTACTCCGGATGGAAATCTTCCAGCAGGGTATCCAGCATCAGTGTTTCAAAAGGTGTATCGGTGCTGAAATGCCTGCTTTCATGATCTATATTGATTACATGCAGTTCCGCATTAAAAATATGCAATAGTTTTTTCAATGGTTCCACGGGAGTGGTTTCCGCCACCTTCCGCAGGTCTGCTGCAAAAACAATTTTTTCTATGGGTTTATACTTTGCTGATTGGGGTACCACCAGCACCGGGTAACTGGTATTTTTCACTACGTCAATGGTATTGGAACCAACCAACACTTCTTCCAGTTTACTGCCGCCGGTAATGCCCATTACAATCAGGTCGGCGTTCTCATTTTTACATACTTCTTCAATAGTAGCTGCCAGCAGGGTGTTATCCGCACGTGTAAGCAGCGTGGTACCTTCCCGGATGAGAGGGGTCAGCTCTGCCTTCATCTTTTCCAAACCTTCCAGGCTGGCGTCTCTCAGATCCTCCGGATTCACCATCGGAATCGCCGTAGGTACATCCGGAATTGGTACAATCAGCTCATATGCGTGGTACAATACAATGCGGGTGGCCTCTAAACTGTTTCCCAGGGCAATAGCGTAGGTAGCGGCATTATAAGCGGTATCAGAAAAATCAGTAGGTACTAAAATTGTTTTCATATGGGCTAATTTTAAGATACTAATAAGCACTACTTAAAGTTAACGATGTGCATTGGTATATGAACGCTTCATGAAAATTTAATGCCACATTTATATTATATAAAACAAAAAGGCGAATGACCGTAGCCATTCGCCTTTTATTTTATTAAGATGATTTTATTTCTGTTGTTCCGGCTTCATCTGCGGGAAGAAGAGTACATCCTGGATAGATGGCTGGTTAGTCATCAGCATGGTTAAGCGGTCGATACCGATACCAATACCGGAGGTAGGCGGCATCCCGTATTCCAGGGCGCGTAAGAAGTCGTAGTCAATATACATGGCCTCGTCGTCCCCGCGTTCCATCAGTTTCACCTGTTCTTCAAAACGTTCACGCTGATCGATAGGATCATTCAGTTCACTGTAGGCGTTGGCAATTTCCTTACCATTCACCATCAGCTCAAAGCGTTCTACCAAACCGGCTTTGCTGCGGTGTTTCTTGGTGAGCGGGCTCATTTCTACCGGGTAATCGGTAATGAAAGTAGGTTGAATATAATTGCCTTCGCATTTTTCACCAAAGATCTCATCTATCAGTTTTGCCTTGCCAAATTTGGCGTCCACGTGGATTCCCAGCTGTTTGCATACATCGCGCAGCTGTGCTTCATCCATATTGGCGATATCAAAACCGGTATGTTCCTGTATCGCTTCATACATAGATACCCGGCGGAATGGCGCTTTAAAATCAATGGTTGTATCGCCTACCTGCACGGTGGTGGTGCCATGTAAGGTGAGGGCAATTTTTTCCAGCAGTGATTCGGTGGTGCGCATCATCCACTCGTAGTCCTTGTAAGCGGCGTACATTTCCATTACCGTAAATTCCGGGTTGTGGGTACGGTCCATTCCTTCGTTACGGAAATCTTTTGCAAACTCATATACCCCTTCAAAACCGCCTACGATGAGTCGTTTCAGGTATAACTCGTTGGCTATACGCAGGTAGAGCGGCATATCCAGCGCATTGTGGTGCGTAACAAACGGGCGGGCAGTAGCGCCGCCGGGAATAGGCTGCAGGATAGGCGTTTCTACTTCCAGGTAACCCAGGTTATTATAGAAGTCGCGGATCGTTTGCATCATCCGGGTACGCTTGATGAACACCTCTTTTACTTCGGGATTGATCACCAGATCCACGTAACGCTGGCGGTATTTGAACTCCGGATCGGTTACTTCATCAAAAACTTCTCCTTCTTTCTCTTTCACAATAGGCAATGGGCGCAACGATTTGCTCAGGATGGTGATTTCTGTGGCATGAATAGAGGTTTCACCGGTTTTGGTAATAAATACATACCCTTTCACCCCGATAAAATCGCCGATGTCCAGCAGTTTCTTCATTACAACATCGTAACCGCTTTTGTCTTCACCAGGGCAGATATCATCCCGGCGAACATATATCTGGATACGGCCTACGCTATCCTGAACCTGGACAAATGAGGCCTTACCCATGTCGCGCTTGTTCATCACGCGGCCTGCCAGGCATACGGCCTGGAATTGTTCCTTTGTTTCTTCCGAATAATTGGCTTTTATATTTACGGAAGTATCATTAACCGGGTACTCAGCTGCAGGGTAGGGGTCTATACCTAAGTTATGCAGTTCCTGTAATTTTTCCCGGCGTATAATCTCTTGCTCAGATAATTGTGTCATGTAGTAATTTAATTGCACTAATGGAGTGCAAAAATAGTAAAAAGGGCTGTAAGACTACAGCCCTCTTATTTTTTGACCATATCCTATGAAAACCAGACTAAAGATAACCGCTTCCACTGCCATTTACAGCCCTATTTAACCAGCGCGGGGAAATCTTTCATATCTGGTGGTATTTGACTTGTCCCCGGCTTGCACGCGCCGCCCGTTTGTGTAAATTGTGACCGCTATTTTTTAGTTATGCTTATTTTCGTCCGCTAACGACAACAAAACAACCACCTGATATCTTACAAATGATGAGAAGCGAACAATGGTTAAAACCAGCCACTATCGGCAGTATAGGCTTACTGCTGCTGACTGCCCCCTGTTTAAAGGCCCAGCAAAAGCAGGACCTCACCTATGAACAGGCTTTTAAAGGCAAAGCTACCCATATCACCAAACCATTACCAGCCATCCGCGACTGGGCAGATGGAGAACATTACCTGGAAATGCGCCCGGATGAGGCAAATGGCCGCATGCAGGCATGGTCTGTAGATGCCCGCACCGGCAAAGCCACCATTTATACGGCCCCGGTAGACGGTCCCAGTGTAGAAATACGTGAAAAGGATGTATTCTATAAAGCCGCCGATGGCAACATAGTTCGTTTGACCAACGACGACGCAGAGGAAAAGAATCCAACCCTGTCGCCGGATGGAAAATATGTGGCATTTACCCGCAATAATGACCTATACAGCGTGGAAGTAGCTACCAAAAAGGAAACCCGCTATACTACCGATGGTTCTGATGTAATATATAATGGATGGGCATCCTGGGTATATTATGAAGAAATCCTGGGTCGTCCCACACATTACCGCGCTTTTTGGTGGAGTCCTAACAGCCGGCAGATCGCTTACATGCACTTTAACGACACCAAAGTGCCGGTATTCCCTATCTACAGCGAAAAAGGACAGCACGGATACCTGGAAAACACGCGTTATCCCAAAGCCGGCGACCCCAATCCCGCTGTGAAAGTAGGCGTGGTACCCGTTACGGGTGGCCCCACCGTTTGGGCCGATTTTAATGAAAACGACGATCAGTACTTTGGTATGCCTTTCTGGACCGACGATAGCCGGCAGCTGTGGATGCAATGGATGAACCGCGGACAGGACAACCTCAAAATATACAGCATCAACCCGCAAAGCGGCGCCAAAAAGGAAATCTATGATGAAAAGCAGAAAACCTGGATCGATTGGTTCGATGCCGTTCCTTTTGTGCAAAATAACCAGGGATTCCTGCTGCAAAGCGATAAAACCGGCTGGTCACATCTCTATCTCCATAATATGGACGGCTCCCTGAAAAAACAACTGACTTCCGGTAACTGGACCGTGAAGGAAGTACTTCAGATAGATGATAAGAATCAACTGGTATACTTCACCGCCCGCAAAGAAGCCTCCACCCGCTTCGATCTGTATAAAGTGAGCATGAAAACCGGCGCGCTTACCCGTTTAACCAACGGTAACTATAATAATGTAATCAAACTGGCGCCGGGAGGTAAATACTTTATTACTACTTATTCCAACCTGCAAACGCCTTCAAAAATGGCACTGCTGGACAACAATGGCAAGCTGGTGCGGGAATTAGGCGATAGTAAAGGAGAAAACTTTGACGATTTCAACCTGGCCAAAACAGCATTGAAAACATACAAAACCCGCGATGGACTGGTACTTCCTCTTACCATTACCATGCCCGTGCACATGGAACCAGGTAAAAAATACCCGGTCCTGATCAGCATTTACGGCGGCCCAAATGCCGGTACCGTATACGATACCTGGAAATATGGTAATGTGCAGCAATGGTGGGCGCAGGAAGGCGTGATCCAGGTAGCCATCGACAACCGCAGCAGCGGACAGCTCGGCAAAATGGGCATGAACTATATTCACCGCCAACTGGGTAAACACGAAATCGAGGATTATATGGACGCTGCTACCTGGCTTCGTTCCCAACCCTGGACCGACACCGGCAAAATATGCATGACCGGTGGCAGCTTTGGCGGTTATATGACCTGTATGGCCCTCACCTATGGCGCCGATGTATTTAATTATGGGATGGCCAACTACGCGGTAACTGACTGGCAATTGTACGACAGCCACTATACAGAACGCTATATGGATACACCCGCAGAGAATCCCGAAGGCTATAAGGCTACCTCAGTAATGACCTATGCCGATAAGTATAAAGGGCTGATCCGTATTGTACATGGTACAATGGACGACAATGTGCATATGCAGAACTGTATCCAGCTGATCGATAAATTGGAAAATCTCAATAAGCATTTCGAGTTTATGCTGTATCCCGGCGAACGTCACGGATGGGGTGGCTTGAAAAGCGTTCATTCTTCCGGTGAGTCTTACCGCTTTATTTATAATAACCTCCTGGATAAACCTTATCCGGCGCTATTCACTAAATAGGCACACTGCTATAAAACCGCTACGGCTTAACATACAGATATACGCTTGTATCTGTTTGTTAAGCCGTAATGTTGTTTATCTGTTTGGAAAATAACCGGAGAAAGAGAAAGGCAGAGGGAAAAATAGGACTTCAGAAAAAAGAAACAGGGCTGCAAGACTACAGCCCCGAAAAATTTTAACCATATCTTTATTGAAAAACCTATACCAAAGGTGGCCGATTTTTATCACACTGCGATGGCCATTCTAGTGAATGATATATTTTATCCGGTAAACGTATCAAAAGTGAAGGTGAACGTATGAGGGCAAAAAACACTTCATGATAAGCTGGTATGTGAGTACAGGCATACAATAAATTGATTATCAGCCTAAGAAGGTGTTTAAACAGTTATTTTGCCATTTTTCGGCTTTAGGACTGGAAAAAAGCAAAAAAAAGGGCTGGTAAGAATACCGCCCTTGTAATAATTTTAACCATATCCTATGAAAAACCTAGAACAAAGATATACCGCCGATTTTAGGAATAGGTTTCATTTCCGTGAACGATGTATTATTGTTCGTAAACTGATGATAATGGATAATGTGTTATTATATTATTTTAATAATAATATTATTAAAATTCAGAATTATATGATTTAAATATCTATAATTAACTGATAATTAGAAGATAGAGAAGTTTACACAGTTTATTATCAAATCTATTTAGGCTATCCGTTGCCCGTTAAGCACTTTCCTGTCCGGCTGAAGTAATACAATTTCCTTGTTATCGCCTACAGCGCCCAAAACCAGGCATTCCGACATAAAGTTTGCGATTTGTTTTGGCGGAAAGTTCACCACCGCCACAACTTGCTTTCCGATCAGGTCCTCTTTCTGGTAGAGATGGGTAATCTGGGCAGAGGATTTCCTGATTCCCGTTTCCGGGCCAAAATCTATCAATAACTGATAGGAAGGATTACGGGCTTTAGGAAAATCGTTCGCCTCCAGGATAGTGCCCACTCTCATTTCTACTTTTTCAAAATCGGGCCAGCTGATAGTTTCCATGCGCTAATTTTTCGCCTAATATAGCCATCCCGGCTGAAGTTTAAAACAGCTTTGCCAGCGGCGCTTATAAATTATCTTCAAATGTTATGAATGGTAACAAACAATGCGGAAAACATGGCAAACTGGCATAATTATTGACTTTTTATCCCAAATTTTAGGTTAAAAAATAGGTTAAAGCGAAAGAACCCCACCTGCATAGGTGGGGTTCTTTCGTATATAGCTTTACGTTAGTGAGATCAGTTGAGGGCAGCAGTACTGTCCTGTACTGTAATAGGACCGCTCACCTTTAGTATTTTCTTTACACTGAAATCCTGGTTGGCTTCCAGTCCCCATCCATGCAGCGAGTCGGTAGGCGTTTTGATAAACACTTCTTTAGTAGAGTAGAAGATCTTTCTTTTAGGATCCCAGTTCAGCTCTTTCGTATCCAGGCGCTCGCCCTTCTTATTAATTACAATGACGCTATCCGACAGGAACACATCTCCATCATCTTCCATAAATTTTCCTTTCTTGGCCGATAATGTGCTTTCCAGCCCCAGGCTGTCGTTATACATAAATACTTTCAGCCCGTTATTAAAGGCCACATAGGTTGGCTTATCCAAACCACGCTCCATAGTGGGCCCCGTTAATTTTGCATTCACCTTTCCACCCTGGCTGAATATGATTACAATATCCTGCCCGTTTTCGGTGGCTGCCTTTTTGGAATCCAGTTCCATCACCGCATCAATATCATTTTCGCAGCTACTAACGGCAATGGCTATAATAAAAAATAAGATGGCTCTTTTAATCATTTGAATGAATAATACTTCAAAGATAGGAATTCGCTTTCAGCTTAATGCAGCGGAGATATAAGCGTATTTTGTCTTTCTCAGGATTACGCTGATTTTATTGATTTTAAGGATTTGATCACTTTGGATTTTAAATGATTTGGGGAGATATGAGCGGGTATATTCGCTTATATCTCCCCAAATCTTAAAAAATAAAATCAGTATAATCAGCGTAATCCTGAGAAAGACAAAATACGCGCTGTGCAAAAAAGTTATTCGTATTTACGCTTGATAAACCATTTATCACTCAGGGTAAAGCCCAGCGATATACGGTAGATATTTTCTTTCAGGATGGTTTCGTTGTTGCCGCGGTGAGCCACTTCAAACGCCAGGTTGATCATACTGTACTGGTTGGAATAAGGCATGCGGCGTACGGGTAAACCAGCGCCCACCGTGAAGCCCATTGTAGGCATATTTACGCCTTCCAGCTGCAGGTAATCTTTCCCATAGTAACCACCCAGGCGATACGCTACCCTGTTCCAGTAACCGCTCAGTGCAGTTGCATTGGGTACAAACTGTCCGCCGATAGCAAGCTTCCAGGAATTCTGCAGGGAATCTTTATTACCAAAGTTTTTATAATTCTCCCATTGGCTGGAATTAAAGTCTACCCCAACCATCCATTTATCAAATTTGCGCAACATGATACCTGCGCCAAACTCTTGCGGAAACACCACAGTTCCCCTGTCGCCTTTCGCATAGTGAACGGTATCCTGTGTAACATAGTTATTGGAAGATGCGTCGAACTGCACGGTTTCATTGAGTATTTCCTGGCGGGCATTCATATTTTGCTTCAAACTTCCGGAGGCGCCAAACGTCAGATCCATATCCGTTTTCAGCTTGGCCCTGTACTGCACGCCCAATTTATAGAAAAAGCTGTTGTAGGAAGTACGGAACATGCGGTGGGAAGCATACATGGTAGGATCAGGGAAGGTAAGACGGGTATTGTTCTCGATGTTACCGAACAGATAACCCAGGTTTACACCCACGCTGAAATGACCAAAACGCACACCTGTACCGGCATATAACTGGTATAGACCGCCACTTCCTTCATATTTGCTGGTGAGCGGAATCCTCAATGTATCAAAGAAGGTACCGGTACCTGATTCCTGGATGTTATAGGAAACCCTGGTTACCGGGCGAAGCCCCAGATTTAATCCCCATTTGTTGGTAATCAACGGAATACCCAACTGCAGGTAAGAGAGTGTACCGAATCCGGAACTAAATTTTGCCCCCTGGTCTGTGATAGAGCGGGCGCCACCTTCCACTCCTACATCAAAGGTAGTAAGCAGCAGGCTGGAGTAGCTGGCCGGATTAATAAAGTTGACTGATTGCGGATCACTATAAGCCTGAGAAACGCCTCCCATTCCACGGTTTACCGTGTTCTGGTTATTATGCAGATCTCCTAATCCGTAGCGGGAATATGGTGAATTGTCCTGTGCGATAGCCTTATTTGCCAATAGAAAAAAACTTCCAAGCAGGCAAAGAATACTGACTTTTGTCCAATGCATTTAGTATCAGAATTGAGTTTAAGCCCTTATTCCAGTGAAAATATGGGTCTGCAAATATCTACTTTTTAAGGCGGGAAGCAAAAAAATCCAAAAAACCACCTGTTAAATGCACGTTAAAGTTGCGGTCATGATGCCCGGAAAAGCAAGTCAGGCGGGCATCTTCATAAAAATTATAAATTATCGGCAGATAAGTTCCTGAAGTGACCGTTCAATAAAACACGCTCTTTCAGCCTTTCCATCTCCGCCATCATGGGAATTACCTTGTGCAAATGCCGCTTCAGGTACTCCAGCCGCTGTGCTTCGTAGAAAAGATGAAGCATTTCGTATTCCTCATCAAGCGACAGCCCCGCATGGTGCGCCAAGTCGTATGAACTGAGCTGGCTGTCTTCTTTCTTAAACGATTTATGGATCTGGAGGATAGCATGCAATTCCCGGACGCCATGCAATACTTCCTGCAGCAACCGGTTATTACCGGCTTCATTATTCTCCGGGTAGTTTACAATGGCCCCGGCATACAATTTCTCCGGAATTTCCGAAACATGCTCCAAAATGCGAAAAACACTGTCTCCAACGGTAATTATGTCCATTTCCCCACTCTCATATATTTTTTCTACCTTTTTTATTTGGACGAGTGTTCCATATTCCATAATTTTTTTATTTATTACAACTGGAATACCAAACGGCTTTTGCTCGGCCAAACAGGCTGCAATTAATTGCTTGTACCGGGGCTCAAAAACATGCAGATTCAACTGCTCTCCCGGATACACTACAATTCCAAGCGGAAATATGGAGATAAAATTCGTCATCTGTATTAATTATTCGCCATCGGACTGACGACCAATATACGCCAGGCTGATAAATTTATCTGGAAAAGGCCGAAAGATAATTATCTCTTTTTCGTAAAAAGTTGTAATATCTTCGCTTAAGCATTTAGTTATATATAAATATATACCTGACAATTATTCAAACTGATTAACATGCCAAGATTTGTGATAGACTGTGAAAGAATGAAATATCCGAACAACGGTCTATATACTTATTGCAGCGAACTTGGCCAAACTCTGATGCAGCTGATCTCTCCTCCCGAGGAGTTGTACTTCTATCTGCCCTCCTATAAAGAAACACTTTTTTCAAATCAGGCACACTACAAACAAAAAGCATGGCATAAACTCTGGATGCCCTATTCAAAAGATATTCAGCTCTGGCATACCACCTACCAGTTATCTGACTACATTCCTTCATCACCCGACATAAAACGGGTATTAACTATACATGATCTCAATTTCTTATACAAGCCTAACTATAAACACAAAATATCGGGCCAGCTGGCCAAAGTGCAGCGGATGATCAATAAAGCTGATCATCTTATTACTATTTCAAATTATGTAAAGGAAGATGTTTTACAACATCTTGAAATAGGAGATACTCCATTGAGCGTTATTTATAACGGTTGCGATGTAAAATCATTCCCCTCCTTTAACGCCCCGCTTTACCGCCCCTCCCGGCCGTTTCTTTTCACCATTGGCACCATCTTACCCAAGAAGAACTTTCATGTCATTCCGCGACTGCTGAAAGACACTGATTATGAATTGATTATAGCAGGAAACGCAAATACCACCTATCAGAAACAGATCCTGCAGGAAGCAGCCGCCTACGGTGTGCTGGACCGGGTTAAAATTATCGGTCCCATTGATGAGAAAAGCAAATACTGGTATTTCAGCAATTGCGCCGCGTTTGTATTCCCGTCTATTGCAGAAGGCTTTGGCATTCCTGTAATAGAGGCTATGCACTATGGCAAACCAGTATTCCTTTCTGATAAAACCAGCCTGCCCGAAATTGGCGGCAACCTCGCCTACTATTTCGAAAATTTTGACCCTGCCTACATGCGGGATGTTTTCAATAAAGGAATGGCCCATTACGAAGCTACCCAGCCAATGGCTGCTCTTAAAAAGCATGCCGACAGCTTCAGATGGGAGGAGATAGGAGGACAATATCTTGATATTTACCGGTCGCTGATCGCGTAAACAGGGATACCGCTTATTTTTGTTCTTTAAATTCTGTAAACAATAAAATGTACCAGCAGCATATACCCGGACTCTTAAACGGAAATATCAAATCACTGGCCCGTTGCATTTCCCTTGTTGAAAACGAAGCAACGGGATATGAACAGCTGCTGGAACAAATACCCGTGACTGACCACACCAAAGTAGTGGGTATCACAGGCCCTCCCGGTGCAGGTAAAAGCACGCTTGTAAATGCACTCATTACTCAATTACTGGAACAGGATAAAAGCGTAGCTATCATAGCGGTAGATCCTTCTTCGCCATTCAATTTCGGCGCCCTGCTCGGCGACCGGATCAGGATGAGCCAACACTTCAACCATCCAAAGGTATTTATCCGCTCCATGGCCACCAGGGGCGCCCTTGGCGGGTTAAGTCCTAAAATTATAGAGGTGAGTGATCTTATTAAAGCAGCTGCATTCGACTATCTCTTTATAGAAACGGTAGGTGTAGGTCAAAGTGAAGTGGAAATAGCCGGTATAGCAGATACAACTGTTGTGGTAGTAGTTCCGGAAGCCGGCGATGAGATCCAGACCATGAAAGCAGGGTTAATGGAGATCGCAGACATCTTTATTGTGAACAAAGCTGACCGCGACAATGCAGATGCTTTTGTGAAAAATCTCCGGCTGCTCGCACATAGTAAACATCAGGGCGACTGGGAAATTCCGGTGATCAAATCCGTGGCCACCCAACAGTCAGGCATACACGAAATTATACAGGCCATCGAAAAACATCACACTATCATCTCCCATCAACAACAAAAACATATCCTGCTGCTGGCGGAAAAAGCCTGGCAACTGATACAACACAGGCGTATGAGAGATATCTCTAAACAAACCCTCCAACAGGAAATACAGGAACTTATCCGGCAAAAAGCGTTTAACCTTTACCGTTATATCAGCACTAAAAGCTAAGCATACATGCGCTACCTCCCCCTGATCACGGATGCATACCTGGTGGCCGCCAATCCGGACAACGCGGTTGCTATGAAAGCGTATATGCGCAACCAGTTTGAATACCTGGGTATAACTGCGCCGGAGCGCCGTCTTATCAACAAAGGATTGAAAGCAACATATGGATTACCCGCCATTGGTGATATGCCGGTGCTGATAAAAGCATTGTGGAAAAAACCGGAACGTGAATACCAATACGCTGCCATAGATTTTATGCAAATGTTAAACAAGGAATGGCGCGCAGAAGATATCCATCTCTTTGAATACATGATAGTTCATAAATCGTGGTGGGATAGCGTAGATGCCATCGTGTCGTGCCTCGCCGGTCCGTGGCTGAAAAAATTCGGGGAAGAATGGCCCGCCACTACCAATCGATGGATCAATAGTGAAAATATGTGGCTGCAGCGTGCGGCCATTATACACCAGAACGCATACAAGCAACATACCAATGAACAGCTGTTGTACCGCTATATAAAACAGTGCGCAAGTTCTAAAGAGTTTTTTATCCAGAAAGCCATTGGCTGGGCCTTGCGGGAGTATGCTAAAACAAACCCCGGCAGTGTGCGAAAATTCGCAGACAGTCACACGCTGGCGCCACTCAGCAGGCGGGAAGCGCTCCGCAGAATTAATTAATAATTATGCCCTGGTTAGTTCCTGTCGTTTTTTACGTTTGAAGACAGCAATACCATAAGCCAGGATACAGGCAAGTATGGCAGGAAGCGCTGCATTAATATCATGCGTCATTTCCAGCAGTAATATAATAGCTGTTAACACCGCCCGGGAAGTACCCGCCAGCATAGCTCCCATCCCCACCAGCACTACAATCCCTGCATTAATCATTAAAGACGGAAAAGCCATTTGCAGGGGCGCTCCAATCAACAACCCCAATGCGCCTCCAATGATCAGCAATGGAATGATACCACCACCTGTTTTGTTGGCGCCGGAGAAGAAAATCCAGGCGATCCATTTCATAAAGGCCAGTGTAAAAAGAATCGCCAGCGTTACGTGTGCCTCCAGCAGGTCACGCACATAACCTTCGCCGGTGCCCAGTATCCGGGGGAAAATATATCCAATAATACCCGTAAGCAATGCCGCCAATAACAAATACCAGGCATTGTATTTAGTTAGCACGCCGAACCATTTACCAATAAGATGGTACAATGCTGTACTTAATCTTGCCCACAATCCCACTATTAAAGCTACTATCATATAGCCTATCATGGCCTTTGCACTCATAGCCGGCAGTGCTGTAAAGCTTAATACAGGAGTGGTGCCACGATACAGGTAGCTTCCTGCGGCAGCAGTGGCTGCAGCGGCTGCAACCGGTAATATACTGGCAAGCGTCCATTCTGCCAGAAACACTTCCAATGCCAGGAGTACAGCCGCCACCGGCGCTCCAAAGAGGCTGCCTAAAGTACTGCACATGCCTGCTGTAAAAAGCAGTCTGCACTCGTCACTGGTGCAGCCAAATAATTTACCGATCCAGGCGCCTAAGCCCCCGTTAAATAACATGGCGGCATTTTCTACTCCCAACGGATTACCGGCCCCGATGGCAACGGTCAATCCCAATGCACGAAGCAGGAACGAAGTATACCGGGCTATGGCAACAAGGAACAGGGCGCCCGCCACCGGAATACCAATGATCCACCATTCCCGTTCTGTATTTTCGATACCCCTGTATGCAGTATCTATTTCCCCGTAGTAAACCAGTGAAGCAATCGCATGGATTATGACGTTAATGCCCCATGCTGCAACAGCGCCTCCCGCTGCTGCCACTATGGCTGCAACAGAAAGATACAAAGTGCGCGATGCCTTTTTACCGGGTACATCTGCAGGTTCATATGCTGCTGCCGGTACAACCGGTAAACCGTTTTTTGTTATTGCGTATAGCTTATTAATCATGAAAGGGGTATTATCAACCAGATTATCAAAGCTATATAGTTCATTGTAGAATCACAAATAATTTTTTATTAATGTATTTAATAGCTAACGTATAGGAATATACGTCATTATATTTATTGTTTTAGTTAGGCAACCTTATTATATTTGTAATAACCAATCCGTGACGGAAACCAAAATTCAACATGTATGAATGACGCTATGCACCAAGGCACAGCTGGCGCTGATAACCCCCAACCCTCACTGGATGCACAAACCCTGGTCAGATTAAAAAGGATGTTGTTATTCACCCATGAGGACGAGCAATACCTGATGATGGCAGGAAACATCCTCGCTGCACATACAGAAGACATTCTGAATAACTGGTATGATACCATACTAAAGAATAATTATCTCGCCACCTATTTTACCAGGAACGGTGCTCCCGACGTGGGGTACCTGCAATCGCTCCGTCCGCATTTCCGTAAATGGATCACTGATTTATGTAACCGCCAGGAAGGCAAGCCGTGGTGGCAGTTTGAAGAGCGGATTGCTGCACAGCTTCAGTTCAGGTCTTCAGCGGAGCATGATATGGACCCGTTGCCCATGGTATACTTACGTTACCTGTCTTCTTTTATATACCCCGTTTCCGAAGCAGGCCGGCCTTATTTAAGTAAACACGGGCGCCCGGCTGCTGAAGTAGAACGTATGCAGCAGGCCTGGTTCAAAGCAATAAGTTTTAGTGTATTGTTATGGGTATACCCTCAACCCCGACAACTCCCTTTTTAGTGTAACCATTTACGTTAGTATCAAAAGTATTCCTATGGAAGTTGCTGTATTCGACACTTATGTTAAGAAAAAAGATGGGAGATATCTTCATTTCGATATCATCGTCACAAAGGAAACCTCCTTTGATGAAGTACTGAATTATGGCAATACCTATCTTCAAACCAAAAAAGGAGAGGGGTTAATTGTTTCCCGGAAAGACTGCCGCTTTTGTCATATCACTGAAATTATACCACGCTGGGAAACCCAGATCCGGCAAAAAGGCTATTATATCCATGAATTGGAGGGTTGTCACTGAAAAAAGCCGGATTCACTCAGGAATGTCACTAATATGCTATTTCACACCATATATTTATATTGTACCTTGCCACACTAACTATAAGGACAGCAAGAATATATGGGGAAAGTTTCCACATTCAGCCCTGCACAGCAGGCAGAAGACACACCTAGTAAAGTAGTGGCCTCCCTGGAGCGATTATCAGAAGCCTTCCGCGTATTATTATGGCAGGAAGCAACTCAGTATGGACTTAGTCCCATACAAATCCAGGTACTTACCTTTTTACTGCACTACCCGGAGGAAAAACGTACTGTAACCACCTTGGCATCGTACTTTAACATGACCAAAGCCACCATCAGCGATGCGGTAAAATCATTGGAACAGAAGAACTACCTGACTCGTAAGGCAAGCCCTACAGACACCCGGAGCCACACTTTACACCTGGTAAGGGAAGGAAAAGCGGTTGCCAGGAAAGTAGAGCAATTTGCGGATCCACTGCACGCAACCGTAGCACAGCTGCCATTGAAAGACCAGGCCGGACTGCTGGAGCAGCTCATGCAGCTGATTTACCAGCTGAATCAACAGGAAATTATTTCCACTCAGCCTATGTGCTTTAACTGTGAGCATCTCAACGAAAAGAAGGGTTACCACTGCAACAAACTAAAGATCTCTTTAAACAACGGTGGGTTAAGAATGGAATGTCCTGTTTTCAAACTCCGCGAAGAGTAGCCGTTATTATTGAACACGGGGCAACTGGCAGGTCATTTCATTGTCTCCGGCCACAAAGCCGAACTGCTCATATAATAAACGTCCTTCTTTACTGGTATGCAGGCTCACCTTCCCGGTATTGCGTGCTTTAGCTTCATCGAGGATCTTTTGCAGCAGCGCTTTTGCAATACCTTTCCGCCGGAAGGCAGGAAGCGTGTATACGTTCAGAATATAGGCCACTTTGCCTTCAAGGTTGTGGTACAGCGGCGGCTGGTTATAAAAAACTATGCCCGCGCTGGCCACCACCTTGCCTTCTGCATCGGCAAACCAGTTTACAAAATTGTTTTTAGAGAGATGTTCTGTTAAGTAGACCCTTAGCTGATCCTTCAACACGGCATCCTGGGAGTTATCAGACTTAGGGTAAATTTCTTTCAGAAACTGCAGCCGCAAATGCACTAACTGCGGGATATCCGTGATATCCGCCTTTCTGTAGGTAATCATAGTTATTTTGGGTTATACGAAAATTGTCAGGCTTCTTTATTACTTCTCCACCACCGGAATGCCAGAAAACCTATGATAGCCAGGGGCGTTAGGGCCAGCATCAGAATACCATTGTTCAAACCTTTCGCCGGGCCTTCGCCCAGCTGCTGAGCCGTTTTAGTACACAGGGAACATTGCGCCATTACTGATCCGCTCATCACCGTCAAAAACACTGTCAGTAAAAACAAACCTGTCTTCTTCATAGTATTGTTGTTTGATCTCACAAAATTAGGCTATCTGTCTTAAAAAAATCTCCTTAATTCTATCAGTGGTAATAGGGAGAAATCATAATATAAACAATCACACCCGTTACTGCCACATAAAACCAGATAGGCCACGTAATACGGGCAATTTTGCGATGACGCGGAATATCATTCTGGAAGCCGCGCAGCAGGGTGAAAAGCACCAATGGCACAATAATAGCCGCCAGTACGATATGTGTCAGCAACAGGAAATAGTAAATATAACGGATACCGCCCAGCAAGGCTTTTTCACCGGCATCCACAATACCGTTGTGATCCAGGTCGCCGAACCGGGTTTCTGTAGCCAACGCATGATAAGTAACATACGACAGCAGGAACACGGCCGACAAACCCACTGCAATTAAATTGGTGATCTTATGGGCTTTTACATGTCCGTTCTTTATAAAATATAAAGTGGCCAATAGTAAAACGGCAGTGCTGGTATTGAGGATAGCGTGGAACAGCGGTAGTATCCTGATATCAAAACCAGGATGCATTTCCGGCTTGGGCAACACAAACAATAACGCCACCAATGCGGGTATAACTATCGATACGATGGTGATAGGCGTATTGAGATTTCTGTTCTTAAGTTCCATATCCACTAAAATGTAAAAGGTGAATAAAGAAAGGTGAACAACCTTTCCTTATTCACCTTTCCTTTATAATTATTTTATTACTTCTCTCCGGAGAACAGTTTTTTGAGGAAGGCTCCAAAACCCGGTCGGTGTCTTTCTTTTGCCAGATGCAATATGGCGATATCGCCTGCGCATCTTTTTACATCATTGGAATCAAGACCGTTATAATATCCCCGGATATTCCTGTTTTTGTCAATTAATACCAGCTTCTCGGTATGTATAAAGTCGTCCGGACCACCGTCTCCCTGTGTTACAGAAACAAAAAAGTCGTTTCTGGCGAGGTCGTAGATTTCTTTTTTACTACCTGTGAGCAGCCACCAGTTATCGGGATTTATCTGGTATTCGTAGGCGTACTTACGCAGCTTATCTACCGTATCCCTTTCCGGGTCTACTGAAAAGGAGAGGATCTGCAGCAAAGAATCATTCTTTACATAAGCGCTCTGTACCTTTTTCAGGTTCTTTGTTAAAGTAGGACAGATACTTGGACAGGAGGTAAAAAAGAAATCAACCAGTAACACTTTTCCTTCCATATCTTTCAAACTCACCTGTTCTCCAAGTTGGTTGGTAAGTTTAAAATCCCTGATCTTATGAAAAACGGTATCGTATGAAACTTTACCATCTTCAGAGATCGTATCTACTCTTTCCGGGATGAAGTATCCGGGTACAGGTACCACATTTTTTCCGTAGTGATCTACAATGAGATAACCCAAAAGCGGCACCAATATAGCCAACGACACTCCTAATAAAGCCCTGCGAGAGATGATCCTGATAGTTTATGATGAAATTAATAATGATGTCCTTCTTTTGCAGGAGCCTTTGGTGCTTCCACCGGCGTACCTGGTTTCAGGTCTTTCCGCATGTTTTTCCAGGAATCCCCTTCATACAGGAATGCAACGATAAACCATACAAATAACAGTAACGGAATCAATATGGTAAGGATCAGGTTCTTGATTTCGTGACCCAGGTGCATGAATTCAGCAACTATATAGAAAGCTTTCACCACGGTGAGACCAACGAAGATGGCATTCAGGAATACCCTGCTCGGGAAACCAGTTTCCAGATGTAAAAAGGCCAGACCTACTTCCACCATTGTGATACACAACAGGATCCAGAACGTTCTCCAGATTGTTTTGGTAGATGAATCGGCATGTGCAGCTTCATGCCCAGCCTCAGTATGTGTATGCTCCATTATTATTTAAATTAAATAAATTCTAAAAATCAGATTCCAAATAATCAACAACAAACCTTGTACTATTCTGCCTGTCTTTTACTCAGAGCAGGTAGAAGCAGGTGAATACGAATACCCAAACCAGGTCTACAAAGTGCCAGTACAAACCTACTTTTTCCACCATTTCGTAGTGACCTCTGTGCTCATAAGTACCTTTCAGTACGTTGGCAAGGATTACGATATTCAGGATCACACCGGAAGTTACGTGTAAACCGTGGAAACCGGTAATAGTAAAGAAGAAGTTGGTAAAGTTGGTAGATGCCAGTGTACCGTCAACATTCATGAAAGGATTACGACCCCACCATGCACCTTCGTGGTACAGATGCGTCCATTCCCATGCCTGACAGCTCAGGAACGCGATACCACCAATGATGGTCCAGATCATCCATTTGGCCACTGCTTTTTTATCTCTCATGTGACCGGCGTGTACTGCCAGTACCATGGTTACAGAACTCATGATGAGAATGAAGGTCATCAAACTCACAAATACCAACGGTAAGTTGGCATGGCCCATGCCAGGGAAGGAGCGGAACACTTCATTCGGATCAGGCCAGGACGGGCTGGAAAACCGGATGGTACCATATGAAATCAATAATGCGCCGAATGTGAACGCATCTGACATCAGGAAGTACCACATCATCAACTTACCATAGCTCACATTAAAGGGAGAATATCCTCCGGCCCACCATTTTTTCTTCGCTGTAACTGCTGTATCCATTGTTTGTTTTATAAAATTTTACAAAGTTTATCTGGCGATACTTAAAAAAATTAACAGGTAAATCCACAGTACGTCCACGAAATGCCAGTATGTTGCGGCAACTTCAATGGGCACTGCGCTGTAGGTCCGTACACGGGTTCTGTAAGCCCTGCCAAACATAATAAGCAGTGCTACTACACCACCCAGCACGTGCAGCATGTGCACTCCTACGATAACATAAATAAAAGAAGCGGAAACAGGCCCGTTGAGGGGCAGTCCTACCGACTTCAATTGTGAAAATCCTATCCACTGGCAGGCCGCGAACACCACACCCAAAAATGCTGTGAGGGTGATCAGTTGTTTGTAACGCTGCATATTCCTTTCTCTGAACTGCTTTAAAGCCAGGTGTATTGTTACGCTGCTGGTTAAAATTACGGCAGTGGATATCCAGAAAATATGCGGCAGTTCAAATGCCAGCCAGTTTGCCTGGGATCTTTTAACAATGTAAGCACTGGTAAACCCTATGAACATCATGGTAATACTACCCATGGCGATCCATAAGGAATATTTATGCGGATGTATTTTCTTACGTTGTTCTAATGTCATAGTATCCATCACTCCTCTTTTCATTTTACGCTTTGTCCAGCAGTTGTACCAGCTGAACAATTGTCAGATAAATATAAGATCCGAACATGAGCTTTCTCGCTGCAGGAACATCGTTCTTTCTGTACAGGTTAACTGCCCTGTAAAGGAAGAAACCTCCCGCCAGAATAGCCACTATGGCAGAAATGCTTCCAGTGATCTTCAGGAGGTATGGCGCTACGCCGGCGGGAATCAGCAACAACGTGTACATGGCGGCCTGTATGGCGGTGTACTTGTTGGGCTCTCCGCTGCCCGGCAGCATTTTAAAACCTGCCCTCGCATAATCTTTATACGCAATCCAGGCAATGGCCCAGAAATGCGGAAACTGCCACAGGAACTGGATAGCAAACAACGACCAGCCACCTTCGCTCAGATTGTTGGCGCCGGCTGCCCAACCGATCAGGGGAGGCATGGCACCAGGAATAGCCCCTACCAGCACCGCAAGAGAGTTCCATTTTTTCCAGGGCGTATACACAAAACCGTATAACACCAAAGATAACCCGCTCAATGCAGCACTTAACCAGTTAAAGCAGTACCCCATTACGAGGAGGCCGGCAACACCGGTTACCGCAGCCAGGGCTATCGCCTCGTTGTCGTGCATACGCCCGGAAGGCAATGGACGAACAGCGGTGCGCGCCATCAGCTTATCTGTTTCCTTCTCCCAAATCTGGTTAATGGTATTGGCTGATCCGGAAACCAGCAAACCACCAGCAAATAATAAAAGAACTTTTACTAAGTTAAACTCCACGCCAGGCACCAGCAGGTAACCAACCACAGATGAAAATACCACCATAAAGGTGAGATTAAACTTCATTAACTGAGAGTAATCTTTCACCTTGCTTGCTACCGCATATGATGACGACAATTTTATGGAGTTTTCTTGCAACATTTTTTTTCTAGCCACATCCCGGGTTTAAGTCCGGAACAAATTTACAAACATCACAGTGAACAAAATCCCGGAAGGAAGATTTTTCGCCTGAAAGGTGTCTTCCTGCCGGAATTCCGAACTATATTTTAGTGCGCTGATTCATTAGGTCCGATAGGCTCTGTTTGCGGAATGAAATCTCTTCCATCCTTGCTATAGTCATAAGCCCAACGGTATACTTCAGGAATTTCACCAGGCCAGTTACCGTGACCGGCATGGATAGGTGTAGTCCATTCCAGGGTAGTTGCGTTCCACGGATTCTGTGTGGTCATCTTTCTACCTTTGAAAATGCTGTAGAAGAAGTTGAACACAAAAAGCAGCTGTACTGCAAATACCAGGATTACCACGATAGTGATGAACTCATTCAAACCACCAAATTGTTTGAAGGAAGCCCAGCCGGATACATCATAGTACCTTCTTGGCATACCCGCCATACCTTCGTAGTGCATTGGCCAGAAGATCAGGTAAGCACCGATCATGGTTACCCAGAAGTGGATATAACCAATGGTCTGGTTCATGAAACGGCCATACATTTTAGGGAACCAGTGGTAAATACCGGCAAACATACCAAAGAACGCAGATACACCCATTACAATGTGGAAGTGAGCGATTACGAACATGGTATCATGCAGGTGAATATCGATAGAAGAGTTACCTAACCAGATACCTGTTAAACCACCGGAGATGAAAGTGCTCACAAAACCGATAGAGAACAGGGAAGCAGGCGTAAAGTTGATATTACCCTTCCAGATAGTAGTGATCCAGTTAAATACCTTGATGGCAGATGGTACCGCAATCAATAAGGTTAAGAGTACGAAGAATGCACCCAGGAACGGATTCAAACCTGTTACGAACATATGGTGCGCCCAAACCAGGAAGGCCAGGATACAGATGGCGAACAGGGAACCGATCATCGCCAGGTAACCAAAGATAGGCTTGCGGGAACTTACCGCCAGTACTTCAGAAACCATACCCATCGCCGGGAGGATGATAATATATACCTCAGGGTGACCTAAGAACCAGAATAAATGTTGATAGAGAATAGCGCTACCACCTTCATTTGCCAGTGCTTTACCAGCAATAAAGATATCAGACAGGTAGAAGCTGGTACCAGCGTGACGATCCATGAGCAGCAGGATGAAACCTGACAGCAATACAGGGAAAGACAATACGCCCAATACAGCAGTGAAGAAGAATGACCAGATAGTCAAAGGCATTTTGGTCATCGCCATACCTTTGGTACGCATGTTCAGCAGTGTGGAGATATAGTTCAAACCACCCAGCAGCTGCGAAACAACAAACAGCGCCATACTGGTCAACCAAAGATCCACACCTATTTTAGAACCGATGGAAGCGTCTCCCAGTGCACTCAGCGGCGGGTACATCGTCCAACCTCCGGAAGCCGGACCTGTTTGAACAAACAGGGAAGCCATCATTACCAGGCTGGCCAGGAAGAAGAACCAGTAGCTCAAACAGTTCATAAAGGGAGAGGCCATGTCACGTGCACCTACCTGCAAAGGAATCAGCAGGTTAGAGAAGGTACCGCTCAGGCCGGCCGTTAATACAAAGAATACCAGGATGGTACCGTGCATTGTTACCAGTGCATAGTAAGCTTCCGCTGTAATGCGGCCACCTTTAGCCCAATGACCCAGGATACTTTCCAGCCAGGGGAAAGTGGCATCAGGAAAACCAAGTTGCAAACGGAACAGTACAGAGAAGAAAGCACCAATGATAGCCCAAACGATACCAGTAATCAGGAATTGTTTGGCGATCATTTTGTGATCCATGCTGAACACATATTTCGAAATGAAACTGTCTTCATGGTGGTGCTCATGATCATGATGATCATGCGCTCCGTGCATTACCTCCTGTTGACTGTGCAATGTTGCTTCGTTACTCATAATCGGTTCGGTTTATTATAAACTAACGCCCGGGAAGTATCGTCGTTTGTCAGTTTGTCTTTTTAGTTTTTAATTGTACTCCGTCAAAAATTCTTCTACACAAAATTACAGCTTACTGAATATTTGCAGCTACTGCTTTTTGTGTGCTATCTGCTTTGGCTTCGCCGGCAGGCGCAGCCGGAGCTGCAGTGTCAGCGTGTGTCAGGCTGTATGTCGATTTCTGGGCAGCTACCCATTTATCATATTCTGCCTGAGTTTCCACCACTATCACGCCTCTCATGGAGTAGTGACCGCTACCACACATCTGATCGCAGGAAATTTCATAGGTGAAATCCGGGTTACCGGTTTTTTCCTTCATTTGTTTGGTAGTAAACTTAGGCGTAAACCACAGGGTAGTAGGGATACCGGGAACCGCATCCATTTTCATGCGGAAGTGAGGCAAACCTACGTCATGGATTACATCGCGGGAACCAATGATGAATTTTACCGGCTTACCAACTACCAGGTGCAGTTCGGTAGGCATAAAGTCATCCTTGTTCAAAGGATCGTTCCAGTCCAGACCCAGTTCATTACCGGCGGAAGGATCAATATTCTTAATGTCACGACGACCCAATGCGCCATCCTTACCAGGATAACGGAAGATCCAGTTAAACTGTTTGCCGGTTACTTCTACCACAGCAGCGTCTTTTGGCGCTTCTGAGGTAAGCTGGAACCAGTGTTTCAAACCAAAAGCCACCAGTACTGTTAAGGCAATAGCCGGGATAACGGTCCAGATAACTTCCAGTTTATTATTATGCGGAAAGTAAAATGCTTTACGTCCTTCTTTCTCCTGGTATTTGAATGCAAACCAGAACAATGCAACCTGGGTAACCACGAACACGATACCGGTGATGGCCAGTGTTACGTAAATGAGGGTATCAACGCCTTCGCCCTGTTCTGATGCAGATTCGCCCAGGATCTTGCCCTTCAGCAAATCATTACAGTAGTACACTCCTATAAGCCCCAGCACCAGGAATGCAATCAGCAGGAAACCATTTATACGGTTGCTTTGCTCGCGCGCTTTCTTTTCTCCCTTCAATATGGACACATATTCGCTCGCCTTCGCAATCTGGAAGATGACTATGAATATGAGAACAACAACTAAGACTGCTAAAAATCCTGACATTGCTATATGAAATAATTAAGTTATCTAATGCTTTTCTTTTGCCTAATCTCCTTGATCACCCTATTAGGTGTGGTGAATGATACTTTCTTTCAGGTAAGGATGATTCTTCGGAACCAATGCAGCTTTAGTCAGCTGGTTAGATACCAGGAAGATGATCAGTCCTACGAAACCGAGTCCGAGTCCGAATTCATACCAAGGGAATACCAGGGTTTTAACGGTGCCTGGGTAAACCATTTGCCAGAAATCCAGCCAGTGACCGAAGATGATCACAATAGCGATGAAAACGATGGCAGTATAGTTACGTTTGGTGTCCCTTTTCATCAGGAACAACAACGGAGTAACAAAGTTGATCAGGAGGTTCAGGAAAAAGATTGGTCTCCACTGGCCCCAAACACGCGGCTGGAAGTATTCAGTTTCTTCCGGCATGTTGGCGTACCAGATCAGCATGTACTGGGAGAACCAGAGGTAAGTCCAGAAAATGCTGAATGCAAACATGAATTTACCCAGATCGTGCAGGTGCTCTTCCGTTACATAAGTGAGATAACCGTGTTTTTTCAGATATACTACGAACAGTGCTATCAGCGACAGACCGGATACCCAGGTGCTGGCGAAAGTGTACCAGCTGTACATGGTAGAGAACCAGTGTGCATCAATACTCATTAACCAAACCCATGGTGTGGTAGATCCAACGCTCAGGGTAAATACTACCAGGAAGCCACCGCATACAACGGTATTTCTCCAGAGTAATTTACGGCCTGTTTCAGGACGCAGATCCCATCCATCTTCTTCGATAGACATTTTGCGGAGCTTCAGGGTAAAGAATATCCAGAGGCCCAGTGTCAGGATAGTAGCTACGGTAAAGAATCCTTTGTTCAGGAAAGCAGATTTCCAGGTCAGGATCTTGTCCTCCGCTACGTGATGTGCGTTTACCCAGTGGTAAATATCTTCTTTTCCACCAAAAACAAGGATCATTACAATCACAAATAAAATGGCAGACAAAACGGGAACGGCCATTGAAATCGCTTCAGGTACACGGCGGAAAGCAATCTGCCAGCCACCATGTGCCAGGGTAGTGGCAGCTATAAAGAAGGTGCTCGCCAATGTAATCAGCAAAAAGAAGCTGCTGTTTTGCAACAGACCGGCCCAAAACCGTGTCGCGTTCTCACCTCGAAACGCAATTAATCCGATCAATAACGTCAGCAAGCCCACGCCCATTAACACGAAGCTGGTCTTTTTTAATCTTGCCGGTACTACAAATTGGTCTTTCATTACTGTATATTAAAATACTTGATTGAAATTCAGTTTAACTCATTTATTTAGCTGCAGTGCTATCGTTAGCAGGAGCAGCAGACGGGGCGGCAGCACCTGGCTGTTTACTCTTGATATAAGCAGCAATCTTCCAGCGCTGGTCTCTGTCGAGCTGACTGGCATAACTACCCATCATGTTATAACCATAAGTCATTACATGGAACAGGCGGCCTTCTGTGTAACCGGATTTTGCACCGGCAATCAGGTTGGCAGGAGCTGCAGGATAAGGTCCATCTCCACCTTTGTACAGCGGACCATTACCATCTAATGCAGTACCATGACAGATACCACAGTAGATATTAAATAAACGTTCGCCTTCCTTCAGATCAGATGGCGTAATAGTTAATGGATTCTTTACCAGATTAGCCAGTGCCGTATCTGATTCTTTCAGATGGTATGGCAAAAGTTCTCCTCTTTTTACTGTTCCTTCCACTGGCTTCAGGCCTGACAAACGAGCACTGTAAAATTCATACGCACGGGATTCATACATGTCTGGCATATAAATCCTGCCGGGCTTTCTGTTATGCTCCCCTCTGTTACAGGCTGCCAGGAAAGCTCCAGTTGCCAATGCGGCTACAATCAATATGTTGGAAGTCCTTTTCATCAGAAATTATTTATCTAGCTTTCATTAGTTCTTGCTTGCTCAAATCCTAATGTCGCAACGGTATGTTTTAGCTGTTATTTTAATTAAGCGTTTGCGGTCTGAATCTTACGGAGATAAGGCTCATCGTCCTTATCGTATCTTCCGAACCACCATCCTGCTTCAGCCTTCTGCTCATTGATATCCTGTGCACCTGCAGCAGCGAGGAAGCTCTTTACTTCTTCCGCATTGGTTTTTTCTGTCAGCTCTATTACCATCACAAACTTATCGTCTGTTTGTCTTGGATGGAAGATGTGTTTCTTTACACCCGGCATTAACTGGCACAGATAACAGAAAGTCATCACCATACCCACCGCCGCAAATAATACGGTCAGCTCAAAGGTGATAGGAATGAAAGCTGGTAACGGGAAATGTGGTTTACCACCAATGTTCAGCGGCCAGTCTACATTAAACACCCAACTCATGAAACCCAATGCTGTAGTGGTACCAGTGATACCATATATGAAACCGGCTGTGTGCAGACTGGTTTCTCTTAAACCCATTGCATGATCGAGGCCGTGAACAGGAAAAGGAGTGTATACATCGTGCAATTTGTATCCTGCAGTGCGTACTTTCTTTACTGCCGGAAACAATACCGCCTCATCGTCAAACAAGCCTACAACAAATTTTTTAACAGCCATATATTTAAAAATTCAAATTCCAGGTAATAAGTTCTCTTAATTCATCTATTAATGTGCGTGAGCCACATCATGAGCAAATTTCTCTGCAGGCTCTTCTTCGTACACTTCCATTTTCTCCTTGTAGTTCTGACCGGATGTTTTCAGGATTGACTTGATTTCAGCCAGTGCAATTACAGGGAAATATTTAGCAAACAGGAAATAGCAGGTAAAGAACAAACCGAAAGTACCCATGTAGAAACCTACTTCAGGCCAGGACGGACGATAGTATGACCAGCTGGATGGCAGGTAATCGCGGTACAGTGAAGTACAGATGATTACGAAACGCTCGAACCACATACCAATGTTCACAATGATGGACATTACGAAAGTCACCATTACATTTCTTCTCATTTTACGGAACCAGAATACCTGCGGCGTTACCACGTTACACGTCATCATGATATAATATGACCATCCTAACGGACCGGCAGCACGATACTTGAAGAAAGTAGCGAACTCGTAAGGGTTAGCGCCATACCATGCCATGAATAACTCAGTCAGGTAAGCACAACCTACTACAGAACCCGTTAACACAATTACCTTGTTCATGGCTTCCATGTGACCCAGGGTAATGTATTCTTCAAGATGTAATATTTTACGTGTAATGATCAGCAGCGTTTGTACCATCGCAAATCCGGAGAAGATCGCACCCGCCACAAAGTAAGGAGGGAAGATGGTAGTATGCCAACCAGGAATTACAGAAGTCGCAAAGTCAAAAGATACGATCGTGTGTACAGACAATACCAGTGGAGTAGCCAAACCTGCCAGTACCAGCGACAGCGCTTCATGACGTTGCCAGTGCTTGGTAGAACCGGTCCAGCCGAATGCTGCTACGCCATATAATAACTTGCGCAATTTTGTTTTAGCCCTGTCACGTACACTGGCGAAATCCGGAAGGAGACCAGAGTACCAGAACAGCAGGGATACGGTAAAATAAGTAGAGATCGCAAATACGTCCCAGAGGAGCGGAGAGTTAAAGTTAACCCATACTGGACCGCGGGTATTTGGATAAGGCAGAATGAAAAACGCCATCCATACACGACCCATGTGAATGATCGGGAACTGACCGGCGCACATTACCGCGAAGATCGTCATCGCTTCCGCCGCACGGTTCACCCCTGTACGCCAACCCTGGCGGAACAGCAGGAGGATCGCGGAAATCAGGGTACCGGCGTGACCAATACCTACCCACCATACGAAGTTGGTAATATCCCAACCCCAACCGATGGTTTTATTCAGATTCCATACTCCGACACCGAAATAGATCTGCCAGAACACGGAAAAGGCACCAAAGCCCAACAGTGTCAGGGAGATGAAAAAGCCTACATACCACAGTTTTCCGGGCTTCCCTTCAATGGGACTAATGATATCTTCCGTTACCTGGTGATAATCCTTAACCCCGTCTACCAAAGGTTCTCTCAGTGTGGATTCGTATTTTAAATGCATATTCTATAAGCTTTTAGCTGCTAGCTTCTAGCTACTAGCCCTTGTCTTTTGTTATGATCTCAGATTCTGTTCTTTCTGTCTTTTTCTTAACGGTTACCGGTTAAGACCATTACGCGTGATGCGCTTCTTCCTTGTGAGCAGACTCTTTTTCTGCTTTAGGAGCGGCATCCTTGTTTCTGATCTTCGCCAGGTAGCTGATAGATGGCAGTACGTGTGTTTCTTCCAACACATAGTACATCCTGTCTACCTGCTGCTCGTTACGAATCTTATAGATTTCGCTGTTCTTGTCGTTGATGTTACCAAATACAATCGCATCAGCGCCACAAGCTTGCTGGCAGGCGGTTTTAGCAGCTCCATCTTTCAATGGGTGACCAGCTTTCTTCGCATCCAGTTTCGCTTCCTGTAAACGTTGTACGCAGAAAGAACATTTTTCCATCACACCACGGCTACGAACCACTACATCCGGGTTCAGTACCATGCGCGTCAGGTTATCGTTCATATCAGCTACATCGTACAGGTTGTTTTCAAAGCTGTCAGCACCATTCCAGTCTCTCCAGTTCAGGCGACGTACTTTGTAAGGACAGTTGTTAGCGCAGTAACGGGTACCGATGCAACGGTTGTAAGCCATCTGGTTAATACCTTCAGAGCTGTGGTTGGTTGCGCCAACCGGACAAACGTTTTCGCAAGGGGCGTTATCGCAATGCTGACACAACATCGGCTGGAACACAACTTCCGGATTCTCTTCATCCCCGCTGAAGTAACGGTCGATGCGGATCCAGTGCATTTCATGCGCTTTAGCCACCTCTTCTTTACCTACAACAGAAACGTTGTTTTCTGCCTGGCAGGCAATTGTACATGCACCACAACCGAAACAGGTGTTCAGATCAATAGACATGCCCCATTTGATACCAGGGTAGCTGTAATTAGGATACAGGGTAGCATCCTTACGGAAGTCAGGACCAAATTTCTTCAGTTCCAGTCTGTCTTCGTTTACCTCTTTAGGGTTCTTGATGAACTCTTCCAGGGTAGTTTCTTTAACGATCGGACGACCTTCGTAGCTATTATGTGTTTGCGTTAAAGCAACAATTTCTTTTTGACCGGTAGCCTCTACTGTTGCGTCAACAGCGAAGTAGTCGAAGTTCTGACCATTGAAGCTAACAAGCGGATAAACATTTTTACCGATACCACCGGCAGCTCTTCCTACATTATTGCTCCGGCCGTAACCTACTGCAATAGCGATTACTTCAGGGTGCATACCCGGAACAATCAGCAGCGGCAGTTCGATTTCTTTACCGTTGGCTTTCACCTTCAGCACTTTCTTCTCTGCGTTGATTTCGTAATCATCACCTAATTGAGTAGAGAAAGTTTTAGCCAGTTTGTTGGAGATACAGGCGTAGTTACCCCAGGTAGAACGGGTGATCGGATCAGGCATTTCCTGTAACCATGGGTTGTTGGCAGATCTGCCGGTACCGATAGCTACTTTTTCATAAAGCACCAGTTCCAGTTTACCACCTTTCTTGGCACTGCCGATCTTCGATGCAGCACCGGCAATATCACCGGCAAATGTAGCACCACCTAAAGCAGGAGCTGCAGCTGGTTCAACAATACCGTCCTGTAATGCTTTATCCCATGCTTCCTGTCCGCCCAGTTTGCTGATCCACTCATTTTTCAGGTAGTCAGCCCAGGTAGTAGTAGTGTTACCAGACCAGGTGAGGAGGGTATCCTGTATAGCGCGTGTTTTAAACAGCGGCAGGATAGTAGGCTGGGCAAAGCTATAGTAACCTGCCCTTCCTTCAGCATCGTTCCAGGATTCCAGGAAGTGATGATCAGGAGCTACATATTTACACAGTTCAGTTGTTTCGTCGTTTCTGTCGTTAAAGGATACCGCGACTTTCACTTTCTTCAGACCTTCTGCGAATTTCTGAGATTCGAAGTAGTCGTAAGCAGGGTTAGCGCCATAAATCAGTACAGCGCCGATGCTGCCTGCGTTCATATCGCTTACCAGTTTGGTCATGTCGCTGTCGATACCCTGACGGTAGTTGGATGGAGATGCGAAATCGATGGTAGTACCATTGGCGCCAACGATGTTGTTGATGGCGTTTACAATGATCTGTACGTTTACATCGTTAGAACCGCTTACTACCAGTGCTTTACCGGCATTGGCCTTCAGTGATTCCGCCGCTTTTTTGATACCATCTGCTACACGTTTGTCAGCAATAGCCGGAGCGGTTACGCTGCCGCCAACTGCTGCCAGCAGTGCCAGTGCTACTGCACCGGTTTCAGAAGGTTTGTGTGTATATCTTTCGTCCGCATTTGCACCGGTAAGGCTCATATGGCTTTCGAACGCGAAAAGTTTGGACATTTCGGGTTTCTGTGCATTGATCTTACGGGTGGAAGAAAACTGGCGGGCATATTCAACAGGGTTCAGCCAGGTTCCGATAAAGTCTGCACCTAAACTCACTATCGCTTTGGCATTTTCAAAGTGGTAGGAAGGAACAACTCTTTGACCGTAAGAGGCTTCATTTGCCTGCAGCATACCGGAGTAAGAAACTGCATCGTATACTACGTGGCGGGAGTTTGGATATTTTGCCAGGAACTCGCCGATCACTTTTTTGGTAGTGGGGCTGAGTAAAGTGGCGCTTAATAAAACAACAGGAGCACCGCCTAATCCGGCCAGTGCTGCACCTACTTGTTTATCCAGTTCTGCCCAGGTTGTTTCCGTACCACCGATAGATGGGAAACGGAGTCGGGCAGTATCATACAGGCTTAATACAGCGCCCTGTACTTTGGCAGATGTAGCGCCCTGTGTGATAGCTGATAAAGTATTCCCCTCCATTTTGATGGGACGACCTTCGCGGGTTTTCACCACAACCGGTACGTATTCGCCATCAATGGCGTAAGAAGAAGCATAATAATTGGCTACACCCGGGGTGATCTCTTCCGGTTTGTTTACATACGGAATCGCTTTCTTAACCGGTGTTTCACAGCTGGCAGCAATAGCGGCTGCAGCGGTGGTGAACCCCAGATATTTCAGAAAATCCCTGCGGGGGGTAGTAGCATTCAACAGGCCTTCACTCTCGAACGGAAGTTCTTCACTGAATTCATTCTTCACAATTTCCTGATGCGCATCGGTATTGTGCAACTCCTCCAAGCCTTTCCAATACTTTTTTTGCTCCATGTTATATTAACGAGTTACGTTTATAAATTTGATATCTTCTGATTAAGAGAAAATCTCTCTAAATCCTTCCTAGTAGTGACATTTTTGACATTCAGTACCACCTACCATCTCAACTGTTACGCTATCGATCTTCTTATCTTTAATATCCTGGTGAAGCTTTTCGAAGATGCTGTAATAGTTGTTGTCAGCAAACTGCACTTTGGTAGTACGGTGACAGTTGATACACCATCCCATAGAGAGATCGGCAAACTGATGTACTTCATCCATTTCGGTGATAGCACCGTGGCAGGTTTGACATTGTTGCTGACCGGCAACCACGTGTTGAGAGTGGTTAAAGTAAACGTGGTCAGGCAGGTTGTGGATTTTAGTCCATTCGATCGGTCTGCCTGGCTTGGTATATTTACCAGCTTCAGGATCCCATCCTACGTAATCGTATAATTTTGCAATTTCAGCAGTACCATCTACCTTCTTACCTTCTGCAGTTGTCAGCTCAGGACCGGAGTATTCCTTAATGGCCTTATGACAGTTCATACAGATATTCTCGGAAGGGATCATGGCATGCTTACTCTTCTCAGCACCGGCGTGGCAGTACAAACAGTTGATCTGGTTGATACCCGCATGCACCTTATGGCTGTAGAAGATTGGTTGCTCCGGCATATAGTCTTTCTGGCGACCCAGGCCGATAGCCCCCTGAATAGTGAAGTAACCACCTACCATGAACAGCACCAGGATAATCAGCGCCAGGTAAGCTTTATTTTTGTAGAAAGGAACAGGATCCGGAGTAGGAACACCCTCTTTATCACCAGCCAGCTTGTTCAGGTTGCTGTTGATCTGCATGAGAATCAGCGCTACTACTGCAAGGATCAGTGTAATGATACCAAACAGTAAACTGTTGTCATTGCCTTTGTCTTCAGCACCATCTGGACTGGGTTCACCTGATGTTTTAGGACCAGTTGTCTTGCTCTGCTCAACTTTTACGTAAGCCAGGATGTCGTCAATTTCCTCGTTGGATAACTGAGGAAACGGCGTCATCGCTGTCTTGTTGTACTCCAGGTACAGAGCATTAGCATACTTGTCTCCCGTAGCCAGTACAGACGCAGAGTTATGGATCCACTGGTGCAATAATTTCTTATCGGGCCAGCGATCTTCTACCCCCGCTAATGCAGGACCTGTCAGCTTCTTATGGACATTATGGCAGGAAGCGCAATTTGTTTGGAATAATGCTTTACCCTTCGCTGGATCCGCTGCCTTAACAGAAGAAAACGGAATTACTATACTAGCGCATAGAATAAGCACACTCACAAAATGCTTGCGCAAAAGAATGGAAACACGACGATACACAGCCTATATAGTTTAGATTTGACCTAAAGTTTCTTAAAAGTGCCAGCAAAAATAAGACAGAATGTTGACAATTTACCAACAATTAAAAAAAATTATTGTCTTATAGAATGCTGTTTTTAACCCGTTTTTTGAACAACGATTGAGCTGAAAGTCTTGCTGCTGGCCTATTTAAACACTTTGTTTAATATTTCCTTTCAAAACTTATTATTTTAATTGAAAGTTCAATTCCTCTGTGGGCGCACGTCTACATCATAACGTGGGGCAAGGTTTGCGGGGATATAATTATAATATATGCAGATGAAAATCAAATAGTGGTCCCCTATATCCTTCAACACACAATATAATATATTATCTGTCAGCGCAGTTAATTTCTGCGAGAGTTGTTATTTTTACCTTTATAACCTGCCGGCGGACCAGAATGTTCAATCCACCACCGAAAAAATCGCTCCCATGAAAAAAAGTATCATATTCCCCGTTTTGCTTACCGCCTTCGTGGCCTGTAATAATAATAATACCTCCACCACCCAAAACGATAGCACCACGCAAAAAAGCACACCGGGTATAACCACCCCCGCAGTAATAACCGGCACCTACCAGGGTACCCTCCCGTGCGCCGACTGCCCCGGTATGGACTACCAGATCAGTTTGTTTGACGATCATACGTTTCATGAACTGGTGGCTTACCAGGGAAGAGGACAGGGGATAGCCTCCGTGGAAACCGGTACCTGGAAACAAACCTCCGACTCCACCGTAATGCTCCAAAAGAAAACGGACAGCACCTCCTTCCTCGCCTCCGAAGGAAAACTCCTCCTCCTCGATACCAAAGGCAAACGGATTGAAGGTGTGCTGGCCAGCAACTATATCCTCAAGCCCGTAGAGGGTGGCGACCGCAGGCAACTGCTCGCCGAAAAGACAAAAGCCGGCATCCGGTTCACCGCCAACGGCAACGAACCCTTCTGGAGCCTCGATCTTGATAACAAAAAAATACGTTTCAACAACGTTAACGGCGACAGCCTGCAGGCAACCCTGCCCCCTGCAAAACCCAATACCGATACTTTAAAGGTGTATACCACACCGGATATCACGGTAAGTATCCGCAACACCGTTTGCACCGACGATATGAGCGGACTGATGAAACCCAATACCGTACAGGTTCAGGTGAAAGACAAAACATACCAGGGCTGCGGGGAATATCTCAAATAAGGATCAAGTCCACCTCAACTCCCCATCAAGTCCACCTCAAAGGCGTGTCAAAGGCTGGTATAAAGCATGCCTGAAGCGTATTCCAGGCATGTTGGGGGCCTCTTTATATTCATTACTTTAAATCCCTGCTAAATTATCTATTTTTGTACCCTACTCAAACAGTAAGAGATTTTGAAAAATATTGCCATATTCGCATCGGGTGCAGGAAGCAACGCGCAGAAAATTATAGATCATTTCAAACAGTCAGATAAGGCCAGGGTTACCGTAATTGTATGTAACAAACCCGGAGCCGGTGTTTTACAGATTGCCGAACGCGAAGGCATTACGAGTATACTCATTGAAAAGGAGGCCTTCCTCCATTCAGATAAATACATCCAGTTATTAAAAGAGCAAAAGATCGACCTGGTAGTGCTGGCCGGATTTTTATGGAAAATCCCCGCTAACCTGGTACAGGCTTTTCCTAACCGCATTATCAATATCCATCCGGCCCTGTTACCAAAATTTGGCGGGAAAGGAATGTATGGACATTTCGTGCACGAAGCCGTTATCGCTGCCGGAGAAAAAGAAAGTGGGATCACCATCCACTTCGTGAACGAGAAATACGACGACGGGGAAACGATTCTGCAGGAACGCATTATCATTACACCGGAAGATACGCCCGAGTCGGTAGCACGTAAAGTGCAAGCGCTGGAACATCAGTGGTTTCCGGTAATTGTGGAACGATTATTGACCGGTTCTGAAAGCTGACAAACGCCCGGATGGAGGTCCTGAAGCCAGTCTAACCCTTACAACTGTATGAAAAAGACACTGCTGTTAATATGGTTATCCTGTTCGTTTATTTTATCATCCTCTGCCCAGGATGGTAAAACACAATTGAGCAAAAACACCTTTCTTAAAGTAAATCCCACCACCTTAATTAATGAACTCGATATTTACCTGGAACAGGAAATAACTGATAAATTCAGCCTGGAGGTAGGTATCAGTGGTATCTATACCGATTATCCGGATTATGTGCTGGCGAAAAAGATTGACATCGGCCAGAAAAAACCAGACATCAGTACGGAACAATTTGTGGACGGCCGGGGCCTTGGCTTCCGCGTAGGCGCACGCCTGTATCTTATTTCACAGGAAATGTCGCCCTCCCGCGCAGCCGGCACTTACTTTGAACCTGTATTATTCGTTAAAAAGGTGTTCTATCCTAATGAAGACAATACCTTCAGTAATATTACCTACACCAACTCCGGAGATAAAACCGTAATTGGCCTGCAGCTTTTAATAGGCCGGCAGTTCAAAAAGGACCGCTTTATCCTGGATCCCTTCATCGGCGTAGGTATCCGCAGTAAAATCTATAAATACAGTACCTATCATTTCGACGACGACAAAGTATCACTGAACGATGGTAAAATGGTCAGCATACTGCCAAGTCTCCAGATAGGTATTAAAATGGGACTTAAACTATGGTAATCTTCCCTAAAACGGTACAATCACTTTAGCGCTGAAATTTCTGCCCATGTTATATATGCCCAGCCGCCCATTGGGGGAGGAGCTGTAGTATTCAAAATATTTCAACCGGTTCATATTGGCCTGGTAGGCTACGTTGGCCACATTATCCAGCTGCAGGAATACTTCACACACCGTTTTCCCTTTTTTGTTAAGAATACCCGAACCGGCGCCTATATTGAAAAGAGTATATCCCGGCGTAAATGTTTCAGTATCATCCACCCCGTAAAAATGGGGCTGGTCAGCGATAATATCAGCCTCCACACGGGCATAGGCTTTGGTGAATATCCCATAATTGCGTTGGGTGGTTGCCTTCAGCTCGCTGCGTATATGCGTGGGGGGTATAAACGGCAGATACCGCGCCTCGTCGCCATGCGTACTAATCAGTTCCATATTCCGGTTACGCCCCTGCGTGTAGGCGATACTGTTATTCATAGTCAGCCAGGCAATACTCCGCGGATGGAGATTCACACTCACTTCCGCTCCAAATAACCTCGCGGCAGATTGCTGGTACTTGTAAGTAGCGTTACCTGGCACAATTACCACCGGGTTGCCGGTATTATCATATAGCTTTGCCTGGTAGATATAGTTCTCAATATTATTGTTAAACAACTCCACACTGATATCCGCATCCGGCAACCAGGCCTGAATGCCAATATCTTCCTGCAAACTGAACTCCGGCTTAAATCCACGGTTTCCCAGGTATACAATATGCGCCCCCGGATCAAGACCATTGGAGCCAATCTCTGTGATATTCGGCGCACGGTAGCCCCTTGCAATGTTGGCCTTTACCAGCACCCGCTCGCTGATGTTCCAGGTAGCACCCAGGCTGCCGGAAATACCGGTATACTGATGACTGAAAGAAGGGAACTGCAGATGGGCTCCCGCGGTATCCGGCAGCTGCGCATGCTGCTCAAAGCCATTCTGTTTATTGGGTCCCACGTAGAAATCATTCCAGCGGATAGAGCGGTTATCGTAGCGGATACCACCCGATACATCTACCTTACCAAAAGACTTCCTGGCAAAAATAAATCCGCCTATGTCAAACAGGTTATAATCCGGAATGGGGAAATCGGTGCCGTTCTTACTTTTATTCGACTGGTACATACCGTTTACCCCTATGGTTGTTTCCAATCCGTTCATTACCGGCAAATTGTAGCGCACATCATAGTTCAATGTATTCAGTACCACGTACAGCCCAGGCTGCTCAGGCATCTCCGGGTGATTATACTCCCGCCGGATACTTTGCTGCACGCCAATCATAGTATTAATATCGCCGGTACCCACATTCCATTTGGAATGGTTATACACGCGGTAATGCTGGATACGCTGATGCAACGGGTTAATGGTGTAAGTGCGCAGCTCATTTTCCGGCACCAGTGGCCGGTCTTTTATATCATCCCCACTGTCTTTCACCTGCTTTGTAAACTTGCGGGTCAGGGAATCACGGCTGCCATCAGGAATTTCCTGTGTATTGTCATAAAGTGTAGCGCCGAACTGGGAATGCCCCCACGATTTATCTACCCTTGCCAATGCCGAGAGATTATACTCCCGGAAGGCGGTGCCGTATACAAACCCATCCACGCTGTTGCGGTAATTATGCGCTGCCTTTACAGTGCCCCGCAATACATATTTCCAGTCGTTTTGCCGGTAAGCCAATCCAAGTGAAGAACCTATCATCCCGTTATTACTGTGGTAATCAGTGAGAAAGCTGCCCTGTAATTTTCCGGGTGTCAGTTCCGGGATGTCGGGGATCATGTTGATCACGCCGGCCAGGGCATCGGAGCCATAGGTAAGACTGGCAGGGCCTTTCACCACTTCCGCCCGTGCAATGCCGTATTGGTCTATTTCAATGCCATGTTCATCCCCCCATTGTTGTCCTTCCTGCCGTACGCCATCGAACAGCGTCAGTACACGGTTGTAGCCCAGCCCACGGATAAATGGTTTTGAAATATTAGGGCCGGTTGTTACCGCGCTTACACCCGGTACTCCTTTAATAATAGCATCGATGATGTTATTATTTACGTTCATATTCATTTCCCTCTTACCAATAACGGCAATGGGTATAGGATTTTTCCGGACAGCCGTGGCGCGGGATACACCGGTTACTACTACTTCATCTAACTTCGACAGATCTTCTTCCAGTGAAACATTCAATACCGTTGTCTGACCTGCGGTAATTTGTTTCTTCAGCTTAACCGTTTGGTATCCTACCATTGATATTTTGATATCATAAGTACCTGCTGCCAGGTTTTTTATATTGAAAATACCCTGCTGGTCGGCTGTAGCGCCGGTACGCAGGGCAGGAATGGCAATGTTGGCAAATTGCACCGGCTTCCCCTCTTTATTCACCACCGAGCCTTTCACCATGCCTTGCTGGGCATATGCTGTAGTAATGATTAATAAGAAGAATAGTAATGTAGATACTTGTTTCATGCGTATAAGTAATGTAGGTTTTAAACTTTAGTACAGTGTTTTCACGGATAGTAACAATGGATCACACTTCCAATTTAATTTTCAACAAAACTATCTTCTATTTTTATACTTGTCTTAATTATTTTTTAGATTAGCCTAAATACCAGGAAAAGGATCTTTAAAAAGATGACCATCCCGGAAGTTTGTAATCTCGGATTCTGTGCACAGGCAGCTGTCGAGATCAATGATGATATCATGCGTATCCAGCTCCTGGCCTATGATTACCAGTTCATTATACCTGTCTGCAAAGCGGGTATCCCAGCGGTTGGTGATGAGTTCATAGGTTTCGGGATCCATTTGCCATTGCGCCCGGGGAATGGCACACCACCAGTAGCCCGCCTTTTCTGCGCGCAGTGATCCGCCGGCCTGGCTCCAGTTCACCGCTATATCCGGCCGCGAAGCCAGCCAAAACAATCCTTTACTGCGGATAATATTACCAGGCCAGCGTTCATTGATATACTGCCACAAGCGTTCGGGGTGAAAGGGTTTGCGGCTGCGGTATACAAAAGAAGAGATGCCGTATTCTTCCGTTTCAGGGGTATGCTCATTTTCCAGTTCGGCCTGCCAACCGGCACTTTGGGAAGTGGTGTCAAAGTCAAAAAGACCGGTGTGCAGTATTTCATTCAACGGCACCTGGCCTTTGATTGATTCCACGATGCGGGCAGTGGCATTTAGTTTACGCAGTACGGCTTTTAGGTTGCCCAGTTGGTCTTTTGTTACCAGGTCGCATTTATTCAGCACAATCACATTGGCAAACTCCACCTGGTCGGTCAGCAGGTTCACAATAGTGCGCCGGTCGGCCGCATCATCCGTTAAGCTTCTGTCCTGCAGTAACGACATGCTGCTATAGTCACTGATAAAATTATACGCATCCACTACCGTCACCATTGTATCCAGCTGGCTTACCGTAGTAAGGTCAATGTTGTTGGCTTCATCCTGGTAGCAAAAAGTTTGCGCCACAGGTATTGGTTCGGAGATCCCGGTAGATTCTATCAGCAGGTAATCAAACCGTTTTTCGGCGGCCAGTGCAGCTACTTCCTTCAGCAGGTCTTCCCTCAAAGTGCAACAAATGCAGCCGTTGCTCATTTCCACCAGGCGTTCTTCCGTTTTGTGCAGCGTATTTTCATTCTTCACCAGTTGCGCGTCGATATTCACTTCGCTCATGTCGTTAACAATAACGGCTACACGAAGATTTTCGCGGTTGTGCAGCACGTGATTAAGCAGCGTAGTTTTCCCCGCGCCGAGAAAACCACTCAGCACCGTAACAGGTAATTTTTCCATATGTGATAAATTATATTGCTATAGGACTATGTATTTTAGTTGTGGCACTGTTTATAAGTCCCGGGTGATACGACCCTGCTGTTTTACAATCAAATTGTTATAATCCCTCTGCTGTCAAATGCTGTTTACCGGATGATGGCCCCAGGTGATTATGAACCCCGTGTTTCCCATTGGCGCATTGCTTACAACGCTTCAGGTTTAATATATGCGCAGTCGTTACTCCCGCCGCGCCGGCAAAGATGATAGCGGGTGTCCAGAACCCGCCGGCCACCCCGAAGTGCCCTCCCACTAACAAGGCAAATCCCGCGGTGAAGATCAGCAGCGGCGCTATGCGCCGGTGAAGTCTGAAATACCCGCGCCCCAGCGATAAACAACCCACGCCAAAGGAGAAAGACAACAAGCCATACTCCAGCATTTCATTTTCCAGTACATGCGATCCTATCAATGGTAATACCGTGAGCAGCAAGGGGAGTAAGGCACAGTGCACGGCGCACAACAGGGAAGCCCCTATTCCAATGGTGTCCAAACTCATCTTCTTTAAAATATTCACTTCCATGTTCCCATTTTTCTATCCGGACAAAACTACGTAAATTTGCAACGATGTTGCAAATTAAAATATCTATTATCTTCAGATAATTTATTTTTTCAACTATAAAATGTTGCAGGCGTGTTAAAAAAATAAGAGATGGGTGGTACTGATGGGCATCTGTTAACTATGTGCTACCTTTGTATATCGAATAAAACAAGGAATCATACCTATGTCGAAGAAAGCAATTATACTGATTTCATTTTTTGTGTTGTTGAGCGCAGGCTTCCTGACCTATGCGGGTTATATTATTAAGGGAGAAACAGGGACCTTCTTTGGAAAAGATAAATTGCCTCACCTGGGCGCGCCGGGACATACCATCCCCGGCTTTTCCTTTACCGACCAGGATGGCCGCACAAAAGCAAAAGCAGATGTTGAAGGCAAGATCTATGTATCTGAGTTCTTTTTTACCACCTGCACCGGTATTTGTCCGAAGATGAATGCCAACATGGATAGGGTATATGCGAAGTATAAAGACAATCCCAACTTCCTGATCCTTTCGCATACGGTAGATCCCGAACACGACAGCGTACCGGTACTAAAGGCATATGCCGCCAAACATGGCGCTGATTCCAAAAACTGGTGGTTCCTCACCGGCGATAAGAAACAGCTTTACCGGTTGGCCAGGCAGGGCTACCTGGTAGACGATGGCGTATATACCGGGGAAGAAGATTTTGTACATACCCAATGGTTCGCGTTGGTCGATAAAACAGGACAAATCCGCGGTTTGTATGAAGGCACAAAAAAACAGGATGTAGATAAATTGATTGAAGACATAGACCGTTTAATGGAAGAATAAAGTTTTTTTTCATCATGGGCACCAAACAACAAATAACAGAACGAATTGGCAGTATACTGCGCGAAAGCAAGCTGAGTGTAACAGAAACCCGGACAAGGATCCTGGAACTGTTCATGAAAAGCAACGGTGCGCTGGAACATAGCGATTTTGAAAAGCTGGCCGGTCAGTCGTTCGACCGTGTAACCGTATACCGTACTTTACAAACATTCCTCGACAAAGGAATCATTCATAAAATACCCACTACAGATACATCTGTACGCTACGCTTTATGTAAGTCGGAGTGTTCAGAGCACCATCATCACGATCATCATATTCATTTCAAGTGCGAAGAATGCGGCAATACCATTTGTTTAGACGAAACTGATGTGCCGCAGATACAGCTTCCCAAAGGTTATGCAGCGCATAATGTGGAAGTAGTGGTGAGTGGGGTTTGTAAATCCTGTAAATAAAAAAATGCCTTTGTTAATGCCGCTACGCGGAACGTTAACAAAGGCATCCTTACTATATCTTTTCTATCTCCGCTTTCACAAAATCGGCCAGCTCCTTCACATAGGCCGGAGAAAAATCAAATTTAATTCCTGCGGCTTTATACAACTCAGGCAACGTTTTGGTATTACCTAAACTTAACGCCTGTACGTAATTATTCAGCGCCTGGGTTTTGTTTTCCTTGAATTGCTTCCACATGGCAATAGCGCCTAGCTGTGCAATACCGTATTCAATATAATAGAAAGGTACTTCAAACAGGTGGAGTTGCTTTTGCCAGGTGATGGCGCGGTAATCTTCATGACCACTCCAGTCAACCACAGCAGGGGAGAACTCATTCAGTATTTCGAGCCATTTGGCGGTTCGTTCTTCTGTAGTGTGCTGCGGATGTTCGTAGATCCAGTGCTGGAACTTATCGATGGTGGCAATCCACGGAAAAATGGTGATGGCTCTTTCCAATTGCTGCAAGCGTGCACGGCGGAGCTGTGTTTCATCATCAAAGAAAATGTTCCAGTAGTCCATGGTAAATAATTCCATGCTCATGCTCGCTACTTCCGCAATCTCCATTGGGTATTCCTTGAAGGCGCTGAGTGCGAGGTGATGACTGAGGAAAGAGTGTACCGCATGCCCACCTTCGTGAACCATGGTGGTGAGGTCTTTCATTTGGCCGGCGGCATTCATAAAAATGAAAGGCACGCCTGTTTCTGCCAGCGGGCAGTTATAGCCTCCCGGCGCTTTACCGTTGCGGCTTTCCAGGTCGAAGCGTCCCATTTGTTTCATTACCCGGAGACAATTGCCAAAGAAGGGGCCCAGTTCATCAAAAGTAGCAATGGCTTTATTCACCAGCTCTTCACCTGTATGGAATGGCTCCAGTGGCTTCACGCCCACTGGTTCTGCTTCTGTGTCCCACGGGCGCAGGGTGTCCAGCTGCAGTTTGGCTTTTTGCTTTTCCAGGATCTGTTGTACCAGCGGAACAATGTGCGCTTTAATGGCTTCATGAAACTGGAAGGCATCTTCTTTTGTATAGTCGAAGCGACCGAGTTCTTCGAATTTATAATCACGGTAATTTGCGAAGCCGGCATTCTTTGCTACCTGGTCGCGTTTTAAAATCAATCCGGTGTACAGGTCATCCAGTGCTTTCCTGTCTTCCAGCCGGCGGGCGCCGGTTTTGGTGAACACTTCTTCCCGCAGGGAGCGGTCGCTGTTTTCCAGGAATTTAGCAGCCTGTTGCAGGGTATATTCCTGGTCTTTTACTTTGATGGTCATTTTACCTGCAATAACGCCGTACTGTTGCGCCATTACGCTCAGTTCTGCCTGGATAGGAATGTTTTCCTCCCGGAACAGTTTCACCTGTTTCTCTACATTGCGGAGATAGGTTTTATACAGGTCGGGGTCTAATTCCTTTACAAACGGACTTTCCAGCAGTTTTTTATTGAGCGCATCTGCATAGGGTTGCAGTTTGGGCTGAATTTCCATACAGAAGTAGGCAAAGGCTTCTTCGAGCGATTTATCGGTGATATCGCAGGTCATGCGGATCTGGCGCCAGCAAGCGTCTTCACTGATCACTGCTTCCAGTTCACTCATGTCTTTCAGCCATTTTTCCAGGTCTTGCGCGCTGTTGATTTTTCTTTCCTTCAGCGCTTCAAAGTAAGGCTGCAGGGTATCCCAGGTGGTTACTTTAAAATCTTCCGGGAGAAATGTACGCGGTAGTTTCTTTATATCTGCACTTAGTTTATCCATGCTATCTGTTATTTATAAATTTTTCGGATGTAGAAATTTAGGCAATTTTACGCTAATGCCCGGTGTTTCCGGCTAAAAGAATCGTTAAATATCGGAGGGCGAAAACGATTCAGGCTTCTATTTACAGAAAATGATCTCTGTAAATAGAAGCCTGAAATATTTTGCCGGCAGATGATTGTTTTGATCATCAAACCGCCCGGATCCTTACTATTCTTCTGTTTTCTTCTTGCGTGGCTTAGCAGCTTTTTTAGGCTCTTCACCTTCTGCAGCCGGTGCGTCATCTTTCTTAGCTTTGGCTTTCTTAGGTGCTTTTTCTTCAGCGCCTGTTTCGCCTTCTTCTTTTTCAGCGGCCTTTTTAGCGCGTGGCTTCTTAGGCTTTTCTTCTGTAGCTGCTTCTTCAGAAGCTTCAGGAGCTGCTTTCTTCTTTTTCTCCGGGGCAGCGGTTTCTTCTACTGCCACTTCTTCCACTTCTCCTTCACCTTCGGCGAGGATCTCATCAAATTTCAACAGATCGTTTGCTTTGAGGATACCAAACCATTTTACCATCTTCTTCATATCACTCACATACACTCTGTCTTCATCGAATTCAGGGAATACGCTTTTGAAATAAGCTTTGATAGCATTGTTGTCTGCTTTACCGGCTACAGGCGGGTGCGCCGCTGCCTTTTCCTCCATGGCTTTGAATACCTCAGCCAGGTTTACGTTTTCGCCGGTAGTGAATACTTCAATACTTTCCAGTGGAGTAAAATTATGCACGCGGGAAGATACAAACCTTGTACTTTTATCTTCCAGTGACCTTACGATGGCGCCATCTTGTTTACTGGCTACTAACTGAAACAAACCGCCCAATCCGGTTACTGCAACAATTTCTCTGTACTGCATGTTCAAATTTTTAGGAAGCGCAAATATAAATAATTATAATAGATTGCCCGCGGCTATTTTTAGCTTGCAAAAAGCGGGCAACGGGGGCGTGCGTCAATTCAACTTTCGTGCCATGACCACCGTGCGTTTACAGCGTTTTACGTAGCCCTGAAGATTAAATATCTCTATAAAAAATATATAAATCCCTGACGGTAAAACTACTGCATTTTCACCAATTCCATCCCACGGCAAATATCCGGTATTTCCCATCAAAATATTGCGGGCCAGGTATCTCACCGGTTTGCCCTGCAAATCATACACGGTAACATTGCCCATGAAGCCCGGGCCGGGCAGTTGCCAGGAAAGCTGTGTTACATCCGCTGTTCCGTCATGATCAGGTGAAAACACTTCCGGCAATAATACAATATTCAACGAATCGCCTGCATTGCCCCGGCGCTGGGAATTGGGCCATCCCGGGGTTGCGTATCCTGCTGAAGCAGCGGCAGAGTGCCAGTTGGCGGCATCGGAAGCGGGAAACTGGTACGCCAGCCGCTCCAGCGAAATACCCTGCAACTCACTGGCCAGCGGGAAGTGTTGCCCGCTGGTATATGGCAATTCATCAATCACTGTACTATCGGCCCGCAGCAGCACAACATCCCCACCGTCGAGCGGCATGGAGGGCAGGCCGCTTACTTCCTGGATATTTTCCGGCGACCGGCAGTTATAATAACTGCAAAGCAAATCCTTGTTGGTGGTAAATGCCAGCAGTTGCCCGGGCATCAGCAGACGGCCACTGGTGGTTATCTTTTTAAAAGTACCTAATCCGCCACCGGCGGTGCGTGCGCAAAGGCGTAGCTCATTTAAGTTCACCACTTTGCGGCTGGCGTTATATAGTTCAATAAATTCAGGAATACCGGTGGGCGGGTAAAACAATACTTCATTAATTAATACGTCGTTGCCAGCCGGTGGTTGTGATATACCAAGTGTTGCACTGTTGTAGATACTGCTGGTAGCCCCATTGCAATCTGCCAGTCCGCTGGTATTAATAGTATATACCTCCTCCGGGCGGATAGCTGCATCCAGTTGCAGTTCCACACTGTTAAACAGCGGAGGCTGTACCCGGCAGGCCGTTATGTGTATTCCACCGGTAATCTGATAACGCGCAGGATCTGCTGCCAGCACGCTATCCAGCGTTTTACTGAACTGTAACAACACCCGCATGCTATCTGCAATGGCAGCAAACAGCAGGTCTGGTTTGGAAAGATCCGGGGTGTTCGCGGCCACAGCATTTACGGAACCGGGCGTGCCACCGGCAGGGGCAGTACTGGCCATCCAGTTTACTTTTCCGCTGCATGGAAATGCCGTATTGATCATTTCCAGGCTGATTCCGCCCTTGCCGGCCTTTCCGCCTGCGTACCATCCTTGATGATAATCTACCGCATGTATCACCCTTTTGAATGCGTCATATAAAATAATCAGCGCGCTGTCGTCTGCCACTGCCGGAAAACGGTCTATTCCCCTGATATTGGGAATGTTATAACTGCTCACTGCTGCCTGAGCGCACAGCACCAGCAAACTGTCGGGTTGCAGCAAATACACTGGCAGCAGCACTTCCCGCTTATTTACTGCTAAACGCCAATTGCTAAGTTGCACAGGTGCAGTGCTGATATTCCGCAGTTCTATGTATTCATACGGTGGCAAACCTGCTACAGGAGTGGGCTTGGGCATCACCTCGTGGATAATCACGTCATAAATAGCCGGCGCCTGGGTAAAACCGGTGAGGGCCTGCAGCAGCAGGCAGGAACAAACAATGGGTAACCGCATGAACAATTATTTTATAGCTTTCAAACTTAGCATTCTGTTGATCATCTGGTGTTAATGCCATGTAAATGGTAAAAAAAAATCTTAATGTTATGAAAAGCGGGGGCTATATGTTAATTTTGGGCTTCCAAAATTAAAAATGTAAAACAAAATGAAAGTTGCCGTAGTTGGAGCGACCGGACTGGTAGGCTCAAAAATGTTACAGGTGTTAACGGAAAGGAATTTTCCCGTTACTGAATTGATTCCCGTGGCTTCTGAGAAGTCCGTTGGTAAGGAAGTAACATTTAAGGGCAAGACCTGGAAGGTGGTGAGTGCGGATACGGCGATTTCAATGCAACCAAATGTGGCTATCTTTTCTGCCGGTGGCAGTACCTCCCTGGAGTGGGCGCCTAAATTTGCAGCGGCAGGTATTACCGTAATTGATAATTCCAGCGCGTGGAGAATGGACCCTACGAAGAAACTGGTAGTCCCGGAAGTAAATGGCGATGCTATTACGCAGGAAGATAAAATTATTGCCAATCCTAACTGTTCTACGATTCAGATGGTGCTGGTACTGAAACCCCTGCACGAAAAATATAAAATCAAAAGGGTAGTGGTATCTACCTACCAGTCGGTAACCGGCACCGGTGTAAAGGCAGTGACGCAGTTAATGAATGAAAGACAAGGTATTACCGGTGAAATGGCGTATGCTTACCCGATAGATCTGAATGTTATTCCGCAGATAGACGTGTTTCTCGATAACGGCTATACGAAAGAAGAGATGAAGATGGTAAATGAAACCAAGAAAATTATGAGGGACGACAGCATCCTGGTAACGGCTACGACTGTACGTATTCCGGTAATGGGTGGTCATAGTGAAGCGGTGAACATAGAGTTTGAAAATGAATACGATGTGGCGGAACTGAGGGCATTGCTTGAAAAAACACCTGGAGTAATCGTTGTAGACGATCCGTCGAAGGCTTTATACCCAATGCCAAAGGATGCACACGATAAGGACGAAGTGTTTGTGGGCCGTATCCGCAGGGATGAAACACAGCCTAAAACAGTGAATATGTGGATAGTAGCAGACAACCTTCGCAAGGGGGCAGCTACCAATGCCGTGCAGATAGCAGAATACCTTACCGGTAAAAACTGGCTGTAATCATACTGTTGTGCTATGTAATTTAGGAGTATACCACTCTTAATAGCACCTCCCGTATATGACTATACGAAAATATATTTATAACTCGTTAAGAGCAAGCATTTTACCGCTTGCTCTTTTTTGCGCGTGTTACAAAAGCATAACACACAAACCTTAAAAATTACACGGAAGTAGTATTGATTTGTGCGGGATAAAATCCAATTTTGGTAGTAATAATCCTATGCCAACTTAACTCTTTGAAAAAGAAGAGAAGTCCAATTTTAGAGATGCCGGTATTTTTCGTTATTTTCTAATCAGAAAACACCCTTAAGTCCTATGAAAACCAACACCAATCGAGAGCTTCTGTTAATGCACAAGTTCACCGAAGAGTGGAGCACTAATTTCTCTTCACAAGTATCCAGGATCATGAACATCGTTGATCAGCAGGATACGCTTGACGGAATTATACCGATTATTGAAGTGGCCAATGTTTACAATCAACGTTTTGCTCACGCGCGCACGGACAAGGAAAATCTTTTAAAGAATCGCAAAGCGCGGCCGTTCGAATTCCTGATTCACAAGAATTAAGCCGGGGTAAGCCGGAGAAGTATTTATTAGTTTATCAGGTAGTCCGCTATCATGAAATTACCAGGAGAGAATAAAGAACCATTTGCATATCTATTGGTTTGGATACTGGGTATTGGCTGCGGTGTACTTTTTAATGATGTTTGCAGCCACTGTTTACATGTTAGTAACAGGCAACTATTAAAAGGTTAACTATCTGATAAACTAATAAACTACTTTACATTAATTAGTCCATGGCGCGGTTAATGAACTGCAATAAGGGTTGCATCAGTGCAAATGTCTTCAGAATTTCCTTTACCATAGCAGGTTGTACACACGCCTCATCCGTAAACGGGTGAGACACAATCACGCTTTTCAGTTTTAGATACGCGATAGCCGGGTTATCTGGCTGATATCCCTGCGGAGCTGTTTTAAGGGCATCCCCCTCTACCTTCCCAAAGTGTTTGATAAATTCTTTATTAGAGATGATTTGTTCAAATTCCCGGAAATTATAGTCGATTTCCTGGCGGAGCTTTTTCAGTTCGGGGGCTGCCGGCATCCAGATACCGCCGCCGGCAAAACTATTGCCTCCTGGTTCAAGCTGAAAATAATAACCGGCAAACGCCGATTTTTTGCCACCTGCCTGGAAAGAAGCACCGAGATTGGTTTTATAGGGAGTTTTGTCTTTTGAAAATCTGACATCTTTGTAAATACGAAACACACAGTCTTTCACCTGGAGCCCCTGCATGGTGGCATCCTGTCTTGCCAAACCATCTATCAGCTGCTGTACCATGCTTTCAAAATCGGCCTTGGCCGCCATGTACTCGGTTTTGTGTTCATCGAACCAGACTTTATTATTATTCAGCCTGAGTGACTTAAGAAATTTTAACGTGGACGGCTGCAACATTACTTCTTTTTGCCAGCAAGATAATACAAATCATTTATGGTTTTTTGAATTTTGAGGGGCCATTGGGAGGGGTTTTAAAAAAACAGATGCAGGATGTATGCCGGAAGGCGATCTCTTCCCGTGGCAAACTCCTGCACCTGTTTGAATGCAACTTTTAGAAGTGGTAGGTGGCGGCTAATAAAACATTGGATGTGATATCAGCAGGTTTACCATCCGACTTGCTGAAAATATCTGCGGAGGCTTTATCCAGCCTGAACTCCGGCATAATAGTAAGGTTTCCTACCTTATAGTTAAAGGTGAGTGTACCGGCAACTACATTACCTCCATCCGGTACGGCTCCAAAAACTTTAAGCCCGTCTTTATCACTGAAATATTCTCCACGAACTGTTAATCCGATCTTGTCAGTGAAATCGAGGTTCACGTACAGCGCATTGCCCCACCATTTTGCGTTTTCGCGGGTGCTTTTAGGTGCACGTGTGTCGGTATAGGTACTGTAGGTAGCGTTATATCCCAAACCGAATACGGTGTTGATTTGGTAAGTGGCTACCAGGTCTACCTGATGATTCTGGATACCGAAAGTATCTTTTCCTTCCAGGTAATTCAGGTATAATTTGATGGGTGTTTCTGCCGGAGCAAAGCCCAGCTGAGCACCAATATATTTGTGGCTGTTAAGGGTAACTGATTTCAGATCGGTAGGATTAAATACGCCTACCATAGCGCTTAAAGAAGAGGTGATGGCAATATCTGCCTTCACGCCTGTATTAAAGAAAGGGCCGTAACTGAACATATAGCTCATGCTATAGTTCCTGTTGGCGTAGGCATCTACCAGTTCGTAACCAATGTGGGTGGCGAAACTACCGAGACTTATTTTTACTTTCTCAGCTACCTGGTAAGATACATACAATTGTTTAATAGCCATTGACAGGCCATTAGCGGAGCCGGGAACATCGTTATAGGAAAACTCTCCGGCTCTTTTGCCGAAGCCGAGGTCGGCAACGATGCTACCATTTTTAAATCCGTGTTCTACTTTCAGCGATACCATTCCCAATTCGAAAGAGTTGTGGGAGTTGGTAAAGCTGGTTTTATTATCAGTATAATTTCCGTTGAGATTGTATTTATAATACACATCTGCAGATCCTGATAATTTAAACGCGGGAGCAGATGTACTATCTGTCGTGGATTGTGCCATGGCAACGAGGGTGCTGCCCATGGCAAATAAGGTCGTTAACATTCTTTTCATACTTATAAATTTGGTTGATAAAATGGTAAGTACTAATGCGGCCTTTTCTCACGGATTGTTTCGGGGGTGCGTGCTACAGTATCTTCTGATGCTACATTCAGAAAAATAGAAGGAATGGATAATCAGTAATCAATGATTGGTGCGAGTTTCACTTATTTACAGCAAGTTTAACTACCAATTATCCATTCCAGGTTCTTACAACGTAAAGTATATGCGTTTAATAAAGTTGATAAAGATCGTACTCAAAGAACTGTAACTCATTTTTGATACCTCTGAAAGGAATTGTTTTTCAGGAGTGAATCAGTTCGTCTTCTTCTTTCAGTGAACCGTTGTCGGAGATACTGATCATAGAAGGATGATAGTTTTCGTTGTGCTGTGTAACATCCAGACCCAGTTCTTCTTCTTCTTCAGATACGCGCAGCGGGTGAATCAGGTTGATGAGTTTGAAGATACCGTAAGATACAGTGAAGCTGTAACCTACTACCAGTAACAGACCCAATACCTGGTTTTTGAACAGTTCGAAGTTGCCGTAAAGCCAGCCATCAGTACCAGCTGAATTCACAGCCTTGGTAGCGAAGATACCGGTGAGCAGCATACCTACCATACCACCTAAACCATGGCAAGGGAATACATCGAGTGTATCATCAATGCTGGTTTTGGATTTCCAGTGTACCGCAATATTAGAAATGATAGAGGCAATGAAACCGATGAATATACTTTGCGGGATAGCAACAAAACCAGCAGCAGGAGTGATAGCCACCAGACCAACTACCGCACCGATGCAGAAGCCGAGGGCAGATGGTTTGCGTCCGCGGATTACATCGAAGAATACCCACGCTAAACCGGCAGCAGCAGTAGCTGTGTTAGTAGTAGCAAAAGCGGAAGCTGCGAGGGCGTTGGCGCTCAAAGCAGAACCTGCGTTGAAACCGAACCAGCCGAACCAGAGTAAACCGGTACCCAGTAATACAAAGGGAATATTTGCAGGTTGTAATTCTTTCTTTTCGATATGATCCTTTCTTCTTTTCAGTACCAGGGCGCCTGCCAGGGCAGCGCAACCTGCAGAAATATGTACCACAGTACCACCGGCAAAATCCAGTACTCCTAATTTAAACAGAATACCATCAGGATGCCAGGTCCAGTGTGCAATTGGTGCATATATCAGCAAACTGAATAACACCATGAACAATACATAAGAAGTGAAACGGATCCTTCCCGCTACTGCTCCAACTACCAGTGCAGGAGTGATGATTGCAAACTTCATCTGGAAGAGCGCAAACAGTAACAGCGGAATAGTAGGCGCCAGGCTCCATGGAGCTCCTGATCCTACATTCTGAAACATAAAGAATGTACTGGGATCTCCAATAATGCCATTAACAGATTTACCAAACGCCAGGCTAAATCCAACTACTAACCAAACGATGCTGATTAAGCCGGTAGCAATGAAACTTTGCATCATGGTAGAAATCACGTTCTTCTTATTTACCATGCCTCCATAAAAGAAGGACAAACCGGGAGTCATCAAAAATACCAGGGACGATGCTACAAGAATCCAGGCGATATCAGCGGAATTATATTTGCTGGCATCAGCAAAACTTGGGAGGGCAGGCATAAAAATTCCAACTATTGCGATGAGCGCAAGGAAAATGAAGGGGAGATAGTCCTGAAAAGATATTTTCTTCATAGCGTTTGATTTTTAAATTTCTTAAATAAAAGTAGGTCCGAAATTTAAAACATCAAATAGAAGGGTCTAAAAATAGAAATATTTGAATAAGAGGTACGATAATTAGGATTAAATCAATGATATTATAATTTATAATAATATTAATTATTATTTTTTAAGATATAGCGGCTTTCAGGAAGATAAAATATCAATCTAAATAATTGAATATCAGTAATATTAGAAGAATATTAAGGAAAGGTTAACAATTTTCAAATTTGCCAGGTGCACGCGCTACTGTAATAAGGGAACAAGCCGCGCAAACACCTGGTAAACAATAATATATAAATTAATAATTAATCACTTTAATTGCTGGAACAACTAATTTATATTACAAATAATTGCATATAATGTTCTGAATTTGCGAAGCCGATTATTGTTTCATTTCGAGTAATTCGCGCTCCATTGCAAACATCTGATCCCTCAAACGGGCGGCTTCCATGAAATCAAGATCGCGGGCAGCCTTCTCCATATCTTTCTTCACTTTGGCAATCGACTTCTCCATCTGTGGGATGGTTTTTACATTGGCTGCAGAGGATTTTGCATAAGCCATCGCATCTTCCGCTACCAACAGCACTTCATCATGGATAGCCATCGGTGAGTTTTCATCGAAGTGCTTGATTTCCAACACGGAAGTTTGTCCCATGATCTGTTCTTTGCTTTTACGGACAGTACGGGGCGTAATATTATGTTCTATATTAAATGCCACTTGCTTCTCACGGCGGCGATCCGTTTCGTCAATCGTCCGCTGCATGCTCTCCGTGATCTTATCAGCATAGAAGATCACCAGCCCGTCCACATTACGTGCCGCACGACCCGCCGTTTGTGTAAGAGAGCGCTCATCGCGCAGAAACCCTTCCTTATCGGCATCCAGGATAGCCACCAATGATACCTCCGGCAAATCCAATCCTTCCCTCAGCAGGTTTACCCCAACCAATACATCTATATTACCTAACCGCAGGTCACGTAATATTTCAATTCGCTCCAGGGTGTCTACCTCAGAATGGATATAACGCGACTTAATATTAATACGTCCAAGATATTTGTCCATTTCTTCGGCCATGCGCTTTGTCAGGGTGGTTACCAGCACGCGGTCGCCTTTTTGCACCCGCTTGTCTATTTCTTCCAGCAGATCATCCACCTGGTTCACACTTGGTCTCACTTCAATAGGAGGTTCCAGCAGGCCTGTAGGCCGCACCACCTGTTCTACCACTACCCCTTCTGTTTTCTTCAGTTCATAATCACCGGGGGTAGCGCTCACAAATATGGCCTGATTCACCATATTCTCAAATTCATAAAAGTTCAGCGGGCGGTTATCCAGTGCGGAAGGCAACCGGAAGCCAAATTCCACCAGGTTCAGTTTACGGGATCTGTCGCCCCCGTACATCGCCCCGATCTGCGGAATGGTCACATGGCTTTCATCCACCACCAGCAGGAAATCTTTCGGGAAATAATCCAGCAGGCAGAAAGGCCGGGCGCCGGGCTTACGACGGTCGAGGAACCTGGAATAGTTTTCAATACCACTGCAATAACCCAGTTCACGGATCATTTCCACATCATAGTTTACCCGGTCAGACAGGCGCTGCGCTTCTATCAGCTTTCCGTTAGCTTTAAAATATTCTACCTGTGCTTTTAGCTCATCCTGTATTTCATATATGATCTGCTGCATCATATCCTTTGGAGCCAGGTACATGTTCGCCGGAAAAATGGCCGCGTTGTCTACCACTGTGATCCGCTTACTGTTTTGCACATCAATGGTTTCTATCTCTTCTATCTCATCTCCAAAAAAAGTAATCCGGTAACCATAATCCACATAAGGCAGGTTAATATCAAGGGTATCGCCCTTTACGCGGAAGTTACCCCGGTTAAAATCGCCGGTAGTACGACTGTACAGGGAGTTTACCAGGCTATGCAGCAAGGTATTGCGACTCACCGTTTGACCTTTCTGAATGCGGATAATACCATTTTCATAGTCTGTAGGATTACCGATACCATAAATACAGGAAACGCTGGCTACCACAATAATATCCCGTCTGCCGGAAAGCAGGTTGGACGTAGCCTTCAGCCGGAGCTTATCCAGTTCCTCGTTAATGGCCAGGTCCTTTTCTATATAGGTATCACTTACCGGCATATACGCCTCTGGCTGGTAATAATCGTAATAGGAAACATAATATTCTACGGCATTCTCCGGGAAAAACTGCCTGAGTTCGCCGTAAAGTTGAGCCACCAGCGTTTTGTTATGGGTCAGCACCAGGGTAGGGCGCTGCACCTGCTGGATAACATTAGCGACTGTAAAAGTTTTACCCGAACCCGTTACCCCGAGGAGCGTCTGAAACGGTTCGCCTTCTTCGATTCCTTTTGTTAATTGTTTGATCGCTTCCGGCTGATCACCAGCTGGAGCGTATGGAGCATGTATATTAAAAGACATATTGAAATTGTATTTGAGCAGTATCTGTAAAAATACTAAAGAATATGGAAGTGAAAGTGTTAAAAAAGAAGCTTTAATTTGCTGCCACAATCAAGAAAGGACTTATGAGAAAAAAAATTTTAATAGGGCTGATACTGGCCTTCCTGTTACCCATTGCCACCTTTGCCTGGGGCCCCAACGGGCACCGTATTACCGCCGAAATAGCCTGGCTTCATCTTACCCCCCAGGCGCGTAAAGCCATTACGAATATCCTGGGCCGCGAAAGCCTGGCGATGATCGCCAACTGGCCTGATTTTATCAAATCAGACACTACACACCAGTACGATCATACCAGTAAGTGGCACTACCTCGATTTTCCGGGCAATATTGACCGGGCAAAATTTGATCAGCTCCTGAGCGCAGCCAGCGGTGAAAACCTGTACACGGAAACACAGGCCATGATAAAGGATCTGAAAAACCGTAACCTGCCGAAAGACAAACAACGGTTTGCACTCACCTTCCTGGTTCATATGATGGGCGATATGCATCAGCCACTCCACGTAGGCCGTGATGAAGATATGGGCGGCAACAAAATCGCGGTTATGTGGTTTGATAAACCTTCCAACCTGCATAAGGTATGGGACGAACAATTGATCGATTTCCAGCAGCTGAGTTATACAGAATACACCAAAGCGCTGGACATTGCGTCTGCAGCGGAAATTAAGGCCGTGCAGCAGGGTTCTATCGCCGACTGGATGTTTGACTCACACCAGCTCTCCGACAGGGTATATGCTTATACCCAACCCGATGCCAAGCTCAGCTACCGCTACAATTACGTTTTTGTAACCGACCTGAATCAACAGCTGCTGAAGGGGGGCCTCCGGTTGGCGGCCGTTCTTAATAGTATTTACAAGTAGGCGCGCCTTCGGCGCTTGTAAATTGTCTTGGCTCAGGATTACACTGATTTTACTGATTGGCTTGATTTTTTATTTTTTGGATTTATTTAGATTTTAGAAAAGATTAAGGGAGATACAAGCGAATATATCCGCTTATATCTCCCTTAATCTTATAAAATCAAAACTGATCAAATCCAAAAAATCAGTATAATCAGCGTAATCCTGAGCCAAAACAATTTCCATCGCCGAAGGCGATCCTCCGCTACACCAGGTCGATATCGAAGTTCACCAGCTGAACAAACTGCTCCAGGCGGGCCGCAATATCTTCATGGGTAATTTCGCGGATGCGTTCTGTTCCGAACTTTTCCACGCAGAAAGAAGCCATAGCAGAACCTACGATGATAGCGGTTTTCATGTTTTCAAAGGAAATGTCCTTTGTTTTAGCGAGGTGGCCAATGAAACCTCCCGCGAAAGTATCGCCGGCGCCGGTTGGATCATATACGTCATCCAGTGGCATCGCAGGAGCGAAGAACACATGATTTTCGTAAAACAACAATGCGCCATGTTCGCCTTTCTTGATGATCAGGTAACGGGGCCCCATAGACATAATTTTACGGGCAGCCTTTACAAGCGAGTATTCCCCACTTAACTGGCGGGCTTCTCCATCGTTTACCATCAGCACATCCACTCTTTTCAGTACTTTCAATAAATCGTCCAGTGCTACTTCCATCCAGAAGTTCATGGTATCCATCACTATCAGCTTGGGACGTTCCTTCAACTGATCCAGTACACTCATCTGCACCTGTGGGGTCAGGTTACCAAGAATGAGGAACTCACTTCCCTGGTAGCTTTCCGGAATAACAGGCTGGAAATCGGCCAGTACATTCAGTTCTGTTGCCAGTGAATCGCGGGTATTCATATCCATATGGTACTTGCCGGACCAATAGAACGACTTTTCACCCTTCTTCACCTGCACGCCATCCAAAGCTACGCCTTTAGCAGTCAACGCATCCAGCTCTGAAGCGGGAAAGTCTTCGCCTATTACAGACACCTGGTTAATAGGCTGCACGAAATTAGACGCTGCCCATGCGATGTAGGTGGCAGACCCACCAATGATTTTACCTGACTTTCCAAAGGGGGTTTCGATTTCATCGAACGCCATAGTGCCTACGACTGTGAGTGACATGCTTATTGAGTTATTTTTATTATGTAAAAATTTAATGCAAACCTCGCAAAGGTAACTACTTATACAGAAAGCAGGAAGCTAAATCTTCACCTGCTTCCAGGTGCCCCGGCGAAACAGCCATATAGCCACCAAAGCGGAAGTGGACTCCGATATGGCCATAGCCCAGAAAACCCCAACAGGCCCCATTTTAAGCCATATAGCCAGTGTATAGGCCAACGGCATCTGGAATAACCACATAATAAACATATTGATCAACATAGGCGTGCGCGTATCACCGGCGCCATTGAAAGATTGGGTAAGCACCATACCATAGGCAAAGAAGACATAACCGGCACTCATTAACCGGATACACTGCACGCCATAGTTGATTACCACCGGATCGGTGGTAAAGAAACCAATGATGGCAGGCGCCCATGCCATAAATACTACTGCCACCACACCCAGGAAGATCATATTGAAGAAGGCAGCCCTCCAGGCCGATTTTTCGGCACGCTCCGGCTGCTGCGCCCCCAGGTTTTGCCCTACCAATGCAGCAGCGGCATTCGCCATTCCCCAGGCTGGCAATATGGTAAAGATCACCACCCTGATAGCGATCGTATATCCAGCTACCGCATCTTTTCCAAAATATGAAATAATCCGCACCAGGAAAATCCAGCTTGCAGAAGCAATCAGCATTTGCGCAGTAGCGCCGGCGGCAATTTTAAGAATGGCGCCAATCAACGGAAATGCCGGAGCCAGGTGTTTTTTTGTAATGCGGATCAGGTCTTTTCCTTTTACCAGGTGATATAACTGGTACATCACGCCTGTGCCCCTTCCAATAAAAGTGGCTATAGCTGCACCTTTCAGGCCCAATGCAGGAACCGGCCCCCATCCCGAAATTAACAGCGGGCATAATATAATATTCAGGCCATTCGCAATCCATAAAGAGCGCATCGCCAGCGCCGCATCACCCGCACCTCGAAAGATACCATTGATCAGGAATAATAAAATGATGACGATATTACCACCAAGTATTATCTGCGTATATTCGTAGCCGTAGTCAGCCACTTCTTTGGCAGCCCCCATTACCAGCAATATATCTTTCGCAAAAAATATTCCTGCTATACTGATGAGTACAGACACGAGCAATCCCGGGTATAAGGATTGCATGGCTGCATGCGCTGCGGCATCAGGATCCTTCTCACCGGTTCTGCGGGCAATCATGGCGGTTGCCGCCATACTCAATCCCATAGCGCCGGTATATACCAGCGTGAGCACAGATTCCGTAAGTCCTACCGTGGTAATAGCATTCACACCCAAATGACTTACGAAATAAATATCGACTACCGCAAACAATGACTCCATGGCCATTTCAAGGATCATCGGAATAGAGAGCAGAAATATTGCACGGTCTATACTTCCAGTGGTGAATTCCTTTTCACTACCGGTAACGGCTATCTTAAATAACTGAAAAAAACGACGTATACGCTGCGGTGCGTTCGTTAAAAGAGGCATAACTTACTTTTGAAAAATAACAATGAGGAACAGTGCACCATTGGCACTGCAAACTAAAACAGGAAAAGTGGGAGGGCGACAAACGGAAGTACCGTGGTCTGATTAAATTTTCATATGCTATCAGTTCTGGCATCTTATGATGCTTCGCAAATGTAATTTAATTTTTCAATCATCAAAAACCATCTTTTCAAATAGGCGGATCAACATCAGTTATAACAGGTATTTTCTTTCAAAGAGAAAATGCGATCGCTACGATCCACAATAGGTAAAGGTTACAGGCAGGCGAAAAAAAATATTTAAAAAATACTTTACCTATAGCTGTAACTTTTTATTTCCACCTCCGTTTAACATTCCTAGTAAGCGCTGAAAACCTATATTAAAACAAGATCACAAATCACAAACATTACAATTACAAAACCACAATCGTAAAACCTTCATAAAAACTGAAATCATGCTTATGTTCAACAAAAACACACTCCTGACGGGAGTAGTGATCGCTACTGTATTGGGTATTACTGTAAGTTCCTGTAAAGATGATGATAATCCAACGCCCCCTCCGCCAACACCACGTTCCAAGACGTTTGATCTGAAAGGAGCCGGCGCAGACAGAGATAAAAAGGTAGGTGATATTACCATCACCGAGAACACAGATAGCAGTGTGAATGTTGTACTGAATCTCACCAAAAACGTTAAGGATGCGGATCACGGCGTTTACCTGATAGCCGGTACTGCTGCGGCTCCTAAAACAGATACCCTGCTGAAAGGAACGTTTAAAGGAACTGGTGCTGCACTGAAAATAGATCTTTTAACGAAAGTGAAATCTATCAAGGTTTCAAAACCAGGCGGTATTCAGAAAGATACTGCATTCAAGTATAACAATGCGATAGAACTGAGTTCTCATCTGAAAGTGATGAAAGCTGCTGATACCATTGCTATTGGTCTCTTTGGCAAAAGCAACTAATCAGGAAGTTAAAAATTTACATTAAAACTATTGAGAGCATGTTCACAAAATGAACATGCTTTCTCCTGCAATATATTTAATAAGGAATCCTAATAATAAAATACTGCAACATCATCAAACAAAAAGCCGACCACGGGGCCGGCTTTCTAAATGGTTATTACAGGATATGGAAGGATCCGGCTACCAACAGCCGGTTTAAGGGAAAACTTTATTGACTACTACTGTTACCATCTTCCACCTTTACCTGAACTTGTCTTTTTAACACCTTGAATTCAGTTCTGCGGTTAAGCTGACGTCCTTCAGGGTTGTCTTTGTGGTTAGGCAGGGAGTTTGGTGCAATTGGCCTGGATTTACCGTAGCCTTTAGCAATGAGCCTTTCCGCGGAAATACCTTTACTGATCAGGTAATCCACACAGGATTGGGCCCTTGCCTGCGACAGTTTCTCATTGAATTTCACGGAGCCTACGCTATCGGTATGTGCGCTCATCTCGATAGTTAACTTCGGATTATCGTTCAGCATATCAACCACGGTATCCAATACTACTTTAGATTCTTCACGGAGGGTTGCCTTTCCGAAATCGTAGTAGATATTATTAAGAACAATTGGTTTTTCTATTTCGTAATGCTTGAGGCAAAGTGTGGGATTATCCATTGAATCTATCCGCACTAAAGAATCTGTATTAAAATAGAGTGCTTTGGTGAAGTAGTTATCTTTTTCAGCAATTACCTTGTAAAAGCGCTGTGGGTCTACTTCAAAAGTATACCTTCCGGTGGCGTCCAGGGTAACTTTGCGGATTGTTTTCTTCCTCACAGTATCAAGCAGGGTAACAGTAGCCCCTTCCAGTGGAAGATGAGTATCGCAGTCGATGATCAAACCGCTTGCTATTTTACGGATGCGGTTAATACTGAATACTTCCAGGCAGCAGATAGATTCCCTGTCGGAGCTGATGAAGCCGGCTGCAAAGGGATGTGTATTATCCAATGCCGTATAATAGATATCATCCTTAGGAGAGTTCAATGGTTTTCCCATATTAACGGGAGCAGACCAGGTGCCGAAATCGCCCTCGCTCTGGAAGAAATCGAGCCCTCCCAAACCTACGCGGCCATCGCTGCTAAACACGAGCAGGTTTTTCTCTGCATCGTAAAATGGCGCCTGTTCTTCATCTTTCGTATTGATGGCAGTGCCCATGTTGCGCGCTCCACCGGGTGTGCCGTTGGTCATGATGCAATACCACAAATCATTTTTACCCATACCTCCGGGCCTGTTGGACGCAAACAGCAGGTATTTTCCATCGGCCGTGATATAGGGCTGCATAGAATTATACCCTGCAACATTTACGTTCTCGCCTAATATTTTCGGTTCCGACCATACCCCGTTCTGGCGACTGCTAAAATAGATAGCGGATTGTTTCACGCCATCTTTCACAGACCAGCGGGTGATATAAAGTGAATTACCATCGGGGGTAATGGCAGATACTCCCTGATCGAATCCTTTGGCGGCAGGGATTTTTACCTTCTGGCTGTTGTCGAAAGTATTGCCGCTTCCGGTGGCTGTGTAAAGGTCATTTACATATGGGGTTCCTTTTTTTGCTTGTTTTTTTGTTGTGGGTTGCTTAACAGTGGTTGGCAACGGTGGATTCTCAGCACGGGAAGAGGTAAACATTAAAGTGCCGGGATCCAGGATCACCGGCGCGTAGTTTGCTCCGCCTTCATTAACATTGCCGGCAGTTTTCACGATCGTAAATCTCGGTTCCTTATTGGATTCGGAAAGTGCGAATTCGCAGCAGGCAATTTCAAGCGGGGTTCTTACAGACAGTTCATCGGCGACGGTGTAGCTTTGTTTGAATTTTTTAAATTCATCCAGTGCTTCCTGGTACTTTCCATTGTACCGGAGGCAGATGGCATACCAATATCGTGCCTGGGGATATGCCGGGTTATTAAACCCAACCAGCTGTGCATACCAGGTTTCAGCATTTCCATAGTCGTAGAAGAGCCGGTAGGATTCGGCCAACCGGGCTACTACCTGTTGATAATCTTTTAGTTTACCACTGGGAGGAGCGCCTGCAACTGTATAGGGCAATACCTGCTCTGGCTTGATTTTGAAAGTGCCCAGTGCCTTATTGTAGTACTGTGCAGCGGAATAATAATCCCGTGAGCTATAAAAAACATCCGCAGTATGTTTAAAATCATAAACATATTGCGCTTGTATAGAGCTAATTATTCCTGCAAAAATCACCAGCCAACAGAGAGTAATTTTTTTCATGAGGGTTCCATTTCTTTTTTCTGTATAAGTTTTTGCCTCCATTCTGATCCGGTTTTTGATAGATTATAACCTGGGACAAATAAAGTATTCTTCGTTAAGCGTTCTTCTTTTGCGGCTGATAAAAGAAAGTGATATTTCAAAGCTCTGGCTGCCATTTACGAGGCGGCGCATGTTGGAAGTATTGGCATCATAGCTTAATCCCAGTACAAAGCTTTTGAAATGGAAACCGGCAAAAGGAATCACCGCATCATTGAAGCGGTAGTTACCCCCTACCAGGAAGTCGAATTCAGGATTTACCATTAGCTGCGCATACATACCTGCCACGATTTCCTCGGCATTGCCTTGTCGCATGTAAAGACCAGTAGGAGTAAGCGTCACAGCGTCATTCAACCTGATCTTGGTACCACCGTGAACAAGATATCTCACTGGCAGCTTTCTTTCGGTGCCATCGGAAGAAAACGGATCTTTCGGTTGTGTGAGATGTTGCGCTGCAAATCCGGCGAATGGGTTCAGGATATGATTTGGATTACCATCAAAAAACACAACCCCTGCGCCGGCGTCAAATTGATTGGAGGTTGTATTACTTACATTTTCTCCGTTAAATATGCTTGGATCGAAACCGGTTACCGGCTGATACTGGCTGCCTGTCTGGAATTTGGCAGGGTCCAGTCTTCTGTTGATCAATCCCGCATTAATCCCAAACACCAGCTGACTGGTTTTGGTACGGCCAAATTTCACACCGGTATAAGAAACGCTGGCCATTGCATTAAAAAAGTTATAGCCTGCGTCACCTGCCGACATGTTCATTACATTGATGCCTACACCGATGTTCTTATCTGTGGCGGCATCTGCAGAAATGCCCACTGTTGAGAATGGCTTCCCATAATTGGCCCACTGATTACGATAATCAGCGCTAATCCGGTAGTCGCCATCTATTACACCTGTCAGAGCAGGGTTAAGCCATAACGGGTACGCATAATACTGCGAAAAGTGCGGATCAACCTGGGCAACAGCAGTGCGGGGCAATAGGCTGCTCCATAAAATCATTGCAACTATAAAAATCCTTTTCATAGGAACATTTTTAAGTATTTCTGGATAAACCGGGATGCCTTGAAGCACCCCGGTTTTATTTTTGATTTGATCTTGCTGATGAATCATCATTATCTCATGAGGGTCACGTTACCCTTCTTCGTGATCACGGTGCCGTCCTGCATAGTAGCCTTCACTATCCATACATACACACCTACAGGTTGTTTCTGTCCGCTCATGGTACCATCCCATCCCTGACGCTGGTCTTTCGATGTGAATACCAACTGACCCCACTGGTTGTAGATCCTGAATTCAAGCTGTGCGATGGCGGTTCCATATACATACTCGATATCATTTATACCGTCACCATTCGGGCTGAAGAGGTTTGGTACATAGATGTTGTTGCCTTGCGGGTTCTTCGTTTTGTCCGTTACTGCGGCAGACAGTGCACTGTTCTGGCAGGTGGATGCCCCGATGGCACGTACCTGGATCGTAGCACTCTGGTTCGGCTGCAGGCCGGAGATAGTATGTGTGGTACCAGTTGCACCTGAGCTTGGCGCTGTGAATGTGACGCCGTTGTCTACTGTTACTTCGTAGCGTTGTGCTCCTGTAACCGGTGACCAGCGGAAGGTGATAGCGGTAGCCGTTGTGTTATCCACTGTTACAACTGGTGCAGGCAGCGGTTGTGCCAGGCTGACATCCACCCTTGTTCTGGCGGAGCTGGTGCAACCACCCGCTGTAAATGCTTCTACATAATAAGTAGTATTGGCATTCAGCGCTGGTGTAACAAATGTTGCACCTGTGGTTATCGGCGTGCCGCCAGTGGCCACTGAGTACCAGCGGAAATCGACATCCGTAGTGGTGGAAGTAGCCATCAGTATGGCTGTGCTGCCCGGACATACCGGATCGTTTCCGGTTACACGTGGTCCGGCTGGCGGAAGTGTTACTTCAACGCTTACCGCGGTACGTGTTGGACTTGAACAACCATTATTGCTGGTTGCTTCCAGGTAGTACATCTGATTTGCGGTTACAGCAGGTGTTGTATAAGAAGCACCTGTGGAGATAGCTGTACCACCACTTGCGGCAGTATACCATTTGTAAGTGAGCGTATTATCCGGGTTCAGCGCATTCAGCGTAGCTGTGAGGCCGGTACAAACTTTAATGCTTGCACTGGTTACTGCAGGAGCAGCTGGCGACGGATTCACGGTTACTTCCACCCTTGTTCTGCTTGCACTGATGCAACCGCCACTGGTAGATGCTTCCAGGTAGTATACGGTACTTACTGTTGGTGTGATAGTGAAATCTGCACCGGTAAATACTTCTATTCCGCCACGTAATACGGTGAACCATTTGTAAATGACGCCCGGCTGTCTGCCTTTCACAGAAAGTACCGCTGTGTGTCCGCTACATACTGTCAGCGGATCTGCCAATGGTGCGTCTATATCGTTGCGGACATTTGCTGTTACTGCTTTGCGTCCGCTGCTGCAACCCTGGCTGTTCAATGCTTCCACATAGAATGTGGTATTTACGGCCAGCGGTTTGGTTGCGTATGAAGTACCGCTTGCGAGGAATACGCCGTTATTCTGCGCATCATACCAGCGATAAGTCAATGAAGCGTCTGCACCCTTGATACTGAATGTTACGGTACCGCCTATGCAGGTTGTCAGGTTATCCGCATTTACTTCAGGTATTGGCGGAGTTGGGTCAACGGTTACTGCTACCGCTGTTCTGCTGCTGGAGCAGCTTCCCAGGTTCGCCTGTACATAGAAGGTAGTATTCTGGGTAACCACCGGTACGCTGTACACTGCATCAGAAGAAAGCAGGTTGCCTCCCGTTGCAGCATCGTACCACTGATAGGTAACTCCAGGTTTGATAGTTTTCACTGATACAGTAATACCTGTGCCGGCGCATGTTTTAAGTGCGGAGGCTACTACATCCGGAGCTGTTGGCGGAGCCACTACTGTTACGGTAGCTTTCACCCTCGCAGATGGATTACCGCATTGACCCGTAGTTCCGGTTGCTCCCACATAATAATCCATGCTGGCATTGAGCGGTCCTGTCTGGAATACCGGTCCTACACCTACAGAATCATTACCTGCGGCAGAAGTATACCATTTATAGATTATTCCGTTGGTAGCTGAGGTTACACGGAGTGTTCCGGAAGTTCCCATACAGATAGTGAGTGCGTTGCTTTCCAGGATTGGTGTTGGCGCTTGTCCTACACCTACGGAAACTTTCGCTCTTACACTATTGCTGCAATTACCATTATTCGCTTCTGCATAGAAATCAGTACTTGTATTTAATGCGCCGGTTGCGTAGCTGTTGCCTGTTGCAAGCAACGTACCACCAGATGCGGCGCTGTACCAACGGTAGGTAACACCAGCCACAGGATTCTGGATGGAAAGTGTTACGCTGCCACCCTGACAAACGAACAGGGAAGTGGATGCAATTACAGGTGTTGCCGGTACGCTCTTCACGGTGATGGTAGCCTTCGTTCTGCTTGCGCTTGGGCAGCCTCCATTTACCAGTGCCTGTACGTAGTAGCTCACTGTAGAATCCAGTGCCGTGATATTAAACGTTGGTCCTTCGTTCACTTTATTGCCGCCTGTTGCTGCATCAAACCATTCGTAGGTAACTCCTGCTGCAGGACTTTGTATCTGCAGTGTTACATCCTGGCCTTTACAAACTTCCGCACTGTTGCTTACCAGTACTGGAGCCGGTGGTACCGGTACTACGTTGATCTTCGCGGCAGCTCTTACAGAAGGTTTACCACAATTTGAAGTGTCACCGGTTGCTTCCACATAATAGGTTGCATTAGCGGTCACATTATTCACGGTAAAGATTGGGCCTGTAAACACAGCTACTCCGCCGGTTAATGTGGTGTACCACCTGTATGTGATATTATTTACAGAAGAGGTCACTTTCAGTACGGCTGTTCCACCCTGACATGCTGTTACATTATTACTTTCCAGTATTGGCGTTGGAGCAACACCCACACCGATGGACACCTTCGTTCTGGCAGCACTGCTACATCCACCCAGAGAAGCTTCTGCATAGAAGTCTTTCGATGCGGTGAGGCCTGTTACCTTGTACACCGGACCGGTGAACAGTAATGTACCGCCTGTTGCTGCGCTATACCAGCGGTAGGTCAATGTATTATCCACATTCTGAATGCTCAGTGTTGCGGTATCGCCTACACAGATGCTGATGGCAGATGCGGTAATAATCGGAGCCGGTATATCACTTACTGTCACTTTCACTTCTTTCGCACTGCCGGCTGCATTTGCGCATCTATTGCTTCCTTCTACTGTTACATAGTAAGAAGTGGTTGCGCTCAATGCACTGGTAGTATATGTTGCGCCTGATGCAAGGAATGTTGTCAGGGCAGCATCTGCATACCATTTAAATATTGGGTTTGTTACAGTAGTGGAAGCAGCTGTGAGTTTAACCGTAGTGTTTGCACAGATAGTTGTATCTGCCGCCACAATGTCTGATGGTGTGGCGGTATTATTCACGGTTACTTTTACTGCTTTCAAATCACCTGCTTTATTCTCACACTTGCCGGCGTTGCTTACACTTACATAGTAGGTGTATGTTCCTGGCATTAATCCTGTGATACTTAATACGCCTGTGCTGCTTACACCCTGCGTGATCGGACCGGTTCTGTCGGCATTAGCGTACCATTTGAATACAGGGTTCTGTACGGTAGTGGTAGTTGGTGTTAATACCGCTGTATCACCGGCACAGATTACTTTATCTGTGATCTGAATGTCGGCCGCTGTTGAGGCGCTGTCTACAGTGAGTGTAATTCTGGTGCGGCCGCTGTCGTTAGCGCAGTTACCTGCATTCACTGCTTCCACATAGAAGTTATAGATACCTGCCTGCAGACTGGCCGGCGTAGTATATTCATTACTGTTAGTTACCAATGTTGCTCCGCCTGTTGCTGCGTCGTACCAGTTGTAGCGAACACCTGCTACAGCTTTTACCCTGAGGGTAGTTGGTGTATTCAGACAGGTAGATACATTATTGGCTTCCGGAACCGGGGCTGATGGTGATCCCTGAACGGTTACTGTTATCGCTGCAGATGCGGCGCCCGGACAACCGTTCCTGGTTGGTACTACTGTATAAGTATGTACTCCGGAATCGAGTGTGGTTGGCGTTACATATGCAATACTATCCAGTAAATGATTACCCTGGCTGTTGTACCAGCTGTAAGTGATACCTGATGCAGGATTTATTACGCTGAGAGTAGCTTGACTACCCTTACAGATAGTAGCGTTGTTCACCTGTACTTTCGGTTGAGCAATAACGCGTTGTGCGTAGTTGAAGTCAACATCGAGTAAGGCTCCCAGGATACCTGATCTGAGTTTCACTTGCACACCGTCAAACTGCTTGGTTGGTACAAACCACAGGATAGCGCTTCTGCTACCGCTCAGCAGATCCAGGTGCAGGATCGGATTGGATGTTAATACGGAATCACCTGGGGTGTTACCGTTGTAGGTAGTGAGTTGTATACTGCCGAGCACCGCTGCAGAAAGGATCTGGCTTGGGTTAGACAGTTTCACTCTTACAGTATCACCCGGAGTAGATAACCCGTTGAAGGTTACCTTCTGGAACACCGTTGCATTGATAGCTCCGAGGTTTATCACCAGGGAAGATCCTGTGCTTGTAAAGGCATCCACAGCGAGTTGCGGGTTATATACATTACCCAGCACCAGCAAGCCGGATCCGCCAATTGTTTGTCCGGTAGCGGCTTCACATGGCACCTGACCTGAAGGAGTTACGGTAATTGCATTCACCGCTATCCTTGCAGACTTACAGGTTGCTGCACCCGGCAGGGCTGCTTCCACCCAGTAGGTAACGGTTCCCAGGGCGGTAGACGCAGGACCTTCGAAGGAAGCACCTTTAAATAAGGTGTCTGTTGCTGTTTGTGTTCTGAACCAATAGAATTCTGCGTTAGCCGCATCTGCTTTTGCAATGAACAGCGGACGCTGGCCAATCACAACGGTGTCGTTTACAGGTGTTACTGTTGGCGGCGCCAATGATGTACCTGTTTTAACGGTAACCGCTGTTTTGGTGGCAGATATGGTATTACAGCTATCGTTGATAGCTTCTACGTAATAGATTGCCTGTGCAGTTACGTTGGTCACAGTAAATGTTAAGCCGCTGTCCGGAACCGGATTCAGTCTGGTTCCACCAGTAGCCACATTGTACCATGCGTAGCTGTATCCACTTACCGGGTTGTTAATGGCAAGTTGGGCATCAGATCCGGCACATACTTCCACATTCGCAGAACGTACTACCGGAGGCGCAGGTGCTGCCACCACTTTTACATCCACCCTTGTGCGACCACTGCTGGCGCAATTGTTCCTGAATGCTTCTACCAGGAAGGCAGTATCTGTAGTCAGGGTGCCGGTGGTGAAGGATACACCATCTTTACCTGTGAGATAAACACCTTTGCTGGTGTACCAGCGATAAGTAACGCCTGCTGCAGGATTCTGTACATCCAGTTTGGCGGTACCGCCTGCGCATACTGTTACCTGTGCTGACTGAACTTTCGGAGCTGCCAGTGCACGTTGTGCGTAATTGAAGTCTACCGTGGTTAATGCACCGAGTATGCCTGATTTCAGTTTTACTTCTACTGCATCAAATGCTTTGGTCGGTACAAATTCGAGGATAGCCTGTCTCTTGCTGCTCAGTATAGTGAGTTTAATGAGCGGGTTATTTACCAGGAGAGAATCTCCGGGAGTGGTACCATTATAAGTTGTTAACTGCACACCACCCAGCAGTGCTGCAGAAAGCACCTGGCTTGGGTTCGACAGCCATACCCTTACGGTATCTCCAGGAGCAGATACTCCGTTGAATTTAGTTCTTTGCCATACCTGTGCGTTCAATGCGCCCAGGTTAATTACCAGTGAAGATCCGGTGCTTAAGCTGCCATCTACTGCCAGGGCAGGATTGTATACATTACCCAATATGAGTAATCCGCTGCCGCCGATTGTTTGCGTAGAAGCGCCTTCACATGGACCAGGATCCGGACCAGGTTCAGGTCCGTAAACTATTACTGCAGGCACCCTGATAGATTTGCAGGAAGCACCGCCTGTTAACCTGGCTTCCACCCAATAGGTAACGGTTCCTATTACATTGGATACAGGAGGAGTGTATACTGGTCCTGTAAACAGACTGTCATTACCAGCCTGACTTGCATACCATACAAACTGAACATTTGCTGTATTGGAAGTTGCTGTCAGTGCAGTTTGTCTGCCTACTACAGTTGAATCCGGATTTGGCGTTATCACCGGCGCGCTCAATGAAGCAGATATCACAATGCTGATGGCTTGTCTGCCTGATGCAGCACCACAACTGCTAACCGCTTCTACATAGAAGGTAGTATCCCTGTTAACCGCTGTTACATTAAATACAAAGCCGCTGTCGGTATTCAGTTTGGTACCGCCGGTTGGCACATTGTACCAGTTGTAGGTCAGTTGATGATCCGGGTTAGAAACCTGCAGAGACGCATTTGAACCAGGGCAAATATTCACGGTAGCCGGAACTCCTGGTACAGGAGGAGCAGGTGTAACGGTAACGGTTACAGGTATACGATCCGGGTTAGGACAATTGTCTGGTCCGCCCAGTACCGCTACATAGTAGGTTACTTTACCTGCTACTTTCAGCGTATCAGTAGTGTAACTGTTTTGTGTGCTTAATACGGTGCTGCTGGTTGAATCAGCATACCACCGAACAGATGTGCCGGCCGCAGGAGTTACAGAAAGCGTAGCCTTGCTGTTGATACAAGCGGTTGCATTTGTCGTATTTACAGTTGGTTTAGGATATATAATCCTTGCCCCATAGATATCAATTGAATTCAGGAGATTCAGTACACCTTTCATTCTTACTTCTACCCGGTTGTAAGCAGCAGGAGCTACTACGGTAGCCAGGAATTGCTGGCCATTGAGTAACCGCAGGGTAAGCAATCTTGACAGGGTGTCTGTTTTAACCAGTACATTATTGTTATAGAGAGAAATCAGTGTACCTCCCAGGAGACTTACGTCCGCCAGTCCTACTGAATTACCAAGACGTACCTGAACACTGTCTGCTGCAGATCCTGCATGCGGGAAGATCAGCTGTTGATATACTGAGCCTCCGAGCGCACCAACAGGTACAGACAGCGTAGTGAAGTTGGTTTTGCTACTGTCTATATCATTAGTAGGATTATTTACACTACACAGGATACAACCCAGGGTAGTACCTGAGGTCTGACTGGTTGGAACATTACAATCGGGAGAAGGAATCACAACTCCTGTTACTTTTACATTTACAGTTGCACGGGCAGATTCGCAGGCGCCGGCAATTCTTACCGCCGCATAATAAGTATAAGTGCCCGGTGTGTTAAATGGTCCTACCTGGATGGTGTCACCCATACCCTGAACAGTAGTCGCATCTCTATACCATACAATAGTGGCCCCTGGTACCGGTTGAGCGCTTAATACCGCTTTTACACCGGTGGTTACCACCACATCGCCGGTTACAACCGGAGCAGCTGGAGCTGGTACCACACGTACTGTTGCTGCCTTCAATGTACCGGCTGCATTTTCACACTGACTGGTTCCGGATACACTTACATAGTAAGTATAGGCGCCGGCAGTCAAGCCAGTGATGGTCAGGTTGCCTGTGCTATCCAGTGCATAGCTTACCGCGCCTTCTACCAGGCCGTTGGTAATCGGAGATGTTTTGTTTGCATTTTTATACCACTTGAATACAGGAGCGGTAACACCTGCTGCAGTTGGAGTCAATACTGCTGGTCCGCTGGTGCAGGCAGTAGTAGTATCTGCGATAGTGATATCACCTGACTGGCTGATTGGGTTAACGGTTACCCTAACCGGCACCCGGTTTGGATTCGCGCAACCATTTGCGCCAACCGCCTGAACATAATAGGTAAATGTACCTGCTGTTTTCAGCGTGTCGGTGATGTATGTATTTAAAGTGCTCTTTATAATAGTGGTAGTAGAATCGGTATACCAGCGTACAGTTGTACCTGCTGCCGGTGTTACTGTTAATGTGGCAGGTTGACCAGCACATACCACCACGTTTTGTGTGGTAACTGTGGGATCCGGAACAACTGCACGTACATCATAGATGTCCAGTGAATTGAGCAGATTAGCAACACCTGTCAGTTTTACTTCCACGCGATCATAAGCGCCGCCTGCCGGAACAGTAGCAAAGTAGCGGGTACCGCTCAATATTCTCAGCGTGAGAAGCTGGGATAATGTTTGAGTGCTTACAACGGTTGAGCCGTTATAAACAGTTACCACTGCACCACCGAGCAGGCTAACATCTGCCAGTCCGCCTGGTGAAGCCAGTTCAAAGCGGATACTGTCTGATGCCGCACGCACTGCAGGGAAGATGAGGCGTTGGTAAACTGAACCTCCCAATAAACCTACCGGTATATTCAGGCGGGTGAAATTAGTAGGAATAGAATCAATGTCGTTGTTTGGATCAACAACGCTACACAGCACGCAACCGAGCGTAGTTCCGGTTACCTGGCTGGTAGGCACGTTACAGCTGGCAGGTATAACCGGACCAGTTACTGTAATCACGATTGGCAAACGGTTGGATAAACAACCACCTGCCAGGCTATCGCCTACATAATAAGTATATACTCCCGGACTTGCGAACGGAGGCAAAGTAATAGAATTGCCGGTAGCAATTGGCGCCAGCGTAGTATCGCTATACCACAGCACAGTGGCGCCCGGAGCAGGCGTTGCGGTGATGGTTAACGGCAACCCGGTGCTGATAGTATAATTCTGTACCACTGTTGGCGGAGCCGGAGCGCTGACAACTTTGATGGTAGCAGCCTTCAAAGTTCCGGCTGCATTTTCACAACGGTTAGCACCGGATACACTTACATAATAAGTGTGATTACCTGGTGTAAGGCCGGTAACGCTAAGCTGACCGCCTGCGGTGATGGCAAAGGTAGCACCGCCAATAACAGCACCATTTACAATCGGCGTAGTTTTATTAGCATCTGTATACCATGTAAATACAGGTGTAGTAACACCGGCTGCAGTTGGTGTCAACACTGCCGGTCCGCTACCACAACTGGTTGTGGTATCTGCTATGGTAATATCTGCCGCAGTAGCCAATGGATTTACGGTGGCTGTAACCGGGATACGGTTTGGATTAGGGCAGGTGCCGTCCATTACCTGTACATAGTAGGTATAGGTACCGGCGGTTCTCAGCGTGTCTGTTGTGAATGTAGGTTGATTACCCAGGGAAACGCCGCCGGTTGAATCAGCATACCACTGAACAGTGGTACCAGCGGCCGGAGTGGCGGTGAATACGGCACGCTGACCAGCACATACTGCCACATTTTTGGCGGTAATAACCGGATCCGGAACAACGGAACGCACGCCATAGATATCCAGGGAGTTAAGCAGGTTCGCTAACCCGGTTAATTTTATTTCAACGCGGTCATACACGCCACCAGCAGGTACTGTAGCATAGTAACGGTTACCGCTTAATAATCTTAAAGTAACTAATTGTGATAAATTCTGAGTACTTACCACAGTAGTACCATTATATACAGTGACTACTGCGCCACCCAGTAAACTTACATCTGCCAATCCGCCTGGTGAAGCCAGGTCGAAGCGGATGCTGTCGGTTGCATCACCTGCGGCAGGGAAGATGAGCTGTTGATAAACAGCGCCTCCCAACAATCCTACCGGTATATTGAGGCGGGTGAAATTGGCACTAACGGTGTCGATGTCGTTGGTTGGGTTTACAACACTACACAACACGCAGCCAAAAGTTGTTCCGGTTACCTGGCTGGTAGGCACGTTACAACTGGTGGTAGTAACAGGACCTGTTACCGTGATGGTGATCAGCACGCGGCTGGAAACACAACCACCTGGCAGGCTGTCGCCGGCGTAGTAGCTATATACACCCGGCGTAGTAAACGGCGGCAAGGTAATAGAATTGCCGCTGCCAATAGATGCCTGTGTAGTATCGCGGTACCAAACTATCGTTGATCCCGGAGCCGGTGAAGCGACCAGTGTTAATGGTAAGCCGGTGGATACGGTGTATGACTGAACCAGGGTAGGAGGTGCAGGAGGGGTAGTTACTTTTACAGTAGCAGATTTCAGGCTGCCGGCTGCATTTTCGCAACGGTTGGCGCCTGATACGCTTACATAATAAGTATGATTACCCAGTGAAAGGCCAGTGACAGACAGGCTGCCGGCTGCATTTATAGCAAAGGTGGCGCCACCAATAACAGTGCCGTTGGTAATGGGCGTTGTTTTATTGGCGTCTGCATACCATTTAAATACGGGAGTTGTTACGCCTGCGGTTGTTGGTGTGAGTGTGGCAGCACCACTTCCGCAAACGTTAGTAGTATCTGCAACGGTAATATCAGCTGCAGTGCCCAATGCGTTCACGGTAACGGTAACCGGTATACGATTTGGATTCGCGCAGGTACCATCCATTGCCTGTACATAATAAGTAAAGGTACCGGCGGTTCTTAACGTATCGGTCGTAAATGTCGGCTGATTGCCCAGGGAGATATTGGTGGTTGAATCAGCATACCACTGAACAGTAGTACCAGCAGCTGGAGTGGCTGTAAATACAGCGCGCTCGCCAACGCATACGGTCAGATTGCCGGCTGTAATAACAGGATCCGGTACAAGAGAGCGTACACCATAAATATCCAGGGAAGTAAGCAGATTCGCTACGCCCGTAAGTTTCACTTCCACACGGTCGTATATACCACCAGCGGCCACTGTAGCATAGTAGCGGGTTCCGCTCAGTAATCTTAAAGTGAGCAACTGGGATAAAGTGTGTGTACTTACAACCGTTGTTCCATTATAAATGGTAACTACAGCGCCGCCAAGTAAGCTTACATCTGCCAGTCCGCCTGGTGAAGCCAGATCAAGACGAATGCTGTCTGTTGCATCGCCTGCAGCAGGGAAGATAAGTTGTTGATAAACTGATCCTCCTAATAAACCTACCGGTATATTGAGACGGGTGAAATTCGTAGAAACCGTATCTATATCAAATCCAGGATTTACAACACTACACAATACACAACCCAATGTGGTTCCGGTTACCTGACTGGTGGGCACGTTACAACTGGTAGTGGTAACAGGGCCGGTTACGGTAATGACCACAGGAACACGGAAAGACGTACAACCTCCGGTAGTTTTTACACCTGCGTAGTAAGTAAATACACCAGGACTGGTAAACGGAGGCAGGGTGATGGAGTTGCCTACTGCAACCGGCGCCTGCGTGGTATCGCTGTACCATTCAATAGTAGCGCCGGATACTGGTGTGGCTGTTAACACCAATGGTATTCCGGTTGTTACCGCGTACGTTTGGGAAAGTACCGGTGGCGCAATTTGCGCGGATACAGTTACCGGAGCCGCCTTCAGGGCGTTAGCTGCATTTTCACAATGATCGCTGTCCGATACGCTTACATAATAGGTGTATGATCCTGCAGCAAGACCGGTAATATTTAATTTTCCGGTAGTATCGATGCTGTATTTAACGGCTCCTTCTATCAGGCCATTTGTAATAGGCCCGGTTTTATCAGCATTTTTATACCAGCTGAATACCGGGTTATTATTAACGGTTGCAGAAGTAGGGGTAATTGTTACGGTATCCGCGATGCAGCCCTGTGTAGTGGCAGGAACAGTAATATCTGCAGCGTTAGAGAAATTATTAACCTTTACAGTCACCAACGTTTTGGCTGATTCGGTTGAACAGCCGATCCTGGTGGCGGAAACATAATAACGGAAACTTCCGGCAACACCTACAGGAGGACTGTAACTGGTGCTGTTGGAAGCTACCACTGTGGTTTGGGTAGAGTCGTACCAGCTATAAGTTAATCCTGCTTCCGGACTACTTACATTCAATGTAAGCGGCGAATTCAGGCAGGTAGTTCTCAATATCCCACCAGCTGTTGACGGACCTGCCGGGAAACGTTGTATTTCATGTACTCTCAGGGAGGCGAGTGCGCCTGCCAGCCCGGAGCCTATCTGCACTGTTACGTGATCGAAAGGCGCTGTAGGCTGGAAAGTTAACGCCTGTAAATTTCCTCCTCCTGAAAGAAGATTGAGGCGCAATAAATTGCCATCGGCCTGAATATTATCAACTACAATACCTCCATTATAAGTAATAATTCTAACAGAACTAAATAGCTGTAGGGTAAGCAGCGAAGCAGGATCTGACACTACCACACGGATAGAATCACCTGCTTTAGAGAGACCAGGGAATACTGCAGTAACCTGGGCACTGCTGCCTAACGCACCAACAACGCTGCTCAGCGTTGCATAATTGGCTGCAGTAACAATACCATCACCTGCAGCAGCAGGATTGGTTACTACTCCAAGTGAAGCTGCCTGCCCGGTAACGCCGTACAGCACATCTATTGCAGCGCCACAGTTTATTGTACCTGAAGCAGGTATATCATAATATGCTGAGAATACCTGTATGCTACCGGCTACTCCTGCTAATCCGCCATCTACTGTTACTCTTACACGGTCGTATGTGCCGCCTGGAGCAGGTAAAAATATTTCCGCCTGGTTGCCACTTGCCAACAGGGTTAATACTGAGTTATTGGCAAAGACAGTACCACCTACCGGCGTACTGCCATTGTAGGCCTGTACATAAACGCCGCCAAGCAGGTTTAAATTTACCAGCGTGCCGAGTGTGCCGGCAGTACCTATTTTAACTACCGCAGGGGTATTATTGGTAACGGCAGCCGGAAAAATCAGGTCCTGTGAGGCTGTAGCGCCCAACAGTGTTACCAATGTAGAAATAGTGGAGGCTGTAGTAAGGGAGCCATCCACTGCCTGTGTACCATTTGTTACACCACAACCGATGCAAAGTCCGGAGGCTCTGCCTACTTGTGTATTGGCATATACCCTCGTGGTATAGGTTTGCGCCTGGCTGTCCCGCGCGCCTATACCGAATAGTAATAATAGTAGCAGAAAACTTTTCCAAGCTATTGACCCGGCTTTATGAAAAAAGTGGGCAACGCTGGTTTTCACAGCTTCCTTCCCTGCAGAGCTAGGGAAACAGAAAAGGGCAGTAAAAGGGCTATTAGGAGTAGCTTTTGAATGCATAGCATCAAATATTTGAATAAAAATTGTTCAGTTTCATTGCATTACAACAAAACTCTAAGGGCGGCAGGCAGGTTAGGAATAGCTTGGGGAAGGGATACTGGTTGATAAAAAAGTATACTTCCTTGCGATCATTTGTTAAAAGAATGTTACAAGAACGCTACGAATGTATACTGAAGGGCTGATTTCTGGATGTGTCTTTCTTGTTCATTTCCGACTGACAATTCAGTTTGTTCAATCTTCGTTTTTACTGTTCATTTTGTTCATTCGGAAGGTAGGAGTTGGAGAAAAACAGGCAGGAAAATAAGGGACCATTGCATTTAAAACAGGAAAAAGAAAAATTTCGGGGCTGGCTAATAAAGTTATTTATCCGTTTTCATTACAGTCAAAGTACTGGAAAATAATATATAATATATACTCATATAGAAACATTATGCTGTACGTCATCATATTTATATATGATATCCAGATGACAACTAATAATAAAATTAATTTTATTAGTTATTTTCATATATATAATTCAATTTAATATTTTCTGTTCATTTTGTTCATTCGGTCTTCCGAAAATCTAAACGCAAATACGATACGTAATTAAACAGGTACCGACAATTCGAAAATCCATTTATTGTCCCCTATGATTGATCTATCCTATGACTTTATCATTACCCTGCAGAATGAAGTTCTCCGCAGGTTCGGTGTTGAAGTCATGTTGCCAGGAGATTGCAAACATCTCTCTCAGTCCATATTGGATAACACCACGAAACTGGTAAGCGAAACTACGCTTAAAAGGGTGTTCGGATTTGCTGTTGCTCAACACAGCTTCTCCAGATATACCCTGAATACCCTTTCGCAATATTGCCAATATAAAGACTGGGAAGATTTTCAGCAACATCACTACCGGAAGATGAACACCGCTTCCACTGCCACCAATGCGTCTACTTCGGCCGTAGCATTGGATAATGGAAAATGGTCTGACCTGAAAAACAAGGCAGACGCAGTTTCCCATTACACGATGCTAACCCTCAAAAATCGCTCTGGCATTGCTTTTCCGTATACCGTTCACCGGCCCTTCTGTAATGCCCACATCGAAAAATTCCTGGAAAGCGACTACGCCGCTACCGCGTTAATAGCGCCATCAGGATGGGGTAAGTCGCTGGCATTGGTACACCTCGCAGAACATTGCTGGTTTGGCAAAGAAGCCCGTTATAAACAGGACGTTTGCTGGTTCATCCATGCTCATGCGGCCGGCAGCCTCCTGCTGAAAGGATTCTCCCTTTCCTCCTGGCTCGATAACCAGATGAACCTCGGTAATGGTGAAAACTTCCGCGAATACTTCTCCAGCCACTTCGATAAAAAAGGCGGACGCCTTATATTAATAATAGACGGCTTCGATGAAATCGCCGTAGCCGGCGAGAAACTCCGCCTACTATATTCCAAACTGGAAGACTTTGTGTATTCCAACGACTTATACCCCTGGGTGAAAGTGATCCTTTCCATCCGGAGCAGTACCTGGGCCGAAATATTCCAGCACTCCCAGCAATACCCCGCCTTCCGGCGCTATTGGTACCTGGGCGCTGAAATGGATGAGGAAACCAATATCAATATGCCCCGGCTTACGGAACAGGAAGTGAAGTCTATTCTTTATAACCACCAGTTTGATCCCGCTACCGTACGGCTGTTTTCTGAAAACTTCCTGCAAAAACTGCGTTATCCTTATTACCTGCAACTATTTTGTCAGCTCAACAGCGGCCCGGATCAAACCTTTGTAGATGAACACCTTAGCCTGTTCGAAATTGTATCGCGCTTTATTCAGAACCGCGTGTTCAATTCGCAAAGCAATTCTTTCAAAATAAAAATCATTGAAAAATTACTCACCCTGCTCGACCTCGGCAGAACAGGGATCTACGCAGATAAAAATTTGCTGCTCACCCAGAATGCCGATCTGTTCCCTGCCTACAAAGAACTACTGGCCGATAATATATTGGTGGAAGAAAACCTGAGCCAGGAAATTATGTTCAATGTGAAGGTGCGCTTTGCCCATACCATGTTGCTCGAATATTTTGTGGCCATGCACTACCTGAAAGAAAACGGCCAGGAAATAAATGAGCCCCTGCTAATGGCAATACTCGAACACCTGCCACAGTCGCCTTACCGCATCGGCGTATTCAGATGGCTGCTCCGCTACGCTATCAACCATGCGCAGATCGATGGCATCATCAAAATGTTGCATTTACCATTATCCAACATAGAAAAATCCCACCTGCTGGAATACCTCGTATTACACTACCAGCATGATGGCAACAACCAGGGTGAACTCAAATCCATCTTCCCCGCGGGCTTCTTCAAGAAGAACCCTATTGGCCCTTTTATCAGTGACGAATTTATTCATTTCAGGAAACGCAAAGTACTTAACGCTTTGCTGGGACTTGCTGAAGCCCGGGAAGACAAGCTCAAAATCAGGAGCAAATTATTTACAATGGCCCTGCTGCAACTCGATGCAGAACAGTGCGAAATAGAACTCAATAATATTAAGAAAATCTACGCAGCCGATGAATTTGAAGACGAGCTTTGGGTAACACCTTATGAAATCCAGCTCTTCATCTATGAATTCCTCAAATTTGGTATTATAAACGAAGATATCCGGGAAAAGATCTATAACTATTTCCGCTACTGGACCGGCACCAGTGGTGGTAAGAAACCCATCAGTGAACCCCAGGAAATTGTATTCCGTAATATGGGGATCGTGTTCACCCTGCTGGGAGATAACGAACACCTCCTCAGCTTTACCACCCGGATTTTTGAAACATATCCTTCTTTACAACACCGTAAAACAGATTCACTGCGCCTCATGCTGCTCTGCTGGCAGGCACAAGCCTACCTCGGCCTGGGCCAAACAGCTTCCGCTGCACGGATCTGCCGGCACACCGACCAGGTGATCAAGAAATATTCTGCTGATTATTTCGGCGGAAAATACCTGGAATCTGTGCAGAAATTACTATACGCGGGCGTATATTTTAATGAACACGAATTCAATAAAGCTATCCGCACCGCAGAAACAGCTGTGGAAAACGCACAAAAACTGGATTTCAAAGTATTAGCGCTGATGAATTTCGGATTGCTGAACAAAATCTATCAGCAACTGCAAATGGATAAACAGAAAAATGATACGGTTCAGCAAATAGAACTCATCCGGAAAAGTACTTCCTTCAAACAGGCCGTTTCAAACTTTGCGAGGTGATTATGGCATAATTTTGCTTTATTGCGTAGCATAATGGCCATAGACGAAAGCAAATATACCATAGCACAGAATATATTGTTCAACACATTGAGTTTGTTGACCTTATTATTGCTGGCACCCTATATCAACAGCTTTACGCCTCCCATCGTAGCGAACGGCTGGCACATCGATCTGTTATTGGCCGTGGTAGCGGGTTTCATAGTTGTCTATTTGCTCCGCTGGGTCTTCAGACCGCTGATTATTCCCATCTTCTTACTGGTATGCAGTGTAATGGTCATTAACAAAGTTACTGACCGCTATACCTTTTATAATGTGCTCAACGATTATAAAGGCATGGTACAGGGCAACCTCAACACCAAAGGCAGCAAACAACTGGATATCCTCAGTCTTTATCCGAGAAGGGTAGAAAGCTACCGCGATAAAACCGTACGCGGCATGCGGGAAAAAATCAACTTCCAGGACTCGGTGGTCCGCAACTTCTCCGTAAAACACTCCCTCGATTATTACGACGAATATTTTTATAAATACGGGAAAATAACCCGGTTCCTTTCCCTGTTCCGTTATATCAACGGCCAGTTTAAATATGTGCTGGATTCCCGCCGCGACGAATACTTCGCCACTGCACAGGAAACCATTCAAAATGGTTTGGGGGGCGACTGCGACGACCATTCCATCCTCATGACTTCCTGCCTGCAATCGATCGGGGCACGATGCCGTATTGTACTGGTGAAAGGCCATGCCTACCCGGAGCTTTACTGTGGTGATAAACAAGAGTTTGAAATCATGAAGCAGGCTATCATCACACTTTTTCCGAAGCCAGCCGTGAAAGAAATATACTATCACGAGCTGAAAGGAGAGTACTGGATTAACCTGGATTACACGGCCCGTCGCCCTGGCGGTCCTTATATGAATGATAAAGTTTATGCACTGATTGAGCTTTGATCCTTAAATTTGCCGCATGAGTCAATTTAACCGCCTGCGGAAATACCATAGCTTTTTTCGATTCAAAAAGGATTTTGAACAATACAGTTTAAAGAGTGCCAAAAGCTATGAGCTCATATTACATTGGTTACACAGCAAAATGAGCCGCAGCCAGTTCCTCCTGCTTTCAGGTATACTGGTAGGCTGTTCGGCAGGGTTAGCAGGCGTCGTCTTAAAAAGCCTCGTCCATTACATCCATTATGTAATCACCTATAAAGTACATTTCAGCACACAGGTTATTTTTTATGTAGTGTTCCCGTTCCTCGGAATTGTGCTCACTACCCTCATGGTCATCTGGTTTTTCAAGGGGCAATCGAGGAAAGGGATTCCTGCTATCCTGCACGAAATAGCCCGGAACTCCAGCCTGATCCCACCCGTAAAAATGTATTCACAGATATTACAGAGCGCTATCACCGTGGGGCTTGGCGGATCGGCCGGATTGGAAAGTCCCATTGCGGTTACCGGTGCGGCACTTGGCTCCAATTATGCACGTACCTATAAACTAGGTTATAAAGAACGTACGCTGTTACTGGCTGCCGGTGCAACTGCCGGTATAGCGGCAGCATTCAATGCTCCGATTGCCGGGATGATGTTTGCTTTTGAAATATTACTCACGGGCGTGGTGTTTTCTGATTTCATGCCGCTGATTGTGGCAGCCGTTTGCGGCAGCTTGCTCTCTAAAATTATTTTACAGGAAGAAGCGCTGTTTCATTTCGAGTCAAGGGTTGCTTTTAATTATCATAACGTACCTTATTATATAGCCCTGGGCATACTCAGCGGATTTTATGCAAGATATTACGTGGTCATCTCACAAAAAATAGAACACTTTTTCCACTCCCTCAACTGGACAGCGATACAACGCGCCCTCCTGGGCGGTGTACTGGTATCCGCCCTCTGCGTGGTGCTGCCTCCTTTATTCGGCGAAGGCTACTCCAGCGTGAAATCACTGGCTGCCGGCAATGGCGAAGCCATTCTTCAAAACAGTTTTTTCCGGTATCTTCCCCTGCAAAGCTGGATGATAGTGGTGTTTACCGGCTGCGTGTGCCTGCTGAAAGCATTGGCCGCTTCCGTCACCATACAAAGCGGTGGTAACGGCGGGAACTTCGCACCATCACTGTTTGCCGGCGGATTCCTGGGATTCTTTTACGCCATGGTTTGTCAGCAGATGGGATTCACCGATATCCCGGTTACCAACCTCGTGATTGTTGGTATGGCCGGCGTAATGGCCGGTGTAATGTATGCCCCGCTGACGGCCATCTTCCTGATTGCCGAATCCAGCTCGGGGTACGATCTTTTTATTCCGCTGATGATTGTTTCCACCATTTCTTTCCTGATGGCAAAATGGTTTTCACCTATCTCCCCGGAAATCAAAGAACTGGCAAAAGATGGCAAAGTATTTACGCATGCCCATGATAAAAACATCCTGCTACTCCTGAAAATGGAGGACCTTCTTGAAAAAGATGTGCAAACAATTTCTATTGACGCCACCCTGCGGGATATTATAGAACTGGTGAAAGAAGGCAGCCGGAATATTATTGCGGTAGTGAACCACGAACAACTGTTTGAAGGCGTTATTACGCTGGATGAAATCAGGCCGATTATGTTTAATCCTGAACTGTACGATACCGTTACCGTAAAGAAGCTGATGCACGCCCCGCCGGCGGTGGTTAATTTAAAAGATAACATTAACGTGGTGATCAAAAAATTTGATACGGCCCAGGCCTGGAACCTGCCGGTAATACAGGATCAACAACTGGTGGGCTTTATCTCCAAATCCAGTATCCTCAATAAGTACCGGCTGCTTTTACAGGAGTATTCGGAAGGTTGATACGGAATTCGTTATCACAGAAGGACAATGTTTGAAACAAAATACCTAAATTCCTTTATACGAAAATCCAATAATGGCGAGAGTTCTGATAAATTTTGCACATCCCGCCCTGGAAAAATCCAGGGTACATTCCCAGTTGCTGCGGGTGGTTAAAAATATCCCGGGGATTACTTTCAACGACCTGTATGAACAATACCCTGATCTGGATGTGGATGTAGCCCGTGAGCAAAAGTTGCTGGAGCAGCATGATATTATTTTTATGCAACATCCTTTTTACTGGTACAGTGCACCAGCTATTGTAAAGCAGTGGATCGACCTGGTGCTGGAGCACGGCTGGGCATATGGACATACCGGCAAAGCCTTACAGGGAAAGTATTTCAGCAATATTATCACAGCAGGGGGCGCCGAACATTCCTATCAACCGGATGGTCACCACGGACATACCGTGCATGAATTCCTGCTGCCTTTTATACAAACCGCCAAATTATGCAATATGCATTATGCGGCTCCTTTTGTGATATATGGCGTTCACCGGCAGGATATTTCAGATATCCAGGAAGATACGGCCCAGTTGAAACAGGTGCTGGAACGTCTCCGCGACGATAAATTTGACCTTACACCTTTGCCTGGCCTGGAAAATCTCCGTCAAATACTTCAACTACCCGCTCAAACCAGATAATATGGATCAACATTCTTTACTATTTCAGTCGATGGTATACCTGGCTGCTGCCATCGTGTTTGTGCCGCTGGCCAAAAAGATGGGACTGGGAGCTGTTTTAGGCTACCTGATCGCAGGTATTATCATAGGCCCTTCTTTACTGGGTTTTATAGGAAGAGAGGGAGAAGATATTATGCATTTTGCGGAATTCGGTGTAGTGATGATGCTGTTCCTCATAGGGATAGAGCTGGAACCGGCGCTGTTGTGGCGGCTGCGGTCCTCCATTCTCGGGCTGGGAGGGCTGCAGGTGATAATCAGTGCCGCTGCCATTGCGGGCATTGCCTACCTGGTAGGACAACCCATCAACACATCGCTGGCACTGGGCATGATCCTTTCGTTGTCGTCTACCGCCATTGTGTTGCAAACGCTGAATGAAAAAGGGTGGATGGGCACATCTGCCGGGCAGAGCGCCTTTTCGGTGTTGCTGTTCCAGGATATTGCCGTGATCCCGATGCTGGCCATATTTCCATTGCTCGCTGGTAATGTCGCAGCAGATGCCGCTCCACACAGCGCCTCCCTGAGGGATAATTTACCCGGATGGGCGCAAACACTGGTAGTGCTGGGCGCAGTAGCCATCATCATTATTGCAGGCATGTACCTGGTGCGGCCGCTGATGCGTATCATTGCCCGGACCCGTGTACGCGAATTATTTACCGCCACGGCCTTGCTGATGGTGGTTGGCATTGCTGTGCTGATGAACCTGGTGGGCCTCAGCTCTGCGCTGGGAGCATTTTTGGGCGGCGTGGTACTTGCCAACAGTGAATACCGTCATGAGCTGGAAAGTGATATTGAACCTTTCAAGGGATTGTTACTCGGCTTATTTTTTATCGCCGTTGGAGCATCTATTGATTTCAGGCTGATCATGGAACAGCCCTGGCTGATCATGGGCTTGGTAGTAGGGATCATGGCCCTGAAAGGTATTGTGTTGTTGCTGCTGGGAAAAATATTCAGGCTGAGCACCGACCAGAACCTGCTGTTTGCTTTTGCCCTCGCAGACATCGGGGAGTTTGCGTTTGTGTTGCTGTCGTTTACCAGTCAAACGCGGCTGATGAGTAAGGAAATGACCGCCATGATAACAGCAGTAGTAGCCATCAGCATGGCGCTTACCCCGCTGATTATGCTGCTATATGAAAAAGTGATTCAACCGTATTATACCCGCTCAGAAGTAAAAGCGGAAAGGGAAGCAGATGAGATCAACGAAAAGAACCCGGTGATCATTGCAGGCTTTGGCCGCTTCGGCAGCATGACCGGGCGTTTCCTGCGGGCCAATGGTATTAATGCTACTATCCTCGACCTGGATTCCGACCGGGTAGATGCGCTGCACAACCTGGGTATTAAAGTATATTATGGAGATGCGTCCCGTTATGACCTGCTGGTTGCCGCCGGCGCTAAAGATGCAAAAATGCTGATCATTGCCACTGATCATGCGGAACAAACACTGGAAATAGTGAGAATGGCCCAACGGTATTTTCCTCATCTGCAACTGTTGGTAAGGGCAGAAAATAATGAAGATACTTTTGAACTGATGGACCTGGGCGTACTACATATTTACCGCGAAACGGTAGACACTTCCCTGCGTGTTGGCGTGGATGCCCTGCGTATGCTGGGTGGAAGGGCTTACCGGAGTGAACGTGCCGCACGGACTTTCTTCCGCCAGGATGAACGCACCCTGAAAGGCTTATCTGCATTGCGCGATGATAAAAAACAATACATCAGTTCCATGAAGGAACGTATCGATGAAATGGAAAAGCTCATTTCCTCCGACCGTGTAAAAACCTGGCTGGATGAAGGGCAGGGATGGGACCCTGAATCATTGCGTGACGAGATCCGGGGAGAAAAAATTGATGAGGAATAATTTATTGCTGAATATGCTGGATAATGAGTTCTGCCACATGATGTAGCAGTCCTACATCTACAGGATTTAAATGATCGTGCATAGGCTTGCTGGAAACAGCGCGTACGTAGCCTTCTTCATCAGGCTCAAAAGTAATTTCATGTTCCTGAACGGCTACCTTATAAACCGTTTTGAATTGCTGATGAGCGGTTTGCACATCCAGGATGTGCGGATGCCCGTTGTATTCAAATTTAAGTGTGAAGAAGTCAGACATATCGTTATTACCGTTGTGCAGTATTCACTTCGCTTTCATCGTGCTGGCGATGATAGTAACGTTTTATCCTGTTTTTTTCATCACGGGAAAACTGATGAATCAACCACAGGCAAAAACAAGCAAGACCGCTGATGATCAATATGTAGCCTATAAACCCAAGGGTGTGGAACACTTTGAACCACATCCAGTCGTTGACTAAGGCGTACTGCGCTAAGATAGCTAAAATCAATCCGGCTGACGCTAATACAATTGCAATTTTTTTCATGGGGGAACTTTTGGGATGCAAAATCTGTTTACATGAATGAAAGGGACAAACGAAATGCCACAACTATTTACGCGCTATACCCGGTTACGGATGTATTTCACGTAGATATTTTTCTACATTACGAGAGTTATAACGAAGCAGTGTGTAAGATTGTTACAGTTGCAGGCGAATTCCCAGCTTGTTTAATCCCTTTACCAGGAAGAGCATGATTACTGCAAAAAAAGCGCACCAGGCAATACCCGGCAGTCCTTCTCCCAATACAGCCGGCAGGCTGATCCCCGCGAGCAACATGCCATAAAAAACAATGTCCGGCAGGATATAAGTGAGCAAAGGATTGGAACCTGCCGGGCGAAAGAAAGCCGTCCACTTACTGACCTGCTTTACATCTATCAGAAAATATAACAGGGAAAATACAGCCACACATATAGCACTGCAATAGAGGCACCAGCTGGGGGTAGCCTGGATCTTGGATAGTTTATAAGCAGGTCTTAACAAAACACCGGCTATCAACAGTAAAATAAGGTATCCCGTTACCCGCGACACCAGCTTACTTCCTTTCAGGCCCAGGTCTTCATCAAAATAAAATAATGTCAGCAACATTCCCGACAACACAATGGAAGTATGCGCAGCATGACCTGCCTGCGATGTAAGCCAGCCCCATTCTCCCATGAACGGCTGTTTACATAAAATATAATACCCGATACATACCGCAATCATCAGCATGATGGCGCCGGCCGCACCTTTAAACACCTGGTAAATGATACATGCATACAGGTATGCCCAGCCTATCAACCCCAAAATACCCCACCAATCTGGGGTTAATCGCTCCGTTCCATCTTCACCTCCGCGGAAAATCAATGCCAGGATGATCAATCCTATCATGCCCGCACCCTTGAAACACCATGCGAGCCATGCGTTTTTAAATTTATAAACATTCCAAACCAGTATAGCGCATACATAAAATAAAAGTGACCACGCGGCGCCACTCATACCGGTAGCAGCTGCATTCACCTTTTCAGCATTTACCATAAAAATACCCAGCACCCACAAACCCAATGTACGCCAGGCAATATGCCGCTGCAACTGCCAGAAAGTATCTCCCTTTGCCAACCGGCTATTGATAGCAAAAGGTACCGACATCCCCACTATAAACAGGAAGGCAGGGAACACCACATCTACAAAGGTCATCCGGTCTTCATTACCATGCGCATGCTGCATCCAGGAAGGGATACCGCTCACTCCCGCCACACTGTTAACGAAAATCATGACAAGAATAGTAATGCCGCGGAAAGCATCGATAGATAAAATGCGGCCAGTCTTTAAATTGTTGATCATAAGCGTTGCAGGTAAGGAAATGACTTTGTACCAAAATACATTATTTACTTTATATTCTCCTGCTGCCGTTAAGCCCATTTTAATAATCAGGGTGATAAAAAATAATTACCTTTCTTCCGATAACAAAATCTCAACAGCTTATGATAAAATCCATCCTCACCGGAACCGGTCTGGCTGCCATTACCTGCTTCGCTGCATGTAACCAGGGACAGAAACAACCCGGCACCGACGCATCTTCCATCCCCGACGCAGTAGCCGCCAATGTAGACAGCACCGTAAATCCCACCCAAGATTTTTTTGATTATGCCAACGGCGGCTGGATAAAACGCAATCCCATACCAGCAGAATACAGTTCATGGGGCATCGGTAACCTGGTACAGGAAGAACTGTACAAACGCCTGCGTATCATCAATGAAAAAGCGGTAGAAAATCCTACCGATCCTATCTCTAAAAAAATTGCCGCCTTCTGGACCAGCGGAATGGATTCCGTGCGCATCAACCAGGAAGGTATAAAGCCTATTGAAGCGGAGCTGAAAGCCATTGATGCCATTACCACCATCCCGCAGCTGGTGCAAATGGCCTCCAAGCTGAATATCAACACCGGCGCCTTCTGCAGCCTGTACATCGGGCAGGACGCCAAAAACAGTGACGTCATCGCTGTGCAGCTGGCACAAGGCGGGCTGGGTCTTCCCAACCGCGACTACTACTTCAACACCGACGCACGCACCACCAACATCCGGAATGCCTATCCCGGTCACGTTGCTAAAATGCTGCAATTTGTTGGCTACGACAGCACCGCCGCTAAAAAGGCGGCTGCCGGTATCGTACAACTGGAAACAAACCTGGCTAAAAACAGCCGCAAACTGGAAGCACTCCGTGATCCGGAAGCCAACTACCATAAGATGGCTGTCACCCAGCTAAATAAAATTGCCGGCAACATCGACTGGAATGAGTTCATCAAACAACAAGGCATCAGCAAATTCGCCGATACCATTATTGTTGGTCAGCCGGAATTTTATTCCAACCTGAGCAACGCCGTTAAATCACAGCCACTTCAAACCTGGAAGGACTACCTCAAGTGGAACCTGATCAACGCGGCCTCCCAACATCTCAGCGATACCATCGCCAACACCGACTTCGCATTTTATGGCACCCTTCTCAAAGGACAAGACAAGCAGAAACCGCGTTGGAAACGAGTGCTGGACGCAGAGGAAAGCGCAATGGGAGAGGCCCTCGGCCAACTGTTTGTAAAAGAGTTCTTTAATACCACCGCCAAAAAAAGATATGAAAACCTGGTAGAAGAAATCCGTGCGGAACTGAAAATACGCATTGAACACCTCGACTGGATGAGCGATAGCACCAAGCAAAAAGCATTATACAAACTCTCCAAGATCACCAAGAAAGTAGGCTATCCCGATAAGTGGAAAGATTTTACTGCAATGGATATCAAGGAACAATCGTACCATCAGAACATCGAAGCAGCCCACCAGTGGTGGCAAAACTACCAGATCAACAAACTCGGCAAACCGGTTGATCGCAATGAATGGGATATGACGCCGCAAACATACAACGCCTACTATAACCCCAGCAACAACGAAATTGTGCTGCCTGCCGGTATCTTCACCGTTCCCGGTAAGCGCGATGAAGAGCTGGACGATGCCGTTGTATACGGCTATGCCGGCGCCTCCACCATAGGTCACGAAATCACACACGGGTTTGATGATGAAGGCCGCCAGTTTGATGCCGCCGGCAACCTGAAAAGCTGGTGGACCAAAGACGATGAGAAAAAATTCAATGAGCGCGCATCCGTCATGGTAAAACAATTCAACAACTACGTAGTAGTAGATACCTTACGCATCAACGGCAAAGCCACTCTTGGTGAAAATATCGCGGATCTAGGCGGTATCCTGCTGGGATGGGAAGCGTTCAAAAAAACAGCACAATATAAGAAGAACGAAAAGATCGCCGGATACACGCCGTCGCAGCGGTACTTCATGGGCTACTCCCTGGGCTGGCTGGGCCACACCAAAAAAGAGTCGCTGGCCAGGCAGGTGCTGACCGATGTACACTCTCCCGCCAAATTCAGGGTGAACGGGCCTTTTAGCGACGTGGACGCCTTCTACGAAGTGTATGGCGTGAAGCCGGGGGATGGCATGTACCGGGCGGATAGTGCGCGCGTACGCATATGGTAACGCGCGCGGAGGTTGTCTTACTCAGGATTAGACTGATTACGCTGATTACACTGATTTTACTTTTTTGATTTTAATTTGATTTTAATTTTTAGGATTAGAGCCGGATGTTTTATCCGGCTCTTTTTTTTAGTTATTGGAATAGTTAAATTCGCGTCATTGTTTGTTTTAACCTTAATACATAATGTATGATTAATCCAAATTATAAGCATTCTGAGCTTACTAGTAAAATCATTGGTTGTGCAATGCAAGTGCATCGTATACTGGGATCAGGATTTCAGGAAGTAATTTATCAGCGCGCGTTAGCCATTGAAATGAGTGAAAAACAAATTCTCTTTGAAAGAGAAAAAGAAATCCCTTTATACTATAAAGGACAACACGTAGGGGGAAGGAGAGCAGATTTTATTGTCGAAAGCGTTGTAGCCGTAGAACTAAAAGCATTAACAATAACAGAACAAGTGCATTTGTCTCAGGTTAGAAGCTATCTTGAAGCATATAATGTAGAAACAGGATTACTTATTAACTTTGGCCGGCCAAGCTTAGAATTTAAAAGGTTAATCAACGGAAATTTCAAATGAAAAAAGATCATCTCAATATAAAAATTATAAAAAAATTTATCAGTGTAATCAGCGTAATCAGTCTAATCCTGAGTAAGACAACCTCCGCTCAAACCGGGCTGGAATTGTATAAACCCGCACACGAAACACCCCGCCACTACGTATGCCAGGAAACGAAAAACAAAGTAGTGATCGATGGTAAACTCGATGAAGCCGCCTGGCAACAAGCCGCCTGGACGGAAGATTTCAAAGATATTGAAGGCGACGCTAAACCGGCGCCGGCACTGCGCACCAGGGTGAAGATGATGTGGGACCAGCAATATCTTTATATCGCAGCTACGCTGCAGGAGCCACATATCTGGGGAACACTGGTGGAGCATGACGCCATTATTTTCCGGGATAATGACTTTGAAGTATTTATAGATCCCGATGGAGATACCCACCAATACTACGAGATAGAAATCAATGCTTTAAATACCGTGATGGACCTGTTTATGGGTAAGCCTTACCGCAACATGGGAGAGGCGCTGATCAACTGGGACACCAAAGGAATTATCACTGCCATACATATTGATGGCACTATTAATAATCCGTCGGATACCGATAAAGAGTGGACAGTAGAGATGGCCGTGCCTTTCAGCGCCCTCAGCTTCTTCAATAAAAACCAACGACCCGCAGAAAATAGCCTGTGGCGCATCAATTTTTCGCGGGTGGAGTGGGACACTGATATTAAGAACGGCAAGTACGTAAAACAACAGCAGCCAGAACACAACTGGGTTTGGTCACCACAAGGAATTGTGAATATGCATGCGCCTGAACGGTGGGGTTATCTGTTGTTTACCAGCAAAGCCAGTACTACTTTCCAGCTACCTCCGGCGGAGGAAGCCAAACAATATCTCTGGCAGATTTACAGCGCCCAACTACAATTTAGGCAAGCCAATGGCCGTTATGCTAAAAACTTAAAAGAGCTGAAGATCTCTGAAAAACAAACCGGTACTAATAAAGAAGTATATACGTTATCAATGGAAGGCATTTCATTACAGTATAACGCCAGCGTTACCGGTAGTAGTTTTGCTGGTTTCGTAAATATCAACCAGGAAGGTAAAGTGTATAGTAACAGAAAATAAGCGCTATGGATAAACGTCTTTTTATAAAATCATTGGGCATCGGTGGATTGGCACTGGCGAAATCTACGCTGCCGGCCAGCGCAGCTACTGCAAAAGAAACAGCGCCCACGCTGGAAAAGAATGCCGTGCAACACCGCGTGTGGATCAATCCGGATCATAAAGATACCGCCGCTGTCTTAAAAGCAAGATACGCTGCTTACAGAAAAGCAGGGATCACGGATATTATGTTTGAGGAAGATAGCGAACTGCATTTCAAAACCGCTAAAGCCAACGGCATCAACGCTCACCGCTGGATGTGGACTATGAATCGCGGGGAAAAAGAACTGCTTGCTAGTCACCCGGAATGGTATGCGCAAAACCGCAAAGGTGAATCCTGCGCCAACCATCCTCCCTATGTAGATTACTACCGCTGGCTATGTCCCAGCAAACCGGAGGTAGTGAATTATCTGAAAGACCAGGTGGAAAAAATCCTTTCACTGGATTACGTCGATGGCATCCATCTCGACTATGTCCGTTACTGCGATGTGATATTACCCGTGAACCTCTGGAGTAATTATGGTATTGATCAGTCGAAGGAATTGCCAGAATACGATTTCTGCTATTGCGAACAATGCCGCAATGCCTATAAAGAAAAACATGGCGCAGATCCTTTACAAATAGAGCATCCCGATCAAAGTCCTTCCTGGCGCAAGTTCCGCTACGACCGGATCACTAATGTGGTGAGCAATCTCGCACAGGTAGCCCGGCAACATAAAAAGCCAATTTCCGCAGCAGTATTCCCTACTCCTGAAATCGCCAAACGTATCGTACGCCAGGATTGGACAAACTGGCCATTGAACGCCATCTGCCCAATGATCTATCATGGCTTTTACAGGGAAAACGTGAGCTGGATCGGCGATGCGGTAGCAGAAGGTGTGAAGGGGCTCCATGGCGCCTTTCCATTATACGCAGGCCTGTACCTTCCGGACTTCCATGGCAACTACGCCGACCTGGCCGAAGCCGTAAAACTGGCCATCCAAAACGGCGCGGCAGGCGTTTCCATCTTCGGCAACGTAACACCAGAGGTATTGCGCGTGCTGGGCGAGAACGCCTAACGCGTAGGTTGTCTTACTCAGGATTACGCTGATTTTGCTGATTACATTGATTTTACTTTTTGGATTTAAAATGATTATGGGAGATAAAAGCGAAAATATCCGCTTATATCTCCCATAATCATTTTAAATCCAACGTGATCAAATCCCGAAAATCAATAAAATCAGCGTAATCCTGAGTAAGACAGCCTCCGCTAAAGCGCGTTTGATGGTCTGTCCGCTGCAGCCTTACCAAAGCTGAGGTTGGGTTTGTTGCCCATTTTAACTACCAGCGTTCCGCCGGCTACCACATCCTGGTGAGTGATGAAACTCTTCGTATATGGTTTACCGTTAAGGGTAACACTTTGGATATAGATGTTCTCTGCACTATTGCCGATGGTTTGTACCGTGAAAGTTTTACCGGCGCCTACTTTAATAGTTGCTTTGTCGAACAGCGGGCTGCCTAATACATAGGTGCCGCTGGCGGAGTTTTCAGGGTAGAAGCCCAGGGAGGAGAATACATACCAGGACGACATCGCGCCGCAATCTTCGTTACCAGCAAGACCTTCCGGCTGATCGAAGTAAAATTCTTTCATTACCTGTCTTACTTTTTCAGCGGTTTTCCATTGATAACCGGAGAATGCGTACATGTAGGTAACGTGATGACTTGGCTCATTACCATGCGCATACATACCTATGAGACCGGAGATATCGCTGGACGCTTCTGCGCCCATATCGCCTTTGGCGGTGAAGAGGCTGTCGAGTTTGTTGGTGAACGCATCGTCGCCACCCATGAGTTGGATGAGTCCTTCCACGTCCTGTGGCACCAGCCAGGTGTATTGCCAGCCGTTACCTTCGGTGAAGTCGCCTTTTTCGTGGACGGAGTTAAACGGATCGTAAGGCGTTTTGAAGCTGCCATCGCTCATACGCGGACGTACAAAACGGATGGTGCTATCGAAATAATTGCGGTAGTAAGCAGCGCGTTTTTTGTAGTATTCGAAGTCGGCAGTTTTGCCTAATTTCTTCGCCATGGCTGCAATGCACCAGTCGTCGATGGCGTATTCCATGGCTTTGGAAACGGATTCGTATTCTTTATCTGCCGGGATGTAACCCAATTCCTTTACGTATTTCAAGCCCAGGTCGTCGCGGTTAGCGGTAACCTTCATGGCTTCAAAAGCCTCTTCTGCGTTGAATCCTTTAAATCCTTTCAGGTAAGCGTCCACAATAGGCGGTACGGCGTGATAGCCCACCATACAGTTGGTTTCATTGCCCATCAGCGGCCATACCGGCAATTTGCCTTGTTGTTTGTGGATGGTGAGCATGGAGTTCACGAAACTGTTCACCTTTTCAGGATGCAGGATGGTGGCGAGTGGCGCGCAGGAACGATAAATATCCCAGAGAGAAAATACGGAGTAGTTATCGAAGCCTGGATTGGTATATACTTTTTTATCGGTGCCGCGGTAGCTGCCGTCATGGTCATTGAACAAGGCCGGATCAATCATGGTGTGATACATGGCAGTGTAAAATACGCGGCGGGCGGCTTCGTCTTTTGTTTCAATGCTTACTTTAGCCAGTTCCTTGTCCCATTTAGCATTAGCGCTGTTAATGGTTTTGATGAAGTCCCAGCCTGGTATTTCTGCTTTTATATTTGCCAGTGCGTTTTCGCTGCTTACGGGAGAAACGCCTACTTTCAGCATTACCTGTCCGGGCGATTTATCGAATACAATCACCCCTTTGGCTTCTTTCGATTTTACTTCTTTACCGGTTTGTTTATTATCTCCATCAAATACCAGGAATTGTTTCACCGGTACATTTGATTTAATGGCAAACCAGAGGCGTTGGTCTTCCGCCCATCCTTTGGAGTAGCGGTATCCTTCGAGCGTATATTCATCTACCTGGCGGATAAATGTTTCTACCGGCGCATCCCAGCCGATACCTTCTTTCAGGTCGATGATAATATTGGCAGGTTGATCTTTCGGGAAGGTGTACTTATGAAAAGCAACTCTTTCTGAAGCGGTTAGTTCTGCTTTGATATTGTAGTCGTCCAACTGAACGGCGTAGTAGCCGGGACGAGCAGTTTCGCGTTCGTGGGAGTAGCGGGAGCCGTATCCTGAAGTTGGATCTTCCTGTGTGCCGCGGTTAGTTCTCACCTTGCCGGTGTAGGGCATAATGAGTACATCGCCCAGGTCGCCGATACCGGTTCCGCTGAGGTGCATCTGGGAAAAGCCTATTAATACGCTGTCTGAATAATGATATCCGGAGCACCAATCCCAACCTTTTACAATGTTGGTAGGACCTGTTTGTACTGCGCCGTATGGAACGCTGGCGCCAACAAATACGTGTCCGTGGCCCCCGGAGCCGATATAAGGATCTACTGAAGCAACTGATTTACTTTCAACAAAGCCTGGCAATGATGCTGACTTCTTCTGTGCACTTGTTTGAATGCCGTGAAACAGCATAGCAGATAACGCAAATGCACTACCTATCTTGAATCCCGTGTTCATAATCAAAAACCTTTAATAATCCGGCAATTTACGTCCGGATTATTACTTTTTTCGTTAATTTTTTCACAATACGGCAACGGGTTCCAATTCCTTGACAGGCGCGGGAGAAACATCTTTTTTTGACAGATATTTCCGGGTGTAGGTCTGATAGACGATCACCAGCCATAATACCAGGCATGGCAAGGCTTTCACGGCATATGGCATAGCAATATTTCTCCTGAACCAGGGAGTAAGTATATCTGAATGGGAAAAACTGATCAGGAAGATGAGGAAAAACATAAATATGTTATTCCTTCTGGTAGATGGCTGCATTACATACCAGATACATACCGCCGGTATAGCGATGATGTAGGTAGGCGACTCCGAACTGGTGCTGAAAAGTACCGGGAATATCAGTGTGGAGCAGAGTATATACAGCCGGTAACGGGAATTGTAGCGATCTGCTAACCGGGTATATTGTAAAAAGAAAAGTACTACCGCAGGAATGAGTACTACATTATTACTCAGGTCCGGTAAATGAAATACCCTTTTTATAAAGCCTCCGGCAGATATATCCTGGAACAGGATATTCGCGCCTTCATTCAGTTCGTTTTTGTGTACCAGCGCAGCATACCAATCAAAGTAACATTGAATAATATATTGGGGAGAAGATATGATCATGGGTAGTGCAAACATGACCGCGCCCCATAAAAACAGGTAACCGATAAACCGTTTGGGATTGGGGGTAAAGAAGAAGAATGCAAGTCCTACGATACCATAAAACTTTGTCAGCGTTCCTAATACAATAAAGAAAGCCGCCCAAAGTTCTTTCCCTTTAACCGTATTGGCAAAAGTGAGGATAATGAAAGCGCCGATGAACTGGTTCATCTGGAACCAGCTGCTGGCGCCCATCAGCTCCATTGAACATAGCAACAGGATAATATTCTGTTGCATGCGTAAGAGTGGCAGTTGCCGGATGGCATAAAATAAAACAGCGGAACCGGTGAGCGACCACAACATCGCTCCGAGGTGGATTTCCAAACCTGCAAAAGGAGCAATTACGAGGCTGAATAAGGGGCCATAAAGATTTACATCATAATAATCGGCCGGGTAGGGGATGTATAGTGGCTGCTGGTGAATGACGTGAAAAAATACGTCTTTAAATATGCGGTAATTATTAAAATTATTCCGGGATACTTCCATGAAGGCGCCGATAAAGGACAGGCCGAACCATAAACTCATGATCAGCCATTCCTTTTCTGCCAGGTAAGTCAGCACATTCCTTTTTTCACGCATATCGATAATTGCTAATTAAATAAAAGCTATAGTACGCAGGTATAACGCACCTGGAAGGGGTATCCCTCTATTGTAGTTTTTATTTATTCAGCTCAGATATCCGGTACTCAATTAAAGCGCAGTATTAGTTTTCTGATGCCGCCCATTGTTTGGATTGCTCATTTACAGCGTATACAACGCCGGCAACAATCACACAACAAACGATCAGCAAGGAAACGATCAATAATAACATAGCATTCTGGTTTATTCACATGAACTCAAATTTAAAACAAATCCTTTTAGATAATGCGCTTATGTTTGGAGAAGCAATTTTCGTAAATTACCGGTATGAGTGCAATGGCAACGCCCCGGAAAAAACGCCCGGGGAAAGACGAGAAATTAACCTTCAAAGAGCGGCTGGCAGCTCTTCGCAACCTACCGGCATTTTTCAGGATGGTATGGCAAACCAGTCCAGGGCTCGCTATAGCGAACACTATTCTCAGGGTGGCTCAATCTGCCATGCCGTTATCGTTATTATATGTGGGCAAGCTGATCATCGACCAGGTGGTACACCTCACCAAAGATGCAGGGCATTCCACTACCTGGCTATGGCAACTGGTGGCACTGGAATTCGGACTGGCCATATTATCCGATGCGCTAAGTCGCGCTATTTCCTTGCTGGATGGCCTTTTGGGTGATCTCTTTGCCAACCATACTTCGGTGAAGATCATGGAACATGCCGCCAAGCTGGACCTCGACCAATTTGAGGATGCTGAATTTTATGATAAGCTGGAGCGTGCCCGGCAGCAAACCTCCGGCAGAACCGTGCTGCTGGCGCAGGTACTCAGCCAGGTACAGGACATCATCACGATTGTTTTCCTGGCGGCAGGACTGGTATTCTTCAATCCCTGGCTGATATTATTATTGCTGCTGGCAGTAATCCCGGCGTTCCTGAATGAATCGCACTTCAACGACCTGTATTATAAACTGGCCTGGGGCCAAACGTCCGACCGGCGTGAGCTGGATTATATCCGCTATCTCGGCGCCAGCGATGAAACGGCCAAAGAAGTAAAGGTGTTTGATCTTTCCAATTTCCTGATCAACCGCTTTAAGGTCATCTCCAATAAATTTTATACCGATAAAAAAGTACTGCAGATCAGGGACTCCATCTGGGGAACTGCTTTCGCGGTAGTTGGCGCCGCAGGATATTATGCCGCTTATGTGATCATCATCCTGCAAACGATCCAGGGGCATCTAACCATTGGCGACCTGGCTTTCCTGGCGGGGTCTTTCAGGCAGTTGCGTACCACCTTCCAGGGTATCCTTATCCGGTTTTCCAGTGTTACACAGGGCGCCCTTTACCTGCGCGACCTGTTTGAATATTTTGAGATAGAGCCTAAAATGGTTCCTGTGCTTCATCCCCGGGCATTCCCGCGGCCTATTCAACAGGGATTCACTTTTGAAGATGTAGGCTTTAAATACATTAACTCCGACAAATGGGCCATCCGGCACCTTAACTTCACCCTTCATCCCGGCGAGAAATTAGCGCTGGTAGGGGAGAACGGCGCCGGCAAAACCACGTTGGTAAAACTATTATCCCGCCTCTACGACCCCGTAGAAGGACGCATTTTGCTGGATGGTATAGATCTCCGTGAATATGATCTTAAAGAACTGCGTACGCAGGTAGGCGTTATATTCCAGGACTACCAGCGTTACCAGATGACGGTTTCCCAGAACATCGCCGTGGGGAATATCGCAGAAAGCAACAACCTTCCCATGATTGAGGATGCGGCCAGGCAAAGTCTTGCTTTCCCACTCATAGAAAAAATGCCGCTCGGCTATGAACAAATGCTGGGGCGCCGCTTTAACCAGGGCATAGAACTCTCCGGTGGCGAATGGCAAAAGATAGCGCTGGCAAGGGCCTACATGAAAGACGCGCAACTCCTCATACTGGACGAGCCCACCTCCGCCCTCGACGCCCGGGCAGAATACAATGTATTTCTCCGGTTCGCTGATCTTACCCGTGATAAAACCGCCGTGTTAATCTCACACCGGTTTTCCACAGTGCGCATGGCTAACCGCATCTTAGTACTGGAACGCGGCACGCTGGTGGAAATCGGGAGCCATGAGGAACTGCTGGCCCGCAAAGGACGTTACGCCGAATTATTTGAATTGCAGGCTGCCGGATACAAATAAAGCGCCTCCGGAAGGAGACGCTTTATAAAAACCTATGGCGGAAAGAAGAGGAAATCCCTCTTTCACTACAGGACGCAGCTCAACGGCTGGTACCCCTATTCTCCGTCTTTTTATCAGCAGGCAGTGCCTCGCGGAGATAGCACCACTTCAACGTAATGGCCAGCAGCAACATAATTAACGTGGCAACCACCCCTGCCCAGGGCACCTGTTTTCTTTCCTTTCTTGCGGCTTGAATTTTCTTCCAGGCCTGCTGCGGATAATAGTTGCCCATCTGTTTCAACTCTTCCTTCAAAGTAGCTTCCTTGCTTAACTCCGCAAACAACAGCTGGTTCTCCTCACTGGCATCTATCCACGCCTCCAGCTCCTCACTTTCCGCTGCTGAAAGTGCGTTTTCCCAATACTTTATTATTAACCGGGACCGGTGGTAATATGATTCCAGATTATTCTGCAATGGATAAGAAGAAGTTTAATACGAGAAAAGTTTCCGGCTTCAGTCGCCAGTGCAATAACTCCTGTGCCCTCGCTTTCTGGGTTTTCACCCAGCTTACCGGCATCGACATCTCCGCTGCAATCTCTTCATTTTTCAGTTCCTCCACATAGCTAAGCTTGAAAACTTTACTGCAGCCCTCCGGCAGTGCAGCGATAGCCCGGTTTATTTCCCCGCCTACTTCCGCCCTTATAAAGGCAGCTTTTATACCCGTTTTATGCGCGTGGCAGGCATTCAGCACTTCTTTGTACAGGAACATTTTGATGGCCGGGAAATCATCGTCTTCATACTCATAATTTATAAACACTTTTTGCACGATATCCTCTGCCATGGCGGAATCCGCGATCAAAAGGTCGGCAAACCGGCAAAGGCGCAGGTATAGCAGGTCAAATAATGACTTCAGTTGGAGGTGAGATTGTTTTGGTAGGTGCGTGGACATTATAGTAAAAATAGGGAGAAAAGGGGGGATTAGCAAAGGGTGATAGGTATTCTATATTTATATTTGTATATCATATTGATATTATAAATATCATTTCAAGACAAGCTATACCCATCGTGATTTTGAGCGTCCATACATCGTTGTACTATGAAAAGCAATCCAAAGTGGCATAGGGATGAAATTATACTTGCACTCGATCTTTATTTTTCTCCGGATAGAGGGAGTATTGATCGCAAAAACCGCAAGATCATTGCCTTAAGCGATTTATTAAGAAGCCTTCCTCTTGACCTTGAACGTCCTGATCCACTAAAGTTCAGGAATGTAAATGGGGTAGCTAGAAAGCTGGCTAATTTTATGTCTTTAGAAACTCCAGGCAAAGGATTGAAAAGCTATTCCAAGCTTGATGAAATACTGTTTAATGAGTTCAAAGACAAAAGAGATCAACTAAAAAAATTAGCTATTGAAATAACCAATGCCGTAACAGATCCATCAATCAAAGAAGAAATACTTCATATTGAAGAAGATGAGCAAACGGTGGAAGACAGCGTAGAAGAAGGTTCCATCTTATATAAACTCCACAAAGTGAGAGAACGCGCGCCCGCTATCATTAAGCTAAAAAAAGATGAGATATTAAAAAAGAAGGGGAAACTCCTTTGTGAAGTTTGCGGATTTGATTTTTATGATTCTTACGGGGATATTGGTAAAGGATTTATTGAATGCCATCACAAAACACCACTTTCAAAGATAACCGCTTCTACAAAAACAAGCCTAAAAGACCTGGCGTTGGTTTGCTCCAATTGCCACCGGATGCTACACAAGGATATAAATGTATTGTCAATTGAAGGACTGCGCGAGCGAATGATGCGGATCTAAAGGAATCTAATTCATTCTTAATATCATATGTATATTATAAAACATTATAATATTCTATCTATGTGAATATAGTAGTAAAAACCATTAGTTGTCCTTTAGGGGAACTTTACGTATCTTTACAATCGTGGAAACAAAGAAATATCGAAAAGTAGCTTTCTACAAGACTCATTTTGAAACATTTTTCAATGGTCAGAGAAAAAATGTTCAGGATAAAATACTCTGGACTTTAAAAGCAATTGAAGAATTAGAAAGGGTGCCAGAATCATATTTGAAACATCTTGAAGGAACAGAAGGATTATATGAAGTTAGAATAAAGCATGGTACTGACATTTTTCGCATTTTTTGTTTCTTTGATAAAGGGAAATTAATTGTACTGGCGAATGGTTTTCAAAAGAAAACACAGAAAACACCGAAGAATGAAATTACAAGAGCCTTGAAAATAAAAAGTGAATATGAAAAAGATCAAAAATACTAGTCTCACATCCCTTGATGACTTCATAAGTAAACATCATGGTAAACGAGGAACCGAAAAACGCGAAGAATTCGAAGCTGGATATAAAGTTTTTAAACTTGGTGCTTTATTACATGACGCAAGAATCGCTAAGGGTTTAACACAAGAGCAACTTGGTGCAAAAGTAGGGAAGAATAAATCTTATATATCAAAAATTGAGAACGACATTAAAGAAATTAGACTTTCCACTTTACAGGAAATTGTAACGGTTGGATTAGGCGGAAGAGTTAATTTAACAATTGATCTTTGATTGATTTAAATTTACTAAGGTCCCTAACATCTCTGCTATCAACCATGCCAAAGCTATACTAATAATGCCATTGAACATCCCACAGCTTATTCTGCAGTTTATCGAAAACCAAACAGAGACGCGCACTATGTTATTGCCCTTTCATTACCCCAAAAAGGAGGAATGGGAGGAGTTTCAAAGCGGTTTCAGGTATCACGGTCTTTCGGGGGAAGATCTGACTTCAACTAAAGAAGGTGAATGGCAGCCCGGCTGGTACGTTATAGCTCTCAACGAAATGGATGATCCTTTTTTTATTGACCTGAATGAAGAAGCGCCGGGCTTCCCGGTTTATTATGCGTTGCATGGAGCGGGGCGATGGGATGCCATTGACCTTGGTTTCAATATTGTTTCTTTGGGCCACTTTTTGGAACAGATGGAAAAGGCTGGTAAAGATAAAACGGCCTGCCTTGAGCTTGTAGAACTTTCTACAGATATCCAGAATCCCTTCTGGTTGGAACTTCACACGACCATACAGGAATGGGACGATGAAGAAGCGGAAAGCACAGAAATAGACCCGGCATTGCTCAGGTACGGAAAACTGGTCGTTACAGACGCCGGTCCCAACAAAGTAAAGGTGGCCAAATATCTCATGAAGATCTGGAATATTGGTCCGCAGGAAGCATTAGTCAGACTGGCCCAACAGGATGTACTGGTAGCAAATGGCTTTCCGCTACACTTACAAAAGCATATTGATAATCTGCAGCAGCTTGGGGCAACGGTGGCCTGGACTGATTTACCGATGTAAAATTCCAGGTCTGATTAGGTTCAGGGAAACAACCCAATATTATCCACCACCAAATTGTACAGCCGGTCAACAATCAACGATCTTCCGGCCATAAATCCTGACTCGTGTTTAGAAAACTCCGCATCTCCAGCCACCTTATTGGCAATTACCGATTCTGTTTGCCCTTTATATTGCTGATAAATTTCATCGCTACGTTTCCTTGCAATGCGTAAATGATCAGCAACCTGTGGCAGGTTAAGCACCGTTTCCAGCTGCGAAACAACTATATCCGGATGAAAGTAAATAGCGCTGCTAAAGCCTTCCCAATCTTCATAACTTAAAAAATCGTGCAGTACTAACAAACAATATACAGGAGGGGGTAAATGTCGCAGTTCTTCTAAAGGCAGCCAAAATTTCCGCTGGATATTCTCAGTGGATTCAATGCTTTGTACGATGAGGGTCAAGGCTTCTTCTTTATTATTCTTTGTTTTTTTTAAGATGCGCTGGGATAAGGTAAAGCGCTCCCCGTCAATACTGGAGATGGTTCCGGCAATATCATAATTACAGATTATCAAATGCTTTCTGGCTATTTCCGGCGCAACGGCCGTTTTATTTATGATAACCTGAACCATTTCGTCTTCAAATAAACGCCTTGCTTGCTCTACGTTTCCATTTGTTTGATTAAGCAGGTTAAGACCGTGGCGGGCGCCAATGGGGATTTGTTGGCGAAGGAGGGCAAGACTTTCTTTATGTAACATTTAATGCGATCACTTGGGTCAGGAGTAGATTATTTGGTTTTTCTTAATACCAGCAATTCTCTTGCTTCAACGTCCAATGCTTCTGCAATCACAAACAAAGTTTCCACAGAGGGCTGGATTTTGTTAGTACACCATTTAGAAACCGTATTTACATTAACGTCGATCGCTTCAGCTAACCATTTGTTTGCTTTTCCTTTCTCAGCCAATACTGCCTTTATCCTGTTGAATACTTTAACACTCATAAAAAAGCTTTAAAAGCATATTTATCATCAATTTAGGCAGAATAATTCTCATTATGATTCTAAAAAATATCCCTCAATAACATATTTATAACCATTTAACTGATTTTAATATCCCTAATATTGATATTTTTATATAAATTTGTACTAATCAAAAAATCTATTGTTATGCAAACCTCCCAATCCTTTTTTCATTACACACACTTATCCGGGCCGGAATCTACTGATCCCATGCTCGCCATTAACCGCTTTTGCGAACTGTTCCCTCCTGCTGCAGCACGACAAACACTGTGGCTGTGGCTTTCGGAAACACTCGCTGCGGAGGACACCCAATATGAGGACGCCCAACACAGGGCTGACCTTCTTCTGCTCTACAACGAGCTGTTAAGACTATTGGACGCCAATTACCTTTTAAGCCTGTCAAAAGCGCCTAATAACAACGAAGCGCTGGTAATATCGCTCTGATATCAATTCCATTTCAAATGAGCAGCATTGGCCCCAAAGCTGGCTGTATGGGGGTATATAGCTGGCTGCAAACATCAGGATCCGGGCGCACATGAAAAGATCCAGACGCCGGGGTCAATGCTTATTTGTAAAAAATGTCGAAATTTACCTGTAAATCAAATGCAGGATTTAAGAAACAAGGTGTAAACCTATTTCAGGATTATCTCACTAAGGTGTAAAGCTATTTCAGGACGATTCAACCCTAAATCAGGACGGCATAGTGTATTGGGAGTGTATGGGAAGTGTATCATGAGTGTATGAGGAGTGTATAGGAAGTGTATGGGAACTATATAGGGACTATATAGGGACTATATGGGAAGTACGACACATACGCTACTCCTAAGTAACTGAGAAGTATCCAAGAAGTATCCGAGAAGTAAGGCCGTATTATTAGAGATTATTAACCTGTACATCCGCCCATATTCATAATTTATTAAAAATCAATAGCTTACTTTCTTCTTCATATTAAAACGTGGAAAGGCACTGCTTATTGGATCATCAAAACTTATAATATAAAGTATCCCTAAACCACATTACTCTTCTTACCCTTATCCATTTTATTTATTTTGCCTACGAACAGAACTAATTCCCCAAATCTTTCCTAACTTAATACGCTGTTGCCTCTCGGCAATGGCTAATTCCCTAAAACTAATTACTCCATCACAAACATTTTTACTTATGGATTTTAAAGATCTTCTCAAGCAGCTCGCTGAAAGAATCCTCAAACACAAAGAACTCGTTCAAACCGAAGAAGCCACCAAACATTCCTTTGTAATGCCATTTCTTCAGGCACTAGGCTACGATGTTTTTAACCCATTGGAGGTAGTACCTGAGTTTGTGGCAGATCTGGGAATAAAAAAAGGAGAGAAGGTGGACTATGCTATCATGAAAGACGGGCAACCACTTATCTTAATTGAGTGCAAGCACTGGTCATCTAATCTTGATCCACACAACTCCCAATTATTCAGATATTTCCACACTACAAAAGCGAAGTTCTCTATTCTGACCAACGGCTTTGAATCCCGATTTTACACAGATCTCGACGCGCCCAATAAAATGGATGAAAAACCATTCTTTATATTTGATTTAAATGACATCAGGGACAACCAAATAGAAGAACTGAAAAAGTTTCACAAAAACTATTTTGATACAGAAACTATTGTATCTACCGCCAGTGAACTGAAGTATCTAAACCAGATCAAAAGCATGATCGGTAATGAAATCAATAGCCCAGGTCCTGACTTTGTAAGGCATTTTGCTAAACATGTATACACTAATGGCATTCTGACTCAAAAGGTAATGGACCAATTTACACAATTAACAAAAAAAGCTTTTCAGATTTACATCAGTGATCTCATTACCGAAAGATTGAAAACTGCGCTCAAAACGGAGGAAATTGAGCAAAACAAACCTGAATTGATTGAACCAGTTATAGAATCCGAAGCCAAAATAGCAACAACCCAAGAGGAGCTTGACGGATATAATATTATAAAATCAATACTACGTAGAACAGTACCGATCATAAAAATCAGTTATAGAGATGCCCAATCCTACTTCGCTGTGTTGTATGACGATAATAACAGAAAACCGATTTGCCGGCTCTACCTTAATAATAATAAGAAACAAATCGGGCTCTTCAAGAGCGACAAAACAGAAATTAAAAAAGAGCTAACATCTTTGGACGACATTTTTCTCCATGCTGACCATTTAATTGATACAGTAAAAAATTATACGGAGAAGGTTGCAGAGGTACAATAGCTAACTGGATAGCAAGTTCCTAATTCCGAACTTGCTATCCACAAAAAAGCCCGGCATCACTGCCAGGCTAGTTCCATAAACCCATTATCTTCAGAGGTTATACAATTCTATACCACGGCAAGCCGTCACAGCCCTTTGGGTGGTGAATGGATGGCCGGATACTGGTACCATTGATTTCAAACCAGGGAAAAGAACTCCAGCCATGCGGATGGTGAATCGTAGGATATAGTTTATCCTCCCGCACCTCATACCAGGGTAGGGAACGGGATCCGCCCGCGTGGTGGATAGTGGTAAAAACATTATTGTCTCTTATTTCATATTCTGCTAATGAACGCCCACCATCAGGATGATGCAATGTTCTGTGGAGTTTCATGGTTAATAATTTTGTAGTAAATAAATTTGGTTAACGGTTATATTTTGGGTTTACTAAACAGTAACGAATATAATAAAATATCTGGTTAGGAAAACATACCAACAACACAAAAAATATTGGGATAAATAGGCAAAAAACCCTTGCGGCAACAGGAAGTCATGGCACAATTAATTTATACCCTTTACCACGTACATTATGAATTCTTGAACCCGGGTGATCTTTAATAATGCGCTTGAGCCTGGATATGTATACGTACAATTTATTAATATCGTGATGCTCCTTTCCGAAAACCGTATCCATAATTGCTTCCATGCTTATTAGTTCATTGCGGTTATCATAGAGGCATCTGTAAACCTTCTTAATTTCCGGTGCAACTTTTCTTGGCCTTCCGTGGGAGCCGTAAAACTCATTATCTCCGGGAGAATAATAAGGCACCCTTATAGTTCCTTTCATAAGATGTAATTATTGGTGTAGATAAGAGATGCCTGCAATCTGCCTGTCAACTCACGCAGGTTAAAAGTTTTAGGGAAATAGCCATTTGCACCACCTCTGCCAAATACTTCTGCTGATACCAGTGCCAGATCTTCACCGGATAAATAGAAGATAGGTATCTGGCTATCCCTGCTACGTATACGTTCACCAAGATCAATCCCATTCATGCGGGGCATCATAATATCCAACAAACAGGAATGAAATGACATTTCATTAAACAGCATCCATTAAACAGCATCCATGCGTGCTCTCCGTCAAAAGCGCTATATACTTCAAGTCCTTGCTGATGGAGGATTTTTTTTACAATGCCGGAAAATATAGTGTCGTCATCGGCATGTAGAATGCGGTGTTTCATAGAAGGTTAAATGGATTACAGGTGATAATAAATTAGCTAAGAGTGCTGAACGGCAAGGCGTCAGCATAATCGTATATGCTTTCCGTTTACCTGAAATATATTTATGATAATCTCTCATACACTCCGATTAATAACTCAAAGAAAAAAACTATTCATCACTAAACCCGAAATCTTAACGGAAAAATTTAATTCTAAAAATCAAAGTGAAGTTCCAACTCTCAAAACAACAAAATCTACTACAATAAAGGGTTTCGTAAGTATACATGATCTTCATTTGTTAATCAGCATTAACAAACATTTGATAAAGTTAGCAGTCCGAAATATTTGTTAATATGCCAGATATTTACATTTCATTAATAAACACCAGTTTAACATGAAATAAAGTATACGCATAAACGAAGTTCTCCCTGCTTATAAATGCTGTCTTATTTATCTATCCAAAAAATATTTTTAAAATTTATTTGGAGATATTAAAAAAATATCCTCACCTTTGCATCAACAAAAAAACAACAAACATGTACCGCTCAATTTTTAACATACAATCAAAACACCAGTTTAGTCTGATACCAGGCTATACCAGTGGCGGGGCATGTTATGCTGAAGAATAAGTTGAAATAACGAATTCGATATAACACAGGCCCCGCAAGAGATTGCGGGGCTTTTTATTTGTACTAAAAAACTAAAATGCGCATGCAAATGCATACTCATAACATACAATTTAGTAACGATCATAACAAACCATTGTTATCGGTTTGCTATCGCTATGAAATATTTCATCAACGACACCGGTGTCGGCGAACATAAGTAACGCTTATGTATATACGTAGAAACCGGTCGTGCTGAACGCCCGGTTTTTTTATGCCCGATAAGAGCCGCCGCAGCAGCACAGACGCAAAACAGTCCGGTAGCTCAACGGTCAGAGCACCTGCCTTATACGCAGCTGGCTATTGGTTCAAATCCAATCCGGACTACACAAAAAGCCCTGTGGCACAATTGGTTAGCGCGTCTGCATTTGGAGCAGAAGGTTATTGGTTCGAGTCCAATCAGGGTTACAAAATAGGTGCGTAAGCAGCATAGCTACTCACTAACCGGATGAATAGCTCCAATGGTAGAGCAGCGGTTTGAAGCACCGCCCGTGCAGGTTCGACTCCTGCTTCATCCACCCCGCAAATGGAAAGCATTTGCTAAAAAAGCTTCCTCAACAGGAAGACGGGAACAGATGTTCTTCAAAGCAACCCAGGCAGGAGTATCATACTACTCCGCAGTGCAGCCGTAATAACGAACTGTATGCTGTTGCCGCAAAACACTGTTCCCGCCATAGAATCTATGGGTAGAAGGTTCGAATCCTTTCCGTCCTTGAAAAACGGTAGCTCATCGGTTAGAGCAATAGACAATCACAGAAGGACTGTAAATCCTTTACAACAACAAACAAAGCCAGGGCTCACCGCCCCGCCGCCTCATCAAAAGGATGATGCCGCAGGAGGGTAAACACCTGCAAACAAGGACTACATCAGCCCCTTATCATCACTTAGCACTTCCGCCCTAACTGATGAATAAGCACTGATCAACACCTGGTTTTCCGTGTTCATCATCCGGGCAACAGCACTGGCTTTATTTATCAACACCCCCAAATGAAAGAAAATGAAAAGAGTTACCATCAACGCCTACGAAAGAGGCCTGGTTTTTAAAAACGGCGTTTACCAGCGAATGCTGCCGGTAGGCCGCCACTGGCTGATCAACGAAGATGTAACCATCTACGATATCAACAAGCCATTCATCGCGCCGGTAGAACTGAACATCCTCCTGCAGGATGCAGACGTCACCAACGCATTGCAGGTAGTGGAAGTAAAAGAAACAGAAATTGTGCTGCACTACGAAAATGGATTACTGAAGCAGGTATTGACCGCCGGCAGATATGCCTTCTGGAAAAATATCATCGACAACAAATTTGTTCGCGCAGATATCGCTAAAATAGCGATCACTGAAAATATAGACCGGTCTACCTTGTGCCACCGGCTGGTAGCGCCTTACGTAAGAACCTTCAGCGTGGAAAACCACGAACAGGCCGTGATGCTGGTAGATGGTAAGTATGCCATGACCCTGTACCCAGGCGTTTATTGCTGGTGGAAGAATAACATCACTATCACCGTTAGTAAAATAGATACCCGGCAGTTGCAGGTGGAAGTAAATGGACAGGAAATCCTGACCAAAGACAAAGCAGCACTGCGAATCAACGCATGGGCACAGTACCGGGTTACAGATATCAATAAAGCCGTGTTACAAAACAAGGAATACGAACGGCAGCTGTATGTACAGTTCCAGCTGGCTTTGCGGGAATACATCGCCGTCCTGAACTTCGATGAATTGCTTGAAAAGAAAGATACCCTGGCGCCAGCTATACTGAAAGCAGTAAGCGCAAAGGCGGAAGTTCTCGGCATTAACGTGACCAGCTTCGGTATCCGGGATATCATCCTGCCAGGTGATGTGAAAGACATCATGAACCAGGTACTGGTAGCCGAAAAGAAAGCACAAGCCAATATCATCATGCGAAGGGAAGAAACTGCCAGCACCAGGAGCCTGCTCAATACCGCCAAACTCATGGAAGACAATCCCATGCTGTTTAAATTGAAGGAAATGGAGTATGTGGAAAAAATCGCGGAAAAGATCAACAGTATCAGCGTCAGTGGAAACGGTGTACTGATAGATCAGCTGCGGCAAATCTTCATCCCTAAATAAAAAACGGTGGGTCAGCATATGATCCACCGTTTTTATAAAATCTGTAGCTTTGCAATTATGGACGGACAATATAGAAAAGATATCTACCCTGGCCTGGAAGTGGCCATCATCCTGAAAAAAGATCAACGCAGCGGTAAAAAAACCTACGGCATTGTAAAGGATCTGCTCACCTCTGCTGCTTATCATTCCCGCGGTATCAAAGTACGGCTGGAAGACGGACAGGTAGGCAGGGTTGTAGAAACGGATGTGGTAGGAGACGAAGACTAAAGCAACTTCAGATCCTTCGTGATCCGGTCTATCTCCTCATTTGAATTAGGCCCGATGGCACAACAGGTTTTGGTGGGCACACCACCAAATTCTGTTAACCCCGAATCTGTAATCAACGTGGCATTCAAACCATCTTCCACCGCCTGTTGGTATACCCTTTCCAGGTCTTCTTCAGAATCTACCGACAAACAAATCTTTGTAAAACCTTTCGTCATCCACTCCGACACCTCTTCCGGATTCCTGATATTGGTTTGCAGCGTATGCCCGTCGATGGTAGCATGGCGCGTCAAAAAAGCAATGGAAGCATGGGCGCCTTGTGCAATCATTTTTCCCTTGCGCATATTCAAATCCTTGCGCATCACTATTACCTGCTTAACTATCCTGGATGACATATCTCACTGTTTAAGCAGCTAATTTACAAAATTACATAGCCAAAGTTGATGCGTGCACTGGGATACACCGAATTACTATAACCATCGTCCGGCACAAAGGAAACGCCGAAGCGGGCTTCAAAACTGAAATGACGGCCCCAACTGCGCTGCATTCCCCACGCTGGTGTAAAAACAGCCGTGCCTCGGGGAGAATAATAGTCCGTAGTCGTAATAGGACTGCCCTGGTAACCTCCCGTGAAACTGAAAAAATTCCCGGCATTGTTATCTATCCGCTTATTCCGCTCAGCCCGCCGGGCAATACCATAGTACTGCCTGAACTCCGCCGAAAAAACCGGGTAAAGCGCAAACTCCCATTCTTCTCCTAAATAGCTACCATTAGAATAGGAAACTCCCATTTCAATTCCCGCTTCCAGGTTAAGGGTCGCATATTTTAACAAACGCAATTCGTAATTTACATTAGCACCCACCAGGGAAATATTTGCTTTCAGCTGACCTGGTTTTCTCCAGAGATCTTCCTGAGCGCTGGCATGCAAACAAACAAATAAAAAAACGGTGCTAAGGGTTAGCAATTTCTTTGTCATAGTGTATAGAAATAGGTTTAGAATCCCTACAATATATAGTGTTTCAGGGGAAGCAGAAAAAGTTGTACTTTAATCTTTTCAAGTGTCCAGATAAGAATGCGAAACATACCCACCCTGAATGATGTACACCAGCAATTTGCCGAGTATTTTGATATACCGGCGCTGAAACCGTACGCTTATCTGTTATCAAAGAAAGGCAGTGAAGGGCACATCTGTCTTCATCTCGATAAAATAGCCGCAGAAAAAGAAAATCTCCCGGAATCCTACCAGAAAATAGAAACCAGCAATCAATTGCTGGAAAGTATTCCACTGGTAGGTACGGAGGGCAACGATAAACAGCCCTTTGTAATTTACCAGAACCGGCTGTACCTGCAACGCTATTTCCGGTATGAAACCGCATTCCTTCAAAGTATCCGACAATTCCTGGTAAAGGAAAAAACACAATTGCCTGAAAGGATTGCCCTGTTGCAACAACAGCAACCGCTGATCAGTAAACTATTTGCCGCCACCGGCAGCAATGATAATAACGATCCGGCCGACTGGCAGCTGGCCGCCGCCATCACCGGGGTGCTGAACAATTTTACCATCATCACCGGCGGTCCCGGTACCGGGAAAACCACTACCGTCGCTAAAATACTGGCCATCCTGTTTGCCACCGATCCGGCGTTGAAAGTAGCGCTGGCAGCGCCCACCGGTAAAGCCGCCGCCCGTATGGCGGAAAGCCTGCGTAATACTACTATCGAAGTAGATGCGCCCATCTCTGAAAAGTTCGGGCAGCTGCAACCGGCTACCATACACCGTTTGCTGAAGTCTGTTAATGGCAGCCCGTATTTCAGGCACAATAAAGATAACCCGCTCAACTACGATGTAGTGATCATCGATGAGTGCTCCATGATAGATGTGGCCCTGTTTGCCAAACTGCTGGACGCCATCCATCCGGATACGCGCCTTATTTTGCTGGGCGACAAAGACCAGCTGGCCTCCGTGGAAGCAGGCAGCCTGTTCGGAGACCTCTGCCAGGCACAGGAACACCTGAACCGCTTTACTTCCGGCCGCCGGCAGCTGATCAATAGTTTTATACCGGAACAAAACCGGCAGATTCCCGCAGCAGCAGAACAAAACGATGATCATCACCCGTTGTTCCAGCATCTCGTGGAACTGCGGCGCAGTCACCGTTTCACCGGCGACAAAGGCATTGGTAAATTCAGTAAGGCTATCATCAGTAATAATGTACCGGTAATAACTTCTTTTTTTCCGCCTTCGGCAGATGAACAGGTAGTCGTTGACCCGGATGCTTCGGTACCGCTGTTCGAAGACTTCATTGCCGGCTACGCCGCTTTCATCGCAGAAAAGGATATCGCGGCCGCGCTCAAGCTCCTGAACGCGCAGCGTGTACTCTCTGCCGTAAGGGAAGGGCCGCAGGGACTTTACGCCGTAAACAAACAAATAGAAAAATATTTATTCGATAAAAAACTCATCACCGCCAATGGGGAATTCTATGAAAACCGGCCGGTGATCCTTACCCGTAACTATTATGAACATGGCTTGTTCAATGGCGATACCGGCATCATTCGTGCAGATGAAAATGGCGTGCTCATGGCTTGGTTTGAAGACAGCACCGGCGCCTTAAAAGCCGTGCTGCCCGGCTATTTAACCCAGGCGGAAACCGCCTTTGCCATGACCATCCATAAAAGCCAGGGCTCCGAATTCGGAGAAGTACTGGTATTGTTGCCGGATACCACCGATGTACCCATTCTCACCAGGGAGCTGTTGTATACCGCTGTAAGCCGTGCAAAAAATAAAGTGTATGTACAGGGAACGCCGGAGGTAATACTCATGGCAGCAGAACGCTTCGTGGAAAGGGCCTCCGGCATCGCCTCGAGGTTCAGGGAAGTGAATGCAGCTGCAAATTAAATCACCTGCTTCGGGAATGGCGGAGTGCAAACAAAGGACTTATCAATGGCATTGTTTTTAAAAGTTTCGAACTCACTGAACAGTTTATCATCCGGACTGGCCCAAAACCTCCGCGATGCAGGCAACAGTGTGTTCCAGCCTCACTATATCATTACCCAAACGGAAGGGATGAACAACTGGCTGAAACTCCAGCTGGCCAGCCACCTGGGCATTGCAGCCAACTGCCGCTTCCTAAAGCCCAACGACCTGCTCTACCAGCTGTACGTAGTGCTGGGAGGGCCGCATTCAGAAGTGCTGTCGCCGCAAAACCTCAGCTGGCTGGTATTTAAACTGCTCGGCCAGGAAGAGTTCATCGCCAAATACCCGAAAGTTGCCGCCTACTATACGGCCGATGAAACGGAAAGTGACCTGAAACGTATGGCCCTCGCAGAAAAAGTAGCCGATCTGTTTGACCAGTACCAGGTGTACCGCCCGGAAATGATCCAGGCATGGACCTTTACCGATACCCCCGAACTGGCCACCGCCGGATGGCAACACTGGCTGTGGGTAAAAGTAAAACAACTCTCCGGCGGCTCGCTTCCGGATAAAACCATCGTAGGGAATTTTATCCTCGACGCCCTCCGCAGCAACAGCCCGAAAACAGGACTGCTCACCCGCATGCCGGTCGTACACCTGTTTGGCTTATCCATCATCACCGCTTATCACGTAAAAATATTGCACGAACTGTCGTCTTTTATAGACGTGCATTTTCATATCATCAACCCTTCTCCGGTTGTATTCTGGTTCGACGACCGCAACGAAAAACAACTGGCCCGCTGGCGGCAAAAAGGTCTCAAAGATATCCAGGACTCCAAAGCAGGCAACGCCCTCCTCACCGGCTGGGGACGGGTAATACAGGACAGCTTCGGCCTCTTCTTTGCATACGATGCCTTCATCAACGCGTACGAAGAAATTGATACCGTGGAACCGGAACCGGATAGTCTCCTGCATAAAATACAATACGATATCTTCACCGCGGCAGCCACCACGGCCGACCGGCAGCTGATCACACCGCAGGATATCCGCGACGGCTCCATTACCATCAACGCCTGCTACACCGTAGCCCGCGAAGTGGAAGTGCTCTACAACTACCTGGTACACCTGGTAGCGCAACGGAAAGAAGCCTTATCGCCCCGCGACATCGTGGTAATGGTAAGCGATATAGATGCCTATGCGCCCTATATCAAAGCCGTTTTCAACAACGCGCCTTATACCTTCCGGTATACGATTGCGGATGAAAGTTACACCGACAACGACAATCTCTTTAACGCCCTGCATGCGGTCCTCACCATGAATGAGGAAAACTTCAAATCGGAAGCCGTGATGCAGCTGCTCGACTTCTCCTATATCCGCAAACGCTTTAACCTCCAGGACCCGGTGCTGATCCGCCGGATTATTGAGGCCGCCAATATCCGCTTCGGCATCAACGGCAGCAAAAAGGAAGAAACGCATTTCGTGAGCTGGCAATACGGTATCCAACGCATTATGTTTGGTATTTGCATGAGTGGGGAAGAAGAATACGGCCTCGGGGAAGACAGCTTCTTCCCGTTGGATATTACCGAAGGCAGCGACGCGCACGATGTGATCCGCTTCTGCCATTTTGCAGAAGTGCTCATGTCGTCTATCCTCGACAGGCGGCGCCCACGCACCATTGTGGAGTGGGTTGCCTATACCGAAAGGGTATTGCATAATATCGTGTACGAACCAGTAGATGATATCGACGAAGATTATAACACCCTCATCAAACAGCTCACCGCCTACAACGCGCTGAACGAATTTATGAGCGAAAAAGTAACCTTCGAAGTGTTTAGCCACAGCTTCCTGGACACGCTTACCGGCAGCACCCGCGCAGGATTGTTCGTAAACGGCGGCGTCACTTTCTGCTCGCTCATTCCGATGCGCAGTATCCCCTTTAAAGTGGTGGCGCTGATGGGACTGAACTACAATAAGTTTCCCCGTCGTGAAAATAAGTCGAGCTTTAACCTCATGGAAAAAGACCGGCAAAAAGGCGACCGTAATGTGAAGGAAAATGATAAGCACCTGTTCCTCGAAACCCTGCTTTCAGCAAAAGAATACCTGTATATCAGCTATATCGGGAAAGATGCAAAGGATAATACCGATCTTCCGCCATCCGTGCTGGTAGACGAACTGGTAGACTATATAGAAGCTGGTACAGCAGCCCCGGAAACCGTGCGCAGCGAACTGGTTACCTTGCAACCTTTACAAAGCTTCAGCAGGAAATATGCCGGTACAGATAACCGTCTTTTTTCCTATCTGAGCAATAAGGATACCGGCAAAAAAACATATCTCAACGAAAATAAAATTACTACTCCCTTAACCTTCGAAGAAATTACCCTGGAAGAACTGATCAGCTTCTTTAAAAATCCTTTCCGGGCTTATTATAATAAAGTACTGGGCATCCGGTATAACGACAGCCAGCTGCTGCTCAGCGAAACGGAGATCTTTGGTCTCAACAGGCTGCAGCAATGGTCTGTTAAAAATGAACTGCTGCCGGCTGCCGGCGATAAAAAGAATGCGCTGCAAACCACGCTGGTAAAAAAAGGCAAACTTCCGCTCCGCAATATGGCTACCGTTTCTATTCAAAAAATGGAAGAAATGGTAGTACCCGTGCGCAGCCTGTACGAAGCCGTTACCAAAGGCGCGGAAGAAAAACGGATTACCGTTGAATTACCGGTAGATAACAGCATGCTGAAAGGAAATCTGCGAATCTTTGATCAAACCCTGGTGCAGGTGTCGTGGTCAAAAAAAGAGAGCAAATACCTGGTAGAGGCCTATCTCCGTTATCTCGCAGGAAAAGCGGCAGGCGTGGTAACAGACCTCTGCTATATTTCCGGCGCTAAAAAAGAAGATGCTTTCCAGGCGATCCCATTAACATCTGAAGAGGCATTGAGGAGATTAACGGAAATTGTAAAAGTTTATAAGACGGGCTTCAGCAAAATAATATCCTTTTACCCCGACCTGGAAATCACGGAAAAAGATTGGCTCTCCATGGACCTTAAAAAGTTCAGGGATAAAATATCCGGGATGATCGACCGGCAGGAATCGCCGGACCCGTATCTCGTGCAGGTATATGAGCAGGGATTTTTTGAGAAAGAAGAAGCATTAACCGGCTACCTCGATATTTATGAGCTGCTGATATTGCCGTTAACAACCCTGCTGCCGGCTTATTTAGAAACACCCGATAAAGAGAAATGATCGATAGCATTATATATAAACAGTTTGACGCAGGCACCGTTCCGCTGGAAGGCAGCAACCTCATTGAGGCCAGCGCCGGCACCGGTAAAACGTACTCCATCGCCATACTGGTTTTACGGTTGATACTGGAGCAAAAGCTGTCTGTCAAAGAAATCCTGATGGTTACCTTTACCCGCGCGGCGGTAGCAGAACTGGAAGAAAGGATCCGGCTGTTTATCCGGCAGGCGTACAAAGTAAGCCGTGGACAGGAAATCAGCGATCAGAAAATTATGGACCTGGTGTTCAGCGTAATCGACTTCGATGATCCGCGCCCCGTGCAGCAGCTGTTGCGCGACGCCATCCTGTTGCTCGATGAAACGGCTGTACTTACCATCCATGGCTTTTGCCAGCAAACACTGAATGAATTTGCGTTTGAAACCAACCAGCTGTTTGGCGCCACCATGGTACCTGATCTCACGCCGGTTATTGAAAACGAACTGAATAAATTCTGGCGCAGGAGTGTAACCACGCTCAACGCTGCCCTGCTGGAACAGATCTGGGATGAGGACATGAAAACGGAGATGCTCAACGTGATCAAAGAACATCTCAGCGGAAAGAAATTCCTGGACTACCGGGAAGATACTCCCGACGATATCAGCGAAACCCTGCAGGAACAATGGATGCAGGAGCTACAGCAGTTAACGGCAAAAGAACAGGCCGCCAACGAAGCGTTGTATGCATACATTACTGCCAACAACGCGCATCTTACCGCAGCCTGCGCTACCAATCATAATACCCGGAAAGAATGGCCTGAACTGATTTCCCAACCGGAGCTGCTGGTAAAAAGGATCCGGAGTAAAAGAAGCAGCGCCAAATACATTGAGAAAGTTTTTGCAGACTTATTACCGGCAATTGACCAGGCAGATGAAATCAGCAAACAACTGCTGGAGCATCAACAATTGATCCGCCGGCAGGTGTATTATGCCGCCATCAAGGAAATCAGCGAACAGGTACGCGCCTTCAAAGAGCGCAGCAACATGATGGGCTATGATGACCTGATCAATAACCTGCATACCGCTTTAGTAAAGAATAACAACGAAGAACTGATCGCTTCCCTGCAAAATAAATACAAGGCCGTTTTTGTGGATGAGTTCCAGGACACCGATAAAGAACAGTTTGAAATATTCGATCGGGCCTTCGGCCAGAACACGATCCTGTTCTACATCGGTGATCCCAAGCAGAGTATTTACGCCTGGCGCAAAGCCGACATATTTACCTATTTCAATGCCCGCAACGGGGTACAACATGTTTACGACATGAACCAGAATTTCCGCTCGTCGGAAAACATGATCCGTGCCATGAACGTATTCTTTAAACCCACCCCGGACTTTCCAACATTTGATTTCACGGAGGAAAGCGACAGCATTGACTATATAGAAGTACACAGTCCTGATAATAATAAGAAAGGCTATCTCTATAAAGGCAATACACCGGATACACCTATTGAAGTAATTGCCTGCGATAAAAAAGAAACCATCTGCAACAGCGTAGCCGCGCAAATTGCGCAGCTGCTGCTGAATAAGGATTACCGCATAGAAAATAAAGAGGGCTCCCGCTCCATCGTTCCGTCAGACATTGGTATTCTCGTGCGCACAGGGCAGGAAGGCAGGGACATTAAACATGCCCTGGCGAAGTTGGGCATCCCGGCCGTTACCATCGACGAAGCCAGGGTGCTGAGGTCCGCGGAGGCACAGCAATTACTGCACCTGCTGGAAGCGATGGAAACACCGGACCGCTCATCTATTAACCGCGCATTGCTCGGTTCATTTACCGGCTACAACAGTCAAACCATCCTGCAACTGGACGATGAAACCATGCTGGACCTGTTTGCCAAGTACCGCACCTTATGGCAGCGCGATGGCGCGTACACGGCGCTCATGGAGTTTATTGCAGATTTCAGCGTGCGCCAGGTATTGCTCGATGGCCACACTGAAAACGGCGAACGGATCATCACCAACCTGTACCAGCTATCAGAACTGGTACACCAGGTGCAAAGCCGGAAAAACCTTTCCATGCGCGATCTTATCTCCTGGCTCAAACGCGGCATCGACGGCATGACCACCGATGGAGATGAATATGCACAGCGCGTGGAAAGTGATGAAGATGCCGTGAACATAGTAACCATCCATAAAAGTAAAGGGCTGGAATACAAAATAGTGATGGCGCCTTTCCTGGATTTTGTAGAGAAATCGAAAATTGAATTTGTGAGTTTCCGTGATCCGGCAACCGGCGATTACCTGGGCACACAAAAAGCCCTGCTCACGGAAGAGCAGTTAAAAGCCTATCAGCACCAGCAGGAACAGGAAAACCGCCGCCTGATATATGTAGCCATTACCCGCGCAGTATATAAATGTTATCTCTTTAAAAACTGTTATCACGCTTTTAAAGATTCGTCGCTGTCGGTTTTCCTGAAAGCACTGGCGGCCGAAGCGCCGGATGCCTCCCTGATACAGCTGCAGGGCCCCGTACCCGAAACGCCGGCAGAAAGCTATCGCCAGCAGCTCCACAAAGGCCAGCTGGCAGTGAGCCTCGCGCCGGTATCCTTTCAATTGAAAGAACAAAACTGGCGGAAGATGAGCTATACCATGCTGGCGGCAAAGCCGGAACACCAGCCACGGGTGCGCTCCTTCCAGCAAGCCGACCCTTACGATAACTTTATATTTACCACCCTGCGCAGAGGCGCTAAAACCGGTAACCTGCTGCACTTCGTCTTTGAAAGCATCAACTTCTCCGATAGCAGTAAATGGGAACACTGGCTGGAAGAAGCCATCCGGAAATTTGTGCCCGGCCAGCGGGAGGTATATCTCGAACGGCTACACGAAATGCTGCAACATGTGATGTACTCTACAATACATATCGATGGCGCCAGTTTCCAGCTGGCAGCGGTAGGGCGGCAGCAGCGGCTGGCAGAATTTGAATTTGATTTCCCGGTGCCGGTGTTTAAGTCGAACCTGCTCAATAATCTTTCAGACGACCAGGTAAGCATAAGCGTAAAACGGTTTTCAGAATACAGCAGCCAGGAGCTGGAAGGCATTATGAATGGGAAAATAGACCTGTTCTTTGAGCACCAGGGGAAGTATTATATCCTCGACTGGAAATCGAATTACCTGGGCAACAGTGTGGCCGACTACGATGCGGCGGGTTTAGCGGCAGCGATGAACGAAAACAATTACCATCTCCAGTACTTCATTTATACGGTAGCGGTAAAAAAATACCTGGAAAGCCGGATTCCTGGCTTTAATTATGAGAAGCAGTTTGGAGGCGTTATCTATTGCTTTGTACGCGGGGTCAGGAATGTGAGCGGGCAGGGAATATTTACTACGAAGCCGGATCTTAAAAAGATAAAGTTGCTGGAATCATTACTTACAAAATAAGAAAGGCTGGTCCGCAAAGACCAGCCTTTTACTTTTATGGCTTTTTGAAGATGCTTTCATCCACTGGTACATTATTTTCCAGTTTGGTAATGCTGATCTTTATACCTACTGGTTCCTGTGAAATAGCGGTACCATAGTTATAGCCATCCGCCGTTTTCAGGAAATTGCTGATGTCTGTTACCAGGTCCATCTGTTGTCCCTGGATTTCCAGCGAATTGGATGTTCTCAACACATTACCCGTTACAGGATCTACAAAGCAGGTAGTGGCGTTGCCGTTGGTGTAGGTAACTTTCACTTTGGCAAGTTTAGCGCCATTCACTGTGTCGGCGGGCAGCAGCTCCAGTTTGTTACCTTTCTCATTATAGCGGTAAAAATCACCGGTCAGATCCAGTTGTTTGCCCAACGCCTTAATGGTGGCGGAGTCCATATCTTCCGGATTAGTTTTACCCATTACCGGCATCTGCATCCAACCGCCGGCATCGGTTAATACCTGGATATTGGTGGTACCCATTGCTGTAAATTCCAGGCGCATGGCTTTGTCCTGCAATACCCATCTTTTGAAGGGAAAATTCATTCCCTGCATTTCCATGGTACCCTCTGCATACTGGGTTTTCAGTGTTTTCAACTTATCGGCGCCGCCGAGTGCCGCCACGTTTTTATTAACGATATCCTCCAGGGATTGCGCCTGTGTGATGATGCCTGAAAATATTACGAGCAGCAGCAGTGCGATTCTTTTTGTGTTCATCATAACCGTTAGATATAGGTTTATTTCACACAAATTAATTATCTCCCGGAAGAAAAACAAAAGCCGGGGAATTAAAACAGCCAGACGCCATTCATCATAGCCACGCCGCAGGTAGTTTCAAACGAGTTCACGTAGTTATCCGGGGTTCTGTGCCACCACTGGCCCCACATAAGACCATTGGAGTTACGGTAGTTCCATGCCTCCGCGGCGTTGTAGTTAAGCCAGGAGGCATAAGTACCCTGGTAGCTATGGTCCTTTACAAACCTGCAGGCCCAGCGGGCAAAGATGGCTTTGAAGCCCTGGCAGTCTTCGTTGTCATATTCATCCGGCAGCAGGCCCTGTGCGTTGCACATACTGATTTTCGTATAGTCCATGGCTTTAGCCCCCATTGCCTTGTAGTTATTGGAGGGGTAGGAGTTATGGAGCATGCTACAGGCGCCGATAAAAGTACCCTGGGTATAGGTACGGGCGCCTTCGGTAATTACGCCGGCAGCGTTCATGGCGCCTTTCACCTCGCCGGTGCCGGGTACATACAACTTAGTGACCATCCAGTCGACGATTTGTTTGGCTTTGGTTTTATAGGTCGCGTCGCCGGTAGCCTGGTAGAGATACATAGCGCAAATGGCGGCGGGCGCATTTACGCAGGCATTTTTGGTATTGTTGGCGGTGGTCCACCACAGGCCGCCGCCCAGGTTGGTGTCCCATGCGCGGTTCCACACCATATCGAAATTGTTTTTGGCCATATCTTTCATGCCGCCGTCGTTGGTGATCTGGAAGGCACGGATGCACATTAATGCGCCCCAGATCACGTCGTCGTTGTAGATGTTGGAGGTCCAGAGCAGGCCATAGGCATCGCGCATACCGTTGTACAGGTACACCATTTTGTTTTTGAGGTCTGCATCGTTGTTGATATTGTATGCATCAATCAGGGTTTCGATGGCTTCTGCCTGCCGCCAGAAATCCATCCGGCCGGTTTGGTTTACATCTGAATAGTAATAGGCTTTAAACGACGGGCCATAGGAGCCGTACTGATGATAAAATGCGTTGTTGTAGCATTGCATTGCCAGCAGCGCTTCAGATTTTACGGGTTGAACGGAGTTAATTGCCACCAGGCCGGAAGCAGTGCCTTCGGGGGTATTTTCGGAAGATTTGATCATTTCCGGCTTCTTACAGCCGGTAACCATAAATGCCAGGAGGAGCACTGCCATGCAGGTGCTGCGGAAAAGTGTTTGAGTTTTCATGTTTTTCAGTTTTGTGGAATAAAAAGATATCAGGTTTTCAATGTGCTCAGCCAGTCGTATATAAAGCCGTATAACTCAATAGGGGATGAGCCTGCGCGCTCATAACAGTGGAACCGGGTTTTGCGCAGGTGCTCACATACGAGGACAGGTATACAACCGGTAATTACTTACAGCCGGTAAAAATATTTTTGGGGAGATGCTAGCGGGGATGGCTACACGAAAGGGGGGATCTTATAACTGCACCTGGCTGTTGACCAGCTGAATAATTTCTTCGTGGATTTCCCGTATCGGGCGCATTTGTGCCGCTTCATTATAGCAGGTGATCCTGTTAATAGTTTTATCGGCTACCAACAGTGCATCATATTCTTTTTTCACGGCCAGCTGCAGGGAGAAGTCCGCTTCATGGATATCATCTTTTCCCTGGAGGTATTCCCGGTCTTCGTTTGCGCGTCTTTTAGTCAGCGCCGACTCGGTGAACGAAAACGGTACATCGAGGTAAATGGAGAAATGTGGCTTGGGGATTTTATTATAGTTGTATTCAAATTCATTGATCCAGTTGCGCAGGTATTGTTTTTCTTCGTTGGTATGGAGTTTAGCGCATTGGAAAGCAATGTTTGACAGCACGTACCTGTCTACCAGTACAAAATAACCATCGCTCAGCCATTGGTTGATGGTGGTGGCAAATTCTTTCCGGTCTTCAGCAAACAACAGGGCTACCAGCTGTGGGTGCACGTTTTTCACGTCGCCAAATTCACCACGCAGGAATTTAGCGATGAGTTCCCCAAACATGCCCTGGTTGCTCCGCGGGAAATGTACAAACCTGGTCTTCTCATTTTTAGACTCGAGGTATTTCGTCAGCAGGTCTATCTGCGTTGATTTCCCTGCGCCATCTAAACCTTCTACCGCTATAAATTTGCTGCTTTTATCCATTATGGAACGATTGTTAATCCGGAAGTTAAAGAAAATCCTTCGTGAGTGGGCGTGCAATGGCACTGCTTCCAATAAAAAAAGCCTGGTAAAATTACCAGGCTTTTTTGCTCCCCCTGCTGGACTTGAACCAGCGACCCTCTGATTAACAGTCAGATGCTCTAACCAACTGAGCTAAGGAGGAATATGACTATAAGCCCATTCAGATGAAGATGTCTTATAGATGCTCACCTTTTTGTGAACATCGGCGGCAAATCTAGTTAAATATTTGATTAAATGTGCAGGTTATATTGATTTTTATTGGGTGATGTAGAAATCGCCTACGGAGGAAGGGGACTGCCCGATAGTAGTTTCGGTCAACTTACCATCTTTCTTTGCTAAAATTGCATATGGAAATATTATATGAAATACTTAATATTGTCTCACTCCCTTTTTTGCCTGAAAAATATCAACCAATTCTGTAAATAAAATCATGGGGTTAAAAAGTATCGACAATGAAGAAGAAATACTGACGCAAATTGCCGGCGGCAGCCAGCAAGCATTTGCCAGGCTTTTTCACGGCTATGTAAATCAGGCCGGGCGTATTGTTTATACGATTGTTGGCTCCATGGAACAAACAGAAGAAATTTTGCAGGACATCTTTATAAAGCTGTGGAAAGACCGGGAAAAACTCACTTCGGTAAAACAGTTCAACGCTTACCTTTTTATTCTTCTTCGAAATCATACCCTTAATTACCTGACAAGCCTGGTGGCGGAAAGAAAGAAGCAGGAGCAGTATGCGCTCTTTGCCCAAAAGCAGGAAGATAAGGCGCCAGGCTATCCTGATAACCGCCTCGATATGCTGGATAAGGCTATCGACGCGCTACCCATGCAGCAGAAAACAGTTTTCCTGTTGCGGGCGCAGGGGTACCGGAACCCGGAAATTGCCCACCGGATGAATTTGTCCACCGATTCTGTAAAGAAATATAACCAGCTTGCGATTAAATTTATTTACCGGTATATGAAAGTGAGGGAAACAATTTTCTTGTCCCTGCTGGCTATCCGGTTGTTCAAATAAATTTTTCATCTCCATATCTCCTTTTACGCCCCCTTTACTGTCTTATATATTGGGCACCTACTTTAAGCCGCTATTATGCAGGAAGACAGGTTAATATACTTATACCAAAAAGCCGTTAACAACAGCATTTCCGAAGAAGAACGGGAAGAGCTGCTTGTTTTACTGGCAGATCCTGAGGCAAAGGAGCTTTATCATCAACTGTTTGACTGGGGCGCCAGGCAAACAACCCCGCAGGAGGACTTGTTTTCACCACAGCAAGCCGACGCTTTACTGGACCGCATTAACAAGGTGAATGAGCCCGGCAACCGCAGTAGTATATTTAAGTTGAGGCCAACACTTACATGGACAGCCGCCGCGGCTGTAACGTTGTTATTAGGGCTGGCTTCCTACCATTTATTTTACAGGCCCGCGCCACCAGTAAAGGCCAACAGGGAAATGGCGCAAATAACACCGCAACCACCTGCTAAGGCACATGTAATGCTTACTTTGTCTGACGGCAGACAGGTAGCCCTCGACAGTGCCGCAACAGAACAAATAATTGAGCAAAAGGGCATCCACGCAGTGAACAGTGGAAAAGGAGCGCTTACCTATGCCAGGCCAACAGAAAACGATGCAGCGCAGCCGGAGATTGTATTTAATACCCTTACCACGCCGCGGGGAAAGTACTATAAGATCATACTTCCGGACGGTACACGGGTTTCTTTAAATGCCGCTTCGTCCCTTCGCTATCCTACCATTTTCAGCGATGGTCAGCGCAAGGTAGAACTAACCGGTGAGGCATATTTTGATATCGCCAAAGATGCCGGCCAACCATTTGTAGTAGTAACGGGAAAGCAGGTTATTGCTGTACTGGGCACGGCTTTCAACGTGAAAGCATATGCCGATGAATCTTATATTAAAACTACCCTGGTAGAAGGCCGCATAAAGATTGATCCCAGGAATGGAACGGAAGCAAAGTTGCTTAATCCTGGAGAACAGGCCATACTGGAGAATAACCAGCTGCAAATCAGGAAAACAGATACCAGGGAAGATATCTCCTGGATGTCTGACATGTTTTATTTTTCAGACACCGACCTTCACGCTGTTGCACACCAACTGCAGCGCTGGTATGATATTGAAGTGGATTATTCATCCCTTCCAAACGCAAAATTATATGGGCAGCTGCCCCGCAGTACACCACTGTTACAATTACTGAGAGCTATAGAGAAAACAAGTGACATAAAACTAAAAATGAGCAATAACCGGGTATTAACCGCGCATTAATACCGTTTTTTTTATCAACCAACAGTCAATCCTTTAAAATCACATTTATGGAAATTAAACGTGGCCACTTTGTGGGCCATTGGAAGCGTTATGCCTGCAGCCTAATGCTTGCGGCCTTCTATTCCCTGGCAACAGCCGCTGCTGTTTTCTCACAGCAGGTAAGCCTGCGGGTTACCGATGCCAGGCTTGAACAGGTGCTCGCTTCCATCAGAGCCCAAACGAATTATTCCTTTGTTTTCGATGCCCGGTTTAACCGGAACGCTTTGCCGGTAACCGTTAATATCAAAGAAGCGCCGCTTCAGAAAGCACTGGAGGAAGTATTTAAAGATCAGCCATTCACTTTTGAAATAAACGATAAAATTGTGACGGTACTCTCTTCCCGCCAGGGACAGGCCGCCGTTGTATCGTTGTCAGGTAAAATCCTGAGCCCCGACAACCAGCCAATCATTGGCGCCACCGTGATAGTACAGGGCTCCCGGCAAGGCGCTACCGCAGATGAAAATGGTAAGTTTACACTCAACGGCGTTCCTGAAGATGCCACCATCGTTATTTCATCAATTGGTTTCAACACCCTGCTGCTCCGCTTAAACGACGGCGTGCTAACCACTGCCGGTAAAGAGTTTAAAAGTCAGCTGGTGAGAAACACCCTGCAAAACCTGCTGATCACACTGCAGCCTTCCGCCTCCCAGCTCCAGGAAGTGAATGTAACCGTTGGATACGGAACACAGAAAAGAAGGGAAACAACTTCCGCGATATCCACCATCAAAGGATCGCAGCTGCAAAATAAACCGTCCGGCTCTATAGAAGGACTGCTGCAGGGTTTGGCTCCCGGGCTGGTGGTACAGAATAATTCCGGTATGCCCGGCGGCAGAAGTATGGTGCAGATCAGGGGACTGGCTTCATTTTCCAACTCCGCCAACTCCGGCGTAGTAAGTACGCCGCTCTTTATTATTGATGGCGTACCGCTTGAACAGGATGTTTTTAATCCTTCCGACCCGCGCCAGGCCATTACCAGCGTACTGGCTGGCTTCAGCCCCTTCGACCTGGAGTCCGTGGATGTATTGAAAGATGCTTCTGCCACCGCTATCTATGGATCGAGAGGCGCGAACGGCGTTATCATCATCAATACCAAACGCGGAAAAATCGGTAAGCCTATTGTATCCTTAAATACACAATATGGCCTGAGCTATTATCCGTCCCTTCGTAAAACATTAGGCGGTAAAGCAGAACGCGATTTCAAGATTGCACTGTACAATCAATACAAATCCTCTAAAGTAGGTGGCGGTTATACCGATCTGCCCATTGAGCTATCAGATAGCCTGAACAGCTTTTATAACAACTCCACCGACTGGCAGAAGTTATATTTCCGTGATGCGGATCTGAAGAATATCAACCTCGGTATCAGCGGAGCCACGGAAAACGCCAGCTACCGCTTAGGTGTGGATTATTATAAAGAGAAAGGTATTGTTCTCGGTTCGGACTTCTCCCGTTTTTCACTGACGTACAACGGCATATTTAAGCCAACGTCGAAATTAACCGTAACCGGCCGGGCCAACCTGAGCCAAACAGATGCGAGCCAGAAAAGAGGTGATACCTATAATGCCGCCGTAGTAGGCAATAACTTTTCGTCGTCCTTTCGTCCGGGCCCCAGCAGCGGATTTTTTGATGCCTTCCTCGAATCTTACAACAAAGGAGTGAACATCGACCTCACCAGGAGAGCCCTGGCGCAACTGGAAGTAAGTTATGATGTTTTTAAATTCCTCAACATTACTTCCCGCGCATCCGGCAACTATGAATTTTACCGCACGCGGACATTTGAGCCTTCTGCCACCAGGAATGATCTGAAAGCAGCCGCCTCTTATTATTCACAGGAAAAAGTAAATCTGCTTAGCGAAACATTTCTCCGTTTATACCATACGTTTGAATCAAAACATTCCTTTGACCTTGTATTAGGTAACACCATTAACACCAGCGAAAACAATAACATTTACGGTGCTGCCACCGGCGGTCCAAGTGATGCGCAACAGGTGATACTCGGCTACCCGCAGGCAAATCTTAAACTCGAAACGCATAATCTTCAATATGGGTTGCTGTCGTATTACTCCAGGCTGTCTTATAACTACAACAGGAAATACCTGCTCCAGGCAGTAGTACGTGCCGATGGTTCTTCCAAGTTCGGCAAGGATAACCAATGGGGTTATTTCCCTTCTGCTTCGGCAGGATGGGTATTTACAGAAGAGAAATTTGTCCGCAATAATATCGGCCGCTGGTTAAATTTCGGAAAGATCCGTGCCAGCATGGGGAAATCCGGTACGCAGTATGAAGACAACTACCTCGCTGTAGGCGCTTATCTTACTAAAAGCGGCGACAATGCTACCTACAACGGTATTCCATTGCTATCGCCTAACTATGGCGGCGGCAACGGGATTGCATTACCTAACCTCACCTGGCAAACTACAAAAGACCGCGGCATAGGACTGGATCTTGAATTCCTGAATAGCCGCATCACCATGGTGCTGGATTATTACGATAAAAAAACCGATGGTTTCCTGTTCCCCGATGCATTGAACGGTACCAGCGGATACGCATCACGGTATATTAATAGCGGCGCCGTACGTAACTATGGCTATGAAGCAGCTATCACCGGGTACATCACCAAACCCGGCAAAAACTTCCAGTATTCAGTAACCTTTATTGGCGCCATCAACAAAAATGAGCTGACCAAACTTCCTGATTTCGGCAGAAGCGTGTCCAGGAGCAATTATGCTGTTGGCCAGCCTTACCTGCAAATAGGCCGCCCGTTGAATGGCTTCTACCTGATGAAATACCTGGGCGTGTATCCCGATGATGCATCCGTTCCTGTTAATAAATATACCGGCAAAAAATTGTTCCCGAACGTTAGCGGTTTCTCCTCACAAGACCCTTACCACGCCGGCGACATCCGGATACTGGATGTAAACGGGGATGGCAGGATAGGCGTGCTGGATAACTCAGACAGGGTATACAGCGGCGATCCGAATCCTAAGTTTACCGGAAGTTTCTCCCATAGCTTCAGCTATAAATTTAAAAACAACTCCAACCTCCAGCTGGATGTATTTTTCAACTATTCTGTCGGCAACAAGGTATTCAACAAAGTAAAAGCCGACCGTATCCGCGGAGTAAGCTGGACCGCCAGTGAAAACGTAAACTATCCCGGCGGACAAAGAAACCTGCTGGATGTTTCCGACCTGGATTTCTGGACGCCGGAACACACCAATGCCAAATATCCCGTGCTAAATCCCTGGAGATATTATGGTACGTCGAGTTATGATTTTATAGGCAACTACGAAATCAATACCGACATGTTCCTGGAAGATGGAAGCTTTATCCGGTTGAATAATGTGAACCTCAGCTACGACTTCTCCACTGCATTGCTCAACCGGATAAACATCCGCCGGCTGCGCGTATACGGAGGCATGAGCAACGTGTTCATTCTTACAAAATATACCGGCGTGGATCCGGAAAACGTGGATCCATACGGATATGACCTGGGCAACGGTTATCCAATCCCCTACAAATTCAACTGCGGCTTAAACTTTGAATTCTAAGCATATGAAAATAATAACTACCCGGAAAAACAAAATTGTGTGCGTGCTACTGGCCTCCCTCGCATTATTATTTTCCTGTAAAAAAATACTCGACCCGGAGATCATAGAACTTCCTACCGCTGCCAATGCCATCACCTCATCTTCCGATGTTGAGAAAGGCATCGCCAGTGCCTACTCGCTGCTTCGCACAGTAGTGCCGGATAAAATCTTCCTCATGGGCGACGTGCGTGCAGATGTATTTTCCAGTTACTCGCAAAGTTCGAACGTACGCGTAGAAACCAACATCGCTACCAATACGGCATCCGCTTTATTCAATAACGGTGGCGGCAACTGGAACCAGTTCTATACTGCTATTGCACAATGTAACCTGCTGCTGGAAAAGATCCCGGCGATTACTTCCTACGATGAGTCACTGCGGAAAAGACATATTGGAGAAGCCAGCTTTATAAGGGCGCTCACTTACTTTTACCTGGTTCGTTTTTGGGGAGATGTACCGCTGAACCTGAAAAGCGTGAACACGGATAATTTATCCAGAACGCCGCAGGCAGATGTATTCAACCAGATCAAAGCAGACCTGGATGTAGCCATCAGCAACCTGGAACTGGACTATGGCGACGGCGACAAGGCCGTAAGAGCAAGCAGGGGCGCGGCCTGGGCTATCAAGGCACATGTGCTGGGCTGGTTGCAGGACTTTGCCGGCTGCGAGAAATTATGCGACAGCGTAATCACCAAAGGCCCTTATAGTTTGGTTACAGATACCACCAATCTCCTCAGCATTTTTATTGGCAAATCGACGGAAGGCATCTTTGAGTTTAACTTCGATGCCAATTTAAGAGAAGTACAAAAGAACCGCGTATACAACAGAACATTGGGAAGGCCCTGGTACAAAGACCAATCCGATGGCGGCGGCGGAAGCGACCGTTACTTACTGTGCCCTACCAGGCAACAGATCAATGTGATGTTCACACCCGGCGCGCGGGATGCGCGGTTATTTACCTGGTTTATCCGCGAAACCTACCTGCAGGGCGTGAACGAAGACCGCATCTTCCTGGGAAAATACAGAACCTTACAGTTAAAAGGTGATACTTCTACCCAGAACATCAACGAGTCTAACATTATTATCACCCGCCTGCCGGATATTATGCTGCTGCGGGCAGAAGCCCTCGCCACCCCGGCAGTTGGCCGAACAGCAGAAGCCATTGTACTTCTTAATAAAGTACGGGAGCGCGCATTTGCCACACCTTATACCGGCGGAGGAAACCTGCAGGATACCATCCTGCTTGAACGTAAAAAAGAGCTGCTTGGAGAAGGGCAATATTTCTTTGACCTGGTAAGAACAAGAAAGCTGGATAAGGATTCGAAAATTACGGATGGCGACTGGTTCAAAAAAGGCGCATGGCTGTTACCAATCGACCAGGGTATCATTGCCAAAAGCAATTTCATGATTACACAGAATGAGTTCTGGAAATAATTACTCCCATTTCTTGATAAAGATATAGTATGAACAAACTTACTTCGTTAAAAACAGCTATACTCCTTGCAGCAGGCGCCGTGCTTGTACTGGCGTCGTGCAGGAAAAATGACTATTACGTGGATGGTGGCCTCTCACAGCAATCTGAAGCCGAAAAGAACATGCCCGTATACGATTTCCTGAAAAGCAGGTCCAACCACATGTTCGATTCCCTGGTTAAAATCATTGACCTCACAGATGCCAAGTCGATCGTAAACCAGTCCAACATCACTTTTTTCGCAGCGCCTAACAACGCCGTGATGCGGCTGCAAATGAACTTCAACCCCGACGACCGGCAGGCGCTAAGACCACTGGAAAACATCGGGAAAGATACCTTGCTGAAATTACTCGGCAGGTTCATCATCCCTAATGTAAAAATAACACTGGAACAAGCCTTAAAAGATAAATCGAAATTTTACAAAGCCCTCAACGGCGACAGCCTGTTTATTTATGGCAAAGGAGGTGGTGTAAGTGCCGGCAGTTCTTTACAAACATCCGCGTTCTACGTGGAGTATCAGCATGTAAAAATACCAGGTATGGACTCCGTCAAATATACCGGTAGTGTCCAAACGCACAACATGATTACCGCCAATGCAGTAGTACATGTATTAACCTACGGCTCCAGTTTCGCTGCCGGATTGAAGCAGAAATATTTCAGATAATCCTAACTATTTTTTATCATGAAAATATCAATAAAAATAACGTGCATACTATGGCTGGCTGTCACCCTGTTCGCTATATCATGCACCAAAGACAGCAGCGACGGCTTTTTAAGTCCGGCGCTGAAATATACCAATCCTTCCATTAAAGTAGCCGTAGGCGCGTCGCTGATTCAATCCGGCGCCATGGTAACCGATGAATCCACCAAGCCGCTGGAATTCACCATCGACGGCATTTACACGGAGGATGGCAAGCGCGCCGATAAAGTAATGGGCTACAAAGTAGATACCTACTTCTGGCAGGCGGAATACACCGGGAAAGAAAAAACGGTGCAGGAACTGGATACCAAACGTCAAAAGGTAAATCGCCCGGCAATAGACATCAACCCGGAGAATGGCAACATTGTGATATACCCCGAAGCGACCGATACTTTACTGCTTACAAAAGGGAAATACACCATAGATGTGAAAGTAAAGAACAGCTCCGGTGAAAGGGTGATAAAAGCTGCGCTGACAATAGACGTGAGCTACGCTTTGCCCTATACCTACCGGTTCTCCGGCATCGACGGTAAACTCACCGGCATCGATGTAACATTTGAGCGCCAGGTAAATACCGGCAACAAAATACTGGTGTACGTATTGAAAAAAGATGGCTCCGCGGTTGACCCGAAATTATTATTCGGATACGACTATTCCAGTACCCCCGGCGTAACAGATTTAAAAGACTGGCATAACCTGGGCCTGAACAATCCTACCAAATACACGGAATTCCCGGATCACCTGGAACTCGAAATAGCGGGGTTTCCGCTGCCTTTCGTAGCAGGGCAGGTGCTGAGAATTGATATGTATAACAATGGTGAAATCAACGGCGACTATTTCAATTACTGGTTTGATATGTCTATTCTGAAAGAAGGGATTTGGAAGGTGACGATTAAGCTGAAGTATAATTAAGGCTTTTATATAAAATGGGCCGATCAGGAAGCGAAATGCTTTCGGGTCAGCCCATTTTTTTCAAAGGGTATAATATAGAATTAGCTGATATTGTTACGTAACGTTATATACTTACTGCCCTCACCATTTCCGACTTAATTTCTTCCCAATTTTTATTCTTGAAGCACACAGGGTCCGGCATTATATCCGCTACTGAGAAGTTTGTTAAACCAACGATGACATCTCTTATTTCGAACCAGGGATATTTCTTCTCGTAGATCTCCAGTAGTTGTGTCATTGTATGTGTCTCCAGTATTTCCGACAGATCCCAAAAATCCTTTTTTCGTCCGCCCCGTGAAATCGCGTCCAGCTTCATTGCTGCTATATCTTCAATAGTTGCCATCCGGACACCTTGTTCTTCAACTACCGGATACAAAAACGGAGCATCCCAGTAAAGAATGTCTGTCTTAATACTGCACTGCTCATCTTCGCCCAGAAAAAGGTAAAGCCCCTGGTTATTGACTTCATTAGAGGGGCCAATAATAGCATTGATTTCCTCTACATAGGGGAAATTTAAGTTGATCACCTTCAAAATATGATCAAAAGGAATTTGTCCGTAAGGACCATCACAGAACATATCAATATCGACAGATTCCCGATGCCCTCTTAATAAGCTTAATGCCGTACCTCCAACCAACCTAAAGTCGGAAAGATCGGCAATGTTCATTAGTTTGATTAAAACTTCGAAAAGTTCATCGCTCGTAGTTTGTCGGTAGAGCATTTGAAATCACTATTGCGAAGATGAAAAAGTCTGCGGGAGATGACTTGTGCCCGTGGCAGCAAGTGTTCAGAATTAGTTACAATATTGCGTATCTTATCTTTTCCATAGTAACGAAATATCTCCCTGATATCATTGGATGTACCCCTCTCCATAGCCCTGATAATGGTAAACTCTGGGTAACGGTCAAAATCCAACGTTCTCAAGTCAATATCCCAATATGCACGGCGGGATAATGCTGGTTTCGCTATGTCCGGATTGGTTCGCACTTGTCAAATATACGAAAAAGAGAGGGTAATTCATTGGTACGCTCCATGAAATGAAGAGTATTCCATCATATCTCAACCTCCACTTCTATAAACGAAAGAAGCCTTACTAAGTAAGGCTTCTTTTTCTTCGCTCCCCCTTCTGGACTTGAACCAGAGACCCTCTGATTAACAGTCAGATGCTCTAACCAACTGAGCTAAGGAGGAGTGTTTCCCGTATCGTTTGCACGATTTGGGATTGCAAAAATAGGTAAATTTTCATTTTTGCAAAATCTTATTTCATTTTTTTTAGAAAAAAATTAGAAACCGGCCGCCATAGCGGGTTAAACAATCCTATTTTTTCACTGCAACCAGCAGCCTTTCCCCTAAAGCGCCCGTCCGCGTCGCCTTGCGGACAAATGGCAAATCCAGTTTGCTCACATAAAAATGGGGGAACGACCGGATCACTGTGCAGGTATATCCCTGCTGTTGCAGGGAAGTCACGGCATCGGGAGTGGTAAAAACGAGTGCAGTAGCGGAATCAGGACGTAACACCGGCGCCTGCAAATAAAAGTCGAATGCATAGGAGTTTGCCTGATACAGGCCGATGCTTTTACCAGGAAGATGAGCATTAGCATAGGCTGCCGCTGTACTTCCGCTCTGGTATTGCATCATATCGGGATATAAAATAGTGTTCAGGTAGAGGTTCAGCAGAATGCTGATGGAAAGAGTGCGGTAAAATACGGCCTGCCGGGTAGATTTATCCAGCCAGTAGTGCAGCAGCAGGTAAAGCAGGAGCAGGGCGGCGGCCAGCAGCAGCCACGCATAATGCATAGCCGGCTTGTACAGAAGGTCGATTACTACGCCTGCAACGGCTATCAGGATGATGATAGTATACTGCGTAACCCGGAAAAATTTCAGTCCTTTTTCTGTTTGCAGCGATAAAATATAATGGGCGGTAAGGATGGCAAAAAACGGAAAGATGATGTTCAGGTAGTGCGGCAGCTGGAAACGGGAGAGTGAAAACAATGCAAAAGTGGCCAGGGCTGCGCAAATGCAGTAGTATTCCTTTTGCTGTTTCCATTTTTTTATGAAGATGATGACCGCTGCGTACAGCATCACCGACCAGGGAAGGAAAGCCCACAGGAGTGTATGAAAAAAGAAGAATGGATCGCCGGAACCCTTGATGGGACCGGTGTTCATAAAGCGCCCGAACTGGCTGTCCCAGAAGAAAAAGCGGATGCCTGATACGCTGGTAGCGCCGAATACAATTTTCTCCGGGTGCTGGTCGAATTGCTGGTACAGGGCATACAGCTCCGGTGTAATGAAAAGCGCTATCAGTACTAGTGCCAGCGCCCAACGCCAGTGAAACAGCTCTTTCCAGTTGCGTGTAAACAGTAAATGACCGCCAATAGCAGCGCAAACCGGCACCAGGGCGAACAACCCCTTCGTCATGATGGCAAAGGCCGTAAAAAGGGCGCCCAGGAGGATGCCACGGCGGTAGAAATGATACACTGCCGCAATAATCAGTCCCGTGAGATAAGGCTCTGCCCGTACATCGTTGTTGGATATAACAAGATGTTCGGCCGTAAGTAAGATACACACGGCCCAGCGGGCTATTTTTTCATCATATAAATGAAGTGCAAAACGGTAAGTGTACCAGGCGCCCATCAGCAAAAAAAGGATGGCGGGCAATTTATACGACCAGGTATGAATACCAAAAAGCTGGAAGCTGATAGCGGCCATCCAGAAAGGGAAGTGGGGCTTGTCGAGCCAGTCATGACCATCGGCATAAAGATTCCAGTAGTCGTGTTTAATCACCATGGTTTTGGCGATGCCGGCATACAGCGCGCCGTCGGGTTCCAGGATGGGTACAAAAAGGGCACTAAACTGCAATAGTATCAGCATAGCGGTGATGAGCAGCCATACTTGTTTTTCAGAGAGAACAAATGAGCGTGTAACAGTTGTAGTCAGCATAACGAAAAGTTACAGGCATATACCGGTTACTTCAAATACGACGATCACTCTTAACAAAAAGATAATTATTTTACCAGAACCAGCCGCTTTTCTCCATGCCCAGCCAGGGCCCGTCTTCACGCTGCTCTATGGGATACGTTTTCAGGTAATATCCTTCCCCGCTGCTATTGTACCCGTTTTTAAGACTGAACTTATAACGGTGCAGCGGGCATACCACATTACCGGCGGCATCTATCACTCCATCGGCCATAATGCCACCGGCATGCGGACATTTATATGCAAAGGCAAAAAGCTGCCCCTGGTGCAGGGTACAGCAAATTTTTTTTCCATTTACCTCCATTACGCTAATCTGTTTCTCTGCAAAGGGCAAACGGCCTTCTTCTAATTTATACCAGGAATATTCTTTGGCCATTAGTAGAAGAATTCGGTTTTATACGGGAAGCGCTCCTTGTACAATTGGGTTACCTTGTCCAGGATGGTTTTGCGCAGTTCCTCGATGTTCCTTTTTTCCAATGCGGAAATGAATACACAATTCCCCTGGGTTTTTGTTTCCCAGTCCTGTTTCAGGGTGTTCAGGATATCCTGTTTGATTTCCGGCTCCAGCCATTTATCAAAGGTGTTGGCCTCGTACAGGTCCATCTTGTTAAAGATCATGATGGTGGGCTTCTCAAACGCTTTCAGTTCCTGCAGCGTGCGGTTCACCACTTCAATCTGCTCTTCATACTGCGGATGGGAAATATCTACCACATGGATCAGGATATCGCTCTCGCGTACCTCATCCAGCGTGGATTTGAAGCTTTCCACCAGGTGGTGGGGCAGTTTACGGATAAACCCTACCGTATCGCTGAGCAGGAAAGGCGTTTGATCGAATACTACCTTACGGGTGGTGGTATCCAGGGTAGCAAACAGTTTGTTTTCTGCAAACACCTCACTTTTGCTGAGCAGGTTCATGAGGGTGCTTTTGCCAACGTTGGTATACCCCACCAGCGCCACACGGATAAATTCGCCGCGTTCCTTACGCTGGGTAAGGGATTGGCGGTCGATATCCTCCAGGCGTTTACGCAGCAGCGATATTTTATCTTTTACAATACGGCGATCCGTTTCAATTTCTGTTTCACCAGGCCCCCTGCTGCCGATACCGCCTCCTTGTCTTTCCAGGTGACTCCACATACCGCGCAAACGTGGCAGGATATACTGGTACTGCGCCAGCTCTACCTGCACCCTTGCTTGCGCCGTGCGGGCACGGTGCGCGAAGATATCCAGGATCAGGTCACTACGGTCGATCACTTTTACTTTCAGCACCTTTTCAATATTGGCGATCTGTGAGCCGGTAAGCTCATCATCAAATATAACCAGTGATATATCCCTGCCTGCAATAAACTGCTGGATTTCTTCCAGCTTACCTTTCCCTACAAAGGTGGCCCTGTCGGGATGCGCCAGCCGCTGGGTAAAGCGCTTAACAGCCGTAGCTCCCGCAGTTTCCGCCAGGAACATCAGCTCATCCAGGAACTCATTCACCTGGCGCTCTGTCTGGTCTTTGGTAATAACACCAACTATGACGGCTCTTTCCTCTTTTTGTACTACTTGTTTTTTCTCAATCAAGTTATTTCAGAATTTGAAGCAAATTTACAGAGAATTTAATCGCTACGCCATTTCTTCCTACATTTACCCGATCCAAAACAACCTTTCGATATCATGTTTAAACCTTTTTTACTGACAGGACTATTAATATCAACTATGGCAGTAGCCCAGGATAAGATGACACCCGAATTGCTATGGCAACTTGGACGGGTGAGTGGAGAGGCGTTGAGTGCTGACGGCAAAACCGTTATCTATGGCGTATCTCAGATCAATATGGCAGAGAACAAAAGCGAGAAGAACCTCTATGCGATCCCGCTGGCAGGCGGCGCCGCAAAGCAACTCACGCAAACACCCGGCGCAGAAGGAGATGTAGCCGTATTACCCGGCAACAAAATTGGTTTCTCCCTCAAAGGACAGTGGTATGAAATGAATGCCGATGGATCTGACCCGGTGCAAAAAACCAACGTGGACGGCGGAATGCAAAACATCCGCATTTCTCCCGACGGGAAGCATATTTTGTTTTCGAAAGAAGTAAAAATAAAGAAGATGTCCGGCAACGACCACTACGCGGATCTTCCGAAATCCAATGTGCAGATCTACGATAACCTGAACTACCGCCACTGGGATACCTGGGAAGATGGCAATTTCTCCCACGTTTTTTATGCCACTTACAATAATGGCGAAGTAGGTACGCCCGTAGATATTATGGCGGAAGAACCACACGATTGCCCGCAAATGCCCTCCGGTGGCCCTGAAGATATGATCTGGAGCCACGACGGGAAAAGTGTAATTTATGTTTGTAAGAAAAAATTCGGAAAAGATTACGCCATCAGCACCAATACGGATATCTACGAATATAACCTGGATACCAAAGCCACCCGCAATCTCTCCGAAGGAATGATGGGCTACGATGTGGCGCCCACCTTCAGCCACGACGGCAAATACCTCACCTGGTTAAGCATGGCCCGCGATGGCTATGAAGCAGATAAAAATGATGTAATCATCATGGATCGCGCTACCGGCGTTATCACCAACCTTACCAAGGGCTGGGATGGCACCGCTGCTTCTTCCCGCTTCAGCAACGACGGTAAAAAGATATATTTCCTGGCCGTAATAAAAGGCACAGAACAGCTGCTGGAAATTGCCCTGCAGAAAAATATTGCCCAAACAACGGAAAAGCATATACGCCAGGTAACCACCGGCGACTTCGATATCAACGATATGCTGGCACAATCCGGTAACACCCTGGTTGTGTCCCGCACAGATATGAACCATGCAGCGGAACTGTTTACTGTGGACCTGCAGAAAGGCGCCGTTACCCCGCTTACCAGCGTAAACAAAGCCGCTTACGATAAAATAGGCATGTGCAAAATTGAAAAGCGCTGGGTAAAAACCACGGACGGTAAGGATATGCTTACCTGGGTGATCTTCCCGCCGGATTTTGATCCTGCTAAAAAATATCCGACCCTGCTGTATTGCCAGGGCGGACCGCAATCGGCCGTATCGCAGTTTTACTCCTACCGCTGGAATTTCCAACTGATGGCATCCCAGGGTTACATCGTGGTGGCCCCCAACAGAAGAGGGATGCCGGGTCACGGCGTAGAATGGAATGCGTCTATCAGCAAGGACTGGGGCGGGCAACCGATCAAAGATTACCTGAGCGCTATTGATGATGTGAGCAAGGAAAGTTATGTGGATAAAGCCCGCTTAGGCGCTGTAGGCGCCAGTTACGGCGGCTACTCCGTATACATGCTGGCAGGGGTACACGAAAACCGCTTCAAAAGCTTTATCGCCCACGATGGCTTATTCGACCTGAAAAGCTGGTACGGTACTACCGAAGAACTGTGGTTTGCCAACTGGGATATCGGCGCTTACTGGGACCCCGCCAATGCCAATGGCTACAAACATTTCAACCCAAGTGAATACGCCAATAAATGGAATACGCCCATTCTGATCATCCAGGGTGGTATCGACTTCCGCGTTCCTATTGAACAGGGCCTGCAGGCCTTCCAGCTGGCGCAGCTGAAAGGCATTAAAAGCAAGCTGCTGTATTTCCCGGAAGAAAACCACTGGGTGCTGAAACCGCAGAACGCCATCGTATGGCAGCGCGAGTTCTTCAACTGGCTGAAAGAAACCCTGTAAATCACTTATTAACCATATTATCATGGCTGCTTTATTACTGGATATTCAGGATGGTATTGCCACCATCACGTTAAACAGGCCTGAAGTATACAATGCGTTTAATGATCCGCTCAGCTATGAGCTACAGGACGCATTAAAGAAAGCAGAAAAAGATCCGGCAGTGAGGGTGGTAGTGTTAACAGGCGCCGGCAAGGCTTTCAGCAGTGGACAGGACCTCAAGGCTTCTATGGAGTCGGGAAAGCGCGACCTGAGCGAATCGCTGCGCAAACGCTATAACCCCATTATACGCGCTATCCGCAATATGCCCAAGCCGGTTATCTGCCGGCTTAATGGCGTGGCGGCCGGCGCCGGATGTTCCATTGCACTGGCCTGCGATGTGATCATTGCCAGCGAGGAAGCTACTATGATAGAAATTTTTGTAAACATCGCCCTGGTACTGGATTCCGGCTCCTCGTATTTCCTGCCCCGCACCGTGGGCTACCACCGGGCGTTTGAACTGGCTACCAAAGCCAGTAAAATCAGCGCAGCGGAAGCATTAAAACTGGGCCTGGTAAACAAAGTGGTGCCGGCTGCCGAACTGGATGCCGCCGTACAGGCGGAAACCGCTTACTACGCTGCCGCACCTACGAAAGCCATTGCACTCATGAAAAAAATGCTCACCAAAGGCATGACGGAAAACCTCGATGAAGTACTCGAGTATGAAGCATATTGCCAGGAAATTGCCGGCAACTCTGCCGATAACGCGGAGGGGATCCAGGCTTTCCTCGAAAAAAGAAAGCCTGTATTCAAAGGTGAATAACCGGTAAAAAACAAGAGATCGCTCTGATTATCTCCTAATAAAAAACGGCCCAGGTGTTAAACCCGGGCCGTTTTCTCTATATAAAAGCCCGTAGGCTGTTACAATCCGCTTAAACAAATACCGATCTGGTAAGGTCTGATATCCAGGTTATTGCTGGCGTTGTCTTTCAGCATTGGATTCAGGGAATATGCGCCAAACAAGGCAAAGTTACCATAACCTACGCGGGCAGTTGCCGCAAAGCGCCATGGGTTAAAGAATCCCCTGTTGGCATCTTTATCAATATCCTTGCTGCCATTGGCGCCGGTATATTTTACTTTGGTATGAGCATCCACCAGGGCGCCTACTTTTACACCAATTGCCGCTTTGAAGCCTTTATTGGCGTTGTCCGGCACACTGCGATACCTTAATTCAATAGGAATTTCCAGGTAAGTGGTCGCTACTTTATTCTTTTTAGCCGAAGAAGTAGGGAAAGATACCTGGTTAGGATTCAGCTTTCCCTGGATATCCATCGTATGATCTTTCAGGTAAACGCCGCTAGTGCTGATACCTAACCCTGCTGCCATACTCAGTTTGGATTTCTTAAATGGGAAGTCGTACATCAGGGCAATATTAAAACCCCTGTTAAGGCCGCTCTTAATACTGTCAGGCGCACCCGCCCAGCCATCGTATGACAACTGTACCATTAAAAAGTCGTTGGAATGGGTAACTTTATTAACCGCCTTATTCATCGGTGAGCCACCATCCTGTGCAAAAACTCCAATAGAAACAGCTATCAGACCCAGGGTAAAAATTATTTTCTTCATATAATATACATACTTAGGAAAAAGAATATTAGGCAAATATAATGGAATGATTGTAAAGACAATCCGTTAAAGTATTGCTAAAACATTCACCCGGTCCTACATTCGCACGCCGAAAGTAACAGAAAAAGAAATATTGACCACCATAATCTTTTCCTGGTCCATACGTTGGATTGAACAAGATGAACAACAATATTGCCGCAAAATATCCTATTTTGAATAAATAATCCATCACCAACCTCATAACCCCTGCCAATGCTATTAAAGAGCCGTTGAAAAACTTCGCATGAAAAAAATTGTGAATACAGTGCTGGTACTTATCCTGGCAGTATTTATGGCGCTCATGGGCTTTGTTTATTATGCCTGGATCGTTAAAAACAGGAGCAGGAGCGCAGCGGAAGACATAATACAAACCAACCTGCTGATAGATAAGGTAAGATCCGTAGCCATGCTGGATAACAACTATACCAACAGCATCCGTGACATGCTGCTGAGGGGGCAATCCACCATACCCGCCGCCAATTATGCCCTGCCAGACAGCATGCTGCACATCCTGAAGTCTGTTGCCGCCAGCATGCCCGGTGATACGCTCTCTCAAAAAATACTGGATAATTTCAGTACCCTTCTCCAACAAAAAATCAGTTATCATCAACGGATACTGGCAATAGCAGCCACTCAACCAGCACTGGCCAGGCAACTGATCACCGCCCCGGAAAACACCCGGTTCCGGGAAAACGTAAGAGCCGCCGTGAATAATTTCCTGCAGGAAAACCGGCGTAAACTGATTGCACGGATCGATAAAGACAATCGCTATACCCTGTACTCCTTCTGGACCACCATTATCATCAGCCTGTTCACCCTGGTGCTGCTGCTGGGCGAATCGCGGTACTTATACCGGATGTTCAGGAAACTGAAACAGAAAACCAACCAGCTGCATAAACGGGAACAATCCTTCCTGCGACTGGCGGAAGAAACAGAACTAATCCTCTATAAAGCCCGGCTGGATGGCACCTTCACTTACGTAAGCAAAGGGGCCACCGAAATGACCGGCTACAGCAATACAGAACTGGTAGGCAAACATTATTCCCTGTTCCTGGAAGAAGATACCTGGAAACGGCTCGAAGCTTTTTACACCAACCAGGTGAAAACAGGCGACGACTATACCTCCCAGGAATTTGAAATCATTACCAAATCAGGCGCAAAAAAATGGGTGGAACAAATGGTCGCACTGGTATATGGCGAAGATGGCCGCGTAAAGGAATTTCAATGCGTTGTAAGGGATATTGATAAGAAAAAAAGGAACGAAGACCAGGTAATGTATCTCCAGGAACGGTTGGACGCTATCCTCGACTTTATGCCATCCATGATGTTCATAAAAGATATGCCCGGGAAATACCTGCTCGTAAATAACCGGTTTACCGAAATACACGGCGCAGATAAAAAAGATATTATCGGCAAAACAGATGCAGAGCTGCCATACGACTGGGTACAACGCTATACCAGCCTGGATCGCGAGGTAAGAGCAACAGGCGCCAGGATAAAATCAGAACAGACCTTTGCCGTGAACGATAAGACCTATCACTTTCTCATTACTAAATTCCCGCTCCGGAATGCAGAAGGTGAAATGATCGGTATCTGCGGCATAGGACAGGACTTCACCGAAAAAAACAACTATATCGCTGCCATTGAAAATGCAAACAACCTTGCACAGGAGGCCGTCAGCGCGCAGGAAATGTTCCTCGCCAATATGAGCCACGAAATTCGTACGCCCATGAACGGTATCATCGGTATGACCAACCTCCTGATGCAGCAAAGCCAGTTATCTCCCATACAAATGGAGTATACCGGCGCCATCAAAACATCCGCCAACCGCCTGCTGGTGATCATCAACGAAATCCTCGACTTCTCAAAAATAAAAGCCGGCAAACTATTGCTCCTACATGAACCGCTGGATATTTACGAAGTAATAGACAATGCCCTCTTTCCCCTGAAACTACAGGCACAACAAAAGGAACTATTGTTTTTTGATGAGATAGATACCGCCATCCCCCCTTGCCTTTTAGGAGATGAAGTGCGTCTTAACCAGATCCTGACCAACCTCGTGGAAAACGCTATTAAATTTACTCCCGCCGGGAAAGTAACCGTGAAAGTATCGCTGGTGGAGGAAGATAAAGAACAATCCACACTCCGGCTGGGCTTTGAAATAACGGATACCGGCATAGGCATAGATCCGGAACAACATGAACTGATCTTTAAAAGCTTCTCCCAAACACATGCTAACAATGCCCGCAAATTTGGCGGTACCGGCCTGGGATTAGCCATCACCAAAGAACTCATTACCCTTCAACATGGATTCATCCGGGTAAACAGCCACCTGAATGAAGGTGCTACTTTCTATTTTGAACTGCCGTTCACCCGCAATAACAAAGCAATGACCAGTAAAAATGAAAAAGGCCCCCTGCACCAGGCAGAAAAACCACTGCAGGGAAAAACGATATTGGTGGTAGAAGACGACGACATCAATCAACAGGTGGTATTTCATACGCTGCGAAATGCCGGCGCCAGAACAGACGTGGTTAACAGCGGGAAATCGGCCCTTGAAATGCTGGACTGCAAAACGTACGATTGCATCATTATGGATATACAGATGCCGGGAATGGATGGCTACCAGACCACTCAGGCCATCCGCCGGAAAGGCATCCGGACTTATATGATTGCCATGACCGCCTCCGCACTGAAAGGAGAAAAGGAACGCTGCCTGGCCGCCGGGATGAACGAATATGTGTCCAAACCATTTGATCGCTCCGACCTGTTTCAGAAAATCCTGAAAGGACTCGGGGAACAAGTGCCGGAATCAGCCACTGACAAAGAAAAAACCACTGAAATGCCCAACAGCGAACTAAACTTATCCGCCGCATACGGCATGATGTCCGGCGAAAAAGAACATGTAAAAATAATGCTGGAGGAACTGCTGGATAGCATCCCGCAAAAGCTTTCAGAGATGCACCAGCTGCTGGCAGAAAAAAACTGGCAACCACTTTATATGCTGGCGCACCAGATGAAATTTAACCTGAACATGGTTGGCATGCAATACGCATCAGATATAGCCTTGTCTGTTGAGAGAGATGCCCGGCTGGAGGAAAACCTCGACAGCATTCCCGCCAGGCTGGAGGAACTTACTACCTTCTATTATCAGCATGTGCCCCTGGTAAAAGCGCATATTGAGCAACCCTGACAGCACTATGCTTCCGGTAAAGTGAAATAAAACTGGCTGCCTTTTCCTACCTCGCTATTTACGCCAATAATACCGCCCTGGGCTTCGATAAACTCCTTTGAAATAGCCAGTCCGAGGCCATTTCCCTGCCCTTTCATACCAGGCACCTGGAAAAATCTTTCAAAAATTTTACCCCGGAAAGCTTCCGGGATACCTTTCCCGTAGTCCTGTACCGCAAACGATACCATTTCTGTTCCTGTAGGCGTTACCGTTAGTTCTATGGCAGCGCCGTGAGCAGAGTAGCGGATTGCATTGGTTAAGAGGTTCACCAGCACCCAGGCGGTTTTCTCCACGTCTGCCAATACCTTTGGCAAGGTTTCCGGCACCTCTGTGCGGATGGTAACTTCGCGTTGAGCCGCCTGTTTCCGCACCGTATCCATGGCGTATTGTACAATGCTCATGGCGGTAACCGGCTGCGGCTGTAATTGTATATTGCCGCTTTCTACCTGCGACAAATCCAGCAATTCGCTTACAATTTTTATCATGCGCCGGTTGTCCTGTTTCAGGCTGTCGAGCAGCTCTTTCTGTTCCGTACTGAGTACGCCTGTCCTTTCATCTTCCAGCAGTTTAATACTGAAATCAGAGGCCGCCAGCGGCGTTTTCAGCTCATGGGAAATGGTGGCAATAAAATGCGTTTTGGCAATATCCTGTTCTTTAAAAGTGGTAATATTCCGGAGGATCACTACATAGCCTATACGATTTTCCTCATGCCTGATATCTGTTGTTTCGCGGGTGAAGAAACATTCTTTTCCATCCACCACTATTTTTAGCGGTGCATTTTCCTTTGTATTCACGAGGAAACGCAGCAGGTCGTTGCGTTTGGATATTTCTTCCGCCGGCTGCCCGATCAGATCCTTCTCGGGGATGTTCAGTAACTGCAGGGCAGGGGTGTTGGCAAACAGGATCACATTATTTACATCAAACCCGATGGTGGCATCTTTCAGGCTGCTGATCACGGCTTCCGCGCGTTGCTTTTCAAATACAATGCGCGCCAGGTTACTGTGCTCGTATTCATCCAGCCGCTGGGCCATAGTATTGAAGGCAGTGGCCAGATCGCCAAACTCGTCGCCGGATTTAAAGTAGAGTCTTTTGCCGTATTGTTTATTGGCAATGTCTTTAATCCCTTGGGTAAGCGCACCAATAGGATTGGCAATGTACCCGGGGAAATTATACACAAAAGTAAAGCCCAGTACAAAGCAAAGCCCGCTAATGATGGCAATGTAAAGCAGTGCATTGTCTGCGGTTTTCTTTACCCTTTCATTTTTTCCTACGATAGCCGCCATATTGAGATCCATGATGGTGTAGATATTTTTCTTTATGGCGCCTGTTTCTACTGTGGAATCTTTTTGCAATAGTTCAAAAATGCGGGTTACTGCTGCCGTTGCATCTTTCTCGCCTCTTTCTGTTACGTTGGCCTGTTGCTTTTTGAGATTATCGGAAAAAGTTTGTATCGCAGCAGCACGATGAGCCGGCAGATCTTCCAAAGCTACCAGCATATTTTTCGAATACTCCAGTGATTCATAGTTATCCTTGAGAATAAACTTCGCCTTTTCGTTCAGGCGGTTCAGATAGTAATAGCCCAGTATGCTCACCACCAGCAGCATGATGTACAGGAACAATACCCCAAGCGTAATCTTTGTTTTTAATCTGAACGTACTCATGATAATATGATAATGTCGATATCGTTGGAAGAAAGCGTTTTCAACAACTGGTTAAACAGGTTGGTGCGCAAAATGATACGAAAAAGACTGATATGCGGTTTTCCCATACAAATAGTGGTAACATGTTTTTCCAATGCAATGTTAATGATAGCTTCCGATACATTAGCGTTATGTTCCTGTATAACTTCCGCACCGAGTTCTGTAGCCAGTTTCAGGTTATTAATAAGATGACGTTGGGCAGCGAGCGCGATTTTGTCGGCACTTTCGCCAGGGGTTTGCACATACAATACAAACCAATCGGCGTGATAATAGGCCGCCAGTCGCGCTGTTTTCCGGATTACTTTCCGGGCCACTTCATCATTGGTAGAAATACACGCCAGAAAACTCTCATGGCGCATCTGTAAGTTACGCGGAATCTGGATTTCTACTTTCCGCTCCACCTGCGTGGTTACTTCTTTCAGTGCCAGTTCACGCAGTTGCAGGATTTTATCTGCCTGAAAAAAATTGCTCAGGGCGCTCTCCACTTTAGAGCGATCATAAATTTTACCTTCTTTCAAACGGGTGATCAACTCATCGGCGGTGAGGTCGATGTTCACCACTTCATCGGCCATTTGCAGCACGAGGTCGGGAACGCGCTCCTGTACTTCCACACCGGTGATGGATTTCACCTCCTGGTTAATGCTTTCGATGTGTTGTATGTTCACGGCAGAAATAACATTGATCCCTGCATTCAGGAGGTCCACCACATCCTGCCATCGCTTTTCATTTTTGGAGCCGGGGATATTGCTGTGTGCCAGTTCATCCACCACTACCCAGTCGGGCGACAGGAGCAGGATGGTGGAAAGATCCATCTCTTCCAGCATTTTCCCTTTGTAAAATACCTGCCTGCGGGGTATTTGCGGTAATCCATCCAGCAGGGCATGCGTTTCCGCACGCCCATGTGTTTCGATGTAACCGATCTGGATATTCACCCCATTTCTTAACATGGCATGCGCTTCCTGCAACATACGGTACGTTTTTCCTACGCCGGCGCTCATACCGATGTAGATCTTAAACTTCCCCCTGCCGGCGCGGTTAGCCAGGTTAAGAAATTGCTGTACGGAGTGTTCTTTATCTGTCATTATTTATTTAGTTAGAACCATACGGCCAGTGATGCGGTAATCGCTGTATTCGTGTTCTTCAATTCTGTTCCTTTTATAAATGTGTTGTCTTTTCCGTTAAACGTTCTACCTTCCAGCCGGAACATCACGTTATTCACCGGGGTAAAATCCAGGTTAAGTGAATAGCCGGTGGTTTGGAAGCCATCCGGTGTACCGGTGCTGATGATAACGCCGTTCTTATCATTATACTGCTCTACGCGCCCCGCCATCGCAAATTTATCTGTAAAGGCGTACCGGGCAATTACAACAAGACTGTACCAGCTATTGAAGTTGGATGATCCTTTAGTTTTTTGCTGTAATCCATAGTCGAATCCTGCGATGACACTGAATTTATCCGTTATGCTAAAGGTACCATAAACATTATTAAAGTAGCGCATCTGGCGTACACTATCCGGGAGATCATTACCGATATAAGTGCTCCAGTTGAGCAATATTTTTGTTGTTGGCTTAAAGGTGATTTGTGTACCAAAAGCAGGGGTTTGGTTGCCATCCACTTTTTTAATCCTTTGCCATCCGTTCAGGTACATAGCGGCAAACGACCATTTGTCGTTGGGCGTCCAGGTTACTTTGGCGCCGGTTTCATAATAGGGGGAGTTCTCTGCGAGGATGCTCCGGGTAAGCGTAGGGCAATCTTTTCCGATGGCGCTTTCAAAACCGATGTGTGCGGGCATTACTCCTGCATCGATCCAAACGTTCTTGCCTATACGGATACCGACGTTTGCCTCGTATACATACTGCATCAGCGTGGGTTCTGCTGCCAGGTTGTATTGGGGATAGGTGCCGGCCATCAGCCCTACGTTGGCACGGATACGGTCTGATGTGTAATTGGCTTTTACCATCCCCAGGTTGAGGTTTAATTCATTGTGGCGATTGTAGTTATACAGGAACCCGGGCTTTGTATGATTGGCCGGGTTGTTCAGGTCGTAACTGTAATATGCTTCTGCATAGCCGGAAAAGGTTACTTTTCCTTTCTCTTGTGGCGGTGCGTCCTGGGCAAACATAGTAATGGCAACTGCCAGTGCACCGGCCAGTAATAAAAGTTTCTTCATTTTAAATATATAGGTTCGTGTTGGTAGATCACTGGTAACCTGCTGCGACAGGCCACCAGTTAAAAGGTTGTTCACAGGACATTCAGAGGTAAGGAATAATAGAACTGCGCGCTACTTCATATCGTCGAGCGCTATGTTTAATTTTAACACATTAACAGTAGATAGTCCAAACAGTCCCATCAAGGGACCTTTGGTATTGGCATCGATCAGTTGTTGCAGTTTGTCCGCAGGAATGCCTCTTAGTTTCGCCACACGCGGCACTTGTACATAAGCCGCAGCGGGAGTGAGGTGCGGGTCTAAACCGCTGGCAGAAGCAGTGACCAGTTCTGCGGGGATGTTTTCTTTTTTTACATCCGGGTTGTGTACCATAAAAGAATCAATTCTTTCCTGTACCGTTTTCAGGTAATCCGGGTTACCCGCTGCTTTATTGGACCCACCAGAACCGGCAGCGTTATAATCTACCGTAGAAGGGCGTGGCTGGAAATACTTATCATCACTGAATTTCTGTGCAATGTTTTCATAGCCCACTACTTTCCCGTTATACATTACTTTGATACCATCGCCTTTTCCGGGAGCCATTTTAGCCACGCCGGCAATGAACAGCGGATATATTCCTCCCAATAATACCACCAGTAACAGTGTGAGTTTTACAGAAGGCCAAAGATATTTTTTCATCTCTTTAAAAATTTATCAGTTTACAATTACATGAAAAGCGCTATCAGCATATCAATCAGTTTGATACCGATGAAAGGCGCTACAATACCGCCAACTCCGTAGATCAGCAGGTTGCGGCGAAGCAATGCGCTGGCGCCGATAGGCTTATAGGCCACGCCGCGAAGGGCCAGCGGTATCAGCATCGGGATAATGATGGCGTTGAAAATAACCGCACTCAGGATCGCTGTTTCGGGGCTGTGCAGTTTCATGATGTTGATGCCCTGCAAGGCTGGTATGGAAGCCACAAACAGCGCGGGCACAATAGCAAAATATTTTGCCACGTCGTTGGCGATGGAGAAAGTGGTAAGGGTACCGCGCGTCATTAACAGCTGCTTACCGATTTCCACAATTTCAATCAGCTTGGTAGGGTCATTATCGAGATCCACCATGTTACCGGCTTCTTTTGCAGCCTGGGTACCGCTATTCATGGCCACGCCTACATCTGCCTGTGCCAGGGCGGGCGCATCGTTGGTACCATCGCCCATCATGGCTACGAGGCGGCCCTCGTTTTGCTCTTTGCGGATATAGCTCATTTTATCTTCCGGTTTGGCTTCCGCGATGAAGTCGTCCACACCGGCTTTGGTGGCAATATATTTAGCTGTAAGCGGGTTATCACCGGTTACCATCACCGTTTTCACGCCCATTTTACGCAGGCGGTCGAAACGCTCGCTGATACCCGGCTTAATAATATCCTGCAATTCAATAACGCCCTGCACCTTGCTGTTGAGCGCTACTACCAGCGGCGTACCGCCGTCGTTGGAAATAGATTCTACTTTTGCGAGTGTTTCCGCGGGGAAAGAAAATCCTTCTTTTTCCGCGAGCCGCCTGATGGCATCATAGGCGCCTTTGCGGATACGGCTGCCATCGGGTAGATCGATGCCGCTGCTGCGGGTTTCGGCGGTGAACTTCACCAGGCTGGCGCCACTCACCGATAATTTACTCACCACATCTTTGCCCGCCAGTTCCACGATGGATTTACCTTCCGGTGTTTCATCCGATAAAGAGCTGAGTGCGCAGAGGCGGATAAAATCCGCCGTGGGTATACCATTGGTCGCGTAGAAGTTAGTGGCCTTGCGGTTACCGATGGTGATGGTACCGGTTTTATCCAGCAACAGCACATCAATATCGCCTGCAGTTTCCACGGCTTTACCTGATTTGGTGATTACATTGGCACGCAGGGCACGGTCCATTCCCGCAATACCGATAGCCGATAATAAACCACCGATGGTAGTAGGGATGAGGCATACAAACAGGGAGATGAAGGCCGCAATGGTAATCGGTGTTTGTGCGTAGTCGGCAAAGGGTTTCAGTGTTACGCATACAATGATAAATACCAGGGTGAAGCTGGCCAGCAGGATGGTGAGCGCAATTTCATTGGGCGTTTTCTGCCTGCTGGCGCCTTCTACGAGGGCTATCATTTTATCCAGGAAAGATTCACCGGGCTCAGTGCTTACCCGTACTTTAATATGATCGGACAATACTTTAGTACCGCCTACCACACTGGATTTATCGCCGCCGGCTTCCCGGATAACCGGTGCACTTTCACCGGTGATGGCAGATTCGTCGATGCTGGCAAGGCCCTGTACTATTTCGCCGTCGGCGGGAATAATATCGCCCGGTTCACATACGAAGATGTCGCCTTTGCGCAGGGAAGAGGAGGATACGATTTTGATTTCGTTGGTGAAGATTTCACCTATCAGTTCTACTTTCTTTGCTGGTGTTTCTTCTCTTGTTTTACGTAAACTTTCGGCCTGTGCTTTGCCACGCGCTTCCGCAATGGCTTCCGCGAAGTTGGCAAACAACACGGTAAGGAAGAGTACTATAAAGATGGCGACATTATACGCCGCACTGCCCTGTTCCTTATTACCGGTAAAGAGTGCATACAGCGCTACTATCAGCATTACGGCAGTACCTATTTCCACGGTGAACATCACCGGGTTTTTGATCATTAATTTCGGATTCAGTTTTACGAAAGACTGCTTCAGGCTCTCCATCACCAATTCTTTCGGAAACAATTTATTATCATGCTTCATGGTAGTCAGTCATTAAAAAAATTACAGGGAAAAATACTCTGCGATCGGACCCAGTGCCAGCGCCGGGAAATAAGACAAGGCAGTGAGGATCACGATCACCGCGAAGGTCATGGCGCCAAAAGTGAGTGAATCTGTTTTCAGCGTACCGGCGGATTCAGGTATATATTTTTTAGATGCCATCAAACCCGCAATGGCCACTGGTCCTATGATAGGCAGGAACCTGCCGAGGATCAGTATAAAGCCGGTAGATACATTCCAGAAAACGTTTCCATCTCCCAAACCTTCAAAACCGGAACCGTTGTTGGCATTGGCAGAAGTATACTCGTACAGCATTTCGGAGAAGCCGTGATAACCGGGGTTATTTAACCAGGCCGATGGCTTCACTGCCCAGTTGGCATCCGGATGGTGTGACAATACCCACGATGATAAAGCAGTACCGGCCAGTATCAGGAACGGCGACAACAGCGTAATAATAGCGGCGATCTTTACTTCCCGCGCTTCCAGCTTATGCCCCATAAATTCAGGCGTACGGCCTACCATAAGTCCGGATATAAACACCGCGATAATAATAAAGATGTAATAGTTGAGGATACCCACGCCACAACCGCCATAGAAGCAGTTCAGCATCATCCCCAGCAGTTGCATTAAACCTGTCATAGGCATGGTGCTATCGTGCCAGCCGCATACGGAACCAGTAGAAATAATAGTGGTTACTGTACTCCAGTACCCTGTGGCGGCGGCTCCAAACCGCACCTCCTTTCCTTCCATGGCCCCGGTAGCCTGCTGGATACCCATGTGGGCAATGGCAGGATTACCGGCCATTTCCTGCTGCATGGAAGGAATCAGCAGGCATATCATACCGATGGTCATGATCCCGAAGATGATCATCGCAAATTTTTTCCGTTGAATAAACATCCCCAGTGCAAATACCATTGCGATGGGAATGAGTACCTGCGCCACCATTTCTGTCATCCAGGTAACGTAGTTGGGATTTTCCAGCGGGTGTGCGGAGTTGGCGCCAAACCATCCACCACCATTGGTGCCGAGGTGCTTGATCGCCACAAACCCTGCTACCGGGCCATGAGACACATTCACGGTGTCGCCCTGCATAGTAACAATAGCCTCTTTGCCGGCGTAACTGGCAGGCACGCCATTGAAAACAAAGATCAGTGCAATTACGATGCTTATTGGCAGCAGGATGCGGGTGATTGTTTTCAGGAAAATATCCCAGAAGTTCCCCAACTTAGTGGTTGTTTTTTCTTTCATGGCTTTGAACACCACGATCAGCGCTGCAATACCGGTAGCGGCGCTCACAAACTGCAGGAAGGCCAGTACAAATAATTGGGTGAAATAAGTAACGCCTGTTTCACCGGAATAGTGCTGCAGGTTACAGTTTACCACGAAGCTGATGGCGGTATTAAACGCCAGGTCGGCCGACTGGCCGGGGTTTCCATCCGGGTTCAGTGGCAGCTTGTCCTGGAAGAACAGCGCAAAAAAGGCATATACAAACCATACCAGGTTGATGGTCAGTAATGCCTTCAAATGCTCTTTCCAGTTCATTTCCTCATTAGGATTGATACCGGAAATTTTAAAAAAGAGGCGTTCCAGCGGCGCCATAAAATCGGACCAGGTACGATCGCCCCTGAATACCTTAACAATGTACCTCGACAAGGGCCAGGCCAATAAAAGCGTGATGCCGTAGGTGGCGATTACGCCTAAGATTTCTGTTGTCATTTAAATAAGCTTTTTTGCGTATAGGCGTGGGAGTAATATCTCCAATCAGAATTTTTCAGGTTTTAACAGTACATAGATCATGTAGCCGAAAACGAAAAGTGACAAAACAAATAATGCAGTCATGATAACAAGTGTTTTAGTTAGATCTTTTCGAAATAGTCGACCGATTTAAAGAATACGGCGAAGCAGGCCAATCCTGCCAGCACCAGGAGAATAGTCATCATCATAAAAGTGTTTAAATAGCTATAGTTTGTAAATGCTGAATCCTTACGTTCTTCAGTGATATAGGAAGCAGTTCCTTATGCTTTCCGCAGAGTAGGGGAGAGAGGGTATACATAAACGCGCTTTCGATGGCGTTACGCAGGGCATTGCTTCCATTGTGATACAATACAGCGGCCACGTTAAAACAACGTTTCACCTCATGAAGTTGCTCACTCCGGATCATCCTGCCGGTATAATCAGCAAAAGTGTGGATCACCTTACTGATGGAACTCTTTGCAGGTTGTTGCTGTTCTGCGGGAAATGTTAACCCCGGAATCTGTAAACCTATCAGTTGAGAGATTTTTGAATCTGGTAGCATATGAATCAATTGTTTGATACAAATGAGGTAATACCAGCGGAGTGCCATCATTGGGAATGAGTGCTTCAAAAGGGAATAAGTAGTTATTAATCAGGGTATTAAATAATTTTCAGGGGAGATAGGGAGAAGATGTTCATTGGCCAAACCATGCAGAAATGGCAGGGTGTATGCAAAAATGAAAGAGTTTCAGGGAATCAACTTCAATAAAAAAGAGAGATATCTTCCTTGAAAGGAAAATATCTCTCTTATAACTTCATTAATACTTTCTATTCCAGATTATTTAAAATATGTTCTATTCTATCTTTCAAAACAGGAATATCACTTTCTACTATTTGCCAAATTACTTCTGCGTCTATTCCGAAGTATTCATGTACCAGGATATGTCTAAGTCCGATAATTTGCCTCCATGCAACATCTGCATAAAGATCACGTAATTCCTGGGTCAGCAAATTTGCGGCTTCTCCTATAATCTCAATTTGCTTTACTGAAGCAAATCTCATCATAGAATTTTCAAAAAAATCGGAAAGTGTTTTCCCGGCGGTATAAGATTCGATTTCTTTTATTGCTTCTGCAATATGTTGTAACCGTAGCTTATCGCCCATCTTACCTTTCATAAATCAACTTTTTATCTGATTCTATAAAAGGAATGATAAATTTCGACAGCGCTTTTTCAGAAATTAAATCAACTTTTTTATGCAATTGATCCTCAAGATCCTGCTGCATCTTAACAAAGCCTAATCCTATATATTTGGAATAATCCAGCTCTACCAATATATCGACATCACTATATTCATTAGCTTCTCCTCTTGCCTGAGATCCAAAAATAAAAGCTTTCTTTACAGGTTTATCTGTAAAGTATTGCCGAATAATTCTGATATCTTCTTTTGAGAGTCTCATGGATCTAATTTAGTACATAATCCTTAGGCTGCCAATATCTAACTGAACAGGTACAATACATCTTCTTTCGTCAGCTTCTTCACAAAACCACTGTCGTCGGAAATAATTTCCTTCACCAATGATTTCTTACGTTCCTGCAGCTGCAATATCTTTTCTTCCACGGTGTCTTTACAGATCATGCGGTAAGCGAAGATATTCTTCGTTTGCCCGATACGGTGGGTACGGTCAATGGCTTGTTGCTCTACTGCCGGGTTCCACCACGGATCTACAATATACACATAGTCGGCAGCAGTAAGGTTCAGACCCACACCACCGGCTTTCAGTGAAATAAGGAACACGCGGCACTCGTCGTTGTTCTGGAAGTTCTGAATAGCCTTTTCACGATCAACGGTGGAAGTGCTGCCATCAAAATATTCATAAGGTATTTTGAGATGCTGCATCCGGTCGCGGATCAATCCGAGCATGCCCAGGAATTGCGAGAAGATCAGCACTTTGTGGTTGCCGATGTTTTCAGAAATTTCGCGGGTGAGTTCATGCAGCTTCACAGAATGGTTCGGATACTGTTCCGTATCATTCAGGATAGCCGGTGAATCGCAGATTTGCCGCAGCTTCATCAGGCCCTGCAGGATGGTGAGCTGAGAGCGTTCCATACCCTGATCTTCAATAACACCGAGGATCTTGGAGCGATAGGTATTCCTGTAGGCATCATAAATATGCCGTTGTTCCGCATCCATTTCGCAGAAAATTACAGTTTCTATTTTTTCCGGGAGATCTTTCGCTACCTGTTCTTTTGTACGGCGAAGGATAAACGGATAGATCAGCTTACGCAGATGTTCTTTTCTTTCTTCATCCTGGAATTTATCGATCGGCGTAGCAAATTCGTTACGGAAAAAGTCCACGCTGCCGAGCATTCCCGGGTTCAGGAAGTTCATCTGGGCATAAATATCGAAGGTATTATTCTGCATCGGAGTACCGCTCAGCGCCAGCCTGTTCTTTGTCTGGAGCAGCTGTGCAGCTTTGGTTACTTTCGACTGCGGATTTTTAATGGCCTGTGATTCATCGAGGATGACATAGTCAAACTCCAGTTTCATCAGCAGTTGAATATCGCTGCGAAGCGTACCGTAAGTGGTAATGATGGCATCAAATTTACTCAGCTCTTCAGACGATTTCAATCGTGCCGGCCCGTGGTGAATATGATGCCTGATATCAGGTGTGAATTTCCTGATTTCATTTTCCCAGTTATAGATCAGTGTAGTAGGACAAACAATCAGCGCCATTGTTTTACCGCCGTGCTTGTTCTTGTAATACTGCAGGAAGGTAAGCGCCTGGATGGTTTTACCCAACCCCATGTCATCCGCGAGGATACCACCCCATTTGATATCATCGAGATAGTTCAGCCACTGGAAACCGCTTTCCTGGTAGGGGCGCAGGGTGGCCTGCAGGTTTTCCGGCAGGGCAATATTGCGGATTTCATCAAACTGCAGCAGTTTCCGGCGCTTTTGTTCAAGTTCCAATACTACTGCTTCATCATCAATAAATTCATAGAGTTCATCGATGACACTGAAATTATATTTGCTGAGTTTGAGTCCTTTATCTTTTTCTTCCCCAACTTTGAAGAGCAGGGAATATTTGCGCAGCCATTCTTCCGGCAACAGGCCCAGGGAGCCATCTGCCAGCTGTACATAGTTCTGTTTGTTGGCCAGCGCATTTTTAATATCCTTGATACTTACTTTCTGATCACCATACAATACTTCAATCTGTGCATCAAACCAGTCGATGCCGGAGCTGATCTGTAAATTGGTAACCGGCTTATGCGAACTGAACTTAAAGTTGCGCAGGTTATCGAATCCGAACACTCGCACATTCATTTCTTTCAGTGCATCGAAGAACAGGAAGAACCAGTTATTTTTCAGCGCTTCTTTAGCACGCAGGTAAAAATAATTGTGGTTATCGTGTTGCGCGAAGTTGGTATGTAAGGTGCGGAGTTTATTTACAAAAGTTTCTTCGGCTTCTTTATTCCGGTGGATGATGAGTACTTTATTTCCTTCCTGCACCGTGATCTTGCTCTCATCGTTCCACTCCACTTCCTGGCCGCGGTAAGCAAATCCGGGTTGTATGATAAAAGTTTCGCCCAATTCTTTCAGGAATACCCGTGGCTCGGGCATTACATCTTTCAGTTCTGCCAGCAGTCCTTTATCGAACTGGATATCGTACTGACGGCTCAATGGCAGCAGGTAGTCTTTCAGGTAAGCGGGCCAGTCTTTGTTAGCGATGCGCAGCTGACCGTTTTGACGGAAGAGCTCCACGTGCAGGGCATCCTGCGGGCTTTCAAACAAATAGATCATCTGTTTGTGCAGGAACAGCAACGGGCTTTCCCATTCGTTTTCAGACACATTCACCAGTTCTCCTTCGATGGTCACGTAGCAGTTGATGTCTACATGCGTATCGCCGGTGTTGGTTTTAATGACCAGTTTGAGCCTGTCCGCGCCTATCTGCAGTTGTTGCAGGTTCTTTGTTTTAAACGCCTGCCGGTTGGGCAGTTCAAATACCAATCCATGCTCTGCCAGCTGTGGGAACAGTTTGGCGAGTTTAGGATGCAGGTATTCCAGCATCAGTTCTTTTGTTTCCGTGGGAAGTTCTTCTGCATTTTCGTGCGTTATATTTTCCCAGATACCGGCAAACGGAGAATTTTTGCTGAGAAATTTGCTGACTTCGCTGCCCTGTAATTTTCGTATAGGCGCTATCAGTTCCCGGTCTTTTTCCTTGAACTGGTAGAAGTCGACGTATTTGGTAAGATCCAGTTTGCTGGCCAGTGATACGAAGGCAGTTTGCTCTTCGTTAATTTCGCCGCTTACCAGGTCTATTTTGAAATAAGGGTATAATGTTTCGTTGGCGTTGAAAACCGCTGCCAGCCGTTGTGTAATGGTAATGGTTTCTTCCGGTGGCGGGGGAGCCGTAACCGGTTGCCTGCTGCCTGCGGCGGCGCCATCTACCCGTTTGATGGTGGGGTCCAGTACACGTAAAAACGGTTTGCCGTCCATATAGGAGAAGGCAAACTTTCCGTCCAGGTCGTCGGTAAGAGAATAGCCGTATAAGGATAGCAGCTTGTTCTTTTCCTTGTCCCAGTTGCGGAGGGTATCGAAATAAAACGGACCGTTTTTCTGCAGGAGTTGCAGGAAGAGGGCTGTTTTATGTACACACAGTGCATGTTCTGTTTCATCGCAGGTGCAATGCGTATCAAAAAACCGTTCTTCATTCCGTTGAATGATCAGCGGGAACTCTTCTCCATTGACTTTCAGCAGGGCTTCTACCTTTTCATCTTTCGCCAGGCTTATTTTGGCGGGATGTTTCTTGGCAATTTCCTCTGCTTCTGCCAGTATAGTACCGGAGGTAAGCAGTTTAATGGATTTGATATCGATAGACTTCATTTTAATCAGCGTATGCTGCTGATCAAACTGTGTGTCGAAGCTCTCGAAATGATTTTTGTCCAGCATTTCCTGGAGCTGGAACAGTGCTGCCGCCTCGTGCCGGCAGATGTCGCCCAGGTTGTAAGGGCATTGGCACCGGATGGACATACCGGTAGTTTCTCCATACTTATTGATGGAAACACGGTAATAATTGGCATGTGTGTCGCTCTTAACGCGGAAGGTAGCTGTTTTCAGCACCGGGTCTGCCTCGATGAGCTCAACGCCCCCGGCCGAAAAAATACGCTTCCCCCTGCGGATCACTTCATCAGTGCCGTTGTTGTAAACATATTTTAGCAAATGGGGTAGCGACATACTATACGTTGTTGCCCGCTTTTTATTATCAGCAAAAGGGTTACTAGATATATCAAAAAAACTTAACAGCTGATAAAAAGGCAATCCACAAAAGTAAGCAGAAAATTTCTAATAACCCGCGGGTCACTCATTAAGAACCCGTTAACCGCTCTCCGTTTACTATGGCGGTGTAACGCGTATTTTTCAACATAATTTTTTTTAAATATAGAAGCTTGTTTATCAATCGTTTACCGTATACGTTTCAGATATCTTTCCAGTGAAAAGTCGACAGCCTCCCTGGCGCCGGTTTTAATATATTTTCCAAAAGCGCCATACATCGCATCATAGTTTAACGGTTTTATGGCGGCATGCAGGGTATTAATTTCGGTGGCAGATAAAGGAATATTATTCGGATAACTGTACATCACCGATACAGTTTTCCTGTCGGAAGATACCTGCACCACATCGCCCACAAGCAAACATCCCTTTCCGGCCGGGGAATACAACACATTGCCGCCGGCAAAATGACCACCGCATAATACCAACCGGATGCCGTCCCACAGCGGCAATTCATTGCCTGCCCATAATTTAATCACATCGTCGTGGCGCTGTAGCCATTGGGCATCCAGTTGGTGTACATAAACGGGAATGTTGCCAAAAGCATGGCTCCATTCCACGATGGTGGAGAAATAATGCGGATGGGAGAGGGCAATAGCCTTGATGCCACCCAGTTTTTCAATAATATTAATCGTAGAGGCGTCGAGGTTAGCTATGCAATCCCAGAGGATATTCCCGGATGGGGTAATCAATAAATGCGCCCGCTGCCCGATGGCAAAATCCGGCGTTGTGTAAATAGCATAAAGATCGGACGCCACCATTTCTATAATATTCCGGTGGGTTTGCCGCACCTGTTCCAGGGTCGTCCATGCTTGTCCGCCGGGGTTTACATACTGCCGCTCATCTTCACAAATAGGACAGCATGCCGGCGCCTTTTCTGTGGCATCATATTGCACCCCGCAGGTGCTGCAGATATAGTGTGTCATATCATCCTCTTTAGGAAACAGAATATAGGATTTTTTGGTCAAAGCGAACAAGCCGGCATAACAGAACCATTTGTTTTTATTTCATGGATGCTCCAAAATTTAGTCCACCTGGCTGACCAGCCAATGAAACAAGGCCGGTAAAAAAAGTCCAATACAAAACACATTTTATCCATCGACTTCCCTGGTTCATCATCTTATTTTTGCATCACATTTTTAAACTCTTTTCTATGACAAACAACAACAAACTGGCATTTCTTATTCTTCGTATAGGCATTGGCGTACTATTCACAATTTTTGGTATTATGAAAATTGCCGGCGGCGCCGGTACCTGGGAATTTCTTGGCGGCACCTTGAAAATAATGGGTATTACTTTCTGGCCGGCGGTTTGGGGTTTTCTGGCTACCATGGCTGAATTCCTGGGAGGCATTGCACTGATCACCGGCTTCTTTGTACGGCCGGCGGCAATTGCCTTACTACTTACCATGGTAGTGGCAACGCTGTTTAAAATTACCAGCGGCGCGCCCTTTGCCGAAATTTCCTATCCGCTGACGATGTTACTGGTAACCATATTTTTTGCACTGAACAAAGGTATCGCCCCAAAGGAGTAGGATTTTGTCTTTCTCAGGATTACGCTGATTATACTGATTACTAAGATTTGACCATATTTGATTTTAATGATTAAGGGAGACATAAGCGGAAATATCCGCTTATGTCTCCCTTAATCATTTTAAAAATCCAAAGGATAAAATCCAAAAAATCAGTATAATCAGCGTAATCCTGAGAAAGACAAAATCCGCGCTCACCCTGCAATGAGTTCCCCGTCTCTGAACAGTGGCAACACGTTGGCGCCGTCTGCAGTAAGACAGTAGTGAATATCTTTTTCCAGGCCGTACTGCGCGAGGCGTTTGTAGTGGGAGGCCTGTTTCATGAAGGTATAGATATCGTGTTTAGCGGAGTGGTAAAGTGTTTCCGCAGCAATGGCGGAGTCGCAGTTTACGTCAAAGTGCTCTTTAATGCGGCTTACCACGGCGCCGGCAAACAAGGTATCCTCCATGTTCACACGGTCTTTCCAGGCAGCGCAACCGAGGATGACATTCTGGTTTTGTGCCACCAGGTAATCGCAAACAGCGCTGATGTTGGGGAAGGAACCGGTAATGATTTGTATGGCATCTTTAGCCATGTGGAGCAGCTTAGTACCGTTGGTGGTGGTGAGTACCAGTGTTTTATTTTCCACGAACTCGCGTGGATATTCAAAGGGAGAATTGCCGTATGCCAGTCCTTCTGCTATCCTGCCATCTCTTTCACCGGCGGTGATACCGCTGATCGCGCGGCCGATGTTCACACATTCCTCCACGCTGGCAACCGGTATTACCCGGGAAGCACCGTTGTACAGGGCGGTGCAGATGGTGGAGGTAGCGCGCAGTACATCTATGATAACTACGATGCTGTTTTTTACATCAAACAAATGTAATAATGCCGGAGATAAACATACTTCCAGGCTGGGTTTGTTGCTATCTGTCATTCAGTTATGTTTTGCTTTAATCAAGGATTACCCGCCACTTTTCGCTCTCTGCATAATCCTTAATGGTATTATTTCTTTCCTGCAGGAGCCTGGTCATATATTTTTGCAGGTAGAGCCGCTCAAATACTTTTCCGAACCAACCATAAGGGGCGCCAAAGTCCATAATATCAATCATCACCGTGGCATTCTCTATTGGTTTAAAGTAATGTTCATGATTCATATGGGTAAAGTCGCCGGCAGTCATCTCATCGGTAAAAAACTCGTTTTGACGCATGGCAGTGATTTTAGTGGTCAGTTCCCTCATTTTTCCCAGGTGCTTTGCTCTCCAGGTCACTGTTTCATTATAAGATATCAGGCCGTTGGTGCGGCCTTTTATCGCATCTTCCTGCCGGTGCGACATACTTCGCTTGTGCAGCGTAATGCTCCTGCTCAGGTCGTAGACCCGCTCCAGGGGAGCATAGATAACGGTAGTTAAATGAATAGTAGGCATAGATATGGTAATAAAATATAAAAATTCCGGTGCACCGAAAACTTTCCAGGCACCGAAATTAACAACTTTAACCGGCTATTCATACATATTCCTAGCTCAGGAAAGGCACTTTTACCACTTTTGCTTTCAGGGCCTTGTCTCTTACTGCAATAAAAATTTCTGTATCCTGTGCTGCAAAAGCCGTTTTCACATAACCGAGACCGATAGCCTTCTGCATAGAGGGCGATTGGGTGCCCGAAGTTACGCGGCCAATTACATTACCTGCAGCATCCCTGATTTCGTAGTCGTGGCGGGGAATGCCTTTATCTACCATTTCAAAGCCTACCAGTTTTTTGGTAACGCCTTCTGCCTTTTGTTTTGCGAATAACTCGCTGGAGGTAAATGGTTTGGTGAATTTGGTAATCCAACCCAAACCTGCTTCCATTGGAGAAGTGGTATCGTCGATATCATTTCCGTAGAGGCAGAATCCCATTTCCAGGCGAAGTGTGTCACGTGCGCCCAAACCGATAGGCTTCAGACCTTTAGGAGTGCCTTCTGCGAAGATGGCATCCCAAATCTTATCGGCTGCTCCGTCGGTATCTTCAAAATAAATTTCGATGCCGCCTGCGCCGGTGTACCCGGTAGCGCTGATCACTACATTTGGTACGCCTGCAAAGGTTCCTTTGGTAAAGGTGTAGTACTTCATGTTCACCAGGTCGGTTTCTGTAAGCGGCTGGAGGATGCTGGTAGCATTGGGGCCCTGGATGGCGAGCAGGCAGGTTTTATCGGAAATGTTGTGCATTTCCACTCCTTTGGTGTTGAACCGGGAAATCCAGTTCCAGTCTTTTTCAATATTACTGGCGTTTACCACCAGCATGTATACTTTATTTTCTTCGATACAATAAACGAGCAGGTCATCTACGATACCGCCTTCGTTGTTTGGCAGGCAGCTGTACTGCGCTTTCCCGGCAGTGAGCTTGGAAGCGTCATTGCTGGTAACACGCTGAATCAGGTCCAGCGCATTTTCACCCTTTAAAATAAATTCGCCCATGTGGCTTACATCAAACACACCGGCGTTGGTACGTACCGCCTGATGCTCGTCGTTAATACCAGTGTAGGAAATAGGCATGTTGTAACCCGCAAAGGCAGCCATTTTGGCGCCCAGCGCAATGTGTTTCTCTGTAAAAGGCGTGTTTTTCATACTTTGTTTTTAAAACGGGGCAAAAATAGCGATTTGGAAATTATGAACGGCCAACATAAAACGGGGTATGACTGTTTTAAGACGAAAGGCATACATTATAAATACTTAAAATACAATGATATAGTCAAAAGAATTAACTGCCGATGTGCTTTGGGCCGTCTGTAATTCGTAATTTTGCTGCAACACCCAAAACAGATTCGCTGTGAAAAAGAAGACCTGGCTGTTACCATTGATAGTTGTAACCATACACGTTCATGCCCAGAAAAAGGAAGACCGCAAAACAATTGGTAACCTGCAAACACACATCAGTTACCTGAGCAGCGATAAGCTGGAAGGCCGCAGTACCGGTGCTCCTGGCGAACAGCTGGCAGCCGCCTATATCTCTGCGCAAATGCAGAAAATAGGATTGACGCCTATGGGCGAGGATGGTTTTTTACAGGCATTTACAGTAAAAGAAACCCGTGAACCGTCGGCAGACTGTCAGATGACCATTGGCGGAAACAAACTGGAAGCAGGTAAACAATTTGTGCCACTGCCTTTCAGTGCCGGCAAATCGGCCAAAGGAGAAGCTATTCCGGGGGTGAACGAACCCGATAATATCTGGCTGATCAATGCAGCCGAACTGGATACCGACGGCCGGAAAAGCATGTCAGACCAGTATTTACAGCAAACACAGACTGCCGAAAAATCCGGCGCCACCGGTGTGGTATTTTACAATGGCAAAGAAACGGCTCCCGAAGTAATGAAATGGCTGGCCGAACGTCCCAAAGCCGCCGGCATCCCGGCCGTATGGCTTAATGCCGACGTCAGCAAAAAACTGAGCGCTGACGACGCGGATGGATTTCCTATTCACATGCAGGTAGCCTTCAAAACTATAAAACGTAATGGCACCAACGTAATCGGCTATATCAACAATAAAGCTCCCAGAACCATCGTGATTGGCGCGCATTACGATTACCGCGGCTGGGAAACCACCGACAAAACGGAAGACAATGCCAGCGGCACCGCCGCCATGCTGGAAATAGCCCGCTTACTGAAAGGCTCCCGTCTTCATAACAACAATTATATTATTATCGCCTTTTCAGGGAAAGAACAGGGACTTTCCGGCTCTTCCTACTTTGCGTCCCACAGTACCGTAGATCTTTCGCAGGTGAACTACATGATTAATATGGATGGTATCGGCACCCTGAACCCGGGTACGGCATTACAGATCGGTGGTACCGGCACATCGCCCGGATGGTCGGCCATTGTTCAGGAAGCTGCCGGCAAAGAGCTGCCACTGGTATATGATTCCAGTGGTATCAGCAACTCCGATCATGCATCTTTCTACAAAAAAAATATACCGGTACTCTATTTCTGCAAAAATACTTCCGCAGATAAAGTGAACTACGATGGCACCCTGCATGTGCTGAAGCTGGTGTACAACATCATCGACAAAACAAATAACAGGGATAAACTCGCCTTCAGCAGCATCCAGTGAGGTGCCCGAATTAAGATCGCTTCAAAATTTGCAGGTTACATATAAGTGCGAAATGTATATTTTCGCATAAATACGTCATTCGTAAAATTTCAATTTATCCCTATAAATGGACGAGAAACTGGCGCTTATATACCGGTATTTCCAGCTGCTGGAGAGCTTTTCAGCAGATCCCGTTGAATTTGCCAGGATCTTTCATCCAAATATTATTCAGACTGAATATCCAAACCAGCTCTCGAATGAAATTAAACAACGGAACTTTGAGATCATGCTGGAAAGCATGGTCACCAATAAAATAATTTTGAAATCGCAGCACTTCAGCGTGCTGAAAGTAGTGGAATCAGGAAATACCCTGGTGGTAGAAGCCAAATGGACAGGGGAAATAGGCGTGGATGCCGGGCATTTCCGCCGGGGACAAATAATGAAAGCATTCATTTGCACTATCATAGAATTCCGCGACGGGAAAATTTACCGGCAACGCAACTATGATTGTTACGAACATTAAAGCTATGAGATCATGAAAAAAATATTATCACTACTGGGAGTTGCTTTGTTGCTGTTTGCGTGTAACCATACCCGTAACGATGAACGCACCACCGACAGATCGGCCTACGACGTTATCACCGAAAAGTGCTACGTGTACCGCGAGTTCAAGCCGGCCTCCAACCCGCTGACCGATTCTGTACTGCAATTGAGAAAAGAGCTGACTGATTACCTGGATCAGCACCAGTATAAAAGACATATGGCGGGAAAAGACAGTTTGCTTTTCCACCGCGAAAACGGCCAGGAAGTGATCATTGAGCTGCCCACCCCGCAGGATATCTGGGAACAAAGCACCATCATCGTTTTTGATCCACAGAAAAATCCTTTGTTCGTAAATTTACACAAAGGCACTGCCCAACTGGAACATTACATTCAAGCAAAATAATCAGATAAGAGTTTGCCGATCATACAAAACATCAGACTAACTGTAGATGCAGTGGTATTTGGATATATTCCCAAAGAAGGCATCGTGGTGCTGCTAATCAAGCGTACCATTGAGCCATACCTGCACAGCTGGGCGCTGCCCGGCGGCTTTGTGCTGGACGATGAAGCGCTGGAAGCGGCCGTTACCCGTGAACTGCTGACAGAAGCCGGCGTAAATATCAACTACCTCGAACAGCTGTATACTTTTGGTTTACCCGGCCGCGACCCGCGCGGAAGGGTAGTATCCATTGCTTACTTCGGTCTGGTAAATCCCACCAATTTCAAACTGGCCGCCAGTTCCGATGCAGAAGACGCCAAATGGTTCAATATCAAAGACCTGCCCACACTGGCTTTTGATCACGCCGCCATTATTAATATTGCCGTACAACGCCTCCGCAACAAGATCCGTTACGAGCCTATCGGCTTTGAACTGCTGGATAATAAATTCCCTATCGCCGACCTGGAAAAACTTTACGAAACCCTGCTGGACCGGCCTATCGACCGCCGCAATTTCCAGAAGAAGATTAATCATCTCGGGATATTGATTGCCCATAACGAAAAACAGAAACAGGTATCGCAGGGCAGGCCCGCAAAGCTGTTCAGCTTTGACGAAGCCAGGTATTTTAAGCTGAAGAAAGAAGGAATGACGTTTGAAATATAGACCCGTCGCATCATACAGGCCGGTTAAAGATTGAACAGCCACGGCATGCCGGCAATTCTTCCACATGCCATTTTCCCTGCAATAATCCCTATATTAATATCCTGTAGCAACCGCATTTCCTATTTTGTGTATTTTTTACAAGAAATATTTTGGAAATACAGAAACGGTTTCTATATTTGTGTAACAATTACACAAAATAGCTCGGATATGCAAAACACAAAGCCCACAGGAGTTATTATCGCCCGGTTCCAAACGCCTTCCCTCCATGAAGGGCACCTGGAACTCATCCGCCAGGTGAAACAAAAGCACAACCGCGTACTCATCATACTCGGCGTTAGCCCGGTGAGAGGCAGCCGCAAAAACCCACTGGATTACTATACCCGTGAACGGATGATCAAGCAGCAATTTCCGGAAATCATTGTACTGCCCCTGAGTGATCAGAAAAGCGATGATGTATGGTCACAGAAACTGGATGAACTGCTCAGCAACAACTTCCCGCACGAAAGCTTTTTGCTGTACGGCAGCCGCAACAGCTTTATGGATACCTACTCCGGCAAATATAAAACAGAAGCCCTGCCTCCGGTACAGGATTATAACGCCACCGCCATGCGGGAAGCGATATCTGACAAGGTGTTTGATACGGAAGAATTCCGCGCCGGTATCATCTACAATACTTACAATCTCTTTCCTTCTGTATATGCTACTGTAGATATTGCATTGTTCAGGAACGATAAGAAAGAACTGTTGCTGGGCCGCAAGCCAAACGAAAACGTATGGCGTCTCCCGGGAGGTTTTTCCGACCCAACAGACGACAACTTCGAAATGGCCGCCGCCAGGGAGTTACAGGAAGAATGCGGCGCGGTGGAAACCGGTCCCATGCAATATGTAGCTTCCCTCAGGGTAAATGACTGGCGCTACCGCAGCGAAGTAAACAAAATCATCACCACGCTGTTCAGCACAGACCTTATATATGGCGAACCCACCGCCGGCGATGACTTACAGGAAATCCGCTGGATAACGGTAACGGATATACCTGGTTTAATTGCCAGAGGAGAGATCAATGATACACATATTCCCCTGCTGGCAAAACTGACCGAAAAATATATTGACTAAGACTAAAACTTTTGAGACATGACAAAGGAAAATCTCATCCTCCTGGCCGATGCTTATAAATATTCCCACCATAAACTGTACATTCCCGGTACACAATTCATTTACTCTTATCTGGAAAGCCGCGGCGGCAAATTTGAAGAAACTGTTTTCTATGGCTTACAATACTTTCTGAAAGAATACCTGAGCGGGGTGGTATTCACCAAAGAAAAACTGGACGAGGCCGAAACCATCCTCACAGAAGTGTTTGGCCGGAAAGATGTATTTGACCGCAGCCGCTTTGAATACATCATCGATAAATACGGCGGTAAACTCCCCGTTCGTATCAAAGCAGTGGCAGAAGGCACGGTAGTGCCTGTACGAAATGTGCTGATGACCATAGAAAACACCGACCCGGAATGCTTCTGGCTCACCAACTTCCTTGAAACACTGCTGATGCAGGTGTGGTACCCCTGCACCGTGGCATCCGTATCCAGGGAAATAAAAAAAGTAGTAAAGAAATATTATGAAGAAACAGCCAGTACAGCTGCCTTCGGCGGTATCGACTTTGTGCTGAACGACTTTGGATTCCGTGGCGCCAGCTCTGTTGAAAGCGCTGGTATCGGCGGGAGTGCCCACCTGGTAAGCTTTGCGGGCAGCGACACCATCCCCGGCTCCGTATTTGCGAAGAAATATTACGATGCCCCTGCCGCACCCGGTTTATCTATCCCGGCTACCGAACACTCCGTTGTTACACTTCTTGGAGAAGAAGGAGAACTGGAAATATTCAAACATATATTGGATAGTTATCCTACCGGCACTATCGCCTGTGTATCTGATTCCTACAACATTTTCAGGGCCTGTGAAGAATACTGGGGCACTGCTTTAAAAGAACAGATCCTCAAAAGAGAAGGCACGCTGGTAATTCGCCCTGATAGCGGCGATCCGGTACAAACCCTGCTCCGTATCTTCACCATACTGATGGATAAATTCGGCTATAGCACCAATGAAAAAGGATTTAAAGTACTGCCTCCGCAGGTAAGGGTAATCCAGGGCGATGGCATCAGCTATTCATCTATCCCCGGCATACTGGAAGCCTTGAAGCAGGCCGGCATCAGCGCAGAAAACCTGGTGTTGGGCATGGGAGGCGCCTTACTGCAACGTGTAAACCGCGACACCCAGGAGTTTGCCCTCAAATGCGCTTACGCTGTGGTAAACGGAAAAGCCATCAATGTTCAGAAGATGCCCGTGGAACTAGACGCCAGCGGCCAGTTACGCACTTCTTTCAAAAAATCAAAAGCCGGGAAACTCAGACTCATAAAAGACAACAATACTTTCAAAACAGTGTCTGAAGAAGAGGCGCCTGCATCTGCCGACCTGTTACATACGGTATTTGAAAATGGTGAAGTAACACTCAGCTACACCTTTGATGAAGTCAGAAAAACTGCAACATTATAACGTATTCTTATTTCTTCCAACCGTGTTTTCCTCAGGAGGGTGTATCAGATCTACGATACACCCTCTGTTATTTTTGCATAATACGTATACAAAAAATCATCGCATTCCCTTAACTTCATGGCATGTATTTACTCATCCCCGGCCGGCATCACCTGCTAACAGATTTTCAGTTCAAATACCTGAACCGCCTGATCAAATGTAAACTGGAAGGCGAAAAAGACGTGTATGGCCAACCGTTAGTCGCACAGGAAATAGAAGGCGTGATCTTCGCAGTTACCTCCGCCAATCATTTAGGCACCAAACGGAACCCGGTGCCATTCTACCTCCGCGCTATGATCATCCAGGAATTTTCCAACTCCCTGGATGTGCCGGTATACGTATACGGTATCGACGATGTAGGCGTGATCAATGATTTTACAGAATATACGGTAAAGACTATACGGCATTCCAGTGAAGGGATCCATTCCCTCACCCCGGCCAATACCCTCGTTATTTGCTCCACCGCAGTAAAGGAGATGTACATCAAACATGGCTTCACCATACTGCCGGCAGAGTGGGACCCGGAAAGCAACCAGTTCACGCAACCCATGCCCTGGGATATTGTAAAGCTGGTAGCGCAGGCCGGCGACTGGCGAAAAAACAAAACCATCCTCGACCAGATGCACCCGGCTTCTTTCAAAATCTGGTCGCTCTACAATGTAGGGGACAAGGTGCAACATATCCTGAAAGATCCTATCATTGGCGCAGACGGCGATCTTACTGCTACGCGTGACTATAACGTATACGTGAAACAAATGGACGACATCGCCGCCCAGAAATACCGGGAAACAGCTCCCTATATTCAGCCGGGCAACATCGGCGATATCGGCTGCGCCGTTGGTTCGTGGATAAAAATGGCCTGCGAAGATGATCGCCTGCATGAATGCGATTTCTACGGTATAGAGGTATCCCGTCATTTGTATGATATCTGTCTTCAAAGAAAACATAACGGCGAATTCGCCAACCCATCCGTGTTCTTCTCGCAAAAAAATGCAGTGACCAGCCTCGTATTTGAAGCCGGCAGCATGAATACCATTCATACTTCTTCGCTCACCCATGAAATAGAATCATACGGCAGCCGGGAAGACCTGATCGCGTTTATACGTAACCGTTATAATGAACTGGTTCCCGGCGGCGTCTGGATAAACCGGGATGTAGTAGGACCGGAAAACAAAGACGAAACCATTTTGCTCTGGCTCAATGAAACCGATGGGGAAAATGATATCGAATTACCCGAACATGCCGATACACATGAACTGGCCGCCTGGCTGGGAAAGCTGTCGACCAAAGCGCTGTTCAAGCAGTTCTCGAAGGACTTCCGCCGCCAGGAAGGCTTTCAATTACCCTATGAATGGGTAACCATAGCAGGACAAACTTATGCACAGTTGTCCATGCAAAATGCGTGTGAATTCCTGTTCAAAAAGGATTACCACGACAACTGGCTCAGTGAAATGCATGAAACGTTTTGTTTTTGGAATTATGAAGACTGGAAAGCCGCCCTGGAAGAAGCCGGCCTGCGGCTGGATAATTTGTCTGCTACCTGGCGTAACGAGTGGATTGTGAATAACAGGCTGGAAGGTAAGGTACAATTGATGCGCCCGTGCAAAAATAGTGTACCCTTACCTATCCCTTTTCCTGTTTCGCATATGCTGCTTTTAGCAAGAAAATAATCTGTCACCGGGAAGTGGCTGTAAATCACTTTCCGGTACATCTCATAATCCATAGTCTTTCAGTGGAATTATTTTCGGCTGGTTATCCGCCACCAGCATGTTTTCTGTCTGTTGATCGTTTTTTGGGAGAACTGTCAGGAATAAATGTATTTGCTGCAAATATAAACTGTGGAGAGATAAACGGGGTTGTGAAAAGGAAAGAATTTATTGTTAAAATCAAAGAATTCCACAATTACTATAATGATGCAAATTGCCTGATATTATCGATAATAAATTTAGTTCGTCCTTTTTCCGAAAAATCCATATTTGCATCTATCATTCATCCAGATAAACATTATTTATTAATTCTGTAAAAGATTTATGGAGATAATCTCTCACATCTTTATCTGCATTGTTTAATTCCTGCCAAATTGTGGTCCGATTGTTAAAAACATAAACAATATCCTCAAAGTCAGAACTTGTTCTTCCATCAGCTTTCCCTCGGTTTTTAAAAGCCTCCAGCTTGGTAGCAATGAAGTATTCAGGCTTAAATATCCTGATGATATAGTTTACATTCCCTTCAGGCTCCAATTGATAATCCATTGCAGTGGCAAATCCCTGCTTATACCACTTATTGGAGAACCCAAGAATTTCATCTGAAGTAGGCATCACATCTACAACGATACCGAGTACCTTATAACGGCATATTATCTTCGACTCCTGGTCATTCGAAAATCCCTTTTCTCTAAGTTTATCTTCCAATTGTTGATACCCTTTATAATTCAACAACTCAATCAAAATATCAACATCATTTGTCGGCCTTACTTCCTCTCCTTTTCTATCAGCATATAAAGAGACGGTCGCGCCTCCCACAAATACAACTTCCCGTTTTAATTCTTCCAAAGCGTTATAAACTGCTTTTATCCTGGTGATGTTTTCTCTATGACTCATATTAATATGATTTTCCCGAGCTCTTCTATAGCCAGCTTTTTTTCCCTGGATTTACCCACACGGATTATGTCGATACTTGCCAAAGCTTTATACAACAGGGCATCTTCTTTTACAGCTTTCACTACTCCCTTATGTAATGGTTCAATTAACATCCCTCTCATTGAGCCTTGATCATCCGGCCAGACATAATTGGATTCACTGGCAAAATGATTTTTATAAAACGGATGTGAGTGAGCAGTAGGAGTTCCTGTAACAACCTGACCAGGTATCTGCGGAAAAACATAATGCAGTCCATATTGAATAAACTCCATTAATGAGATACGAAATACTTTCCTCCTCGGCTCGTCTATTAAACCGGCGATACAACTGCGGTTTAAAGACTCCGATATTTCTGAAATACTAATAGACAAGGTATTTGACAGATCCCTGTACTGCCAATTATCCCGCATTGTTAATATTTTCAATAAGATTACTACGTCCTGGGGACGCATTCCATTATGACCTCTCATATCTTAAAGATACGGCTTTTGTTCTTTGTTCGCAAATCGCGAACAAAGAACAAAATTGAGGTCGCGTGAAAATAATAATACACCAAATGGCAGGTTTCGTACTTCTCAAGAAAAAAAGAAAGCCAGAGTATGATTACTCCGGCTATTACCTAAACCTACAACTGTTACACTGTTAGTAACATATCTTTAATTCGAATGAATTTCATTTAAAGGCACTTCTTCATAAGAGGCCACCATACGTTGCCTGATATAACGTTTGCTGGACAACCTGCCCATTCCCAGCTTCGCCATACCCATATCTACGATCATGTATACCACCGGCACCACAATCAGGGTAAGGAACATGGAGCTCATCAAACCACCGATGATAGCCCAGGCCAATCCATTTTTAATGGACCCCACACCACCTGTTGCCAATGCAATAGGCAACATACCGATCACCATCGCGATGGTAGTCATCAGGATAGGACGCAAGCGTGCGTGGTTGGCATGAATCAGCGCCTGGTAAGTACTTTGGCCCTGCTCTTTCATCTGGTTCGTAAAATCCACCAGGATGATCGCATTCTTCGCCACCAACCCGATCAACATAATGATGCCCATGATGGTAAAGATGTTCAGCGTATTGTTGGTGAGTGCCAGTGCCAGTAATGCACCGATGATCGCCAGCGGAATAGAGAACAATACCACGAAAGGATAAATGTAGTTGTCGTACAACGCCACCATGATCAGGTACACCAGCACAATGGAGATCAGCAATGCCGCGCCCATGGTACCAAAGGAGTCGCCCTGGTTTTCTGCATCACCGCCAAAAATGTAGTTGATCCCGGCGGGCTTGTCCATTTTTGCCAGCTTGTCGGAAAATTCCTGGGTAACCGTACCTGACGGACGCCCCATTACCTGCGCCTGCACTGATACAGAAGTGTTTTTATCCCTTCTTTCCAGGTGACTGGGTCCTGAGCCTTCTGTTATCACAGCAAACTGCGACAGCTTGATCAGTTGCCCCTTATCGTTGATGAACTGTATATTGGATACATCTTCCAGGTTCTTACGGTTGAAATCATCAAAACGGATGTTGATATCGTACTCATAATCCCCCTGACGGAACTTTACTTTAGAGTCATCGGCTGTACCGCTGAAAGCGGTTTGCATAGTACCACCCACGGCATCCAGTGTGAGGCCCAGTGCGGCCATCTTATCCCTGTCTACCTGCACATTAATTTCCGGGTTACCATCTTCTACCGACAGTTTTACTTCTGTAGCGCCACTGATAGTTTTGAGCGTATCCATGGCTCTTTTAGCGTAGTTCATTACGCTGTCCAGCTCCGTACCCATCACCACCAGCTCTACCGGCGCCCGCTCTGCGGTGCCGAGGATACTTACATCCGTGGTTTTTACCTTTACACCAGGTAAGATACTTTTCAGTTCTTTTTTGATCTTGGCGGCATAGATATCGGAAGCATCCAAACGGTGTTCCGGACCCACCAGCATTACGGTGATTTCCGCTTTATAAGCAGTTGACTGCGCGTTACCAAAACCATCTTCACTGGTTTGACCTACTGTTGTGATCAAACGGGTAACTTCCTGTTTTTTATTAAGATATTTTTCTGCAGTACGTGTGGCCAGGTTAGTTTGTTCTACAGATGCATCCTTTGGCATTTCCAGCATTACGATGAACTGTCCGCGGTCGCCCTTGGGAATAAACTCTCCACCGATGTAGCCTTTACCTACCAGCATGAAAGAAGCTACCAATAAACCAACTGCCACGGCTATGGTGATCCTTTTATGACCCAGCGCCCATTTCAGGATACTGGTCATCCAGTTGGTGAACTTCTGCAGCTGTGCTTCAAACCAGAGAATGAATTTCTCAAAAATGTTTTTACCGGTAATATGTTCCAGCTTACCAAAGCGGGATGATAATAGCGGCACAATCATAAACGACGACAACAAGCTAAGCATCGTGGAAATCATTACCACCACGCAAAACTCACGCAGGATCTTTGATACCAGCTCATTAGTTAAAGAGATGGGCAGGAACACCACCACAATTACCAGCGTAATGGAGGTAACGGTGAAGCCTATCTCTTTCACACCATCAAATGCCGCACGAACACGATTCTTACCCATTTCCATATGCCGGTAAATATTTTCCAGCACCACAATCGCATCATCCACGAGAATACCTACTACCAGCGACAAGCCCAATAATGACATGAGGTTGAGCGAGAAGCCCATCAATTTCATACCGATGAACGTAGCAATGAGGGAAGCCGGAATGGAAATCATTACAAACAACGCACTTCGGATACTGTGCAGGAACAACAGCATCACAACAGCCACCAGCACTACCGCGAGGATAAGGTCATGTATTACCGAGTCGGCAGATTCCAGTGTAAAGTCGGAGGAATCGTTTGCTACCAGCATTTTCAGGTCGTTCGCAGCATAATCTTTTTCAATTTTGCTGATGGCCTTCTTCATTTCTTCACTTACGGTTACCGCGTTGGCATCCGTTTGTTTCTGCACCTGCAGGGCAATCGCACTAACACCATCTACGCGGGCAATACGATCCGCATCTTTCTGGGCATCCTGTACATCGGCAACGTCTGTCAGCCGCACCTGTGTGCCATCCTCAGTTGTTTTCAACACCAGGTTACGCAGCTGGTCTACGTTTTTATATTTACCGGCCAAACGGATCAGGATCTGCTCATTGGCAGTTTTCACCTTACCGGTTGGAAAGTCAAGGTTAGCGTTGGTGATCAGCTGACGTAATTGCAGGATAGATAAGTTGAAAGCCTGCAATTTTTTTGGATCTACGTTTACCTGTATTTCGCGCTCCTGGCCACCAATCAGTGATACCTGGGCTACACCCGGTAACCGGGATAATAATGGCTGCAGCTTCTTATCTACCAGGTCGTAAAACTGTTTGTCATCCATTTTAGCGGTGGCAGACAGCGTCATGATCGGAAGGTCATCCAGGGAGAATTTGTTGAGCGACGGCGGCTTGGCATCACCCGGCAGATCTGCCAGGATAGCGTTTACCTTGCGTTGTGCATCCTGCAGGGCAATATCCACATCCGCATCGTTGTTCAGTTCAACGGTAATAACAGAAAGACTTTCAGAAGATTTGGAAATGATCTTTTTGATCTTTTCCATAGATGCTACCGCATCTTCAATCTTCTTGGTAATCGTACTTTCCACCTCATTGGGAGAGGCGCCGGGATATACCGTAGAAATGGTTACGATAGGGGAGCTGAACTTTGGCAACAGCTCGTAGTTCAGCGATTTATAACTCATCACGCCCAGCAGGGTGAGGATGGTGAACACCACCACCACGATCGTAGGTCGCTTAATTGATACTTCAGTAATCTTCATGTTGCAAAAATTTGGTCAAACACCAGATACATTTTCCTCGCTTACTTTTTGCCGTTCTGAGCCACTACAACAGCGCCTTCAGTCAGGTTAATCTGACCGCTGGTAATCACGGTGTCGCCTTCGTTCAGCCCTTCCCGTATTTCCACCTGGTCGCCAACAATGCGGCCAGCCACTACTTTGCGTTTCTTTGCCACATTACCGTCCATTACATAAATGGTATTGCTGTTTACGCCACCCACAAATGCGGTGCGGGCAATGAAAATTGTTTTGGCCGCATTCGGATCTACGAAATGTGCAGTACCATACATACCTGCTTTCAGGTCTTTTCCATCAATATTGCGGACCTCCATCTCCACCGGGTAGTTGAGGGAGTTATCGCCTTTTGCAGCAATAAAGGTAATAGTGCCTTCATACTGGGTTTCAGGGAATACGTTGGAAGTAACCTGTACTTTTTGGCCGGTTTTGAGTGTTACCACTTGTCCTTCCGGTACAGATACTGACAGTTTCAGCCTGGATACATCCACGATGTCGAACATTTTATTGCCTACAGAGAGGTAAGCACCCTGTTCAATATATTTTTTATTAATAATTCCGGAGATAGGCGCTTTCACATAAGTATCGCTTACGCGACGGCTGGCAGCCTCATAGCGCGTTTTCGCAATGTCGTATTGCAGGCGTGCATCATCCATTTGTTTCTGCGTAACGCCTCCGGTCTGGAACGCGCTCTCGTATCTTTCTTTATCTACTTTCAGCTGGTTGAGGTTAGCTTTTGCAGATTCGAGGTCGGTATTTAAAAGCTGACCATCAATGTAAGCAATGGGTTGTCCCTGTCTTACCACGCTGCCTTCATCTACGAGCAGTTTGGTAATACGGCCGGCGGTTTCGGCGAGGTACGTCAGTTCGCGTACTGGCTGAAAGTTACCATTGGCCAGGAATCCCTGGGAAAAATCATTGCGGGATACTTTCTGTACCAGCACCGGGATGTCGCCGATATTGCTTTGTTTTACGAATTCTGTTTTAGCCTCGTTCGCTTTTTTGTTAGCGCTGAGTTTCCACATGATCAGTACTACTGCACCTACTGCCACCAAGCCCCAGATTATAAACTTTTTCATCTGCAAAATAGTTTGTGTGTTCTATCGTTGTTTTCGTTTATACGTTTAGTTCAGGAGGTCTTTCAAACTTCCTTTGCTTTTTATTATCTCCAGCTCTGCCAGTTTGTATTGCAGCAGGGCTTCGTTATAACTGTTTTGTGCATCTGCCAGCGAAGTTTCTGCGTTCAGCAGATCCGTCAGGCCTGCCAGGCCAAGTTTGTAGTTATTCTGAGTAGAATAATACACTTCATTGGCGAGGTCCACGTTCTCCTTTTGCGTGGTGATGGTAGATAAGTTGCTACGCACCATCAGCTTGGCGTTTTCGTAGTCGGTGTTGAGGGTCAGCTCTGTGTCTTCCAGTTGCTTGCCCAGCTGACGCAGGGTTACGTTAGCCTGACTCACTTTGGAGCGGCGGCCAAAGCCATCGAAGATGGGTACCTTCAGTGATACGCCGATGGCTGCTGCACCAAACCAGCTGGTTGAGTTGGTAGGGTCTTTCGAAAAAGCCCATTGCTGACTCATCCCGTTGTAAGAGTATCTTCCGAACAACGACAGCGAGGGATAATTTTCTGCCTGGTAAGCTTTCTTCTGGAATAACTGCAGTTCTTCCTGTTTCTTCAATAATTTGTATTCCGTTCTGTTGGCAAGATTCATATCATCATACTGTAACACACCGGCGGCTTTGTTTTCAATGTCTTTCAGTGAAGCGGGCGGCAACAGGAAAGTTGACTGCAGTGGCATGCCCATTACCTTTTTCAGGTTGTTGGTTTGCGTTGCATATTGATTCAGCAACTGTGTACGTTGCGTCATATTGTTGATGAGGTTCACTTTGATACGGTCCAGGTCAATTTTTTTGGCGAGGCCGTTATCAAATTGAGATTTGGTGGCGCTTACCAGCTGCGTAAGCTTCTCGATGTTGCTGTTGATGGTGATGATCTTTTCCTGTGTTACCAGCAGCTGGTAGTAGAGCTGTGATACATTATAGATCACATTTTCAACAGATTGTTCCGTTTGTATCTTATAATATTCTTCTCCTGCCTTGGAAGCTTTCAAACCGGTAAACACTGCCTGATTAAAGATTTGCTGGCTGAGTTCTGCGCCTACGGTAACATTGTATTTAACACCAAAAGCCACCAGTATGGAACTATCCGGTTTGCCAAATACAGCACCGGGGATGAGCGATTTCTGCAGCATCAGGTTGTCTGTATAAGAAGCGTTACCATTCAGTTGTGGCAGGGCCTGGGAGCGGACTTCCTGGGTTTTGTATTTACCCATTTCTTCGTCCATTTTGGTTTTGGCCAATTGTTTATTGTTGTTCAATGCAAACCTCAGCGCTTCCTGTAAGGTCAGTTGCGTTTGGGCATAGCCGTTATATACCCCTATCCCCATGAGGAGGACAAGCGTTAACTTTAATCGCTTCATAAAATAAATCTTAGCGTAGTAGTTTTATTCTTCTTCTTTTATTTGCAGGTACTGGTTTACCAGTTTATGTCCCCGGATAGTGGCAATTCCCAGTATAAAGTGGGCCGTTACCTGTTCCATTACCTCATGCATTTCAAATTGATCTGCGGGGTATTGCTCCGGGTCAAAAGCTGCCTCCAGCTGCAGCTGGCGCATACGTGCTACAATATCTATATGAAGGTTCTGGCGGTATAGGCCTTCCGCCATTCCTCTTTTTAAATTCTTTTTGATGTTACAAAGCATGTTATCCGACTTAAAACTCTCAATACTGCGCCAGGTATCCGGATGATACTTCTGGATTTCGTGCAGCATTACCGGGTTCAGGGTTTTAGCCAGATTGGTGACGTACTTCATGTTACGCACCAGTTCTTCGATGGCATTGTCTGTGGTTTGCAAACACTCATGGAAGTAGTTAATATGGTTTGTCAGCAGTTGTTGCATCCCTTCGTCTATCAGCGCCTGTTTGTCTTCGAAATGCTCATATACTGTTTTCTTGGAAATCCCACAGTCGCGGGCGATATCAAACATAGTTACTCCTTTCACACCGTATGTCCTGAACATTTTCAGCGCAGTTTCCAGTATCCTTTCTCTCACTACCATGATTTCCGTTTATGCTTTTATTCCTTTTATGAAAATTTCGAGTAACTGTTTTTGTTTTTCTATTACCTGGTCCATCATTTCTTCATCCAGCTCCATGTCTTCCCGGATATGATCGGGCACAGAAAAGCGCAATCCCATAGCAGCCAGCACCAATAGTTCCGCGGTTTTTTCAGGATCTTTTACTTTAAACTCTCCTGATGCAATACCTGCTTTAATGATGGTGGTATGGATATTAAACTCCCGTTGTTTTGCCTTCTTCTTTTCTTCGAGGAAGAGCGCAGAATTATCCTGTAATATTTTAAATATTTCCAGCCGGCAGAATTTGCTGATAAAATCTTTCCGGAGATCAATGATATTATATAATGCTTCGGCAGCCGATTTCACCTGAACTGCTTCCTTCTCCATTTGCTGAAAATATGCTTCCGCAATTTTTTGCAACACGGCAATGTGCATCGCCTTTTTATCGGGGAAATAGTAATACAGCGATGCTTTAGAGCAGTGAAGGTCATCTGCTATCTCGTTCATCGTTGTTTTAGAAGCGCCATAATGAGTAAAACGCTTCAGAGCCGCCTCCAGGATCTTATCCCTCATTTCATCTTTAGCTTCTGTGTGCATTAACTTTTTGACTTTTTTAGTTTCAAGGTCAAAATTAGGGACTTTTTTTGAAATAGTAACTAAAGTTGACCTTTTAACACCCATTTAACTTTTCGAAGATAAAAGTCAGAAAGTCAGGGTTGGGAGATATAGCCGAGTAATCGCCTTCGGCGATTAGAAATTGTCTTGGAGCAGGATTACGCTGATTTTACTGATTGCCCTGATTTGATTATGTTTTGATTTATTTGTTATCGGACTTTGTTATAATGATTAAGGGAGATATAAGCGAAAAAAATCCGCCTATATCTCCCTTAATTGTTATTAATCAAAAAATAAAAATCAAGCTAATCAGTAAAATCAGCGTAATCCTGCTCCAAGACAATTTCTAATCGCCGAAGGCGATCTCTCCGCTATTTCAGTTTTTCGAGTGCAGCCTGCAGTTTCTCAAACATCGCCGGGATCTCTTCTTTCACGCAGGTACCTACGCTGAGGCGGTACCATGGAGAGTTTTTAGCGGATCCGAAAGCATAGAACGGCACCAGGGCTATTTTAGCTTCATTCAGGATGTAAGAGGTAACAGCGGCCTGATCTGCAAGCGCAGTGCCATCAGCCGTTTGTTTGCCTACCAGGTCAAATTTAACGGTGAGATAGATAGCAGCCTGGGGAGCAATGGCTTCTACTTTATGACCTGCATTTTTCAGTTTGTCGAAGCCTTCGTAGATTTTCACCAGTCTTTCTTCGATTTCGCCTTTAAAGTGTTGCAGGTATTTATCCACATTTTCTTTCTGTACCAGGTAGCGGGCAGCAGCTTTTTGTTCTGCCATCGGGCTCCAGGCGCCAACATGGGAAAGGATGGATTTCATTTTACCAATTACGTGTGCGGGTCCTAACGCCCAGCCAACTCTTACGCCGGTAGCAGCGAAAGCTTTACTCATACCGTCGATGAAGATCGTATAATCCCTCATTTCCGGGCGGAGGGTAACCGGGTTGTGGTGGTGTGTTTCACCAAAGGTGAGCACCCAATACATCTGGTCGAACAATACATAGAGGGGCTTTTCATCGGCGCCTCTGCTTTTGTTTTCGGCCAGTACCAGGTCGCATATCTCTTCCAGCTGTTGCTTACCGAAAGCGGTACCGGTTGGGTTCTGCGGAGAGCAGAGCGCCAGCAGGGTAGCACCTTTCAGGAGCGGTTTCAGTTCAGCAGCCGTAGGCATAAAGAAGTTTTCTGCCTTGGTTTCCAGCACTACGTGTTCCGCTTCCAGGAAGTGGGTATAGTGGTTATTATTCCATGATGGTGTGGCGTATACTATTTTCTCGCCACGGTCAACGATGGTTCTGAATGTAGCATAAATGATAGGACGACCGCCGCAGGAAATAACGATTTCCTTTGCAGGATCGTAGGAGAGACCCTCACGCTCAGCTATAAAACCACCTACTGCCTGTCTTAACTCCGCGATACCATCGGCAGGAGGATAATTGGTCAGGTGCTCCTTATAGGCTGTTATGATTTCCTGTTCAAATTCAACCGGGATAGGAAATACCTTCGGGTCAAAATCGCCAATCGTGAAGTTGTATATCTTCTCACCCTTGGCCTGTTTCTCCTTTATTTCAGCTGCTAACTTAATGATTTCGGATCCAATCAACGTTTCGGCTAAATGAGACAGTTTCATAACCTGCTTTTTTTTGTTGGTTTGTAATAATTTTTCAGCGCGGCAAAAGTAACCGATTTGAAGATAATTTAAAAGAATAGGTAAATTCTTTTCACTTCCGTTAATAAATGGCACTGGTTATTGCATCTCATCTAACCAGAAGGGGTATTTTTATTCTTTCTATCTAGTATTATACTAAAAAGAAATATATGAATGACTGCAAATCGTTGTGTAAAACCACGTTATCTTAGTGTATAAGATGTGATGAAATTAGGGAGAACGACAAAACTTTCTATCTTTGTTTACAGTACATTTGACCTTTTATGTGAGGTGCCAGGAGAAAATCAGGGCGGCATGCCCTAAAGGTTACCCTTCAACAAAAAATGATAAGCAAACTTATATAAACCATGAAATTTATTGTTTCTTCCTCTACTTTATTAAAACAATTACAACAGATCAGCGGGGTTATCAATTCAAACACAGTATTGCCTATACTGGAGGATTTTATGTTCCTGATTGACAAAAACGAACTGACTGTAGTTGCAACTGACCTGGAAACTGTTATGCGGGTGAAGCTGGAGGTGGAAGCCAAGGAAAGCGGTCGGATCTGTATCCCGGCAAAAATCCTGATGGATTCCCTCAAAAATCTGCCCGACCAGCCACTGACTTTCCACATTGACCTGAACTCCTACGCAGTAGAAATCACTTCAGACAATGGTAAATATAAAGTGATGGGGGAAAACCCGGAGAACTTCCCGAAAGAACCCGCTGCGGATGATACCACCTCCTTTACCATGGCTGCTACAGGTCTTGTTACCGCCATCAATAAAACCCTGTTTGCGGTGAGCAACGATGACCTGCGACCTGCTATGACAGGCGTATTCTTCGAGCTGGCTCCGGACAGTCTTACTTTTGTTGCCACCGATGCACATCGCCTGGTGAAATATGTAAGAACAGACGTAAAGTGCCCGCAGGCAGACACCTTCATTGTGCCTAAAAAACCGCTGAACCTGCTGAAATCAGCCCTGCCTGATAACGAAACTGAAATTAAAGTAGCTTATAGCCAGAACCACTTCTTCGTGCAACACGAAGGCGCACAGATGATCTGCCGCCTCATCGATGCCCGTTTCCCTGACTATAAGGTAGTAATACCAAAAGATAATCCTTACCGCCTCACCGTGGTAAAAAGCGATTTCCAGAACGCCTTGAAACGTGTGGGGGTATTCGCTAATAAGAGCACCAACCAGGTAGCTTTAAGCATCACCGGCAGCGAACTCCAGTTGTCTGCCCAGGATGTGGACTTCTCCTTTGAAGGTAACGAACGCATGAACTGCCAGTACACCGGCGATGATATGCAGATTGCTTTTAATGCGAAATTCCTCATCGAAATGCTGAATGCAGCGGAAGGAGATGAAATCTCCATCGATCTGGCCACTGCCACCAAAGCAGGTATCCTCAGACCATCCGAAAAAGAAGAGAATGAGGACCTCCTTATGCTGGTAATGCCGCTGATGCTGAACAACTAATCGGCGGTTGTTAGCTAAATGCTAAAAAGATAAATACTTATAGCTAAAAACTCATACATAAAGCAATCTCTGACAAAGAGGTTGCTTTTTTCTTTGCCTGTGGCCTAAAAGAGGCCTTTTTATATTCCCCAAATAGTTGTAATTTTTCTCCGGAATCAGTGGTTGGAACACACCCGAGGATTCAGGACAGTAACGCAAGGGTAATAACAGTAACGGATATATGTTTACTGCGTATTACAAGATCACATCCCCCATATCCACTGCAGAGATTTTGTTGGCCTGGTTAAGGAGAACCACAGCATAGCGTAAAAAGACCGTTATATATATTACCATGATATGGTAAGTTTTTTTGAAAATATTCCGTCAGTATACCGTACTGCTATCCTGGTGAGCGGGCTATTGTTGTTATGGATCATTGAGGGCATAGCCCCCCGGTTCCGTTTTAGCAGCAACCGCTACCGCCATGCCGGTACCAATCTCTTTTTTACATTAACCACGGTGATTGTAAATACAGGGCTGGCATTTCTTATTGTAAAGGCTTCCCGGTGGACCAGCGCCCAGCAGTTCGGCATCCTGTACCTGACCCAACTGCCGCTGTGGCTACACACCATACTGGCATTATTACTGCTGGATTTTATTGGGGCCTGGCTCATACATTGGGTACAGCATAAAACGGCCTGGATGTGGCATTTTCATAAAATTCACCACATAGATACACAGATAGACGCCACTACCGCCCTCAGACACCACCCGGTGGAAAGCCTATGGAGAGTAATAGCCCTTTTTGCCGCTATTATGATTCTCGGAGTGCCCTTCTGGATGATTATGTTATACCAGACCATATCGGCCTTAATGTCGCAGTTCAATCACGCTAATATCCATCTGCCCAAATGGCTGGATAACGCGCTTAGCTGGATCATTGTATCACCGGATATGCATAAGGTACATCATAGTCATTACCAGCCCGAAACAGACGCTAATTATGCCAATATATTTTCTATATGGGATCGCCTCTTCGGCACTTTTATAAAAGTACCGGATACACTGGCGATCAGATACGGACTGGATGAATACCAGGACGCCCGCTACCAGGAAATAGGATCCCTGTTAAAAGTGCCCTGGGAACACGATAATCCCGTGATGAAGGAAAAGATCAGTAGTCAGCATAAATAAAATACCTGCAAATAATTATTCCTTCACCTGTTCTTTAAAATTCGAATATATGCAACACTCAACAGCATTAACAAAAACAGCCTGTATATCAGCGCTCATCATTGGTGTACTATCGGCAGCATTCGCTTTCAGTACACACACGCCTTCCTATGCAGTTACCGCAGGCTCAGTAGCTATAGTAGTTGGTCTTCTTTCCCTGTATATAGGAAGAAAAAATATTGACGATATGCAGCTCGCTGCTGCCGGCGTATTTATGGCGGTAGTAGCCTGCCTGGTAGGACTCTGGCAGCTATATAATTAATTGCTTCTATGGTATTTTTCCACGTAGCCTTCGGCGGCTTTTACAGGAAACAATACCAGTGAGGTGTCTGACAGTTCTTTTATAATAGTTGTATCCACGATCGTGGAGGTATCTTTTACACCTTCAGAATGATTCCACAACAGCAGGGTGTCGTGTGTCAGTAACCATTTTTCGTATACCAGTGTGTACATGTTAATGGATCTGGCAGTTCCGTTCTTTCTAAGCTGAAAACCCTGCGTTTCCTTATCCAGGCCCGCTACGGGCTGTATCCACTTTCCTATGAGCTTAGCTGCGTCAATATGCAGCGTATCCGCAACAGCAGCAATGCTGTCAGTAATGCCGGCATTACTGCTGTCTGCGATTATACTAACCAGGCTGCTGTCATCCTGTAATTCTTCCTGCTCCGCCTCCTTCTTACTCCCCTTACAGGCAACCGCCAGTATCAATAAACACATTAAACTGAATCGTACCATAATTTAAAAATACACAATTCATCATTTGTAATGTAATTTTTAAATATTTCCATTACTTTTACATCTACACTTTAGGGGTGTTTATCCAATATGAAGGATAAACTGAGATGATACCCTCAGTACCTGAAGCAGTTCATACTGCCGTAGGGAAAAGTAACTGAACCTTTCTCATCTTTCCACATCCTTAAAGTTTATTGTTTCACTTAAATTCCAATTAACATGGAAGTGCATGTAAACAATAAACTTTATGCGGTGCAGCCGGGAACAACCATCGCTGCACTCTTACAGTTTATTCAGATCTCTGCTCAAAAAGGCATTGCAGTGGCCGTCAACAACCAGGTGATACCGAAAACCTCCTGGGAAAACCAACCACTATCTGCAGCCGATAATATTACTATTATCCGGGCTACCCAGGGCGGCTAAACCCTGCATTTCATTTTTCGTATAGTCTTTTCCGTGATGCATCATTACGGACCGGCATTTCTATCTCTAAAAAAACCAGACATCATGCATAATCAGCCTGTGGCACTTAGCCGCACACCCTTTCCTGCTTCAGAAAAAATATATGTGGACGGAACGATCCACCCGGTAAAAGTAGCCATGCGCAAAATAACGCTCACGGATACACGCATTCATGGAAAAAACGGAGAAGCCGTTCCTAACGCCCCCGTTGTTGTATACGATACCAGCGGCGCCTTTTCCGACCCCAATATCCATATTGATGTGGCCACCGGTATTCCGCGCATCCGTGAAACATGGATCAACAGCCGGAAAGACGTGGAGCAACTCCCGGAGTATACCAGTCCCTTTGTAAGAGAACTGATGAAAGAAGGAGGCAAGATGCCTTTGATGAGCCACACGCATAAACCGTTGCGCGCCAAACCCGGTCAAAATGTAACCCAGTTGTACTACGCACAACAAGGCATCATTACACCCGAAATGGAATACATTGCTATCCGGGAAAATCAATGCGCCGACAAACTGTTTGAGCAAAACAACCCCCTCTGGGACCAGCATAAAGGCCAGAGCTTTGGCGCCAACACACCTGTAAAGTTCATCACCCCTGAATTTGTACGCCAGGAAATTGCCGCCGGCAGGGCCATCATCCCCGCTAATATTAACCACCCGGAAAGTGAACCCATGATCATTGGCCGCAATTTTCTTGTAAAAATAAATGCCAACATCGGCAACTCCGCGGTTACTTCCAGTATAGAAGAAGAAGTGGAAAAAGCAGTATGGTCCTGCCGTTGGGGCGCAGATACCATCATGGACCTCAGCACCGGCAAAAATATCCACGAAACCAGGGAATGGATTATCCGTAATTCGCCCGTGCCCATTGGCACCGTACCTATTTACCAGGCACTGGAAAAAGTGAACGGAAAAGCGGAAGCCCTTACATGGGAAATTTTCCGCGACACATTGATTGAACAGGCAGAACAAGGTGTGGACTACTTCACCATCCATGCCGGCGTGCTGCTGAGATATATACCGTTAACAGCCAAACGCGTAACCGGCATTGTTTCCCGCGGAGGCTCCATCATGGCTAAATGGTGCCTGGCGCATCACAAGGAAAATTTCCTGTACACACATTTCGAAGAGATTTGCGAAATCATGAAGGCATACGACGTTTCATTTTCCCTGGGCGATGGATTACGCCCGGGCAGTATTGCCGATGCCAATGATGCCGCGCAGTTTGCAGAACTTGAAACCCTGGGGGAACTTACCAAAATAGCATGGAAACACTCAGTACAGGTAATGATTGAAGGTCCGGGCCACGTACCCATGCACCTCATCAAAACCAACATGGATAAGCAACTGGAGCACTGTCATGAAGCGCCTTTCTACACACTTGGCCCTTTAACCACCGACATCGCACCTGGCTACGATCATATCACTTCAGGAATAGGCGCCGCCATGATAGGCTGGTTTGGCTGTGCCATGTTATGTTATGTAACACCAAAGGAACATCTTGGGTTACCAAATAAAGAAGATGTACGGCAGGGGGTGATCACCTATAAGATCGCTGCGCATGCTGCCGACCTGGCGAAAGGCCACCCGGGTGCGCAACACAGGGACAATGCACTCAGCAAGGCCCGCTTTGAATTCCGCTGGGAAGACCAGTTCAACCTGGCCCTGGATCCGGAAACAGCCCGCTCGTATCACGACGAAACACTGCCTGCAGACGGCGCGAAGGTGGCTCATTTCTGTTCTATGTGCGGTCCCAACTTCTGCTCCATGAAAATCACGCAGGAAGTACGTGACTTCGCCGCGCAAAAAGGTTTGGAAGAAGAGGACGCCATGACTGCCGGCATGAAGGAAAAGGCCGCAGCTTTTGCAGAACAGGGCGGCGAAATTTACCTGTAGATACAGCATTTAAACACAAATATTTGATCTGGATCATCACATCACCCGAACGTATACACGAAGAAGTGGATATCCTTGCGGCCTTATTAACTGCGGGAGTAGAGCGGGTACTGTTAAGAAAGCCTGGCTGGTCAGCCGGGCAGTATGCCGCTTTACTGGACAAGCTGCCGCCGGAGTATTACAACCGCGTACTTATCAGTGATCATGGTGCGCTCGCTGCCAGGTATAGCCTCGCGGGCGTACACTGGAGCAGAGAGGGGATACAACGGTTTTTATCAGATGCTGCGACCAGTAACGAAAAAACGGCTCCAGGTGCCGGTGAAACGGAACCACTAACCAGTTATCTATCTCCGGAAAATTTTAAGGAAAACAGCACAGGTATTCATTCGCCGGAAGGTATAACGCTAACGGACAAACGCTTTCAAACATTGTTACTGAGCCCGGTATTTAACAGTATCTCAAAACCTGGCTATCATGGCCGGGTACAAGGGATGTTACCTGATAAAAACAACCGCCGGGTGCTTGCTTTGGGAGGCGTGGATCACAGCAATATACATTTATTAAAACCATGGCAATTTGATGGTGCAGCTTTGCTGGGAGCCATCTGGAAAATACCGGCGCAAGCCGTGGAAAATTACTGCCGTATTCAACAGCTATGGAACAAGAGCGACCTTACGTGATGAGCTTTGCCGGTCTGGATCCCAGCGGGGGCGCAGGTTTACTGGCAGATATCAAAACATTTGAACAACACATGGTAAACGGAATGGGCGTTTGTACTGCCAGTACGGTGCAAACACCTGCACAATTTATATCAGTGGAGTGGATACCGGTAACGCATATACTGGCGCAGGCAAAACCGTTGTTATGCAGTACGCGGCTGCAATACTGCAAAATAGGTATCATGCCGGATATACAGTCTTTGCTGGAGCTGGTAAGACAGGTAAAACAATTATCGCCCGGTATACGTATCATCGTGGACCCGGTATTAAAAGCGTCGGCGGGTTTCTCTTTCCACGGCAGCATTCACCAGCAGGCCTGGAAAGAACTGCTGGCCGAAATTTACCTGTTAACGCCTAATTACGACGAAGCATTGTTGTTAACAGGGCTTACGGATGGAGAAGCAGCCGCCCGGCAATTATCTGCCGGCTGCGCGGTACTGCTAAAGGGAGGTCATCATAAAAACAAACCGGGATACGATATACTTTATACCGGTGATGTGATCCATACCTTTCCTCCTGTACAGAAAGAAGTATTTCCAAAACATGGTTCGGGCTGTGTGCTGTCGGCCGCCATCACTGCTGGTTTGGCACGCGGCGTTTCACTACCGGAAGCATGTGCTAACGGTAAAGTATATACGGAAAATTTATTGGCCAGTCATTCATCATTAACAGGATACCATCACATATGATCAGCAACTTACATTACATATCGCAACCATCGCATACCGATAATATACTCGCCGCCTGTGACGCCGGCTGCAAATGGATCCAGCTTCGTATCAAAAACGAATCACCGGCCACCGTATTGCCGCTGGCGGAGCTGGCAAAAAAAATCTGCGATCGTTACCAGGCGTCTCTCATTATCAACGACTATCCGGAGATCGCGGTAGCGGTAAATGCAGCGGGCGTACACATAGGCAAACTGGATATGACTGTTGCCGCGGCCCGTGCTATTACCGGCTGCAACATGATTGTTGGCGGCACGGCTAATACCCTTGAAGATATCCTGCAGCATGTGCAGGATGGCGCCAACTACGTAGGTGTTGGTCCGTTCCGGTTCACTACCACCAAGCAAAATCTCAGCCCCATATTGGGACTCAGCGGTTATCAATCTATCCTGCAATCTTTAAAAGAAAAAAATATAGGCATTCCAGTTATTGCCATTGGCGGTATCCTGCCGGAAGATATCCCGGCATTGATGGAAACCGGTATTCACGGTATTGCCGTCAGCGGACTGATTACACATGCAACAGACAAACGGGCCGTTGTGAACCAGATTCATCAACAGTTAAAACAATTATCCACATGGAGCCATTAATTATTGCCGGCAGGGAATTTCATTCCCGTTTGTTTACCGGTACCGGTAAATTTTCTTCTCCCCAGGTGATGGAAAGTGCGCTGCTGGCCTCTGGCAGTGAGCTGGTCACCGTGGCGCTAAAACGGGTGGAAATGGATAATAAGGCAGATGATATGCTGCGGCACCTGGCGCATTCAAGAATACACCTGCTTCCAAATACTTCCGGCGTGCGTACTGCCAAAGAAGCCGTATATGCGGCACAGTTAGCCCGTGAAGCGTTGGAAACCAACTGGATAAAGCTGGAAATCCATCCTGATCCCCGCTACCTCATGCCCGACCCGATAGAAACATTACTGGCGGCGGAAGAGCTGGTGAAACTGGGTTTCGTAGTGCTTCCTTATGTGCATGCCGACCCGGTATTATGCAAGCGGCTGGAAGATGTGGGCACTGCGGCGGTGATGCCGCTTGGCGCTCCTATTGGCAGCAATAAGGGATTGAAAACCTTCGATTTCCTGGAAATCATTATTGCACAAAGTAATATACCGGTAATTGTGGATGCAGGTATTGGCAGTCCTTCCCATGCCGTGCAGGCAATGGAAATGGGCGCCAGCGCTGTGCTGGTAAACACCGCGATAGCCGTGGCCCGTAACCCGGTGGAGATGGCCGCCGCATTTAAAGCAGGAGTGGAAGCGGGGCGCATGGCCTACGAAGCTGGTTTACCTGCCAGCAGCCAGCACGCGGTAGCTTCCAGTCCGTTGATCGCATTTCTTGATGAAGCATAATTATTTTATCATCTTATTAATCCTTCCGTATGTTTAAAAGCATATTTGATCAGTATGACTGGAACGAGGTAAAGGCCGGCATCTATGCTAAAACAGCCAGGGATGTGGAACAGGCCCTGCATAACCAGCGCCGTTCACTGGAAGATTTTGCGGCACTTATTTCCCCGGCGGCGGCGCCTTACCTCTCCCAAATGGCGGCTATCAGTCAGGCGCTCACCCGTCAGCGGTTTGGGAACACTATGCAGTTGTATATCCCGATGTATTTGTCGAACGAATGCCAGAACATCTGCACCTATTGCGGATTTAGTCTCGATAACAAGATAAGGCGAAAAACCCTCAGCCCTGCGGAAATCCTGCTGGAAACAGCTGCTATCAAAGAGATGGGGTTTGAGCATGTTTTGCTGGTAACGGGAGAAGCTAACCAGCTGGTAAGCACCGACTATTTTAAAAAGACCTTGCAACTGCTCCGGCCGCATTTTGCCAATATTTCGATGGAAGTGCAGCCGATGGACGAACAGGATTACCGGGAACTCGCGGAACTGGGATTGCATGCTGTGTTGGTGTACCAGGAAACGTACCACCAGGACGACTATAAAAAACATCACCCCAAAGGACGAAAGTCGAACTTCGACTATCGCCTGGAAACGCCCGACCGGCTGGGACGTGCCGGCATTCATAAAATGGGGCTTGGGGTGCTGATAGGGCTGGAGGACTGGCGCACCGACAGTTTCTTTACCGCGCTGCACCTGGCCTACCTCGAGAAAAAATACTGGCAAACAAAATACAGTATCTCCTTCCCGCGGCTGCGGCCATTTTCAGGCGGGTTAACACCGAAAGTAGTAATGAACGACCGGGAGTTGGTACAGCTGATCTGCGCCTACCGGCTCTTCAACCAGGAAGTGGAGCTTAGTATTTCTACCCGGGAAGAGGAAAAATTCCGGAATAACATTGTGCATCTGGGCGTGACAGCCATGAGTGCTGCGTCAAAAACCAATCCTGGTGGCTATGTGGTGGATCAGCAGTCACTGGAGCAATTTGAAATATCTGACGACCGGAGCGCCGCCACTATTGCCGGTATGCTACGGGAACAAGGATTTGAACCGGTTTGGAAAGATTGGGATCCTGCCTTCTCAGGGGAAATAAAAAAGGTGGTTGGTTAGACCACCTGGTAGTTATTGTTGTTGTTTTTCATGGGGAGGTTAAAAGTAATACAAGAGATACTTCTCTCAATCATTTCAAAGATAGTATAGGTCTTTGAATTCCAAAAGCCCCTGGCTAAACTGAACAAAATGAACAGCAATACTGCCATTGAACAGAACCGGTTCCTGTTCGCTGTTTTTAGGGGCTTATTTCACAAAAAATCTCCCATATCCAATATAAAAAAAGGGCTGCTTCAAACGATGAGGAAGCAGCCCTGTACCGAAAATCCCGTAGTTGCCATATTACTTATTAATATAAGTATGATTGGAATTTCATGAATCTAAAAGTAATATGGCTATCCTGAACAACCGCTTAATGGGTTGATTTGAACAAAAAGAACAGGCGGTAGCTGTCTGCACAGCATGCTATTGACTTACTACATCGCGGTAGCTCTTAATAGTATCGTGTGCTTCCTTGAGGTTTGCCTGTTGATTGCCAATGATTTCCCTCATACTATAGGGCATGGCTACATCCATACTGAGGGCATCGGCGTAGGCACGCTGTACGGCATCTTCCCCATATTCACAGGAGGAAAAAAGAGAATACCGGTCCTTTCCTGTAAACGTAGTTTTTATGGCCATCCATGTGCGGTATAGTTTCCCGCTAACAGTAGTATCAGTTTCCGCATCTGCGCCCTGCGCTCTCAATAACAGGTTTAGTTCTGCTACATATTTTAAACTGTCGTTGATCATATGTTGAAATAACGCCTTCACATCTGCGTCATCACTGGCGTCCTGCGCTTGCTTATATCCTTCTATCCGGTCATTGTTGATTTTTACGAGATCGCTTAAAAGTGTGACCAACTTTTCCTCTTGTAACATGATCAAAAATTTATGGTTAAAAAAATAGTCTTATAATATAACCATTTTATTTCCAAAAATGTGTCCATACTATAAAACCCTTTAGCACAAGGTATTTCCAGATGGAGAGCCTGCTATTTCCCGTCCTTTTTTTTCTCGGATGGTGGAGAAGGTTCCACAATGGAGCGGTGTCAGCAATGGGAAATAGCTGTATACAAAGCGATTATCTTATTGGCATAAATTTTCTAGTATAATAAGCGAACCAAATCCTTAAGACATGAACAGCCTTCTTTATTTAATTGCCGTAATTCTCATTATAGGATGGATACTTGGATTCTTTGTTTATTCAGCCGGTGGTTTAATACACGCCTTACTTGTGCTGGCTATTATTGCCATCCTTGTAAATATAATCAGAGGCAGGGCCTTATAGGATTACGCTGCACTTTATTCTTCCCTGTCTAATTGGTGATTCGTTACCAATTAGACGGGGATTTTTTTGTTATCCCTTCCATTTCCGTCGTGCTGAAAATATTTTACCTTTTTTAAAACCGCTTTTTGTCGCACCCCGTATATGGTCGTCAGATACCTGTGCGAGCATACCTCCAGGCATCTTTAAAACCCGCCACTGTTAAGCAACAGGGCATTGTGATCATGTATTATCTATTCACCTAAAACTTTCTCTTATGTACATTCTCAAGAACCCCTCTCAGGAGGAGGGTAAGGAAGTTATGCCTAATCTGCAGCGCCGCAACTTTCTGAAATACCTCGGCATGGGCTCTGCATTTGTTACTGCTGCTGCCATTGCCGCCAGCTGTAATAAAAAAGATGATAACAATATGGGGGGCTCCGGTGTGAGCCTGGGTTCAGGTGACGTAGCTGTACTAAATTATGCTTATGCCCTTGAGCAGCTGGAGGCGGCCTTCTATTCGCAGGTGGTGCTTACACCCTACGCAGGTATTTCCGACACGGAACTTGATTTTTTTAAAGATATCAGAAATCATGAAATAGGGCATCGCGAGTTTTTCAAAACCGCTTTATCAACCAATGCCATCGCTGGCCTGGAGGTGGACTTCAGTTCCATTGACTTCACCAAAAGGGCCAGCGTACTGGCAACGGCTAAAGCATTTGAAGACCTGGGTGTTTCCGCCTACAACGGCGCAGGGCAGTATATTTCATCTTCTTCAACAGGATTGGTATATCTCGGTCTCGCAGGCAAAATAGTGTCGGTAGAAGCACGTCATGCAGCCTATATCCGGGACCTGATTGAGCCGGGATCATTTGCTGCCGGCGATGTAATAGATGCAAACGGACTGGATAAAAGCAGGACGCCGATAGACGTTTTCAACATTGCCAAAACGTATATCAAAACCAGGATCAATACAAACACATTACCTAAGTAAAGCAACTGCTATTATTATTTTATCTGTTTAAAATCTGATTATATGGACCTGTTCAATATTTTCAAGGAAATCGAAAAAATCGATCCTGATGTATACGACCGGCTGGATTCCCGCCGCAATGCCATGAAACAATTTACCAATATCAGCGGTAAAATTGCACTCGCAGCTATTCCGTTTGCACTGGGCAGCATGTTTAATAAAACATATGCGCAATCTACCGGTACTTCGGTAGCAGATGTATTGAAATACGCCCTTACACTGGAATATCTTGAAGAGGCTTTTTATGTAAAAGGGGTAGCCACGCCCGGCCTGATACCTACTGCGGCTGCAACTGCCGCCCTCACTACCATCAGGAACCATGAAACCGCTCACGTTATTTTTTTGAAAAGTGTGCTCAGTAACATGGGTGGCGCGCCTGCCGGTCCTGCGTTCGACTTCACCGCCGGTGGCACCTTCCCGGCCGTTTTTACCGATTACAATTTCTTCCTGGCTATCGCACAAACATTTGAAGATACCGGCGTTCGCGCCTATAAAGGCCAGGCAGGAAATTTATCGGGAAATAATACGGTGCTCACGGCGGCACTGAATATACATTCTGTGGAAGCACGCCATGCAGCCCATATCCGGATGATGCGCAGGGCATTGGGTACGCTGGGTGCTTCCCCTGCACTTAAACCCTGGATTACCCTGAACCAAAGCGGCATCGCTACTACCGCGGTAAATCCTTCCTATGCAGGAGAGGAGTTAACCATGCAGGCAGGGGTGGACATTGCCGCATTGGGTGGTAACATCGGGGCTAACAGCGCATCAGAAGCATTTGATGAACCATTGTCGATGGCGCAGGTATTACCCATTGCTTCTTTGTTTATAAAATCTTAAGTACGCTATATAGTTGGTCAGATGTAGAAAAGGCTGGCTCTTTCGGGCCGGCCTTTCCGTGCGCATAACAAATCCTTCATGCAGCGCGGCGATCTGAATGCAGGAGATTTCCTAACTTGCCGTCATGAAAAAATACCTGCTTTTTCTGATCCTCCCTGTACTGGCGGGCATCTTCAGCTGCAACACCACCCGTAAAGCGGCTACCGCTGCCAATACCATCGGCCAGCTAAAATTTATCGGTGAATATATTGTTCCCTATAATCTTCCTTTCAATGGTACAGTAACCGGTGGTTTATCCGGTATTGATTACGCCCCTTCTACCGGGCAATATTATCTTATTTGTGATGACCGCTCCGCACTGAACCCGGCGCGTTTTTATACCGCCCGGCTTTACTTTTCCGATAAATCATTCGACAGTATAAAGTTCACAGGTGTTACTCCTTTGTTGCAACCCAACGGACAGCCTTATCCCGATACCAAAACCAATCCCTCGCTTACGCCCGACCCGGAAGCGATGCGGTATAATAGTAAAAAGCAACGGCTGGTGTGGAGCAGCGAAGGCGAACGCATTGTAAACGAAAAAGATACCATTCTTACCAATCCGGGTATTTATGAGATCCGCATGAACGGGCAATACCTGGATTCATTCGCGCTGCCATCGCAATTCAGGATGCAGGCCACAGAGAACGGGCCACGCCGCAATGGTGTATTTGAAGGACTGGGATTTACCCCCGGTTATAAATACCTGTATGTGAGCCTGGAAGAACCCCGTTATGAAGATGGTCCGAGAGCCGAAGTAGGGCAGGGCGCCTATACCCGTATCCTTAAATTTGACAACAACACCCGGCAACCGGTGGCGCAATATGCGTATAAACTAGAGCCGGTGGCGTTTCCCGCCATTCCTGAAAATGCGTTCAAAGTGAATGGCATTTCAGATATCATGGTGTTGGACAATAATAAAATATTAACCATTGAAAGGTCATTTTCCAGTGGCGTAAAGGATTGTACCATTAAAGTGTTTATCACCGATCTTAGCAATGCTACTGATATCAGCGGTATTAATTCCCTGCAGGCGGATACCCGTTTTAAGCCAGCGGCCAAAACGTTACTGCTGGATTTTGTGCGCCTTGGGAAATATATAGATAACATTGAAGGCGTTACTTATGGTCCTGTTTTGCCTAACGGGCATCGGAGCCTGGTGTTCGTAGCAGATAATAATTTTTCTGATAAAGAAGAAAACCAGTTTTTCCTGTTCGAAGTTATCCCGTAAAACAATAATGACCACCGGTTGTTTATAATCAGAAAACCCCCGATATGAAACACTTGCCACTATTGTTGCTGCTGGTAGTCCTGGCTGCCTGTCAGCATTCCGGCGCCAAAACCGGCCAGCCGGATAGTATAGCAGTAAACTCTCCTTCAGACACTGCCTCCGGCGTTACTTATTCAGGAATGTTGCCCTGTGCTGATTGTGAGGGCATTGTTACGGAGCTGACCCTCCAAAGGCAACCGGATGATCATTTCACATTAAGAGAGACCTACAAGGGGAAGAACCAGACCTTTGCCAGTGAAGGCATTTATACCATTGTGCATGGCACCGCTGTTGACCCGGGAGCTACCGTGATTCACCTCAATCCCAATAAAGACAGAAACCTCCAGCGCTATTACCAGCAGGTGAATGAAAATGAGCTGTTGTTACTGGGTGCCGACCAGAAAACTATACAAACCAGCCTTAATTATACCCTGAAAAAGGTACTTTAATATTAAAGGAAGATAGAAGGAAGATGGGGAGCCGGTTTAAAATAAACCGGCTCCCCGCATTATATCAAAAAAGTCGCTTAAATTTAGCGGTGACCTGTGACCTTTTATCATTCTAACTTATTATGAATCGAATTCGGGGCTATCTGATTTTATGTTTATTCTTCTCTATACATACCTATGCCAAAGCACCGGTAGACAGTCTTCTGAAGGAGCTCAACAAGGTGATGGCGAAATCGGCTGCTTATGATTCCATTAAACTCCGTGGAATTGACAGCATAAAACTTACCCGGCAGGTGGCAGGCAATGATCCTGCCCGCCAGTACCTTATTTGCCGGCAATTATATAATGCTTACAAGGTATTTAATTTCGATTCCGCATTTACATATGCCCAGCAGCTGCAGGTATTGGCCGGCCAGTTGCATGATCCGGTATTGTTAACCGATGCCCGGATTAAGCTGGGATATGTTTTATTGTCATCGGGCATGTTTACAGAAACTGCTGCTTTTATTAATACCATTGACCCTACCGGCGCTCCGGATAGTATCCGAGTGGAGTTTTTCTTGATGAAGAGCCGGTTGTATTTCGACCTGGCAGACTATAACCAGGATAAGTATTATACCCCCGCCTATATTAAAGTGGCCAGTACATTTGTGGATTCTGCCCTCCACCTGATGCGTCCCAACTCTGTTGAGTACCGATACAATAAAGGATTGCAGCTATTCAAGCTGGGTAACATTCCGGCAGCGCTGGCCATTTTCCCGGATCTGAACCAGCCTGGTATTTCAGGGCGGCAACTGGCTATATTGGCCTGCACCCTGGGCTCTATTTATGATGCAGCCGGTAATAAGGATACCGCCATCAGCCTGATGGCCAGGTCGGCCATTGCGGATCTGCAGACTTCTACCAAAGAAACGATGGCCGCCTACAGCCTGGCAACCCTGCTTTTTGAAAGAGGTGATGTAAAGAATGCATCTCATTGTATTGAGCGGGCTATTTCGGAAGCGGTGTTTTACGGTGCAAGGCAAAGAAAGGTAATGGTAAGTAGTATTTTACCAATAATTGAGCATGAACGGATCATTACAGCAGAAGAAAGAACCAAGTCACTGCTGATCTATGCCGCTATTGTGACCCTGTTGCTGGTTGCGTTGGTGATACTGGCCATTACGGTGTTCCGGCAGGTACAAAAATTAAAAACCGCGCAGCGCATTATTACCGCAGCCAATCTTAAACAACAGGAAATCAACAACCAGTTGCTCGAAGCCAATAAAATTAAAGAGGAGTACGTGGGGTATTGTTTTAACATCAATGCTTCCTACATCGGTAAAATAGAAAAGCTAAAACAGAATCTTGAGCAAAAATTAACGGATAATAAGCCTTCAGAGCTAAGGTTCCTTGTAAATAATATCAATATCCGCCAGGAGAGAGAAGAACTATTTACCAGCTTCGACCGGGTATTCCTTAAAATATTCCCACATTTTGTGGCTGAGTTCAACGCGCTTTTTGACAAGGAGAATCAGGTGATCCTGAAAGAAAACGAACTGCTGAATACAGACATCCGGATTTTCGCGCTGATCCGTATCGGTATCAACGACAACGAAAAAATTGCCCGTATCCTGGAGTATTCTGTGAACACTATTTATGCCTATAAAACCAGGATCAAAAAGCGCGCGCTTATTCCAAGCGAAGAGTTCGAAACCCATATTATGAGCATTAAAGCCCTGTAAAAAGCGGGAAAAACCGTCTCATGCCATTAATATATTAATTATTTATATATAATCATAACCGTCTGATTATCAAAATTATTTGTGAGATAATTTTGGTTTATTCGGCTTTATTTTCTATATTTTAACTGTAAAACTTGTTACCCTGCTGATTGATTTTTTACTTTGAATCAGTAGAATGATAATACCAAAACTCTAAATTCTAACAGGAGAACTAAAAACCACTAAAGAAGACAGAACGGCTAAGGTCGATTTAAAAAAAACAAACATTATCCACGTTGACAAATTGCGGGCATCCCCGGCAAACAACGCCTTATTTCCATTATTAAAATTTAATGAAAAACATTTAATCCACGGAAGCAGTATTACATAACTGCTCAAAAAATCCACTTTATGTTTAAAACAAGATCCATCAAGAATCTTTTTTTGTGCTCATTGCTTTTAGCAATACAAGGTATAGTAGGTGCACAGAACAAGACCATTACCGGTAAGGTCACTGACAGGAACGGCGTTGCTATCCCAGGCGCTACTGTTCAGATAAAAGGTACCAAAAGCGGAACATCCGCCGATGCCGATGGGGTTTTTAAAGTAACTGCACCACCTGAAGCCTCCGCGCTGATCATCACTTTTATAGGATATGCCACCCAGGAAGTGAGCATTGCTGGTAAAACAACTATAAACGTACAGCTGGCACAGGAAAATACAACCCTCACTGATGTGGTGGTAGTAGGCTATGGTACCTCCCGTAAAAAGGATATTACCGGCGCTATAGCCCAGGTGAAAGCCGCTGATTTTAATAAGGGTATCACCTCCGCTCCCGATCAGCTGATCCAGGGTAAAGTATCCGGATTGATGATACTGAATAATAACGGTGCTCCCGGCGCCTCCGCCACGGTAAGGATCAGGGGCGTATCTTCTGTCCGTACTGGTAACCAGCCGCTTTATGTGGTGGATGGAGTACCCCTGGATGGCCGTGTGGCCCGCCCTTCCCTGAACCTCACAGGATTGGGACAAACACCGGACGCCAACCCGCTCAACTTTATCAACAGTAATGATATTGCGACCATGGAAGTATTGAAAGATGCTTCTGCCACCGCGATATATGGTTCCCGTGGTTCAAACGGCGTAATCATTATCAATACAAAAAAAGGAGTAACCGGTCCTACGGTAGTAGACGTAAACTACTCTGTAGGGATGAGCAACATCATGAGAAAGCTTGATGTACTCAATGCAGATGAATACCGTGCTGCCTTAAAAGAATACAATCTTACCGGCGACGGCGGCGGTAGCTCCGACGGACTTGGCTCTATCCTCAGAACAGGCGTTACCCAAAATGTACAGGTAGCAATGAGCGGTGGAAGTGAAACCAGCCGCTACAGGGCATCCTTTGGCTTACAGGACCAACAGGGTATTGTGAAGAAAACAGGCATGAAGAAATACACCGCTTCCCTCAGTGGCCAGAACAAATTCCTGGAAAGCAAACAATTGGGAATTGACTACGGCATCATGGCGGCACAAACCAGTGAACAATTGGCGCCTATTTCCAATAACGCCGGTTTCACCGGAAGTCTGATCGGTCAGGCATTACAATGGAACCCAACAGTTCCATTGACTAAACCCGACGGATCACTGAACATCCTCGCTAAAAACCAGGCGATCAACCCAATGAACATGTCGCAGGGTTATAACGATAAAGCCAACATCAGTTATATCCTGGCAAGTATTTCCCCGTACTTCAAATTCAACGACAACTGGGAATACCGCATGATGTACAGCGTAAACCACCAGGTTGGTCAAAGAAGGGCTTCCCTGGATTCTTCCATTAACATCGACCAGGTACTGGGAGAAGGTATTGCCGCTTATAATACCGCAGAGCTGACTACCCAGTTATTCAATAATACCCTGAACTACACCAAAGAGTTTTCCGGTGGCTGGAATCTCGGCGCAATGGTGGGCTATGAATATCAGAAATTTGCTTACTCCGGTGTAGGTATCGGCGCAAGAGGCTTTCCTACTAACGCGGTAGATTACACGGATATCCTCCAGACACCTGAACAGGTGAATACCAACATCAACTCTTTCCGTAATCCTAGCTCAGAGCTGCAGTCTTTCTTTGGCAGGGTAACTATAAATGCAAAAGATAAATATCTCCTCACTGCTACAATGAGGGCAGATGGTTCCAGCAAGTTTGGCTCCAACAACCGTTATGGTTACTTCCCTTCCTTTGCAGCCAAATGGAATATTTCCAACGAAGGCTTCATGAAGGATAACACCTTCTTCAGCAACCTGGGATTAAGAGCCGGTTATGGCATCACTGGTAACCAGGAATTTCCTGCCGGTGCGGCACAAGCTCAGTACGGTTTAACCACCGGCGGCAAAGCCAGTCTCATCAACGTACCAAATCCAGACCTGAAATGGGAAGAATCCAAACAACTGAACGTTGGTGTTGATTTCGGATTCCTCAAAGGCCGGATAAGCGGTACTGTGGATTACTTCCTCAAAAACACCACCAACCTGTTGTTCAGCTTCCCGGCTATTCAACCGGCGCCTGCCTCCAGTTACTGGATCAACTTACCAGGTAAAGTAATGAATACGGGTGTGGAACTGTCTCTTAAAGGAAATATCATCCAGTCTAAAAACTGGCTGTGGAACCTGGGTGTAAACGGTACCTGGCTGAAAAATGAAATGTCTGGTTATTCCGGTCCTACGGTTAATACCGGTTCCATCGACGGACAAGGCGTATCCGGTGTAACCTCACAGCGCCTGGCGAACGGCTACCCGTTAAATACATTCTATCTCCGCAGATTTGAAGGCTTCGACGATAAAGGGGTGAGCATTTATTCCGATAACGGCAACACCCTTTATTACATGACAAACCCGAATCCGAAAGTATTACTGGGTATCAACACAGAAGTAGCCTATAAAAAATGGAGCCTTTCTGCCAGCTCTCACGGCGCCTTTGGTTTCCAGGTGTATAACAACACTGCCAACACGGTATTACCCATCGGTAACCTTGGCTCCAGGAACATCGCCAAAGCACTGGTTGGTAACGGCGAAGCACAAACGAACTCTCCCGCCGCTTCTTCCCGCTACCTGGAAAACGGTAACTTCCTGAAACTGGATAACCTGACCATCTCCTATAACCTAGGTCCTGTGGGTAAGGTTTTCAAAGCTGCTGCCGTATCCCTGACTGGTCAGAACCTGTTTGTAATTACAAAGTATACTGGATTTGATCCGGAAGTAAATACCGATAAAAACATAAATGGTGTAAGTTCATTTGGTATAGAATACTCTCCATACCCAACTGCAAGAACCTTTATGCTTGGTGTACAGTTTACCTTATAATCTACTTCTAAAAAAAGACCACAATGACGACTCAACATATAATTAAAACAGCCATAGTAATAGCCAGTGCCATTGGTTTCACGGCTTGTAGCTTAAATGAAGACCTGGGGAGCAACCTGAATCAGCAGCAGGCAGATTCACTGATCAAAGCATCCCAGCTGCTGGGATCTGCTTACGATAACCTGCAGAATGCCTACCAGGATTTTTCGCAGACATGGGGCATGTCTGAAATCAGTACCGATGAAGCGCTCGGACCCACACGTGGCGGCGACTGGGATGATAACGGTGTATGGCGCGCTCTTCACCAACACCAGTGGACACCGGATCACTCACATATTCAGAATACCTTCAGCGCCCTGTTGCTGGAACAGTTCAGCGCTACCAATGTATTGAATTTCCATCCTTCACCAAGACAGGAAGCAGAAGCACGTTTTCTGCGTGCCTTCTCAATGTTTGCGGTGATTGACCTGTACGGTCAGGTACCCTATCGCGAGCCGGGCGAAAACCTGCTGAAGCCACCAAAAGTTTTCAAGGCTGCCGAAGGATTGGACTTCATTGTCTCTGAATTGAATGCTATTCTGCCCAACCTGCCAGACAGGGTTACAGCCAAGGATGCTTATGTAGCCAGCCAGGATGCGGCCCGTTTCCTGCTGATGAAGATATATCTGAATAAGGGCGCTTTCCTGAACAGAAAAGCACCCACCTTCGATGCGGCAGATATGCAAAAGGTGATTGCCCTGGCCGATCAGATAACAGGCAGCGGTTATACCCTCCAGGCGAAATATTTCGACACCTTTGCAAGGGATAACGATGCAAAATCCACCGAAAATATCTTTACCCAACTGAATGGCCCCGGGGTTAGTAATAACCGTAGCGGCAATAACGTTTACTGCCGTTGGATGTGTACCCTGCACTACAGCCAGAACCCCAGCGGATGGAATGGGTTTACCACTTTATCTGATTTCTACGATTCATTCGAAGCAACGGATACCCGCAGAGGCGGCGACTATGCAGGCGTTACAAATGTTTCCGGTTTGAAAGTAGGTTTCCTTTTGGGCCAGCAATATGATCAGACCGGTAAGAAGATCCTGGATAGAAGCAACCGCCCGCTTATCTTCACCCGCGAAGTGGAATTGAGAGCCACCGGCACACAAGTGGAAATGTCTGGTATCAGGGTGGTGAAATATCCTCCTGACATGGGGTCCAGCGGTAGCAATGCCACCAACGACTTCGTATTTTTCCGTTATGCAGATGCGGTGCTGATGAAAGCTGAAGCGCTGATCAGAACCGGCAATACCGCGGCAGCACTCCTGATTGTAAATGACCTGCGTTCGAAACGCGGCGCTACGCTATTCACCAGCATTGATCTCACCAAGATGCTTGCTGAAAGAGGCCGTGAATTATATTGGGAAGGCTGGAGAAGAATGGATCTGATCCGCTTTGGTAAATACCTGGACGCATGGCAGCTGAAAACTGTAAGCGATCCAAAATACCTGCTGTTCCCGATTCCAACCAGTGATCTTGCTGTAAATCCAAACCTGGTACAAAACCCGGGTTACTGATAATTATTCTTTTGTTGCGGGCAGGGCTATCCGGCCCTGCCACCGCAGCAAATCCTTCTCCCAAATATATTTTATACCTGCTACGCATTACATAGCTAATGCGACAGGGGAGTTTTTTGCGTAGCAATTCAATTATTCTTATGTATACAAAAGCTCTGCTAAGGCGCTCAGGATGGATTTTACTGCTTTCCTGCCTGTCGGCCCAGGCACAAAACCAGGTAAAAAAGATCGGTAAAATAAATACGGTCAGCATCTCAGGGCAACAGATAAAAATCAGTGCGGAAAACGCGTTCGCGGAAATCACCGTGTACAGTGCTTCTGTGATCCGTGTAAGAATGGATCAGCATCCGCTTGCGGCAGATTTTTCTTATGCGGTAATTGCCAAACCAACCAGCACCCGGTTGCAGACTACACAAAACAACAATGAAATCAATGTAACCACGGATTCCCTTCAACTGCGTATTTCTAAAAATCCTTTTGCCATCCGCTTTCTTACCCCTTCGGGAGAAGTGATTAATGAGGATGAAGAAGGATTGACTACTTCCTGGATCGGCGATGAAGTAACTACCTACAAGAAAATGCAGGAAGGGGAACGGTTTATTGGTCTTGGCGAAAAAACCGGTAACCTCGACCGTAAAGGAGAAGGCTATACGAACTGGAACTCTGATAAGTTTGGCTATGCTGCCAACCAGGATCCCATATACGCCACCATCCCTTTTTACGTGGGGATACATCATCATATCAATTACGGTATTTTCTTTGACAATACCTTCCAGAGCGATTTTAACTTCGGCGCCAGCAACAACCGCTTTTCTTCTTTTGGCGCAAGGGGAGGAGAGATGAATTACTATTTCATCTATCACCCACAAATGGCGGATATCATTACGTCTTATACCAATCTTACCGGCCGCATGCCCATGCCGCCGCTGTGGAGCCTCGGATACCAGCAGAACCGCTACAGTTACTACCCCGACACCGAAGTATTACGGATTGCGCAAACCCTGCGGGAGAAAAAAATCCCGGCAGATGGTATTACCCTCGACATCCATTACATGGACGCCTACAAACTGTTTACCTGGAACAAAAACCGTTTCCCCAATCCCCAACAACTCAGCAAACAGCTGAATGATATGGGATTTAAACTCACCGTAATTGTAGATCCAGGCATAAAAGTAGAAGAAGGTTATGCTGCTTACGAGAGCGGAAAAAAAGAAAACATCTTTATCAAATATAGCGACGGACAAAATTATACCGGGCAGGTATGGCCCGGCTGGTGCCACTTCCCGGACTTTACCAGTGGAAAGGGCCGCGACTGGTGGAAAGGCCAGATAAAATCGTATATGCGTGACGGTGTGCGTGGTATATGGAACGACATGAATGAAATTGCCACCTGGGGCCAAAAGATGCCTAACAACGTGATCTTTGATTACGAGGGGCATCCGGTAACCCACCAGCAGGCGCACAATGTATATGGTCTTGAAATGGTACGCGCCAGCTATGAAGGCTCCAGGGAGGAATTAAAGAAACGCCCGTTCCTGTTAACCAGGGCCGCTTACGCAGGCTCGCAGCGCTACAGTGCTATCTGGACCGGCGACAACCGCGCGGAAGAAGATCATATGTTGCTGGGAGTTCGCCTGATGAACAGTTTGGGTGTTAGCGGCATGCCTTTCTCAGGTATGGACATAGGCGGTTTTACCGGCAATGCTACCGTGAGTCTGTATGCCCGCTGGATGCAGATCGGCGCCTTCATTCCTTACTACCGTAACCACACAGGGGTAAATACCAAGTCGTCCGAACCATGGGCATATGGCGAAGAGGTGCTGGAAATTTCCCGCAATTATGTAAACCTGCGTTACCGCTTGCTTCCCTACCTCTACAGTTCCATGTTTGAAGCAACTCGTACCGGCATGCCCGTTATGCGTACGCTGGCGCTCACCAATACCTTTGACGCCAATGTTTACGACACCCGTTTCCAGAACCAGTATGGGTACGGGAATGCCTTTATGGTAGCGCCCTTTGAAAGCACAAAAGAATTCGGCTCCATCTATTTCCCGGAGGGAAAATGGTATAACCTTTATAACGACACCATCACCGCCGGGAAGCAGGAAGTTATTACGCCGCTGAATATAAAATCCCTGCCGGTATATGTAAAAGAAAGCAGTATCATCCCGATGCAATCGTTGATACAAAATACTTCCGAAAAGCCGTCAGATACGCTTTTCCTGCACATCTACAAAGGTGATAAACAAAATACCTTTGTTTATTATGAAGATGACGGAGAAACTTTTGATAACGAGAAAGGAGTGTATTATCAACGGACTATCGCTTATCATCCCGCGGATAAAAAAATTATCCTGGAAAAAGTAAGTGGCAATTATGCATCGAAATTTCACCACATTAAATTATTACTCCACGGATTTGGGGACCAAAAAAGTATAACCGTTAATGGTAGTCCGCTATCGTTAGTGTCAACTGGTTATTCTTTCCTTTCACCTATATCACGCTTTGATCCGCAAGGATCCTCGATTCCCGCAGAGCGTTGCACTGTACAGCAGGCAACCTTTGATAATGGTAATCAGTTAATTAACGTGGATTTGTAATAATAAGAACGGCCTCCTGGATTTTCCGGGGGGTCTTCTTTATATTTGGGCATGAAATACTTGCCTTTTCTGCTGTTGCTGTTCTTTTCAGCCTGTATATATAGCGCCCGCCAACATAATACAACGGTTACGATCGCAGATGATACCATCCCTTCTGATATAGACTCTTTAATCCATCTTTACAAAGCATTTGAACAGGACACCCTGGAAATTTTACCCGGCGCTTTTGGTGATCCTGACACCTGGCATTTTAAAGGTACTGCCATCGATAGCCAGCTACAGCCGTTGCTGAGCGATCGCAGGTATAATGAAGATTATCTTTTTTACGCCTGCTATAAATTCAACCTGGATGCCAATACAATTGGCCTGGTTACCAGGTCTCCTTCTGAATACGAATCTTCTTCCGTTAAACTGTTTGCTTACCATAAGAAAACCAAAACCATCACCTTTGAAACTGAGCTGGCAGAAGAATTTGGCGACGCCCGGTGATGTGCTGATAAAAAAGTCCTGGCTGTATCATTCTCCGGACAATGGCTGGCAGGCGATCCTGGAAAATTTTAGCTCCAGTCAGTATGGGGTTCCTGAAGATACCGTTGCCGTAGAATCCTATGATTACTATCATTTAACCTGGAATGGCAGCAAAATAGATACGCTCAGCACCGATAGTTCCGCCTTGGTGCAGGTATATAAAATGATGCCGGTAAATAAAAAATAGCGCTTGTTTGCTACCGCTTTTTACTATTATATTTGGGATGTCCTGCACCCTTACCTTCACTTTCACCTTAAAGCCGTCAATATGAATTTTAGTATTATCACTCCGGCAGATGCAGCATATGATCAGTGGAACGATCGTGGTGCGAACCTGAGATGGAAGGGGCATCCTTCCGGGATCATTCCTGTAACTACTGTCGATGAACTGAAAGACGCGCTGCAATATGCAGTGGACAATAGCAAACGGGTAGTGGTACGCGGCGGCGGCCACTGTCTTGAAAATTTTGTGGGTGATCCTGCTGTAGAAATAGTGATTGATATTTCCAACATAAAGGGGATCCGCTATGATGAAGGAATGAATGCGATTGAGGTGATGGCAGGTGCAACATTGGGAGAGGTGTTTGAAACACTGGACCGCGAGTGGGGTGTTTTACTCCCGGCCGGACAGCATCCGGCCATCGGGATAGGAGGGCATATATCCGGAGGGGCTTTTGGTTTTCTGCATCGTCATCATGGGCTGGGAGCCGATTACCTGTATGCAGTAGAAGTGCTTTGGGTAAATAATGCGCGGCAGGTGGAAAAGGTGATTGCTACAAGGGAAGAAACAGATAGTAACCGTGAACTCTGGTGGGCGCATACAGGAGGTGGTACCGGCAATTTCGGGATTGTTACCCGTTATTGGTTCCGGGCACCCGGTGTAACAGCGCGTGATCCTTCCCTGTTACTACCCAAGTCGCCGGAAGTACTGGAAACAATGGAGATGGAATGGGACTGGGATCAGATAGATGAGCGGGTATTTAAACAATTGCTGGACAATTTCGGAGAGTGGGGTAAGATGCACAGCAGTACAGACACGGAAGCCGGCAGGCTGTTTGCCACGCTTTACCTTTCCAATAAGGTGACTGGTAAAATTATGTTGAAGGCCGTGTTATCCGATTGTCCGGAAGAAATAGCAGAAGAATTTGCAGCCGCAGTTTCCGCAGGCATGGGTATAACAGGAAGAGCTATACGAAAACCGATGCGTTGGGTGGAATTTGCGTTACAGCCTTTTCCGGATATTTTCATAGACATGCGGGTTGCTTTCAAAGTAAAAGATGCCTTGTTACGTGCACCCTATACAGCCGCACAAATCGGAACCATATACCGGCATCTGACGGAGCATAATGATGTGCCGGGAGGTTCTGTTGGCGTCGCTTTTCTTGGTGGCAAGATGAATGCTGTAGCAGCGGATGCTACCGCATTCCCACAGCGGGACTCGATTTTAGCCACTGCCTGTACATCCGGCTGGTTAGATGCGGCAGATGAAGCGAAGTCTGTTGCATGGACCCGTAATATTTATCAGGAGCTGTTTGCAGCAACAGGCGGAGCACCTGTACCCGGGGAGCAAACAGGCGGATGTTTGATTGCCCATCCCGATGCTGATATGGCGGATGAACAATTTAATAAATCAGGTGTGCCGTGGCATATGTTTTACTACCAGGATAATTATGAGCGGCTGCAGCGTGTAAAAGGAAAGTGGGACCCGTGCGGAATATTCCGGCACAGGCTGGGTGTGGAAGGGGTATAAGCATCTATTTAAAATTCCTGGCTTCAGAAAATAACGTCGCGGATATTTCATCCGTTTTTGATGGTGGTTGCATTAGCGGAGTTGTTGTTTTTGAAGGAAGTAGCTGACGCAAGAATTTAGACAAATCGTAACAACAGGATACAATAATGTGAACCACCTCGCCTTCGCGTTGCAGGGTACCTTCCACCATCAGCAACCTAGCCTGCAGGATTTCTTTACGATACTTATCAAACAGTTGTTGAAAGACCACCAGGTTACTGCAACCCGTTTCATCTTCGATAGTGATAAAGCAAACACCCTTAGCGGTGCCCGGTCGTTGGCGTACCAGTACAAGACCCGCTACCTTCACTGCTGCGCCATTCTTGACGCCATCCAGTTCTTTTGAAGACACGATATGCAGCAGCTGTAATTTTTCCCGGACAAAGCTTACAGGATGTGCTTTTAAAGATAAGGTGGTGGCGCTGTAATCGTGTACTACATGTTCTGATACTGTCATTTCAGGGAGCTGTACCTGGGTTTCTGCAGCGCTTTCAGATGGCTGGCCTGTGAAAATACCAACAGGTCGGTCGTGAAGTGCGGAGACCTCCCAGAGCGCCTGACGGCGGTCAAGTCCCATCGACCTGAAGGCATCTGCATCTGCCAGTTTCTCCAGCGTGATCAGTGTAACACCTACATCCCGCAGTGCATGGATGGTGGTATAGCCTGTATCCCGGCGGTCAATCAATGACTGTACATCTTCCTGGCCAATGCCTTTTATCTGGCGAAAGCCGAGGCGCAGTGCGCATAATTTACCTGTTTTTTCTTCCAGTATATTATCCCAGAGAGAAAGATTTACATCTGCCGGTCTTACTTCCACACCATGTTTACGGGCATCAATAACAATTTGTGCCGGCTGATAAAAGCCCATGGGCAAACTGTTTAATAAAGCGCAGGCAAAAACATCCGGGTAATGACATTTGAGCCAGCTGGAAACGTACACCAGCAAGGCGAAGCTGGCGGCATGACTTTCGGGAAACCCATAACTTCCAAACCCTTCCAGCTGCTTAAAAACACGCAGGGCAAATTCAGCTTCGTATCCTTTTGCAACCATTCCTTTCACCAGTTTTTCCCGGAACCGGCTTACCTGTCCGGCTGCCTTGAAAGTGGCCATGCTTCTCCGGAGTTCATCTGCTTCCGATGGAGTAAAGCCAGCAGCTACTATAGCAATTTTCATCGCCTGTTCCTGGAACAGGGGAACGCCTAACGTTTTTTTTAAAATTTCTTTCAGTTCAGGAGAGGGGTAATCCGGCTTTTCCTCTCCATTGCGACGGCGCAGATAAGGATGCACCATATCGCCCTGGATGGGTCCAGGTCTTACAATCGCTACTTCAATAACCAGGTCATAAAAGCAGGTGGGCTTTAGCCGTGGTAGCATGGATTGTTGCGCACGGCTTTCGATCTGGAATACACCAATAGTATCGGCATGGCCGATCATTTCATACACATCAGGATCATCCTGCGGTACGCTTGCCAGGGTAAGAGGACGATTGTGATGCGTTTTTGCCAGGTCGAAGGCTTTGCGGATACAGGTAAGCATGCCGAGGGCGAGCACATCTATCTTAAGAAAGCCAAGAACATCGATATCATCTTTATTCCATTCAATACAGGTTCTGTTTTCCATGCGTGCATTCAGAATAGGACACAGATCGGAGAGGGCGCCTTGTGTGATAACAAAGCCGCCGGTATGCTGCCCCAGCTGACGAGGAAAACCGATGAACTCCTGCGTGAGTTCCAGCATCTTCCGCAGATGCGCATCACTGGGATCAAATCCCTGTTCTGCAAGGCCTTCCCCTTCCAGCCATTCGGCGGTAAAATCCCATACGGAAGCAGAAAGACGATTGATAGTATCAACAGACAAGCCCATTGCTTTTCCTACATCGCGGATAGCGCCCTTTTGCCTTTGTTGGGTAACAGTGGCTACAATGGCGGCGCGGTGGCGACCATACTTTTCATAAATGTATTGAATCACTTCTTCCCTGCGTTCATGTTCGAAATCCACATCAATATCAGGGGGCTCGTTACGGGCGGAGGAAATAAACCTTTCAAACAGCAGGTCAATTTTTGTAGGATCTACAGCAGTAATGCCCAGGCAATAACAAACCGTGGAATTTGCTGCTGAACCGCGGCCCTGGCAAAGAATTCCCTGCTGCCTCGCAAAACGGACGATGTCATATACGGTGAGGAAATAAGATGCGTAATTCATCTCTTTTATAAAAGAGAGTTCATAGTGAATCGCAGTAGTAATTTTTTCAGGGATATCATCTCCGAAGTACTCCCTGGCGCCTTCCCATGCTAAATGTGTAAGTTCTTCCAGTGGTGTGCGGCCATTGCTGGTAATTTCTTCCGGGTATACATATTTAAGTGTATCAAGAGAAAAACAACAGCTTTCTGCAATCTCTTTTGTACGCAGGATCGCATCAGGATATTGCCGGAAGAGGCGTAACATTTCCTGTTGTGGCTTTAAGTATCTTTCTGCGTTTTCATGCAAACGATAACCCGCGGTATAAATGGTACATTTCTCCCTGATACAGGTTACAATATCCTGCAGCTGCCGACGTTCGGGGATATGATAATGTACATCGCCGGTAGCTACTAAAGGAATATTATATTGAGAAGATAACTGTGAAAGACGGTGTAGCTTTTTAAAATCATCTCCCTGATAAGAGCGGGTGGCAGCAAGATAGAGGTTTGTTCCCAGTGCCTCCCGGTACTCTTTCATAGCTACGCTGAAGGCGTCATCAAATTCAAACCTTGAATTCAGGGATGCGGGTGATAATGCAATAAATTTCATACCGGCGGCATGTTCAAATACATCTGTTTTGTATAAGTGACATTGTCCTTTTTCTGCTCTCAGATTGCCTTTGGTGAGCAATGCAGAAAGGCGTCCGTATGCCTGTGTATCAGTGGGATAAGCAAGTAAGGAAGGTCCGTCCAGCAGATCGATCCGGCAGGCGGGTATGATGCGTATACCGCTGGTTTTTGCAGCTGCATGTCCGCGAACAATACCAGCAAGACTATTTCGGTCTGTAATCGCTATTTCTTTATAACCCAGTGCTGCAGCCTGTTCTACCAGTTCTCCCGGGTGTGACGCGCCTCTTAAAAAGCTAAAGTTGCTAGTGACCTGTAATTCTGTGTAGCTCATATCTCCTCTTTTTTCTCACGCAAAAAAACCATGAATAAACCAGGCATGGGGTTTATCACCGGTATAATGCCCCAGCCTGAACAACCAGTAGCGGCTGCCAGCATCATCTTCCACTACATAATAATCCCGGTGCTGTCCTTGTTGCAGCCACCATTCACTTTCAATCCGTTCAGGGCCATCCGCTTTCTTTACTTTATGTACTTTTCCTTTATAACGGAAATGCATCGGTGGATAATCGGGTATGGGCGCCGCTACTTCTATCGGTTCAGGTTTGGAAAGCAGTTGAATGGGACGGGGCCTGTCTGTTTTCCATGAAGTAGCTGTTTTTTCAATAAGACTGGTAACGGGTTTAACGGACCACTCCGGCCAATGATGTTCAGCAGGCAGATAGCGGTGAACAGTTCCCTTGCCAGCCTTACCTTCCAGCCGGTCGACCAGCTCCGCGATACTCACATCTTCCAGTCCCCCTGCAGCATTCCAGAATGTTTCCTGCAAGGGCCGCACCTCTTCCACTTTAGGCGCTTCCAGTACAAATAATTCAATCCCCAGGTCTGGTTTGATCGTTGGTATTTTCGCCTCAAACAATTTGAACAGGTGGTTGATATTGTGTGATGGATGCCCGGTGCCGATCTCCAATTGTTCAATGGCCCCGTCTACCTTATAGCATTTCAGCACAGCGTTCCGGAGACCTTTTTCTTCCTGGGAAAGGCGGTGGCAAAGGGCTTCCAGCAATCGCCTGAGCGCAATTTCAATACCGGTACCTGTTACAATAGGCTCCAGGCATGGCAGCCGTTCCTGGTAGGGTTCAACCGGCTGCAGGGGCTGAATTACTTCATCTTCCTGTCCGGTGAACTGATCAAGCCGGAGTAGCAGCTCCTGGCCAAAGCGCCGGCGGAGCACTGTTCTGGGCATTCCTATAAAGCTTCCTGCCTCGCGCAGGCCTAATTTCATTAACCTTTCGCAGATAGCGGGTTCCAGTCGTAATGCAGCCGGAGGCATGTCCATTAATGCAGCAGACTGCTCACCGGCAGGAATCACAGCCAGTGTTTGACTAAACCGTGGCATGGCCCATGCTGCGCCAATCGTATCGGCCATGCCTGCACGCACCTGGTATCCAATATGCGTAAGTTTGGTCACTATATCTTTCAGATATAATTCTTCGCTGCCCCAAAGGTGTGCACAGCCGGTAACTTCCAGCAGCAGGCCATCGGGGGGATCTGTTGCGGTTACAGGTGTAAAGCGGATAGCCCATTCCCCTAGTGCGTTTAATATGCGGTTCGATTGCCCGGGCTTGTCATCAATTACCTCCAGTGTGCCGATGAGCGCGCGTGCATCCGCCACGGCCATTCCCTTTGTGATGCCCTGCAACTGCGCGGCTCTGCTGGCTGCTGTTACAATCATCCGGCCATGATCGGGAGTAGCCAGCACAAACGCTTCCTGTTGCAACGCCGGGCGGCAACGGATTAACCAATCGGTCATCAGATGAGGAAACCATATGGAAACAAAACGCCTGGCCATACTACCCGATTTTGCGGATCAGTTCCGGTGGTGCGGAAGACAATTGCTCATCCATCAACCTGAACCTGCCGGCAGACCATTCTATTTGCCAGGTGCCAGGCTTACCATTCCGGATCTTCAGCAGTTCAACATTCCAGCGGGGATAGCCAACACCAGGCAACCCATCTTCCGGTTCGCTGGCTAATGGTGTGATGCGCCAGCGGGAAACACAGGCAGTGGTATTAACAGCAGTGGATTCCCGGCGAATAATAAACCCTGTTACCCTGCTTTGTTCTACTGCGAGTTGCAGGCGGCGGGAGGCGGTAAAACTGATATCTCTTACTTCCCCGATAACTGCGGCGAGTCCTTCACACTTCAATGCTTCTTCCATTGCCCAGAGTACATCCTTCTCCCGTTTCAGGTCTACAAAGATGATCCGTTCAGGCTCGATACCAAAGGTTTTCAGGGCAGGAGGAAAAAGCGTGCGGCAGGTGCTGATCCATATACAGGCGCCGCCGCCCTGCATTAACGCATTTAATAAACCACCGATAAACCCGGTGGCCGCGGCAGTATGTTCTGCTGCCGCACTCATAAACTCATGTATTGCTCCGGTTGGAAATGTTGCATTCGGAAAAGCAGCTGTAACCCGCCCAAGTCCCATATCCACACTCGTATTACTGGCTTGTTTAAAGCCCTGCAAATGGAGAATATCCCTTTGCAAGCCGGCAATAATAGCTGCTTTATCTGCGGGCATAGTTGACAGCTGGTTTAAATACTCATGACTAATTTATTTAGCAATAATACTAAATAAATTAGTATTTCATCAATATTCTTTCCGGATATATGTAACTTGTGGTCAGCATAATTTAAAGTGCATCGGCATGTTGCAGAACAGAGTTGATCCATCCGGTAATATTATCAGGACAGAGGCCAGGGGACTATTTATGGGTAACCGGGGCGTTTTACACAACGACAACAAAGAAATTGTCAGGCCTTATAAGATCAAGACCTGGATTACTTGTATGTTGGCATTTAAAAACAGGAGAAGACCCGTAATGGCTCCTAACCGGTATACGGAACTCTTTTTTATGGATGAAGCAACTTCCTTTGCTGCCGGCCACCGGCCTTGTTTTGAATGCCGCAAAGCAGAAGCGCATCAATTTAAATCCCTTTGGTTGAAAGGTAATCCGGATAAAGGGTTTAATGAAAAAACACTTATTAAAGAGATAGATAGCACCCTTCATGCAGAAAGGATAGATGAGCATAACCTAAAGATTACATTCGGGGAACATCCGGAAAACCTGCCCGACGGCACATTTGTGCGCATCGGGGAGGAGCCTTATCTTCTTAATAAGGGGTTGCTGTATTTATGGTCGCCCGGTGGTTATGCAAAAGGCATCCCTTTGCCGGGGAGTGGGAAACTACCTGTTTTAACGCCGGCCTCTGTGGTGAATGCCTTCAGGGCAGGCTATGTTCCTCAAATGGCCATTTAATAGGATTAAGGGCAAGAAACGGGTTCTTTCAGATGGGTGTGGATGGTAAATTTGTATCATCATAAAAAAATAAAAAGATGACATACTATCATAAAAAAATGACTTCTCCCGTAGGGCAGCTTACGCTGATAGCGAGTGACAAAGGTTTGGCCGCAGTGCTGTGGGAAAATGAACTTGCAGACCGCGTACCCATAAGCGCCGGTGCAAACGATATACATCATCCTATTCTTTGCCAGGCAGAAGAACAACTCAATGAATACTTTGCCAAAAAGCGAACTTCTTTTACTGTAGAACTGGACTTTGTGGGAACGGAATTTCAAAAGAAGATATGGAAAGCACTGCTGACAATTCCTTTCGGTGAAACGAGGACCTATGGCGAGATCGCCAAACAAATTGGTGATCCGAAAGCAGTACGTGCTGTTGGCGGTGCAGCCAATAAAAATCCCATTTCTATTATTGCTCCCTGTCACCGGGTGATAGGCGCTTCCGGAAAATTAGTCGGATTTGCAGGTGGTATAGCCAACAAAAACCGCTTACTTCAACTAGAAAACAGTGTTAGTCCTACGTTGTTTTAGGCACTTGCTGACGTGGGGAGTTTATACTATCTTTCCACAAACCAGAAATAAGTGTTGCATACCTTTTCAACAGAAAACTTTCACTCCATCTGTGATCAACTATGTACCCAGGATCCGGAGTTAGCCTTCATTGTGAAAACATATGGCTATCCGCCGATGTGGACAAGACCCAATACATTTGAAAGCCTGATACACATTATCCTGGAACAGCAGGTATCGCTGGCTTCCGCCTTAGCGGCGCTCAATAAATTAAGAGAGAAACTCACAAAAATTACACCCGCCAAACTGCTGGAACTCACGGACGAAGAATTAAAGGCCTGTTATTTCAGCCGGCAGAAGATGTCGTATGCCCGGTTTTTAGCCCAGGCCATTCAAAGCAAAGCATTCAACGCTAAAGCCATGGAAAAGCTGCCGGATGAAGAGGTAAGGAAAGCGCTGGTAGCGCTGAAAGGAATCGGCAACTGGACGGCGGATGTTTACCTGATGTTTGTATTGCAACGCGCGGATATTTTCCCCATTGGAGACCTGGCCGCCGTAAATGCACTCAAGCAGGTGAAGAAATTACCTAAAGACACTCCTCCAGAGAAACTACTGGGAATATCGGCAGCATGGCAGCCTTACCGGACCGTTGCCACGATGATATTGTGGCATTATTACCTGTCGTTGCGGGTAAAAGACACTTCCGCAGAAACGGAGAAAATAAAGAAGGCCGTGACGCTTTAGGGACGGATCATACCGGGCTTAAGCACGGCTTAAAGGTGGACTTGATCAGGACACATGGTAGCTATTTCATCAGCAGCTTTAATACTTCTTCTTTGCGTTGACGGGAAACAGGCACCTGGCTGCCATCTTCCATGGAAATGGCGCCACCTTCTGTTTTTATCCAGGCTGTAATTTTGTGGCTGTTGACCAGGTGGGACTGGTGGGTGCGTATAAAATGTTTATCAGCCAGCAGGTCGTTGTATTCTTTCAGGGTTTTACAAACAATCAGTTTTTTTTGACCGGAGATGTATACATGCGTGTAGTTTCCTGCCGCTTCGAGGCGTACGATATCTTCCGGCAGGGCAAAAATAATTTTATCGGCCAGTGGGAATGCAATACGGTTTTCTGCCATGGGCTTGCCCATATTGGCTACCAGTTCCCGTAAACGGCTGTTTTCCTGCTGGGGTACAATCTGTGCGATCGCTTTTTCCACTGCGCCGGAAAGTTCCAGTACATCTATAGGTTTCAGCACATAGTCGATAGCGCAGGCTTTTACTGCCGCAATACCGTAGTGGTCATAGGCTGTAACAAAAATAACTTCAAAGCGCCTGTTGGCAGGAAGTGATTGCAGCAGCTGAAGCCCTGAGCCTCCGGGCATTTCAATGTCGAGGAAAAGAAGGTCTGGTTCCAGTTGCTTGATGAGCCTGAGCGCACTCGCCGCAGAATCGGCTTCCCCGACTATGTCAATAGCCTGACAGTATTCGCCCAGGAGTACGCGCAGGTTATCCCTGCTTTTTGCCTCATCATCTACAAGAATACTTTTTATCTTCATACACTTTCAATTGGAATAGTGAGTAATGCCGTTGTGCCGTTTCCGTTACTGATATGCAAACTGGCTGTTTGTCCGGCGATACTAAAAAGCTGCAGCCTTTCCTGTACCAGTTTTAATCCTACACTTTTATGCGTGCCGTTACCAACTTCCGGATGATATCCCGGGCCATTGTCGTACACTGCGATCAGTAATGCCGCGCCTTGTTTTCCCACCGTAATGCGGAGTAAGCCTGCTTTTCCTTTGGAAGAAATACCGTGCAGGATCGCATTTTCCACCAGCGGTTGTAAAATCATGCCGGGGATATCTACCAGGTCAGTAGCCAGTTCTTCAGGGATATCTATTTCAAAGGAGAAATCAAAACGCAGTTGTTCAAGCTCGCAGTAAAGGCGTATGGTAGCCAGTTCATCTGCCAGCGTGATCATATTCTTTTCCGCATTATGCAATACACTTCTTAATAACAACGAAAATTTTACAAGATAGGTATTGGCAGCTTTATGTTGGCTGGTGTTGATCAACGATTGAATGGAGTTCAGCGCATTAAAAATAAAATGCGGATTCATCTGCGAGCGAATGGCTTTAATTTCCAGCTCCCGGATCGCGGTTTTCATGGCCTCCGCCCGCTTGATCCGCTGAATGCGCACCCGGTAAATCCAGATGCCCACCAGCACAGTAAAGAGGATGGAGCCAAGGCTCCATCCAATAATATTCATCACGCCGGCTTTTTGCAGGACCGAAAAGCGCGGTGCTTTTGCGGCATCATCGATGGCCGTATTCAGGTCATCCCATAAGTTGTCGTCGGAATAGATATGATCTGATATTATTTTTCCCCATTGATCCAGTACAACAACATTTTTCTTGCCCATTTCGGATATCCCATATACTTCATAGTTTTTATCTCCCTGGTTTTTTATTTCAATACTGTTAAAGTTGGGCAGTGTTGCGAGTTCCGGATCATGTTGGCGGTTAAGGCCAGGCTCATTGATCCATGCGAACACAAAGGTTACTTCGGGATGCTTTTTAACCATTTTAACCAACGCACTATCCTGAAAGTAGCTGGCATGGTCAAATATAAGGCAGGTCGTTTTACCATGCTGAGTTTTCAAATCATACGTTTTGCCATTGGCTAGCGATAGGATTGGGTATGGCGCTGTATTACCCGGCGCCCAGTGTTCCATGAACTTCCAATCTTTTATAATGGGTTTAATGATGCTGCTGTCGTCGCAGTTACGAATAAAGTCTTCGAAATAAGGTTTCAGCCGCTGATTTTTTGCAAAGCTATTTGCTTTCATGCTCTCGCTGATCCCTTTTGATAATTTATAGTACAACGGGTATCCCTTCAGCATAGAAAGCAGGACAAAGTAATTACTGTAAAAGGAAGATTCTTCTGAACTGCCGCCAGCAGAGAGTCCGATGCGTGACTGCTGATAAATCAGGAGCCAATCGAGGTATTGATGATAGAAGGAGAAGTGATTGTCGTGATAAGAATTCATTGTCACCGGCATGGTATCAATACCGGTGGTAATCATTTCCGGTATGCCCTCAAATGGCCGTTTTTCCGGGGCTACCCGGTAGCCATGATTATACAGAAAAACCAGCCAGTCATCCGCAATACGGTATTGCCAGTTGGTTTTATAGTAGTCGATACTTTCGGGAGATGCTTTCCCCTCATAGCTTTGCAGCACTGCTTTGAATCTGGCATTTGCGTTTTCCTGTGCGGCCAGCACTTCCTGCAATGTTTTGTTTCTGTACATGGTATTCATGCCCTCGGCACCGTAAAAGATGCTATCCATATCCTCTGCCAGCATGGAACCCCATTTGGCACTGCCCGACAGCTTTCTGGGTCGCAGGGAAGTATCAGCATCTGCTTCAATAATCAGCGTATCGCCAGGCGCTAAGAAAACATACCCTCCGTTATTTTCCATAGCAATATACCGGCGTTCCGGTTTTGTTAACAGCAACGGGCAATAAAATTCTCCCCGGCTATTAACAGGAAAGCTGAGGGTGCTGTCTCCCAGTTCAATTTCCACTTGCTTTTTGTGAGCGTGTGCCAACGTGCCTTTTATCAATGCATTGCCTGCAACCGGAAAGGACGCGCCGGTAAGCAACTGGGCGTATTGATATTCGGTTTTGGCGGGAATGAGGCTGGGTATGCCGTTATTGGTGCTGCGCCATTTCAGCATCGCTTCTATCGCGGGGCGCAGCTCCTCCGGCGGCATAGGTGAGAAAGTTGAACGGATGGATATGCCGACCTGCTTCTGAGGACTATAACTCGTCATCAACACCGGCAACGGTGGTTGATCTTTGTCGGTGGTCAATGATACGATTTCGCCGTTGGCTGTAATTTCCAGCCGGAACATCCCTTTAGGCGGCTTTTTGTCTAACCCCTGTTTATAAGGCGGATAATAACTATCGTACCCCATCCAGCCAAACTTCTGATCATATGGAGTATATGCTACCACTCTTTCATGAGTGATGCTGTATTGCTGGTTGCCATTAGGCAACTGGTTCTGCAACCGGTACCGCAGCACATACCGGCGTTGAAACTGTAATAATGGCTCCATTACCGGATAGTAATTATTATCCTTATGCTTCGTGATCTGCATATCAAACCAGTCGCCGGGTTTCAGGGCAAAGTAGCCGGGCTTGTCCTGTGCGGGCAGCAGGTAGGGCAGGCAAAGCAGCAACCATAGATAAACTGTTCTTTTCATGATACAATAATTTTATTGTACCAAAGCTATCTTTATCAGACGCCTGGGTTTACATCCACTTAGCAAACGGTAAAGCTGACTGAATATCCGGTGAATATATGACTGAAACGGGTATTTTTTGGGTTCATTTGGGGTGGGGGTGGTAATTTGGGGAGATGGGAGTAATTGTGATACATAATTTCAATCATTGTGATTGACCGATTCCTTTCCGTAGTATATGGCGAATAGTCAGGCGAAAGCTGAATTGCCTTCGCCTGACGTAATTCTATTCTGGTTAGATCATGTTTACAACTTTAGCCGTTACCCAAAAACCAGTGGAAATATTTCTAGCAAGCTGGATATTTCCATCAGATGTAACGCTGTAAGTATTCACGACACTTGTATAACTATTGTTATCATTGAGTAGTGATTTTATTTTCACGATTCCACTGGTCCTTGAACGGGATATTACCAGGTAGTCGATAAAATAAGAAGTGCCATCTATCTGTGAGAATCCTCTTACAGCAATCATACAGGAAGCGCGTGTAGTTGGCATGGTTAAAATTGTAACCGGAGCAGTACCTGTTACAGCAGTAACCAAACCATTTACTTCCAGAGAATCAAAATGAATACTGTTATAGTTCCTGTTCAACAGGTGAACCTGAGATGGCTGTATTGAATTGGATAAATTGATCTGGGATCTTTTATTGGTAACATCATCACCATCCAGCAAGTTGCTGAGTGTAATAATGTAAATGGGGGTATTGTCTACAGAACCGATGTTGTTGTTGTTGTAGGTTCCAAAGTTAAAAACGCCACCACCAAAGAAAAGGAACCAGGCACCGGCAGCCGTTGGACCTCCACAATTCATAAAGGAATCCAATATTACAACATTCTTGATATCGAGAAATCCGGTACTGTTGATCCGGAACGGGGCTTGTGTATTATTGGCGTTTAGCGTATTTGTTAGGGCCTCACAGTGAAATCCATCGATATGAATATTTTTCGAAAAAATATCCATGATCTGGCCATTTTGATTCAGCTGGAGGGTTGCGCCCAGATAACCATCATAGGAAGAATCAACAATATAAACATCTGTAGAATAGTAAATTCTATATCCTCTATATCCAACACCTTTTGGAAAAACCGGTTCGTTATTACTGTTCAATCGGTTTACTATAAAGCTTTGAATGCAACATTTTGAAATCCTTATGGTGGTGCTGCCTCCCTGGTTAAAACCACTGGCAATATCAAATCCTATTGCCTGTATGGAGGAAACCCCTTCATAGATATCGAAGTAAATAGATTTAAAATCCAACTGCCAAATCAGGCCGGTATTTGGTGTCGATTTGATACCAGTATGAGCGCCAATAATAGTAAAACACTCAAAAGTGGTGTTGTTCACCTGGTCATTTACGGTGCTGCCACCTTTGTGGAGCCAGATAGCAACGCAGTTCTCGTTGATCTGATCATAGTGTAGGGACTCGAAACTAATATTCAATCCAGTGTAGGTAGATCGGCTAGCCTGTATATTAATGGCGGTAATGGCGCTATCAGGAGCAATTGTGGCACCTTCTCCGATAATCTGCCAAAAAGTGGCATTGGTCATATTCAGGGTTTCGGAGATGCGATAACGGCCCCTAGGGAACACCAGTTTGCCTCCATTCGTAAATATCTGTTTGGCGTAGTCAAGACATTTATTGATTGCCGGAGAATCATTAATAGAATTATCACCTTTTGCACCGAACCATTTTACATTTAATTCGCCGTCATGTAGTCTTTTCCAACGACCTGTTGAAGCAATAAAAATTGTTCCTCCATTTTCAGGAGAAGTGGTGTCGCTGCTGTCCCAGTAGAATTCTCCGCCACCGCCATCGTTGGCAGTTGCATAGCCTAAAACGTGGTAAATAGTGTTTGCCTGGGGAGTACTCAGGCTTTTAAGGGCATTAATGGACGTAACTGTCATAAATAAGGGTTTGTGGTTAACAAAGATTTACTTGAAAATAGGCATAGGATATGTACCCTATTTGCGTAATAAAAACTTATTGAGAAATGTTACTGGGTTATAATTCAATAGGCTTCCTTATTGAGGGATGGGATTGGTAATTAAGCGTATTCTATAGAATAATATTAAAATGGGCAGTTAACATGTATCAAATGAAAAAAGGCTTTCCGCGTCTCACCGCTGAAAGCCTTTCCTGTTGCGTGGTCCCACCTGGGCATGATCCAGGGACCCCCTGATTATGAGTCAGGTGCTCTAACCAACTGAGCTATAGGACCTGTTCCGAAGAACTAATTTCCCCTTTTCAGGGGACGGCAAAATTAATTATTTTATTGAATTAACCTAAATTTTTTTTTAATCCCAACGCTTACGCATATACTTAATAAATTTGCGGCATGCAAGGCATAAAGAACATTATTTTCGACCTGGGTGGCGTTATTCTGAACATCAACTACCAGCTTACCAACGAGGCATTTATTGCTCTTGGCGTGAAGAACTTCAATGAGTTGTATTCACAGTTTCATGGTTCCAGCTTATTTAATGGCCTGGAAACGGGACATGTTTCCGAGGAAGAATTTCTGACGGAAATGCAGCGTCATGTGCCGGAGGGGGTTACGGGTGAGCAGATAACAGCGGCCTGGAATGCGATGTTGCTCGATTTTCCTTTACAGCGGCTGCAGTTATTACAGCAGTTGCGGCAGCATTATAACCTGTATTTACTGAGTAATACCAATGCGATACACCTGGAGGCTTTCAACCGGTTGTTGCAGGAAAGCAGGGGAATTCCTTCGCTGGGCAGCTTTTTCGACAGGGCTTACTATTCGCACCTGATGGGACATCGCAAGCCGGACAAGGAGTCGTACCTGATGGTGATGGAGGAAAACGGGTTATTGCCGGAGGAAACGTTGTTTATAGATGATACGTTGCCCAATATAGAAGGAGCGAAGGCGGTAGGGTTGCAAACCATTCATCTGCAGGCGCCCCGAACGATTATGGATATTTTTCAGCCTAAAAAGGTGTTATAAAAAAGGCCGGTGATGCACCGGCCTTTTTCTATTTAACATCTTCAAAATCGAGGTAATCTCCCTTATCCACATTTTTGGGTTGTGGGGTAGGAGGAGGTTGTGGACCTTTTGGTCCGCCGTTTTGCTGTTCATACTGCTGACGCATATGATCCTGCATATCGCTCATTTGTCTGCGCACTTGTTTGGTAACCCTGTAGCCTGGTATGATCAGGTCGAATACCAGTTTGTACAGCAGCCAGGCCAGAAATATAGAAAGAAAAAATCTAAACATAGTGACACGAAGGTAGCGGAATATCCTTTTCGACCTCCTGAAAACCACCTCATTTTAAGGTTTTTTTAACTTTCTGGGAGCGTTTAAAGTCCGAGTAAAGCGGCTGATGCCAGGGATTCTTTTTTATTGAACTGCCAGGCCATTTTGCGGGCATTGATGGCATCTATAATGGTACCGATGCCGCAGAAACCGAGGGTGATAAAATATACAATTCCCATGGCGATCTGGTCTACCAGGAAGCGTTGCACACCGGCTACGCCCAGGAAACCTATGAGGCTGCAGATAAGGATTGTTTGCGGATCTTTGCGTCTGCCCTGGTATACGGCCAGGAACCGCTGCTTGTTTTCGGCAGAATAGCTCTTGGTCAGTTCCTGTAGCCACATCATTTCCTCGGCTTCAATTCCGGGGAGCATCGCAAATGAAAAGTCGTTCATAGTGTTGGGTTTATGATTGTTTGAAATCAGTATATTGATACCGGGCCAGTTGCACGGTGCGGTACAGCAGCACGGCTACTACCAGGGGAGCAAGCCAGTGGTGTTGGATGGAGGCAGTCCATTGTCCGTGTAAAAAATAGTGGATACCATGACCTAATCCGCAACCGGGGCAAATAGGGAGACCTATATTTTTAAAGAAACACAGGCTGCCGGCATTTTCGTCGGGCGGCATCATATACAGGAGGGTCAGGCCCAGGGGCCATGCCAGCAGTTCGATATTTATTTTTCGCCAGAAAGCGGTCGCCACGTCAGATATTTTAAAAACACATATGAATGATGGCAGAGCATCTTACATAAATATTTACATACAAGTTAAAGAAATAGTTTTTCAATCAAAATAAAATCCTAATTTTGTATAAGGAAAAATGATTCAAACGAAGGGGACGAGATATTGTCCCCTTCGCGCTTTTTGTATGGCAAACGAACACGTGATAAAAACTATCCGGGAAATGGCAGAAGGACTGCTGGCGAATAATCCCGACAATTTTTTGGTAGACATCAGAATTAAGCCCACTAACAATATCAAGCTCTTTCTGGACGGGGATAAAGGGGTGCCGGTGGCTACGCTGGTGTCATTCAACCGTCAGTTATATCCTTTGCTGGAAGCGGCTGAACTGTTCCCAAATAACGATTTCTCCCTGGAAGTTTCGTCCGCAGGCCTGGATGAACCGCTCAAACTGCACAGACAATACCTTAAAAATATTGGACGCAAAGTGGAAGTTACCCTGCTGGATGGCTCTGTAAAAGAGGGCACCCTGCAAACGGTAACCGAAGATGCTATTAACATCGAGGAACTGATTGGCAAGAAAAAAGAAAAGAAGTCAACTGATTTAAAACTTAATGAAATAAAGCACATAAAGGTGTGCATCGTGTTTTAAAATATAACAACTAAACATGGCTAGTATTAACTTGATTGAGTCATTTACCGAGTTCAAGGAGGCGGAAAACATTGACCGTCCTACATTGATGAAGGTCCTGGAGGATGTGTTCAAAACGCTTCTGCGGAAAAAGTATGGCTCAGATGAGAATTTTGACGTGATTGTAAATACCGAAAAAGGTGACCTTGAAATATTACGCCGTCGAACCATCGTAACGGATGGGGAAGTAGAAGATGATAATGCACAGATCGCATATTCCGAAGCTATTAAGGTAGAACCGGATTATCAGGTCGGTGAGGATTTATATGAAGAGGTAGAGATCATGGATTTCGGCCGCAGGGCTATCCTGGCGGCAAAACAAACTTTATCTGCCCGTATCGGCGATCTGAAAAAGAACATCCTGGTAAAGAAATATGCCGACAAAGCAGGTGAAATTGTAAACGGTGAAGTATACCAGGTTTGGAAAAAAGAAGTTTTATTGCTTGATGATGAAGGGAATGAGTTAATTTTGCCTAAGTCTGAACAAATCCCCACAGATTATTTCAAAAAAGGGGAGAACGTAAGAGCGGTGGTGAAGAAGGTAGAAATGAAAAACAATGCCCCACTCATCATTCTCTCCCGCACACATCCATCCTTCCTGGCTAAATTGCTGGAAATTGAGGTGCCTGAGATCTTTGACGGGCTTATAGTGATCAAGAAAATTGTTCGTGAACCGGGAGAAAGAGCCAAAGTGGCTGTTGAATCCTACGATGACCGTATAGATCCGGTAGGAGCCTGTGTGGGTATGAAAGGAAGCCGTATACATGGCATCGTGCGCGAATTGAGAAATGAAAATATAGATATCATTAACTTTACCACCAACATTCAATTGTTGATCCAGCGTTCTTTAACGCCCGCCAGGATCAGCCGCATGGAAGTGGATAACGAAAACAAATACGCTTCCGTTTACCTCAACCCTGACCAGGTATCACTGGCTATCGGTAAAAAAGGAGTAAACATTAAGCTGGCTTGTGAACTGACTGGTTTCGAGATTGATGTATTCCGTGATGAAGCGCAGGAACAGTCTGAATTTGATATCGATCTGGAAGAATTCTCGGATGAAATCGAAGAATGGATAATAGATGAGCTTAAACGAATAGGTTGTGACACTGCCCGCAGCGTATTGGAGCTGACCGTTGAAGAACTGGTTCGCCGTTCGGATCTGGAAGAAGAGACAGTGCAGGATGTAAGAAGAATATTACAGGAAGAGTTTGACAAAGAATAAAGCCGAGCCACAACCCTTCCCAGGTAAAGGCCTTATTAGAAAGGGAATTGATTTTTTCGAGTTATTGTTTAAACGTAAAAAAACATCCCGTTTTGAAGAAACGGGAAACAGGGGAGGCCCGAAATACGATATGCCTGAAACAACAAACAACACACCACGATTGCTGGCTGCAGCCAAAGAGTTTAATATTGGTAAGGAGACCCTCATCGATTTCCTTGGCAATAAAGGCTTTGATATGGACGGCTTTGGTTCTCCCAATGCCCGTCTTACGGCTGTTATGTACACAGCACTGCAGTCGGAGTTCCAGCAGGACAAGGCTAACAAGCGCAAAAGCGACCAGATAGCCCTGCCTAAAGGAAGCGTGTTAGAAACGATGAAGAAGAAAGAGAAGGAGGAAGCGGAAGCGGCGGCTAAAAAGAATACCACCAAAGAAAAAGAAGAGGCTGCTCCTGCTGCTAAACAGGAAGCAAAACCTGAACCTAAACCGGAACCAGTTAAGGAAACCCCTAAACCGCAACTGCAACCACAGGCGAATGTTGCCCAGGCAACTCCGCCTCCCGCAAAGGAAAAAGCTGAACCGAAGCCTGAACCACCCGTTGTTACAGCTCCCCCTGTTGCGGAAGTTCCCAAAGCACCGGCAACGCCTCCTCCGGCAGAACCAGACGCAGTGAAGAAAACGGATTCGCCGAAAATCAACGGCCCTAAAGTGATCACCACTATCGATCTGGACGCATTAAACCGCAATAAAAAACCAGTTGCTAAAAAAGCAGACCAGGAAGAAACCCCGGCTCCGCAACCAGAAGCAGTGAAACCACCGGTAAAAGAAGAAAAACCGGCTCCCGTTACACCCGCTCCCCCAGTTGCTGAAAAACCGGAACCTAAACCCGTTCCTGCCCCTCCCGTACAGGAAGCAACTACAGCACCAACTGAAAAACCAGTTGAGAAAGCTGATAAAGCTGAAAACGTGGAACAGGCCCCTAAAGCCGAAAACACTCCATCAGCAGAGAAAGTAGCGAAAACAGAAAAGACCGATACGACAGACAAAACGGAAAAAGCCGCACCGGTTGAAGATAAACCTGTAGTTAAAAAAGTGGAAGAAGTATTACAAGCCGCAAAACCGGCTGCAGTCAAAGAACCGGCGCACGTTCCTGTTAAACATGTCGTAAAAACGGAAAATCGCAAACCCTCTACTGCCGAAAACACCCCACCAACACCTCCCCCCGCTGCCCCACAGGCACAGGACGAGGCTGCTGGCTCTGCGGTGATCGAAAACATCCAGGCCGAAAAACTGACCGGCCCTAAAGTGATCGGCAAAATTGAGCTGCCAGTTCAGTCTGACAGACGCGATAATAATAAGAACAGCAACTTTAGCCGGGATGAGAAACGCAAACGCAAGCGTATCATCGTGGAAAAGAAACCTGAACCCGTTCAGCCTAAAGACTTTAAAGAAGGTGACCGCAAAGAAGGCGGCGCCCCAGGCGAACACCGCCCGCATCAGCATGGTGGACAAGGCGGCAATCGCCCTCACCACGATAGCCGCGGAGGAGGACATCAGGGCCAGGGCGGCGGAAATCGTCCGCAAGGCGATAACCGTACCCATAACCGTCCAGGCGGCACCAACACAGGTACCGGCGGCGGAGGTAACTACAACAGACCTGCCGGACAAGGCCAGGGTCAGGGCGGAGGCTATAACAGGCCCGCCGGACAAGGCGGTCCAGGCGGCGGAGGTAACAGACCAGCCGGACAAGGTGGCGGTTACAACCGTCCAGGTGGCGGACCAGGTGGTGGCGGCAACAGACCCGGACAAGGCGGTGGCTATAACAGGCCAGGCCAGGGTGGCGGCTACAACAGACCAGGTCAACACCGCGGTGAGGATAAACGTACTACCGAAGAAAAAGAAATCGATAAGAACGAGATCCAGAATAAGATCAAGGAAACAATGGCCAAGCTCGGTGGCGGCGGTCGCGGTAAAAACGTGAAAGCTAAACACCGTAGAGAAAAACGTGAGGAAAGAGCCAACCAGAAAATTAACCAGGGCGACGGAGACAACAAACTCCAGGTAACAGAATTCGTTTCTGTATCCGAACTGGCTAACCTGATGGATGTAAGCTTCGCGGAAGTAATCTCTAAATGTATGGGCCTCGGTATCATGGTATCTATCAACCAACGCCTCGATGCGGAAGTAATAGAACTGGTGGCCGGCGAATTCGGATACGAAGTTGAATTCATTGGTCTGGAAGATGCAGAAGAAACCGATGATGAAGATGAAGTAGATGATCCTGCAGATCTGGTTCCACGTGCACCGATCGTAACCATCATGGGTCACGTCGATCACGGTAAAACCTCCCTGCTCGATTACATCCGTAGTGCAAACGTGGTAGCCGGTGAAGCCGGTGGTATCACCCAGCACATCGGTGCGTACCAGGTAACAACTGCCAGCGGCAAAAAGATCACCTTCCTCGATACCCCAGGTCACGAAGCGTTTACCGCGATGCGTGCCCGTGGTGCCAAAGCAGCGGATATCGCTGTAATCGTGATCGCTGCTGATGATGCTATCATGCCGCAAACAAAAGAAGCCATCTCCCACTCACAGGCAGCCGGACTACCAATGGTGTTCGCTATCAATAAAGTGGATAAAGAAGGCTCCAACCCTGAGAAAATCAAGGAACAACTGGCCGGCATGAACCTCCTGGTAGAAGACTGGGGCGGTAAATACCAGAGCCAGGAAATATCTGCCAAAAGCGGATTAAATATTGATGTGCTCCTCGAAAAAATATTACTGGAAGCGGAACTGCTGGAATTGAAAGCCAATCCCGACCGCGAAGCCTCCGGAAGTATCGTGGAAGCTACCCTGGATAAAGGTCGCGGTTACGTTGCCTCCCTCCTGGTACAAAATGGTACCCTCCGTCAGGGCGATACCATCGTATCCGGCTCCTTCTTCGGAAAAATCAAAGCCATGTTCAACGAACGCGGCCAGAAAATGGAAGAAGCAGGACCATCCATGCCAGTACAGGTACTCGGCTTGAATGGTGCACCACAGGCAGGTGAGAAGTTCAAGATGTACTCCGAAGAATCTGAAGCCAAAGAAGTGGCTAACCGCAGAGCACAAATCGTTCGCGAACAAGGTATCCGTACCAAGAAACATATCACCCTGGATGAAATCGGCCGCCGTTTGGCACTGGGTAACTTTAAACAGCTGAACCTCATCATCAAAGCCGACTTTGATGGTTCCGTAGAAGCGTTGAGTGACTCCCTGCAGAAACTGTCTACCGAAGAAATCGTGATCAGCATCGTTCACAAAGCAGTAGGTCAGATTACAGAATCCGACGTATTGCTGGCAACCGCTTCTGACGCCATCATCCTCGGATTCCAGGTACGACCTTCCTCCCAGGCTGCCAAGCTCGCGGAGAAAGAGAATATCGAAATCCGTAACTACTCCATCATCTATGACGCGATCGACGAAATCAAGAGCGCCATGGAAGGTATGCTGGAACCAAAAATCGAGAAGAAAGTGGTGTGCAACGTTCAGGTGCGCGAAACTTACAAATTCGAGAAGGTTACCGTGGCAGGTTGCTTCGTTATCGATGGCAAGCTGACAAGAAACACCCGTATCAACGTGGTGCGCGACGGTATCGTGGTTCACACCGGCGAACTCGGCTCCCTGAAACGTTATAAAGATGACGTGAAAGAAGTGGCCGCTAACATGGAGTGTGGTTTGAGTGTCCGCGGATACAGCGATCTGAGACCTAACGATAACATCGAAGGGTTTGAAGAAGTAGAAGTGAAGAGAACTTTATAAGAAGCCTGTAGCCAAAAACTACCCGCTTTAAAATAACATACAGCGAAGAAAAGAACGATCCATAGTGTAAAACCTATCATCGTTATTTTCTTCGCTGTTTTTTTGGCTAAGATGCTTATGGTTAAAAGGCGGCAGCTTATCTAAACTTTTGTTAAATCCATCGACATTCCCTATGCTACTGACTTTTAAATGGTTATTTTTGGTTTTTACCGCTTTTGTATGAAGAAACTTTTAGCATTATCCGCAGGTGCCTTGCTGCTATGGCAGGCTTCTACGGCCCAGAAACTGGTGGCAGACAAGATTATCGGCGTTGTAGGGGATAAAATTATCCTCAAATCCGATATGGACGGAGCACTCAGCGATCAGCAACACAACTCACCCGATGGCAATCTGGCGCCTGATGCTGCTTGCAAAACACTGGAAATGCTGATTTCCCAGAAAGTAATGGTGTTACAGGCGGAAAGAGACAGTTTACCGGTAAGTGACGGCGACGTGGAAGCCCAGATGGAAAACCGTATCCGCTACTTCGAATCCATGTACGGCAGTAAGGAGAAAATGAAAGAAGTTACCGGCTACTCCATTTACCAGCTTCGCGAACGCTTCCGTCAGCCTATCAAAGAAGGTTTGCTGGCCCAGGCAATGCGTAACAAAATCATTGAACCGGTAAAAGTAACACCCTCAGAAGTAAAACGCTTCTTTGACGCTATCCCTAAAGATAGCCTCCATTTTTACGAGTCAGAACTGGAAATAGGTACCCTCGTGCTGCAGCCCAAAGCTACCCGCGAAATGGACCAATACGCCATTGACCGCCTCCTCGATTTCAAAAAACGCGTTCAGAATAAAGAATCAGATTTCGGCTCCCTCGCTATCCTGTACTCCGAAGATCCGGGCGTAAAGGATAACAAAGGTGTGTATACCCTGAACCGTAATGATAAAAATACCTGGGATCCCGACTTCCTGGCATCTGCCTTCCGTTTGAAAGAAGGGGAAATTTCTTCCCCGGTGAAGTCGCAACACGGATACCACCTGATCATGATGCTGAAACGCTCCGGCGATAACGTTACTGTACAACACATCCTCGTAAGAGCCGCAGTAACCAAATCCGACCTGGCCAGCAACACTGCCAAACTGGATTCCATCCGTAAAAGCATCGTAGCAGGCAAAATCACTTTCTCAGAAGCCGTAGCTAAATACAGCGACGCACCAAGCGCCAAATTTGATGGCGGTATGATGCAGTCCAAAACCGGCGACGGAAGCACCCTGATCACTATTGATCAGCTGGATGATCCAACCGAAAGGGATATCGTAATGATGCTCGATACCCTGAAAGCAGGTCAGATTTCCGCCCCCGTACAGTATACAGACGAAAACGGCCGTGCAGCAGTACGGATCGTATACCTGAAAACACGTACCCAGCCACACCGGGAGAACCTTACAGATGATTATTCCCGCATCCAGCAAAGAACACTGGATATCAAACGCGCGGAAGCCATTAACAAATGGCTCATCGAAAAGATCCCGACCTTCTACGTTCACGTAGATGATCAATACAAAGACTGTAACCATATCAGCCAGTGGATGGCTGCCCTGGCCAAGCAATAACAATACTATTTATACAAAGCGGAGATAGGAGCGGAAGCTCTTATCTCCGCTTTTTTTATGCCCTGATACTGAATAGGCAAAGGCTGATAGCTTTACAATCGCTTTCTGGTTTTCTCCTTTTTTGGCGTACCTTTGCGACTTCAATTTTCTGCCATGAGTGATGCGATCAAACATGAATGCGGTCTGGCATTTATAAGATTAAGAAAACCGTTTTCCTACTACCAACAAAAATATGGGAGCGTTTTCTATGGGCTGAACAAACTGTATCTGCTCATGGAAAAACAACACAACAGAGGCCAGGATGGCGCTGGTTTGGCTACCGTGAAACTGAATACCGAACCAGGCGTCCCCTTCATGCACCGTATCCGCAGTGCTGCTCCACAAGCCATCGGAGATATTTTCGCGAAAGTACGTGATGAGATACAGGAGATAGAAAAATATCAGCCGGAAATCACCAAATACCCCGGCCTGATGAAAGGCCATGTTCGTTTTCTCGGTGAACTCATGATGGGACATATCCGTTATGCCACCCAGGGTAAAAACAACGTGGAACTCTGCCATCCCTTCGTACGCTACAATACCATTCCTGCCCGCAACCTCGCCATGGCCGGTAACTTTAATCTGATTAACACGGACGAACTGTTCGAGTTTTCCAAGGCACAACCCGGCGAAGTACACAAAAACAGTGACCTTGCCGCCATGCTCGAAGTTGTACACCATTTCCTCGCTAAAGAGGACAATGAAGGCAGCAACGACCTGGATATCAAAAAGATCCTGCAACAGGCATTTTCCATGTTTGATGGTGGTTACCATACCTGCGGCCTGATCGGCTCCGGCGATGCTTTCGTCATCCGAGATGCACATGGTATCCGTCCTTCTTACTACTATATTAATGAAGATGTGATTGTAGCCGCCTCCGAAAGGGCCGCTATCCGCACTACTTTCAATGTAGGCGAAAATGAAGTACTGGAACTGATGCCGGGTAATGCGCTGATCGTTAAAAACAACGGCGACTACTCCATCGAACAAATTCTCGAACCTAAAGAACGTAAGGCCTGCAGCTTTGAAAGGATTTACTTCTCCCGTGGTAACGACGAAAAAATATACAAAGAACGCACTGATCTGGGCCGTCATCTGTCCGGCACCGTATTAAAGGCGATCGACAATGACCTCCGCAATACCATCTTCTCTTTTATACCAAATACTGCTGAAGTAGCCTTCTATGGCCTGTTAAAAGGACTGGAAGAATATCTCAACAAAATAAAAGTAGAACGCATCCTTTCCTGGGGTAATGATTTTGATGAGGAAAAGCTCACCGAAATGGTGAACCGCCGTATCCGCATCGATAAAATAGCCACCAAGGACGTAAAAATGCGTACGTTCATCACCGAAGACTCCAGCCGTAATGAAATGGTACAACACGTGTACGATATCACCTACGGTAAGGTAAGACCCGGTATTGACTCGCTGGTGGTGATCGATGATTCAATTGTACGTGGTACCACCCTGAAAGAAAGTATCGTTAAGATGCTGGACCGCTTAGGACCCAAAAAGATCATCATCGTATCTTCTGCGCCGCAGATCCGCTACCCCGATTGCTATGGTATTGATATGAGCAAGATGGGCGATTTCGTAGCCTTCCAGGCCGCTATTGCCCTCCTGAAAGATCATGGCAAGGAACATATCCTGAACGAAGCCTACGGCCTCTGCAAGGAACTGCAACGCACCAATACCCTTCACGCACAAAACGTAGTGAAGAATATCTATAAGCCGTTTACCCCTGAACAGATCTCAGCCAAGATCGCAGAAATCCTCAACCCAGGCGGTATTAAAGCAGAAATAGAAGTCATTTATCAATCTATCGAAAGCCTCCATCTGGCTTGTCCGAACAACCTGGGCGACTGGTACTTTACCGGTAATTACCCTACTCCGGGCGGCAACCGTGTGGTGAATAAAGCATTCATGAACTATATGGAAGGCAAAAACGAAAGAGGATATTAATCGTATAAATAATCAGAGATCTGGTCATTTGGTTATCAGAAGAAATTCTTCTTTTGAGCTGAATAATCAGATCTCTGATTTTTTAAATGACTATTTGTTTTCATGTTAATTTTATCTTAAATAACCCCCTTCCTCCTGACTGTATAAGTCTAACAAGTTAACTTCCTGTAAAATCTGTATTTTCGTAATAGTTAATTATAGGTTTTCAGCCCATGAAAACATTACTACTTATACGTCATGCTAAATCCAGCTGGACCGATCCGGATATGGATGACTTTGACCGGCCCCTCAATAAACGGGGAAAAGCGAACGCGCCCGAAATGGCACAACGCCTTATTACCCGCGGCATGGTGCCGGAATTAATTATTTCCAGCCCGGCCAAAAGAGCCAGAACTACCGCTAAAATAATGGCGAATGAGTGGAGTTATCCCAAACAGGCGATCCTGCTGGAAGAAGAACTGTATCTCTGCTATGCCGCCACCTTCCTGAAGGTAATCACCAAAATTGATGACGACTTCGGCGCCGTGGCTATCTTTGCCCATAACCCAGGCATCACCGATTTTGCCAATTACCTCACCGAAGAAATCAGGATAGATAATGTACCTACTACCGGTATCTTTGGTATCCAGGCAGACACCGATAGTTGGAAAGATTTTGACCTGGCAAAGAAAAAGTTCCTCTTCTTCGAGTATCCCCGTAAAGATTAGTCTTTCACAATTTTATTGTAAGAAGCGGTAATTCCCTTGATCAGGGAAGAACTGAAGCCCTGGTGTTCCATTTCGTTAAGACCGGCAATAGTGCAGCCTTTCGGGGTAGTTACCTTGTCGATTTCCTCTTCCGGATGGCGGTTTTCACGGATCAGCAGCTCTGCAGCCCCTTTTACCGTTTGAGCGGCAATTAAACTGGCCGTGCGCACATCAAATCCGATTTCAATACCGCCCTGGATATTTGCCCGGATATAGCGCAGCGCAAAGGCGATACCACAGGCGCCCAGCACTGTGGCGGCATCCATCAGTTTCTCATCGATCGTTACGGTAGCTCCCAGCTGATCGAACATGGTTTTTACATACCGGATCTGTTCTTCGGTGGCGTGTTTATGGGAAATACAGGTAATTGACTCCTGTATGGCGATGGCTGTATTAGGCATGGCCCGCACTACCGGCATGCCGGGTACCACATGTTCCAGGTCGTCGATGCTTACGCCGGTAACCACGCTGATCAGTATATGTTTTGCCGGGTTAAAGGACCCTTTGAACTCCTGCAATACTTCCCGCACATTGTACGGTTTTAAAGCTACCACAATAATTTCCGCTTCGCGGATGGCAATATCATTGTCCGTTTCTATCCGCACACCTGCGTCACGCAGATCCGTAAGGGTACTGGTGTTACGCTTGGTAACAATGATATCGCCGGCCTTTGAAAACCCGCTCTTCAGCAATCCCTGGGCGATGGCCGATCCCAGATTTCCTCCACCTATAATGGCTATTTTTTTGGCTGACATAAAAAATGAAGATTACATTATAAATCGTAAGAAAGGTATAACAAATGCTGCATCCATGCAAACGGCAACGATTCATTAACTTGCGGATATGCAGGCATTACATACAGCAACTGCGTTTTACGCCAGAATAAAAGAAGCCCACAACATTCCTGATACGGAAGATAAAACCCGTCACTATAAACAGATACTGGAAATCCTTTTCCGGGAGCTGACCCGCAAAGAAACCCGCTCTTTCGGAAACCTGTTTGCACGCATGCAGTTTTATTTCGACCGGCAATCCGTGCCACCGGATATCCATCAGCAGCTGACGGCGCTCCGCATACTAACTAATAAGGCTACACGGGGAATGTTTCCCCTGCAGGACGCCGAACACCTCCTGTGCATCAAAGCCCTTACGGAATCTGTGGCCTGGTGCTACCAAATAGCGCCGCCTGCAGAACTCACCGCACTATACGCCTCCGCAGGCTCACATAAACTGTCGCTTGCATGGCAACACCGCCCCGGCAGCCTGGCATTGCTGAAATGTATGGTTACCACAGTAGGCACGCTCACCACCACCACGCTCGGAAAATATACCCTGCTGCTGGATGTAAAAAATGACGAGCAGGGAGATTTCCAGCTGCTGCTGGAACATATGGACCCTGAAGCGGTAATATCCCTGCATGGACTGCTACGCCCTTACGACACCATTCACGTACTCCACTGCCGCCAGGGGACCAACGGACACGAATACACTACCACCAGCGAAAGCCAGGTTGTACTGGAGCCGGATCTGCTGATAGATATCAGCGACCTGGCAGAATGTTTCACCCATAAAGGACCTAACCGGCTATTATATCTTGTTAAAAAACTTACTCCCCAGCAATCCAGCCCGGCGGCATTTAAGGGAAACCTGGTAAATGCCCTCCTGGATGAAATGCTCCGCAACCGGGACATAGATTTCAAAAGCTCTTTTGTGGAAGCCGTGGCAGAAAATGTACTGCAGGCGGCCGCTTACGGCCGGGAAAAGATCAACGACATGTTTCGCGATATCCGGCAGCAACACTGGGGCAACCTGCATAATACCGTAAAAGAACTGCAGGATAAACCGGTGAAGATAGAACCCACCTTTTTGTCCGCCCAGTACGGTTTGCAGGGGCGACTGGATCTCATGGCAGAAGATGATACCGATGAATACCGGAAGGAGATTTTTGAGCTGAAAAGCGGGAAATGCCCCGACTTTAATACCTGGAAAAACCACGAAATGCAGGTAGTGGGGTATAATCTCCTGCTGCGCTCTGCTTTTGGCCGTCAACGAAAGGGAGGATCCGCCATCCTGTATTCTGCCGCCGCCACCAATCCTCTGCGAAACGTGAGCAGTACACATCACACCGAAAATGATCTGCTGCTATTGCGCAATGAAGTCGTGGGTATGTTGCTGCGGCTTGCGGGCGGGGAATTTGAAATACTGTCCACTATCACCACCGCAGCTGCCCTGGGCCTGCCTTCTTTCAGTGCTGCGCATTTCACCACCTTTGAACAGGCCTGGCAAACGGCGCCTCCTGTGGCAAAGGCCTATTATCACGAGTTCCTCGCCTTTATGCTGCGGGAATACCTGCAGGCGAAGTGCGGCATGTTTTCAGAAATTAACCGGGAGGAAGATGCAGACGGCTTTGCAGCGCTATGGCTGCAACAGGAAAAAGATAAGCTATCCCGCTTCAATATTATACCAGCGCTCCGCTTCCGGGAGTTTGATACTGTTAACAGCTCCGTGTTATTTAATATAGTCGTTCCCGTTAGCCATAATTTCCGCAAGGGAGATACCGCTATTATTTATCCGCGTACCAGCACTGAACTACAGCCGTTGCAGCAACAGTTGCTGAAAGGCAGGATAGAGGATCTCGGGAAAAATCAGTTAAGCTTTTCCCTGAATAACCGGCAGATGACGCTCGACTTTTTCCGGCAATTTGATGAGTGGATCATAGAGCATGATATTTATGAATCCAACTACTGGATAGCAACGGCGTCGCTTTTTCATGTGATTTCCCCGCTTTACCGTGAGCGTACCAATATGCTGTTGGGGCTTACTACACCCCGCTGGTATCCTTTACAGCACACTACTCCGGCCATGTTTAATCCTAACCAGGAACAGCTGGTAAAGCATGCCCTGGAGGCGCAGGATTATTACCTGTTACAGGGTCCGCCGGGCACCGGTAAAACATCTTCCATGCTTACTACTATAGTGGGGGAGATGGTAAAACAGGATCACCATGTGATCATTGTTGCGTTTACCAACAAGGCGGTGGAAGAAATATGCCATAAGCTGACGGCTAAAAATATTACGCATCTCCGTATGGGCGGGCGTAACTCCTCCGCTTCACTCACGCTCCGGCAATATTGCCTGGAAGGCTCCCTGGATGAGGCGCGGAATTATATTACCAGTCACCGTGTGTTTGTAGCCACGGTGGCTACTATGGCCACCCGGCTGGAGCAGCTTACAATGATGGGGATTCCTGCCGATACTTTAATTGTGGATGAAGCTTCCCAGTTAACCGAGCCACAGCTACTGGGGTTGCTGATGCCATTTCGTAAATTTATCCTGATAGGAGACCAGAACCAGTTGCCGCCGGTGGTGGCGCAGGAAGCGCATTTCTGCCAGGTGAAAGCGCCCTGTTTACAGGAGCTGGGTATCGGGGATTTGCGGACCTCTATTTTCGAGCGGCTCATACAACGCTGTAAAACCAGCCAGTGGCGGCATGCCTGGGGCATGTTGAATACCCACTTCCGGATGCATGACAGCATTGCGGCATTGGTAAATCATTACTATGCTGGTCAGTTATCTTCCGGAAGAGAGGAGCAAAAAGCCGGTTTCGATTTGTATGACGGTCATGAGAATTTAGGCTGGGAGCGGGTTTTATCTTTAGGAAGAAAAGTATTTATTGGCAGCCCGTATGAGCCGAGTTCCAAGATGAACAGGACGGAGGCGGCGTGGGTAGTGTCGCTGCTGCATCACCTGAAGAACCGTTATGGTGCGGGTTTCAGTAAAGATACCGTGGGGGTGGTAACGCCATGGCGAACGCAGATCAGCTTGATCCGGGAGTTGATTGCGGATGATGAAGCGTTGCAGGACATTAATATTGATACCGTGGAGCGGTTCCAGGGTTCTGAAAACGATATTATCATTGTGTCGCTGGCGGTATATCATGCAGCGCAGGTGCAAACGTTGCAGTGCCTGGGGCAGTTTAACTGGGAAGAAGAGGAGATAGAGGTAGACCGGAAGTTGTTGGTAACGTTGTCGCGTGCACGAAAACAGGTGATATTGCTGGGATACGAGCCAGTGTTGCAGGATAGCGCTCATTACCGGAAGGTATTGGGGGAGATGAGCAGAGGCGTACTCTAACGGCAGGTACTATACGTTACGGCTCCAAGTAACAATGGCCATACGGTTAGTATGGCCATCGTCAGACAACATCATATATGATCAGTCCTGGTAAACCAGGCTTTAATCCAGTGTAACGTGCCCCCAGTTTTCGCCGCTTTTAATGCGGTAGAGCTGCATTTCACTGATATCGAACTGTTCAGCGATTTGCTTCATTGTTTTCTTGCCGGGTTTATTCAGCAGGCGTTTGATGCTCTTTACTTTGGTAACATTCAGTTTGAGTCCTTTCACGCGGTTGCGTTGCTTTTCTTTGTAGGCGAGCTTGGCGGGACTTTTTTGCTGATGTTCTTCCATTTCCTCCTTGGTAGCCCATTGGAGGTTGGAGGCTTTATTATTTTTTTTATCGTAGTCCAGGTGTATCACATATTTATGTGCCCGTCCTCCTTTTTTGCTGAAAAGTTTGGCCACTTCCCTGTGGAGGTACAGTGACTGGTAGCTGTCTGCGGGCTTTACGTTTAATACCGTATAGCCTTCTACGGTAGACCCCGTGAGCAGCTTACCATCTTCGGTACTTTCATGATAACTGATCACTCTCCCCATGTTTGAAACGGCGTATTTTTTACGCAGGGCAGATTTGTTTTTAATCTGTAAGTCTTTCCAGACTTCATTTTTCAGATTTTTAATTGTGGTCATGTGAAAGTATTTTTTATTTTTTTTATATCCTGGGGTTTATCCGTTTATCCGTAAACGTTACAACCGGCCATTTCATTATCAGCCGGCAGAAAATCGTGTGCAGCTAATTGGGGAGCGGCCCGCTCGAATATATGGTCCTTGTATTGTAACACAACCGCGTCTAGTACTTCCTCAATCTCAGCTAATGTATTGTAAGTTACTAATTGTTGTCTGAATTCCTTGATATGCGGCAAACCTTTGAGGTAATTTGTATAATGCCTGCGCATTTCCAGTATGCCTACTACTTCACCTTTCCAGGAAACCGACTGGTGAAGGTGTTTTTTGCAAACTTCTACTCTTTCCAAAACAGTTGGCAGGGGTAAATGTTCGCCTGTCTTCATAAAATGCTTGATCTCCCTGAAAATCCATGGATAGCCGATTGCGGCTCTCCCGATCATAACGCCATCCACGCCATATTTCTGCCTGGCGGCGATTGCCTGTTCCGGCGTACATATATCACCGTTACCAAAGATAGGAATTTGTATGCGGGGATTGTTTTTTACTTTTCCGATGAGGGTCCAGTCAGCGCTGCCTTTATACATCTGTGTACGGGTGCGGCCATGAATAGTAAGGGCTTTGATGCCTACGTCCTGGAGCCTTTCCGCTACATCTTCAATATTTTTGGTGTCGTCGTCCCAACCCAGGCGGGTTTTAATGGTTACCGGCAACCTGGTTGCCTTTACAACGGCAGCGGTAAGTTTTACCATTTTAGGAATATCTTTCAGGATGCCCGCACCGGCGCCTTTACAGGCAACCTTTTTAACCGGGCAGCCGAAGTTAATATCCAGCAGATCGGGATTAGTGGCTTCCACAATTTGTGCGGCCAGCGACAGGGATTCTTCATCTCCGCCGAAAATCTGGATTCCTACCGGACGTTCGTAGTCGAAAATGTCCAGTTTTTTGCGGCTTTTGATGGCATCACGTATCAGTCCTTCCGAAGAAATGAACTCCGTATACATGAGATCGGCCCCATTATCCTTGCACACCGCACGAAAAGGCGGATCGCTCACATCTTCCATGGGCGCCAGTAATAAAGGGAATTCTCCCAATTCAATATTTCCTATCTTCACCATAATTTATATAACCACAGCAGCTTTTGCCGGAGTTATTATTTTAATATTTTATATACTATTTCTTTTACAAGCAGGATTTCTTTGCAGTAACGGCTATCGTTCAGCAGTTGCGGTAAGCGGTAAGCATCTGCAAAAACTTAATTTCGCGCTGTAAATTTACGCAAAAAAATACAGTATCTTCTTATGTCCGGTTATCTGAAGCAGTCTCCCGTTTCATTGCAGTTTGTCTCTTTCCTGGGCTTTTCCTTTGGGTTCTTTGCCCTGTACCTTTATGCGCTTCAGGCAATTACGCCAGGTGTTACCGGTCAAACGCTGGAAGCGCTTCAAACCGGCACGCTTACCGACCCTAACTCGATCGGCTATCTGAAAATAACACAATTCCTTTATACCGTGGTCGCCTTCTTTGTGCCGGCGGCAATTTTTGCCTACCTCTGGCAGCCTTATCCGATGAAATACCTGGGGCTTAAAACGCCCCCCGGCTTACAGGTTATACTGGCGCTGCTGGCTATGTACGGCAGTTTACCATTGGCCAGCCTGCTGGGTGAGTGGAACGAAACCTGGCCTATTTCCCAATCGGCCCGCGACCTCCAGGATATGGCGGAAAAGCTGCTGGGCATTATGCTGAAGATGCCTACCCTGAAAGATCTTTTCATTAACATGATACTGGTAGCCATTGTACCGGCTATTGCGGAAGAACTGTTTTTCCGCGGCGTTTTACAGCGGCTCATTATTAAAGCTACCGGAAAGGTATGGCTGAGTGTATTTATCACGGCTATCTTATTCAGCGCCATCCATGGCGAAATGCTGGGGTTTCTGCCCCGTGTGTTAATGGGTTTTGCGCTGGGAGCTATCTACGTGATCAGTGGTAACCTGTGGTTAAGCATCTTTGCCCATATCCTGAACAACGGGCTGCAGGTAACGCTGCTGTACCTGTTCCAGCATGGCATGATAAAAGACGATCCGATGAAAAACACTCCCGTGGAATGGTATTATATCGCTTTAAGCGTTCCCGTAACCATTGGACTGTTTTGGGCGTTAAGTAAAAAATCCACCCCCATGCTGATGACAGATCCCGTGGATAAAAAAGAAGGGGAAGAGGTGGATGAAATTGGAACAGACGAAAATTTTTAATCTTAATAAAAGACACTAAAAACAATCATTATGGAGAAGGACTGGGTTAAAGTTTTTTCGAGCGACAGGCCATTTGAAGCCGAAATTGTAAAGGGTATGTTACTGGACAACGACATTGAGGCGGTTTTACTCAACCGTCAGTCGTCTTCCTATAATATCACGCTGCCGGGACAGGTGGAATTGTATGTACATGAATCAAAGGAACAATTAGCCAGGGATCTTGTACACAATCACAACAACCTGCCTACCGGCGATCCTAATGAAATAGATGGGGAAGCGTAAGTGACAGCTCCCGTGGAATGGCGCCCCCGGGCAGTTCCAGAACGGGATTTGCTCCGTAGGCTATTTTTATCCACTTTTGCGGGTAGAACTTAATCAACAGATACAACCATAATGAAGACATTTTTCACCCGCACTGCCTCTGCGCTTGTGTTTGTGGCAGTAATGCTGGGAGGGATCCTATGGGCCGACTACACCTTTTTCCTGCTTTTCTTTCTGATAGGCTGTTTTGCCCTCCAGGAGTACTTCAGGCTGCTGCGTGGGATCGATGCTGACTATGCCGGCGTTTCGCCCTGGCATAAATGGGGCGCTACCATCGCGGGAGCCGCCATCCTGCTTACTTTTACCGGAGATAATTTTCAAATAGGCGGCATGCCCACCGGGCTGATTGGCTGGTGGACAGCCGTTATTTTCCTGCTGGTAATGCCTTTGGGAGAAGTATTGATGAGTAAAGATTTTTCTTTAAAGAATATCGGGTATTCGGCTATCGGGCTATTGTATGTGATTATTCCGTTTGGGTTGCTGATCCATATCCGGATGAATGCCATCAACATTCACTATACACCCGAAAACGTAGGCACCGCTCCCGGCTGGCTCATTCCTTTGCTGCTGATCATATTCATCTGGATAAATGATACTATGGCTTATATAGTTGGGTCGCTGATAGGGCGTACCCCTTTTGCCCCGGCTATTTCTCCAAAAAAGACGATTGAAGGGACGGTAGGAGGGATGATCCTCGCGGTAGCTACTGCCGGCATTTATGGCCATTTCTGGGGCTACCAGTACCTGGCCTTACAACACTGGATAGCGCTGGCGCTCATCGCCGCCATATTTGGCACCATTGGCGACCTGATTGAATCGAAACTCAAAAGGATGGCCGGCGTGAAGGATTCCGGCCGGATCATGCCCGGCCATGGCGGCTTTATGGACCGGTTCGATTCGCTGCTGCTGGCGGCTCCCTTCGCCTGGATCTATGTTCAGTTTTTTATGCTGTAATACGTTAACAAAATATTCGTATTCTAAAAAAATTGAATTAAAGTAACTTTGCACCCAGATTAAACACATAAATCAAACATCTAATAAAAAAACAATGAAGATCCATCGTGAAGGATTTGCTACTATTTCCCTTGTATTCCTGGTACTGGCGTTAATAAACGGAGCAGTATTTTATTGGTTCGGTAACGCGCCGGCGCTATGCTGGACGGTATCCATTATCTCCCTTGCGTTCTTCCTGTTCATCGTTTCATTCTTCCGTATTCCCTCCCGTCAATATACAACAGGTGATTCGCTGGTTGTTTCTCCCTGCGATGGTAAAGTAGTGGTCATTGAAGAAGTATATGAGCCGGAATATTTCAAGGATAAGCGTTTGCAGGTGTCTATTTTTATGAGTCCTGCCAATGTGCATGTAAACCGGAACCCAATCAGGGGTACGGTAAAATTATCGCAATACCACGCCGGCAAATACCTGGTGGCCTGGCATCCAAAGTCTTCCACTGAAAACGAAAGGCATTCCGTAGTAATCGGTAACGGTAAAACGGATATCCTGGTAAGACAAATTGCCGGTGCACTTGCCCGCAGGATTGTGAACTACCTGAAACCTGGCATGGAAGTAAATCAGAATGAAGAAATGGGCTTTATCAAGTTTGGCTCCCGTGTAGACCTTTACCTGCCTATCGGTACAGAAGTAGCGGTACAGCTGGAACAGGTAGTGCAGGGTGGCATTACTGTTATTGCTAAAATCTAGGTATCTTTAGTAGCTAAACGGCATTATTATGATAAAGAAAGCTTTTACCGGCCTGACTGCCTTACTGCTGATAGCAGGCGTAGCGCTGGCACAGGAGAAAACCAAAACAGCCGCTAAATCTAAAAAGGATTGTTCGGCTGCCTCGTGTAAAACTACCGCAAAAGGTAAAAGCTGTTGTCAGCAGCCGTCTAAAACCGCCAGCCTGAGAATGGCTGCCGCTACCAAAACAAAAGCGAAAGCACAATAAAGAAAGAAGGAGATGTGGTTATCACATCTCCTTCTTTCTTACAGAATATTTCTCAGCTCCCCAAGGTGCCCGATCACATAGGTAGGTTGAAAATCAACCGGTGGTTTAGCCGGATTAAAATATACCTGGTCCATTCCCACACCATGGGCGCCCTTGATATCCAGCTCCATGGCATCTCCGATCATAATACTTTCTGTAGCACTGGTATTGGCTTTGCCGATGGCATAATCAAAAATTTCCCGGTAAGGCTTTAAGCTGCCCGCCACTTCCGATGTAACGATGTGCGTGAAATAGTGGTCGATCCCGGCATTCTTCATTTTCAGCAACTGTGTTTCCTCGAAACCGTTGGTGATCATATGCATAGGGTATTCCTTTGCTGCCAGGTATTCCAGCGTTTCCTTTGCTTCCGGGAATAATGCTTTTTTATATGGCAGTATTTCCAGGAATTCTTCGCTGATTTTCTGGGTCAGTTTTTCATCTCCTATTTTAAAGTCGATCAATGTAAGGCGGAAGCGCTTGTCGCGTAATTCCCGGCGGGTAATGAACCCTTTACGGAAGCGATCCCACAGGCGCTCGTTATGATCCACATAAGAAACGGAAAACGCCTCAAAAGATGGTATTCCCCTGCTCTCTAAACCATGCCTGTTATAAAGCTCCAGCAAGGTTTCCTGTTCATTTGTTTCAAAGTCCCAGAGGGTATGGTCCAGGTCAAAGAAAAGATGTTTGTATTTCATGACGGCGCAAAGGTACAAAATACCTCAGAGATGGGTGGAAGGCGCCGGTGTATTCAAAGTAAATTCCTTATTTTACTGCATCAATGAAAGAAACTATGAATGCAGTAATTACGGGCGCCAGCAAGGGGATTGGAAAGGCTATAGCGGAAAAACTGGCGCTGGAAGGATTTAATGTGGCTATTTGTGCAAGACATGCCGACACGCTGGCTTTGGCCAAAGCGGATATTCAGCGGAAAAACCCGGCAGTAACGGTGCTGGCGGAGGTGGTGGATATGGGAGATAAAGCACAGGTACTGGCTTTTGCAGATAAAATAAATGCGGCATTTCCGCAGGTGGATATCCTGGTGAACAATGCCGGTATTTTTGTACCTGGCGCCCTTCACCAGGAAGAAGAAGGGTTACTCGAAAAGATGATGGCGGTAAATGTATACAGCGCTTATCATCTTACCAGGGCATTATTACCCGCCATGATCACCCGGCGTAAAGGATATATTTTTAACATGTGTTCCACTGCCAGCTACCGCGCATACCCCAATGGCGGCGCTTACAGCATTACCAAATATGCCCTGCTTGGCTTCACCAAAAACCTGAGGGAGGAGCTAAAGGCACACTACATCGGGGTTTCGGCGGTAAGCCCGGGCCCAACCTTAACCGCTTCCTGGGAAGGCTTTGACGCCCCTCCCGACAGAATGATGCCCCCCGAAGATATAGCCAGCGTAATATGGGCCGCATGGACAATGGCCAAACAAACCGTTGTAGAGGAAATTGTACTGAGACCTATGTTGGGAGATATTTAAACATCTTATTATATTGGCTTTTTAGTGGATGGTAATTGTTCTTTCTCCGGATAACTAAATAAGAACATATTAAAATGTTTTAACTAACTTTTAACGGGGCCTTACAGCGCTTCCGGCGCGGCTTTGGTTAAATTTGTTGACATAATTATGATGTACAGATTTTGCATAAGGAAGTGTATTTACGCCATTTTGATTTGTATAGGACTGGTAGCTTGTGCCCACGCCCAGGATTTCCGCTTTACTACCACTGTGAGCAATAATGCCGTGACGCAGGATGAACCATTCCAGATCCAGTTTATGCTGGAAAACGGCGTAAACGTCTCCAGCTTTACACCACCCAGTTTCAAGGATTTTGAAGTATTACAGGGCCCCTCTCAAATGCAGGGTCAATCTATTTTCAATGGAAAACGGTCTGAATACATTGCACTAAGCTACCTGCTGCAACCAAAGCATGTGGGCAGTTTTACCATCGCCGGCGCCCAGGCCCGTGTAAACGGGAATATCGTAAAATCAAACCCGGTTTTAATTGAAGTCAGAAAGGGCAATGCGCAACAACAGCAGCAGGCCGCACCTCCTTCTGCCGGCTACCCGCCGCATCGCGGCTCCCCCGGTGGTAACGAAGATATCCAGGAAGGTATTTTGAAGAAAGGAGAAGACATCAATGAAAAGCTGAAGAAAAATATTTTCCTGAAAGTAGAAGTAGATAAAACCAATTTATACGAAGGAGAACAACTAACGGCCACGTATAAACTTTTTACACGCCTTCCAACCAATTCCAGTGTAACTAAAGTCCCGGCATTCAAAGGATTTTCTGCCAAGGATATTGAGCTGCCTAACCCGCCACAGGCTACCGAGGAAAGGGTTAACGGCATTCCGTATAAAGTGTTTACCATCCGCAAAACATTGCTTTTCCCACTACAGTCGGGCACCCTGGAACTGGACCCTGTAGAAGTGGACAACCAGGTGCGCCTTGTAAAAATGGTGAGCAAAAAAGGTGGCAGCAGGGGCAGGGATCCCTTTGAAGATTTCTTCAACGATCCCGCATTCAGAGATCCTTTCTTTGATGATTTCTTTAACCGCCCGGAAGTGGAATACCAGGATGTTCCCTACAAAATCCAAAGCAATCCGATAAAGATCAATGTTAAACCGGTTCCGGTCGACGGGCGCCCGCTCAGCTACAACGGCGCTGTGGGTAACTTTAACATGACAGCGGTAGTGGATAAGAAGAAGCTTACCACAGATGACGCCCTCACGCTGAAAGTAACCGTTAGCGGACAAGGAAACGTAAACCTCCTGAACTCTCCAAAGGTGGAAACGCCTACCGGCTTTGAAAAATATGATCCAAAAGTAACAGACGACATTGAAAAGAACAGCAACCCGCTTTCCGGCAGCCGTACTTTTGAATATGTGCTGATGCCGCAGGAAGCCGGCGATCACACCATACCGGCAGTAGAATTCTCTTACTTTGACCCCGCCGCCAACAGCTATAAAACATTGCGTTCCCAACCTTTCGATATCCATATCGAACAGGGCAAACATATTAAGCAGGATAAACAGGATTATGGCGCCGGTAAAAATGAACTGGTGAAAAATGAAACCGGTATCCTCGACTGGACAAAAAATCACAGCTGGTTTATTCTCAGCCCATGGTTCTATATCCTGTTGTTATTGCCGCTGCTGATAGCTGCAGGTATTATTTTCTACAAACGCCGCAAAGACTACAACACCACCAACGCCGCAGTGCTGAAACACCGCTACGCCAATAAGGTAGCCCTGAAACGATTGGAACTGGCTGCCCGTTATCTGAAAGAAGGCAAGGACAAGGCATTTTATGAAGAAACTTCCCGCGCCGTTTGGGGTTATCTCAGTTCCAAACTGAAAATACCAATGGCCGATCTGAGTAAACAACTGATACAGGATAAGCTGAGCGCCCGTCATATCAACGGCAGCAATACGCACGACCTGTTTAACCTGATCGATAATTGCGAAGTGGCTTTATATGCACCCGGACAGGATAACCGTAAAATGCAGGGTACATATGAACAGGCGGTGAGCATTATCACCAACCTGGAAGATGCGTTGAAGAACTAACTACTTAACGAAAGGCGAAATGCTGAACTACAGAAAAATGAAACCGGTATTATTGGCTGTTATATGCCTGCTCTCTTTCACCGGAAGCCGCGCACAAACGCCGCCACAGAATCAGCAACAACGGTTTGAAGAAGCGAACAAACTCTTTAACCAGAGCAAGTTTACAGAAGCTGCCAGGCTTTACCAGCAGTTGCTGGATGAAGGTCATACGCAGAAGGCACTTTACTTTAATGCCGGCAATGCCTGGTACAAAGCAGGTAAAACCGGGCAGGCTGTTTATAACTATGAGAAAGCATTGCAGTTGTCGCCCAATGACGCTGCGGTGAAACATAACCTCGCTATTGCCAATCAGAAAGTAAATGGTTTTGTGGAAGAGCTGCCGATGGTATTTTTCCAGCAGTGGTGGTTACAATTGCAACATCTTCATAAAGCCAACGGCTGGGCTACAGGCACTATCCTCTTTTTCTGGTTGTTTATTGCCACCATTATGCTCAATGTATATATCCCCGGATGGAGAAATAAATTTTTGCGCTGGGGCACTTATGTGTTGGGAGTATTGTGTGCCTTATACCTGATCATGTCTGTAGATACTTACCTGTGGTCCAACAACCATGAAGCGGGTGTTGTAATGAACGGTAACATCAGGGCCAAAACGTCGCCTGATGAAAACAGCAAGGATGCCTTTGAAGTGGGAGAGGGCATGAAAGTGCGTATCACCGATGCCACACGCGACTTCTGTAAGATTGAACTGGCCGATGGGAAAAACGGCTGGATCAGTTGTAACTATATCAGGCGGTTATAGTCTTTCGATCCTTTGCAGGAAGTCCTGTTTCTTGTCCCGTGCCAGCGGAACGCTGTAGCCATCGGACATAATGATCTCCCCGCCATCTCCTTTAATATATTTCTCCATAAAAGACAGGTTGATAAGGAAGCTGCTGTGTACGCGGAAAAATCCTTTATCTGCGAGCCATTGCTCCATTTCCACGAGCGTGCGGCATACCATTACGGGCTTTTCCGGCTCCTGTAAATGCAACCGGGTTTGCATGCCCGCACCTTTGCAATAAATAATGTTCTTTGCAACTACCATGCGCAGTCCGTCTGACGTGGGCAATGCCAGCCGTTCGTCCTGGTTGAGGTGCTGTTGCAGAAAGCGGAGAAGGTCTTCTACTTTTCCGGCGGTAATAACGGTGGATTGGGTGCTGGCTTTTTCCACTGCGTCTTTTAATTCCTGGCTATCGATGGGTTTGAGAAGATAATCTAACGCGCTGTGATGAATAGCCTGCAGGGCATACTGATCATAGGCAGTGATGAAAATAACGGCAAAGGAGTGATATTCACTGGCTTCCAGCACCTGAAAACCATCCATTCCCGGCATTTCGATATCCAGGAATACCAGTTCGGGATGTAGTTCATGAATGGCAGTCAGGGCTTCAGGACCACTGCTGCAAACGGCTTGTACAGAAACTTGCGGGCAATACCTCTCCAGCATCATGTGCAGCGCATCCCGACTATGCTTCTCGTCGTCCACGATAATGGTACGCATTTGAGATCAGATTAATGAAAGGTGGTTTCAGATTTACTGTTGTGGAAAGTATATGGTCATTGATTCTATTAATCCATGTAGAAATTAAGCAATTTGCCGGACATTTCCAATTCAGGCTATCCGGCTAGGGACTGCCGGGCGGCAACATGTTGCATGCTGATAATAAGGCGGTTACCGGAGGGTTCACGCTCTTCGTCATACATCTGCAGGGATTTGATGCTGGCCTGCATGTGATATTTTTCGCTCATCATGTACAGCCGTTCCGAAGCGATATCGATGCCGGAGGCCTGCCGTTCGCCGGTGCTGTCGAGCATTTCAGTGATCAGTATCCCATTATCTTCCAGCTGGATCTGGAGCCGGTCATTTTCTTTGGAGATGGTGATCCGGAGCAGTCCGCCTGATTTTTCGGGGCGCAGCAGGATCCTGTGCCAGATGGCATATTGCACATAGGGTTGGATGATCAGGGGAGGGATGAGGGTAAACTGCCGGTTTACTTCCGGCATTACGATGAGCTGGTAATCGAACTGTTCATCAAAGCGCAACTGTTCCAGCTGTATATACAGTTCCAGGGCATCCAGTTCATCCTGCAGGGAAATCCATTCTTTATTGAAATTACCGATCATGAGGCGCATGAGGCGCGAAAAGCGGGTGAGATAAAGGGAGGCCATGTCCGTACTGGTGGTAAGGATGTAGTGGTGAATAGCATTGAGGCTATTAAAAATAAAATGAGGGTCCATCTGCGCCTGGAAAGCATGTAGCTCCAGGTTAATCAACGCATGGTTCTTGGTGATTTCTTTCGCTGAGGCTCTCCTGATTCTTCTTTCCCGCAGGGTAAAAAATACTATTAGGGTAACGAGACTTAACAAAAAAAACAGCCAGAAGGGCCACTCCGCAGCAAAGACGATATCGGTATAATGTGTCACTAACTAGGTTTATAGGAAGTACTTCTCTACGCTTATAAGCTCAATAAATATCGGCTAATTAATCTCCACTATAAAGTGGGATTTACTACGAGGTCGGATTTTAAAGGAAACTGGGGAGAATGAGGTGAAAAGTGGCTGTTTGCTACAGGTATTTAGCCTTTAGCAAATACAGCAAAGATGGTTATACTTATCTACTGCTGCATTTGCCAAACGGCTGGTATTTAGGCTTCCGTAAACTTATAGCCCACTCCTCTTACGGAGTGGAAATAGCGGGAATTCCGGCTATCTTCTTCAAAATACTTACGGAAATTGAGGATAAAGTTGTCGATGGTCCTGGTAGTAGGATATACGTTATAACCCCAAACCACCTGGAGGATTTTTTCGCGGGTAACTACTTCGCCCTTATTTTCGATGAGCAGTTTCAGCAGCATGGCTTCTTTCTTACTCAGTTCGTAGTGTTTTCCATCTTTACCAACGCATTCCTGCGCGGCAAAGTCGATTACGTTATCGCCAAAGCGGTATACGTTGGGTACGCTGTCTTTGTCCTGGATCTTTTTATTTTTTACGATGAGCTTTTCCACCCTTAACAGGAGCTCTTCCAGGTTAAAGGGCTTAGTCATATAGTCATCGCCGCCTTTTTTGAGGCCCAGCACGCGATCGGCGCTGCTGTTTTTGGCGCTCAGGAAAAGGATGGGGATTTCATTATTTTGAATACGGATGTTTTCGCATACCGCGATACCATCCATTTCAGGCAGCATAATGTCCAGTATAATGAGATCGAAATATTCGTTTTTTACTGCTTTGAGAGCAGCAGTGCCGTTGTCCACTGCGGTGACCTCGTAACCTTCCAGCTCCAGGTTCAGCTTCAGGGCTTCCTGGAGATTTTCTTCATCCTCCACCAGCAGTATTGATGCCTTTGTCGCTTCCTTCATGTGTTATTGTTTGATTTTACATCGAATCCGGATTCCGGTATTCATCAATCCGTCATCTAATTTACGCCGTTTGAACGGAATATTCAGGCCATGATATTTCAAAGCAGCTGCCGGCAGGTACATTGTCTTTTACTTCAATGCGTCCGTGGTGCTGTTCCACGATTTTAGCGGTCAGGAACAGGCCCAGTCCGGAGCCTTTAGCCTTGCGGGTATTTTCGTTACCCACACGGTAAAATTTCAGGAAGATCCTGCTTTTCTCTTCTTCCGGGATGCCCGGGCCTTCGTCGATCACCTGTAATTTCAGTTGCTGGTTACTTTCAAATAGTTTTACAGAGATGGTGGTATTTTTCGGGGCATATTTCGCGGCATTCTCCACCAGGTTGCTTAGTACAATTTGTAAAGTCAGCTTATCGCCGTCCATCCATACGTCCGGTAAAATATCCGCGATGATCTGATGGGTACCAATGCGGCCATCGAGGTCTTTGATACTGTTTTCTATCAGGGCTGAAAAATCCAGCGGTTCTTTAAACACCTCGTATTTATGTGTTTCCAGTTGCGCCGCCAGCAGGATGTTGTTGCACAGCTGGTCGAGGCGGTTGGTTTCACGGATCGTATTATTGATCAGCTTCAGTTGTTTTTCTTCGTCGAGTTTATGTTTACGGATGGTTTCGAGATTCAGTTTGGCGGCAGCGATGGGTGATTTCAGTTCATGTGTTACCGCCATCATAAAATTCTGTTGCTGCCTGCTGAGCTTCATATATTTCCATACAGCCCGGTATACAAAGAGTGCGCCGAGTAAAATGATCCCTAAAAAGATGAGGCCTTCGCCCAGGTATTTAAAAGAGCGCATACGCTCTTCTTTGTTGATCCGCTCCAGTTGCAGCTGATGTTCTACCGGTTGTGCGAGGCTGTCTACCCGCAAAGAAAGATTTTGTTGTTCAAAGCGGCGGATCTGTTCACTTTGCCTGAACAGCAAAATGCCCCACCAAACCAGTGCGGCAATTGTGTACGCCATTACTAAAAAATAAACGAAGGAAACGGATTTCCCTTCCTGCATTTTATTGGAAATTCTTTTCATCATGGCCTTGTGCCGGCTTTCTCAATCCGCAAGCCAACATTCATTACATGGGGGAGCGGATTTTGCCGCATATTTTGTTCAAAGGTAAACTTATAGGTCCCTGGTTTATTAAAAACAGCCCGTTGCTGAATGAAGATACGGTGTTCATAAATATCATCCAGTCCGGTACCGGACCATTTGCCTGTTACATCTGCGAGCGGCAGTTCCACCCGTTGTTCCTTTATGGTACTGTCACCGGGATACTGTGTACCTACCAATAACCAGATATTACTGTACGGATAAGCATCCGTATGCCTCACGTTCACGCAGATATTGTAAAGGTACGCAGTATCTTCCGGTTGTATTTTTACTTCAAAAGACGGTTTATAATCATATGCCCACTCATGCCTGGGGATCTCCAGGTTTTTCTCGTAAGTGTCCATTTTAGGCGGCATGCAGGCGGCAGCCAAAAGTAACAAGCCTGCTGTGGCCAGGAAAAGTTTGTTCATACGGTATTCGCCTTACTATAAAACGTTTAATACTTGTTCTTTGGCTTTTTCCAGTTCATCTTTCATCAGCACCACCCATTGCTGTATACCGGCATCATTGGCTTTGGAACCGGTAGTGTTGATTTCACGGCCTATTTCCTGTAACACAAACCCCAGTTTCTTGCCTTTGGCAGAGTCACTGTCTTTCAGTATTTCCGTGAAATAACGGAGGTGGTTTTCCAGGCGGGAGAGTTCTTCAGAGATATCCAGTTTTTCCAGATAGAAGATCAGTTCCTGTTCCAGGCGGTTGCCATCCACATTTTCTTTTCCTACATGCTCGGCCAGCAATCCTTCGAGGCGCTGACGGATACGGTCTTTACGGAGCGGGTCCAGTTCGCGGACCTTCTGCATATAGCTATCGATGTTTTCTATGCGTAACTTCAGATCGGCTTCCAGCATGAGGCCTTCATCCTGGCGATGTGTATCCAGGTCGATCAGGGCTTCACGCAGTGTATCTTCCACATCTTTCCATTCTTCTTCGGTCATTTGCTCTGAAGCCGGACTTACCACTTCCGGTAATTTCATCAGCACGTTGAGCATATCTCCCTGGGGGAGTTCCAGCTGGTTGGCCAGCATGGTGATAGACTGGTAATAATATTTTGCAAGGTCTGTATTGATCACAACCGGGCGGGTGGCGCCATTCTGGCGGATATTGATTGTTGCATCAAGGGTGCCGCGCTGCAACGTTTGCTGCATTAGGGTACGGATGTCAAATTCATAGGGTCTTAACAAAGGAGAAAACTTCAGATTCACCTCAAACTGCTTTCCATTCAGCGATTTGATCTCCACTACGATACTAGTTTCGCCTCTTGCGCTTTCTGCCCTTCCGAAGCCGGTCATTGATTTCAGCATAATAGAAATTTGTAGGTGACAAACCTAGTTAAAAAAGCTGAAAGCATAAAGCTTAAAGCAAAAAGCGGGTGCAGGAGGACGGGAGCTGCAGCCCCACCTCAGAGACGCGACTATGCTAATAGTGCGCTGAGAGCCGCCATCACTACTTTGCCCTTAGCTTTAACTTCCTGTAGATCTCTTCTTTGCTCATCTCCACCATCTCTCCTGATTGCATGCCTGCAATGGTGATATCTTCCATGCGGTAACGGACAAGCCTCAACGTAGGAAAGCCCACCGCGGCAGTCATCCGTCGCACCTGCCTGTTTTTGCCTTCCTGCAGCACCATCCTGATCCATGGTGCGGGAATACTTTTACGGAAACGGATGGGCGGGTTCCGTGGCGGCAACAACGGTTCTTCCTCAAATATTTCTGCCCGGCACCGTTTGGTGCGGTACATCTTACCATCTACATTGATCTGCACCCCTGCCGCCAACTGCTCCACCGCCTCCGCAGTTACGGCGCCATCCACCTGCACCCAGTACTCCCGTTCATGGGCATGCTGCGGCAATAGCAGTTGCTGGTTCAATGTCTTATCATTTGTAAGGATCAGCAGCCCTTCGCTGTCGTAATCCAGGCGCCCTACGGGATATACATCCGAAGGAACCTTAAAATAATCCGCCAGGCAGGCCTTGTTACCTTCCGGTGTAAACCGGGTTAACACTTCATATGGTTTATATATAATATAATAATAAAGAGACACGAATGCTTTTGCTTTGGTTAAGGAGCCGTAAATTAGTACTTTTGCAAATTGATTATGGCTACATCGTTCCACAATCCTTCATGTCATCATTGCAAGGATCGCTTCTCATCAATATTCTGCAAGGCGGAACAATGCAATCTCGATCAGATTGCAGAAGCCAAAGTATGCTCCGTATACAGGAAAGGACAGGTTATCTTCCATGAAGGAGCCTATCCCTTCGGTGTGTACTGCGTAAACGACGGTAAAATAAAGCTCTCGCACAGTGGTGATGACGGCCGGGAACAGATTATACGCCTGGTCAAAGACGGCGATATCATGGGCTACAAAGCCCTGCTGAGCAACGAAAGGTACACTGCTACCGCCACAGCCCTCGAAGATTCTTCTATCTGCTTTATACCTAAAGACCTGTTTCTCAATATTCTGCAGAAAGATGCATCCCTGTCATTTGAAATGATGCGCATCTTATCGAGCGAACTGCGCAAAGCCGAATTGAAAATAACCCACCTGGCACAAAAGCCGGTACGGGAACGCCTCGCAGAAACCCTGCTTTTTATCAAGGAAACTTACGGACTGGAAGCAGATGGCCACACCCTCAGCGTACGCCTCTCCCGTGAAGAAATTGCCAACCTCGTAGGCACAGCCACAGAATCCGCTATCAGGCTGCTTTCTGAATTCAAAAAAGATGGCATGATAGAACTGGAAGGCAAAAAGATCCGCCTGCTTGACCTGGCCGAAATTATCAGAACTGCAAACCTGCAGGAGTAGCCCCAATCCTGACAAATATCATATTCCCGCTTGACGCATATCATTGCGCCCTTCTGCCGCGACCGGTACTTTTGCAATAACACAACTATTGACTGATGGCCGTTTCTTCGCATGTTCAAACCAATACCACCTGCTATCACTGCGGGGAAAACTGTACTGACAACGATATCACCCTGCAGGAGAAAGTATTCTGCTGTATGGGATGCAAAACGGTATACGAAATACTGAACCAATACGACCTTTGTGAATACTACCATCTTAACAGCAAACCTGGTATCAGTCAGCGGGTAGCCGTGCGAAGCGATAAGTTTGCTTTCCTCGATGACGAAAAAATAGCGCAACAACTCTATCTATTCAGGGATGATACCCACACGCATGTTTCCTTTTATATCCCGCAAATCCATTGCAGTTCCTGTTTATGGCTGCTTGAAAACCTGCACCGGCTGGAGAAAGGGGTACAGCGGGTCACCGTTAATTTTAGTAAGAAAGAGGTATTGATCATCTACTCACATACCGGCACCTCTTTAAGAAGGGTGGCAGAAATATTAACCGCCATCGGGTATGAACCGTACATCAGCCTGCAGGATCTGCAACGCAAAAAACCTGCGGTTAACCGGCAGCTGGTATACCAGCTGGGCGTGGCGGGCTTTTGCTTCGGCAATATCATGTTGCTGAGTTTTCCCGATTATTTTGCCAGCGCCGGTGGTCTTGATGAAATATTTAACCGCCTGTTCCGGTATATGAACCTGATACTGGCATTGCCGGTATTACTTTACAGCGCACAGGCATTTTATAAGCCGGCCTGGAACGGGTTAAAGCATGGATTCCTTAATATAGACGTACCTATTGTGCTTGCCATCTTCGTTACTTTTATACGCAGCTTTGTGGAAGTAATTAACGGTCAGCCGGGGTATTTTGATTCCATGACAGGCATCGTATTTTTTATGCTGATAGGAAGAATATTACAGGATAAAACTTACCAGGGGCTTTCGTTTGACCGGGATTATACTGCCTATTTTCCTATAGCCGTAAGCGTTATAAGGGAAGATAAAGAAATTCCTACCACGCTTCCTGAGCTGAAAACCGGCGATACCATCCGTATTCACAACAATGAACTGGTACCGGCAGATGGCATTATTGTAAGAGGAAAAGCCCTGATAGATTACAGCTTTGTAACCGGAGAATCGGTGCCGGTCAGCAAATCGATCGGGGAAATTATTTATGCCGGCGGCAGACAGCTTAATGGTAACCTCGAAATACTTACCATTAAAGAGGTAGCGCAGAGTTACCTGACCAGCTTATGGAACCGTGATGAACTGAAAAATAAAGCGGAAAAACAGGTGTCTTTTGTTCACCTGCTGAGCCGCTATTTTACGTGGGCGGTGTTGTTGATTGCAGCTGCTACTGCCGCTTACTGGTGGGTGAATGAACCTGCGCGTATATGGCCTGCTGTTACCGCCATCCTGATCATTGCCTGCCCCTGTGCCCTGCTGCTGGCATCTTCATTTACCAACGGACATATTTTAAGAATCCTCAGCCGGCACCGGTTTTACCTGCGTAATGCACAAGCCATTGAAAACATGGCCAACGCCACACATATTGTATTCGACAAAACCGGTACGCTCACCGGCAAAACAGGCAGCTCGGTTATCTATTACGGCAATGCGCTTACACCTATACAGGAAGTGATGATAGCTACCCTTGCAGCGCAGTCCACCCATCCTTTAAGCCGGGCCATTGTTCAGTATTGCGGGGATCCCGCATCGCGGCATATCCACGACTTTCAGCACTTTACAGGCAAAGGTGTATGCGGATGGGTAGATGGATTTTTTATCCGGCTGGGCAATGCAGGCTTCACGGGCGCACACCACAAAAGTGAGCAGGAAGGAAGCGTGGTGTACGTATCCATCAACGAAAAACTGTACGGATTATTTACTATCCGCAGCAGCTACCGGAACGGTTTACGGCAACTGATGCAGCAGCTGCAAACTTCTTACCCATTATCTGTACTATCAGGAGATAATAATCATACGCTCCCACAATTAGGTCGGTTGATGGGCAACGATGCCACCCTTCTTTTTGAGCAACAACCGGCAGATAAACTCGCTTATATCATCTCCCTGCAAAAGAAAAACGAAAAGGTAATGATGATTGGTGATGGATTAAATGATGCCGGTGCGCTGAAACAAAGTGATATTGGTATTTCATTAACAGAAGACAGCAACAACTTTACGCCTGCCAGCGATGGTATACTGCATGCGGATCAACTGCCTTTGCTGTTTTCTTTCATCCGCTTATGCAAAGCCAACAAGCGTATTATCCTCTTTAGTTTTGTATTGTCACTCCTCTATAACATCACCGGTTTATACTTTGCGGTGCAGGGAATTTTATCGCCGCTGGTAGCCGCTGTCCTGATGCCAGCCAGTTCTATCAGCATTATCCTGATCACTTTCGGTTGCAGCGAATGGCAGGGCAAAAAGCTTTACAGCAATGCACTACAGCAAATGAATGATAAAAGTCATATTCCTGATTGAGTAAAGTCATAGTAGTAAAGGTGCAGTGCTGTTACCTTTGCTATCACATGAAACATACACAGTAAATCTAAGCCCAACCTCAGATAAGCCCGGATGAAATGGGCGTGTAAACAGCCGCTGAAAAGGCTGTTTACACGCAACGGGTGAGGCATGCCGGAAAAGAAGTATGGTATTACATCACAATACACCATCCATGAAAGGAATGAACGTAATGCAGATAGCGGGAAATGAAAAAGTGAAGAGTTGTGGTATCCTGAAAACAAAACGCTTTGATGCCACCCTGCTCATTATGCAGCAGGGGCACCAGATTCCGCCGCATACATCGCCGGCCCATGCCATGATCCTTATACTGGAAGGGAGGATCGCATTTATGCTCAACGAAGAAATAACCATCCTGGAATCCGGCGATGTTTTTTCCTTTGGCGCCAACGAAATACATGCCCTGCAGGCGTTGGAAACAGCCAGGTTTATTCTCATTAAATAAATAGCCATGAGCGTTATCATCATTTTACTCGGTGTTAGTTTACTGGTAGCCATAGGATTCCTGGCAGCATTTATCTGGTCAGTAAAAAACGGGCAGTTTGAAGATGATTTTTCACCGGCGCACCGCATCCTCTTCGAGGATAAGCCCGATAACGTTAACGAATAAACGCATTTATCAACACCTTTAAATACCACTATGTCACTCGAAAAATTTTATTACGACAACCGCACGGTGAAATGGTTTGCCTACGCTTGTATGTTCTGGGGGCTGATAGGCATGCTGGCCGGTTTATGGGCAGCGCTGGAGCTGGTGATCCCCGGCCTTAACATGGGATTTGCCCCCATTACTTTTGGCAGGTTAAGACCCGTACATACCAATGCCGTCATCTTTGCATTTGTGGGCAATGGTATTTTCATGGGAGTATATTATTCCCTGCAACGGCTTTGTAAAGCCCGCATGTTCAGTGATCTGCTGAGTAAAATACATTTCTGGGGCTGGCAGGCCATCATCGCCGGCGGCGCCCTTACCCTGTTCCTGGGCTACACTACCGGCAAAGAATATGCAGAGCTGGAATGGCCATTTGATATTGCCATCACCCTTATCTGGGTAGTGTTTGGCGCCAACATGCTGGGTACTATCCTGCGCAGGCGCGAATCACATTTATACGTAGCTATCTGGTTCTATATCGGCACCTGGGTAGCTATTGCCATGCTACATATTATTAACTCTTTTGAATTCCCTTTATCCCTGTTCAAGAGTTACAGCTGGTATGCGGGTGTACAGGATGCGCTGGTACAGTGGTGGTACGGACATAATGCGGTGGCGTTTTTTCTCACCACGCCTTACCTGGGGCTGATGTACTATTTTGTACCTAAGGCCGCCAACAGGCCGGTGTATTCGTATCGCTGGTCCATCATCCACTTCTGGTCGCTGATATTTATTTATATCTGGGCCGGCCCGCATCACCTGCTGTACACCGCTTTGCCCGAATGGGCCCAATCGTTGGGAACGGCTTTCAGCATTATGCTGATCGCTCCATCCTGGGGTGGTATGCTCAACGGCCTGCTGACCCTACGCGGCGCCTGGGACCGGGTGAGGGAGGATGCTATCCTTAAATTTTTTGTGGTAGCGCTTACCTGTTACGGTATGGCCACTTTTGAAGGACCGATGCTGTCACTGAAAAATGTGAATGCCATCAGTCATTACACCGACTGGACCATTGCACACGTTCACGTTGGCGCATTGGGCTGGAATGGGTTCCTTACTTTTGGTATCCTTTACTGGATGATCCCGCGCATTTTTGGTACGCAGCTTTTCTCCCGCAAATGGGCCAATACGCATTTCTGGATCGGTACACTGGGCATTATCTTTTATGTAATCCCGCTTTACTGGGCGGCCTTTACGCAGAGTATGATGTGGAAACAGTTTACCGAAGAAGGACAACTGAAGTACCAGTTCATGGAAACAGTTACCACCATTGTTCCGATGTATGCGCTGCGCGCAGTGGGTGGCATGTTGTATATCAGCGGCCTGATACTGATGATTGTAAACCTTACCAGAACAATCCGCAAAGGTGCATTTATTGCCAACGAAGCAGCGGAAGCACCTGCATTACCCAAAGAGATTGTTACACATGGTAAAGCGCACTGGCACAACTGGATAGAACGCCGCCCTATACAACTGGTGGTATTCAGTTTGGTAGTGGTAGCCGTTGGCGGCCTGCTGGAAATGATGCCCACCTTCCTGATCCGCAGCAATATTCCTACTATCAGCAGCGTAAAACCATATACACCGCTGGAATTACACGGTCGCGATATTTACCTGAGAGAAGGTTGCTACAACTGCCACTCACAGATGATCCGTCCTTTCCGGGATGAAGTGGCCCGCTATGGCGAATACTCCAAAGCCGGCGAATTTGTATACGACCATCCGTTCCAATGGGGGTCCAAGCGTACCGGTCCCGATCTGGCGCGTATTGGTGGCAAGTATCCGGACTCCTGGCACTTTAATCACATGCTCGATCCTACGTCCATGTCGCCGGGTTCTATTATGCCGGCTTATCCCTGGCTCTTTGAAGAAAGAGTGGATAAAAGTAAAACGCCTGCCATGATCAACGTGATGCGGAAACTGGGGGTGCCTTATGCAGCCGGCTACGAACAACAGGCTATTGCCGACCTGGAGAAACAGGCACAGGGCATTGCCGCATCCCTGCAAAAGGATAAGCTGCCCATTAAAGCAGACCGTGAAATTATTGCATTAATAGCCTACCTGCAAAGGATGGGGAAAGATATTAAGTCGACCCCAAAACCTGCACCGGTAGCCAATAACGCTGAATTCTAAACCGCAACGTCATGAAGTTCATTAATTACCTGGGATCTATAGCCGGTATCAGTATTTACCCGATGGCATCGCTGCTGTTGTTTACCACTTTTTTTGTGGCGGCCTCGCTATGGGCTTTTAAAGCCGATAAGAAAATGGTGGATCATATCAGCCGTATTCCTTTAGATAATGACGACACAAATGCCCAATAAAAGAAAAACAATGAATAAACAGTTTATACAGCTACTCACTGGCGGTTTATTATGCAGTATCCCTGCCTTTGCAGATGGCGGAGCGGGGACCCCTTCAGAATTATCTGACCCGGTAGCCCTGGTATTACTGGTGGTAGCAGGAGGACTATTACTGGCTATCGGCATCCTGGCTAATGCGGTGCTGGGCGCTATGGATATTTTCAGGGAAAAGATGAAGAAAGATGCCGGTAAAGCTTTAATAACTGGTGGTGTTGTTATGCTGTCACTCCTGAGCAGCAACGCTTTTGCACAAACGGCCACTACTGCTGCCAGTCCTTATTTTACGAGGCTGTCGCAAACTTCTTTCTACCTGCTGATATCGGTTATTATACTGGAACTGGCGGTGATCATCAGTCTTTTATTCCTGTTGCGCTACCTGGTGGGCATCAAAAGAAAACGTACACCCGCGAAAGCAGTGGCGCCTGGTAAACCCCGGGTATCATGGCTGGAAAAAATCAATAAAACACGGACCGTGGATGCGGTGGCAGAAGCAGAGGAAGACATGGGCCATGATTTTGATGGCATCCATGAACTCAATAACCCTACACCTCCCTGGTGGAAATGGGGATTTGTATTCACCGTTTGCTTTGGCATCGTATACTTCTGGCGTACGGAAGTTACTCACTCGGCGCCCAGCCAGCTGGAAGAGCTGGCGGCAGAAGAAGAAAAAGCGGCTGTTGCCAAACAGGAATACCTGAAAAAAGCCGCCAATAACATCGATGAAAACAATGTAGTCATGCTCACCGATCCGGCTGATATCGCTGCCGGGCAAAAGATGTTCGTTTCCAACTGCGCGCCTTGTCATGGCCCGCAGGGACAGGGTGTAGTAGGGCCTAATCTCACCGACGACTACTGGCTGCATGGCGGCAAACTCAATGAAGTCTTTAAAACAATAAAATACGGCGTGGCCGATAAAGGAATGAAATCCTGGCAGGAAGATTTTTCGCCCAAGCAACTGGCGCAGGTAGCCTGCTATATCAAAACGTTACGCGGCACTAATCCGCCGAATGCCAAAGAACCACAGGGGCAGAAAGAATAAAGCAGCAGTTATGGCTAACAGCACCTTCAGAGATACAATAGCTACCGTTGACGGGCAAGGCAAACGCAACTGGATATACGCAAAGCAGCCAAAAGGCCGCTGGTATAATATCCGCAGTTGGGTGAGTCTCCTGTATTTTAGTGTTTTCTTCAGCCTGCCGTTTATTTCCATAAATGGCAGGCCTTTATTTATGCTGAATGTGGTGGAGGGAAAGTTTATCCTTTTTGGCGCCATCTTCTGGCCGCAGGACTTCTTCATTTTCGGGCTGGCTATGCTGGCATTCATTCTTTTTATTGTGGTATTTACGATGGCCTTTGGAAGGCTCTTCTGCGGGTGGATGTGCCCACAAACCATTTTTATGGAGCTGTTATTCCGCCGCCTGGAATACTGGATAGAGGGAGATGCCGCTGCGCAAAAAATGCTGCAGCAGTCGCCATGGAATACCAATAAAATCATGCGGAAAACAGGGAAGCACATTGCCTTCTATGCCCTGTCATTTCTCATTGCCAATATATTCCTCGCCTATGTCATCGGGGCTAAAGCGCTGGGTAAGATCATCACCGAGCCGTTATCTGCACACACCGGCGGCTTTATCGCCATCATCGTGTTCTCAGGCGTGTTCTATGGCGTATTTGCCTTTATGAGGGAGCAGATCTGCACGATTGTATGTCCGTATGGCCGTTTGCAGGGGGTATTGCTGGACAGGAACTCCATTTTGGTGGCGTACGATTACGAAAGGGGAGAGCCCCGTGGAAAGTTCCGTAAAGACGATTCCAGGGCACACGGCGATTGCATCGACTGTATGCAGTGCGTGAAGGTTTGCCCTACGGGAATAGATATACGGAACGGCACCCAGCTGGAGTGTGTGAACTGCACCGCCTGTATTGATGCATGCGATTTCATGATGGAACAAACCGGCCGGCCGAAAGGACTGATCCGGTATGCTTCCGAAAACGGCATCGCCAGCAAACAAAAGCTGCGGTTTACGCCGCGGCTCAAAGTATACTCCGGGGTGTTGGTGGTATTGCTTACTGCTATCAGCTTTATGCTGGGCAGCCGGAAACCGGTAAGCGGCACTATTATGCGCACAGCAGGTATGTTGTACCAGGAAAGAGGCACTGATAGCTTGTCGAACCTGTACCGTATTAAACTCCTCAATAAAACCGGCCGGGATATTCCGCTCGGGTTGAAACTGGAAAACGAAAACGGCGTGGTGTCCATGATAGGCAATGCCGTGATTCATATAAAGGCCGAAGGGCAGGGGGAGGGTACTTTCTTTATTGTATTGCCCAAAGCTTCCGTGCATCAGCGTAAGTCAACTTTATACATCGGGCTGTATGAACACAACAAAAGGATTACCCGTTTACGCACCACGTTTTTAGGACCGGTACAATAAACAAGACAGCGCATTCACATCTTAAAAAATTATTACCATGAACTGGGGACATAAGATCATTATAGTGTTTGTAGTATTTGCCGCCGGCATTCTGACGCTTGTTACCAAAAGCATGCATACCAGGATTGATATGGTAACGCCTGATTACTACGGCGAAGAATTGAAATACCAGCAGGTAATTGATGGAAAAGAAAATGCCGGAAGATTATCTGCTCCTGTTACTATATCACAGGAAGACGCAGGTGTAATGATTTCTCTTCCATCTGAGCTGCGGAACAAAGCGCTCAATGGTAAAGTAACCTTTTACCGGCCTTCTGATTCCGGCAAGGATGTATTGATGCCGCTTCAACCGGATCAATCGGGACGGCAGTTAGTGAGCCGGCAATTATTCATCAGGGGGCCGTACAAAGTGAAGATAGCATGGACGATGAACGACCAGCCATACTACCAGGAACAACTGGTAAATATTAATTGAGATAACGGAGCAGGATAGTTATTTAAAAAATTACAAAAGATATACGCACTATGATCGCTTCATTTATACTTGGTTTTGTGGGCAGCTTTCACTGCATAGGTATGTGTGGTCCTATTGCATTAACGCTGCCGGTACAACATCTTAACGGTATCCGCAAATTAGGGGGCATACTGTTATACAACGCGGGCCGCATCAGTGCTTATGCCATCCTCGGACTGCTTTTTGGATGGCTGGGCAAACAGTTATACCTGGGTGGATTACAGCAATGGTTGTCGATCATCACCGGCAGCTTATTGCTTGTGCTGGTAATATTGAAATACGCCGGCATAAGATTAACAAAAGGCAGGCATCTCCCGGATATTTTCACTTCAAAAATAAAATTCCGGCTGGGCAGCCTGTTAAGGCAACAGCGCTTCCATACTTTATATGCCATTGGCTTTCTGAACGGACTCCTTCCATGCGGACTCGTGTACCTCGGTATTGCCGGCGCCGTTGCCTCCGGTGATGTGCTGAAAGGGATGTTGTTCATGGCTGCCTTTGGTGCAGGTACTTTACCTGCAATGGTGGGTATTACCTGGTTCAGTCACCTGGTCAATATGCAGGTGCGTAACCGGATGCGCAGTTTGATACCGGTGGTGATCAGCATCATGGGCGTGTTGCTGATCCTCCGGGGACTAAACCTGGGCATTCCTTACATCAGCCCGGTGCTGACGCCCAATAGTGAACATGTAGTTGAAAATTGTTGTCATAAACCATTACATCATGAGCCTCATCAGTAAATATAACGTAGCCGCACCGCGGTACACCAGTTACCCTACTGTTCCCTATTGGGAAGAGCAAACTTTTCATCCGGAGAAGTGGAAAACGCTGTTGAAAAAATCATTCCTCGAATCGAACGGTAAAGATGGGATCAGCTTATACATTCACCTGCCTTTCTGTGAGAGTATGTGTACGTATTGCGGTTGTAATAAACACATCACCGTTAACCACGGGGTAGAGGGGCCTTATATTGAAACCCTGCTGAAAGAGTGGCAGCTGTATGTGGATACTTTCGGCGGGCGTCCGCGCATCCGGGAAATACATCTTGGCGGAGGCACGCCTACCTTTTTCAGTGCAGCACATCTGGCGATGTTGCTGAATGGCATTTACCGCACTGCGGAGCTGCTGCCTGATGCCAGTTTAAGCTTCGAAGGTCATCCGGGCAATACCACGCCGGAGCATCTTCAATCGTTGTATAACCTCGGCTTCCGCAGGATCAGTTTAGGCATACAGGACTTTGATATGCGGGTACAGGAAATCATTAACCGTTTGCAACCTTTTGGAATGGTGGCATCCGTAGTAGAGAACGCCAGGAAGATTGGATTTACCTCCATCAACTTCGACCTGATCTATGGTTTACCGTTGCAAACGCTTACAAGCATGCAGCATACGATTGATAAGGTTGTCCGGTTACGCCCCGACAGGATCTCTTTTTACAGTTATGCACATGTGCCCTGGATAAAGGGAACCGGTCAGCGTCGTTATACAGAAGCAGATCTGCCAAAAGATGAAGAGAAGCGGCAGTTGTATGAACTGGGTAAGTTACTGTTCGACAGCAATGGTTATACGGAGATTGGTATGGATCATTTCGCGCTGCCGGAAGAGGCCTTGCACAAAGCTTTCCTGCAAGGGCGGCTGCACCGGAACTTCATGGGTTATACTGATTCTCCCACATCGTTGCTGGTTGGTTTGGGAGCTTCTTCCATTGGCGACAGCTGGTATGCTTATGCACAAAATGAGAAGAAGGTGGATCTTTACCAGGACCTGGTGAACAAAGGGGAGTTTCCGGTTGTACGCGGTCATATCCTGAACGAAGAAGACGGGTTGCTGCGAAAGCATATTCATGAGCTGATGTGTCGATTTGAAACTACCTGGAACAAGGCAGACACGCAGTGTGATGCGATCATTGATGGCCTGCAGCGATTGCAGGAGATGGAGCGCGACGGGCTGGTGCAGGTACTGCCTCAGAAGGTGGTGGTAACGCCTGAGGGGAGGCCTTTTATCCGCAACATTTGTATGGCTTTTGATGCCCGGCTGTGGCGACAAGTACCACATTCACAATTGTTTAGCCGCGCCATATAAAGCATTGCGGATTTTGTCTTTCTCAGGATTAAACGGATTTTACTGATTACTTTGATTTTACTCTTTTGGATTTTATAAAGGATTGAAAAGATTCGGGGAGATATAAGCGAGGATATTCGCTTATATCTCCCCGAATCTTTTATAAATCCAAAAGGTAAAATCAAAGTAATCAGTAAAATCCGTTTAATCCTGAGAAAGACAAAATCCGCGTTTTTTTTTCGCTTTTAGGCCAGAAAAACCCAAAAATTGAAAAAACGGGGTCCTCTACCGGGTTATCCATTTACCGGGAAATGGGGATGAGAAAGAAGAAGATGTAGTGATGAATTTTAGTGCGATAAAAATGTGATCTGCTGTAACGCTTTATTCATGCGGGTTTCAGAGGCAATAAAAAAAGTCTGACCGTTGGAACAATCAGACTTTCTTGTTATGTGAATGGGTTAGTAAGTACAGGGAAACAAAATTCCCTACACAATATTAAAAAGAATTTCATCACAAAAGAAAAAATTTACAAAAAATTTTATTCACACTACGAAAATAATTGTGGATAACAGCAGATCGAAACTTTCCGATCATCGTTATCATGCCTTCATATTTTGATGGTTGCAATTGCCGATTTACTACCTTTGTTGCTCTTAAACATTATTCAATAATTCAGAGTATATGAAGTTCGAAGCACCTGTTGCAGTAACGGAAATAGCAGCATATATAGGCGCAGAGCTGGTTGGCAACAGCCACCTGATGGCCACTGGCATCAATGAAATACATAAGGTTACACCGGGAGATATTTCCTTTGTTGACTTTGAGAAATACTATAACGCCAGTCTGCAGTCGGCAGCAACCATCATTATCATAAACAAAAAGGTAGATTGTCCGGAAGGCAAGGCGATTTTGGTACTGGACGACCCATTCAGTGCGTATGTAAAACTGGTTAAAAGATTCAGGCCTTTTGAGGCAGCAACCAAAGCCATCAGCGACAGCGCCGTGATAGGAGAAGGCACTGTTATTCAACCCAACGTATTCATTGGCAATCATGTGCGCATTGGCCGCAACTGTCTCATTCATCCCAACGTAACGATTTATGACTACTGTGAGATCGGTGACAACGTAATTATTCATGCAGGAACGGTACTCGGGGCAGATGCTTTTTACTTTAAGAAAAGGGCGGAGCGTGAAGTGATCTATGATAAGCTGGAAAGTTGCGGAAGAGTGATCATTGAAAGCGATGTGGAACTTGGCGCCGGCTGTACCATCGACAAAGGCGTAAGCGGCGATACCATCATTGGCCGTGGCACCAAACTGGATAACATGATCCATGTAGGTCACGGTACCGTTATCGGCAGAAATTGCCTCATTGCTGCGCAGGTAGGCATTGCCGGTAAAGCTAAAATTGAAGACAATGTGATCCTCTGGGGACAGGTAGGCGTGAATAAAGATCTTACCATCGGGAAAGGCGCTGTTATTCTCGCACAAAGCGGGGTGCCGGCTTCCGTGGAAGGAGGCAAAACATATTTTGGTTCCCCGGTAGAAGATGCCAGGGTAAAAAAGAAAGAACTTGCCTGGATCAAACGCATCCCCGAGATGTGGGAGAAACTCAAAGAAACCAGGTAATCATCAACGCCGGGAAACAATATCACCTGTTCCCGGCGTTTCAGCATATTCAAAACCACCCGCTTCATGAAGTATTTGTTTGCCGCCTTACTCCCCCTGCTACTTTGGAGTTGCAGCACCACCAAACCCACTGCCGTTAAATCATCCCTATACACCAGCGACCAGGAATGGGCGGTAAAGGTGAAAGACGGCTGGCTTAGCGCTAAAACCATTTCTTTTGGCCTTTATTCCACTACTTCCCGTAAAAACGGCGTAGCGGAAGCCACCTTCGTTAAAGACCCTAAAAACGCCTTTAATTTTTATCTGAACGGCAATGAGGAACACCTGTTGATACAAACCATGAACACTACAGCCATTGTGTTCTCCAACCGCGACTTGCCGGCTTATTTAAGTAGTTTGCCGGGAGCAACGGACCTTCGCTACACATTGATCAACGGCACCAGGAATGAGCCGTTAAAACGCTGGGAAATGATCGTTAAAAGCCCTCATTACCTGGAGCTGAATGAAAACAAACCGGCAGGCGTGTTACGGTCTACGGATACAGATATACGCATTACCGCCCATAACCGTTTTGGTAAGGTAAATTCCTACGAAAGTGTGTGCTACGAGTTTCAATACCGCGGGCAACCCATCGCAGCAGTAATACCAGGCGAAAAACCCCGGGTATGGATGAGCAGGGACGCCCCTCCCGAACTCTCCAAAACACTGGCAGCGGCTATCGCTGCATTCCTTTTTTAAGTGGCGCGCGCGGATGTTGTCTTTCTCAGGATTAAACGGATTTTACTGATTTAGGGGATTTGATCACGTTGGATTTTTAATGATTCGGGGAGATAAAAGCGAATATATCCGCTTTTATCTCCCCGAATCATTAAAAATCCTTTATAAAATCCAAAAAGTAAAATCAAAGTAATCAGTAAAATCCGTTTAATCCTGAGAAAGACAACATCCGCGTTAATCCCGCGAAAAACCAGCTCCGCGCTCCCGGAGGTAGGCGGCAGAAATATGCTGGATTGTTTCTTCCAGTGGCCGGAAACGGAATCCCGGTAAGGCATTTAAGATCTTGTTGTTTTCGTAGTATACTTTGAGCTGGGCAGTACGGGCCGTTTCTTTAGTGATAAGCGGGTGTTTGCCCGTAAGCATTCCCTTCACCTTTTCGAGTCGCCACACTGCTTCGGCCATCCAGGGCTTGGCCGCAATATGCGGCGGTTTTTTACCGAGCGCCTGCGCCATATGGGTGAATAACTGCAGATAACTCCAGTTGTCTGCCGACAGGATAAACCGCTCTTCGTTGATGTCGCTGTCCATTAACCGGATCATGGCAATTACCACATCCTCCACATCAACAAATCCATTTACGCCCTGTGTGTAATAGGGAAATTCTTTCCAGGCATTTTTGATCAGGGTGCCGGAACCCTCCTCCCAGAAGCCTGCACCCAGGATAATGGAAGGGTTTACAATTACCGCATCCAGTCCTTCTGCAATACCTCTCCATACTTCCATTTCTCCCTGGAACTTACTGATGCTGTAACGGGAATTATTCTTACTGTCTTCCCATTCACATTCCTCGTTTACGGCCGCACCTGGCTTTGCTCTTCCGATAGCGGCTACAGAGCTTACATACAGGAGCTTTTTAACGCCGGCATCCAATGCCATATTCACTACGTTGGCAGTGCCTTCGGCGTTAATTTTCAGCAGGCGGTCTTTATCCGCTGCCTGAAAAGAAACAACTGCAGCACAGTGATATACCTGTGTTACATCCGTCATAGCGTCTTCCAGCGAGCACACGTCCAGGATGTCGCCTGGTACCCATTCTATTTTATCTGAAATATCCTGCAACCGGGGTGAAGGTTGTTTACGGTACAATGCTCTCACAGGTTTCCCTGCGGCAACCAATGCCCGGATTAAATGACTACCCAAAAAACCTGTACCGCCGGTGACTAAAATCATGAAGACTAAAATTCTTTTTTCCAAAAAGAGGTTCAAAAATAACTAAAACCTGTTATTGTTCGTACCTGTAAAAACCCAATCCTGTTTTACGTCCCAGCTTACCATCCTTCACCCTTTGTTCCTGCAGCGCATTAGGTTTAAAGCGGGGCGCCTGCTCAAAAGCATCATACAGGGATTGCGTTACCGCCAGGTTGATATCGTTACCTATCAGGTCCATTAATGCAAAAGGACCCATTTTAAACCCGGCTGCTTCCAGCAGCTGGTCAATGGTGCTGAAATCTGCCTGACCCTGTTCCGCAATATGCATGGCTTCCAGGTAATAATGCCTGGCCACCCTGTTCACAATAAAACCGGGAGCATCTTTTACCCTTACCGGCACTTTACCCATCTTTTCCGCCAGTTCATAAATAGTGTCTGCTACTGCTGGTGCTGTTTCCTTTCCGCTTACCACTTCCACCAGTTTCATCAGGTGGGCGGGGTTAAAAAAGTGCATACCCACCACTCTTGATGGATGAACGCTTACAGCCGAGGCTATTTCAGAAACAGACAGGGAAGAGGTATTGGAAGCAAAAATGGTTTCTGCAGTATTGATGGCGGCCAGCTGGTTGAAGAGTGCTGTTTTGGCGGTGATTCTTTCTACAATAGCCTCTATGATCACATCGGCTACACAGTCTTCGATAGCTGCGGTGAAACGGATCCGTTGCAGGATGCTGTCTTTATCCGCAGGAGCCAGCTTTCCTTTTTCCACGGCAACCGTCAGGCTTTTCTCAATCTGTGCTTTTGCCCTGTCCAGGCCGTCCTGCCGGATATCAAACAACAAAGTAGTAAATCCGCTGTAGGCTGCTATCTGTGCTATTCCGGCGCCCATAGTACCTGCGCCGCATACGGCAATAGTTTGAATCACTTTTTTGAGGTTTTTCATCCGGCTATTACATAAATGCAGCGGGAAGTTCCGCTGCATTTATGTAATAGCCAAATAGCCTGGTAATAATATTTATACTGCTCCTTCAAATTGTTCCAGGAAACGGGTATCGTTTTCAGAGAACAGGCGCAGATCTTTAATCTGGTATTTCAGCATGGTAATACGTTCTATTCCCATACCGAAGGCAAAGCCGGAATATTTTTCCGGGTCAATGCCGCAGTTGGCCAGTACTTTCGGATGTACCATTCCGCAACCGAGTATTTCTACCCAGCCGGTTTGTTTACATACATTACAACCGGTGCCTCCGCAAATGAAGCATACAATGTCCATTTCCGCGCTGGGCTCTGTGAACGGGAAATAGGAGGGGCGGAAACGGATGCCCGTATTCTCGCCAAACATTTCCTGAACAAAGTGATACAGCGTTTGTTTGAGGTCTGCGAAAGAAACGTTTTCGTCTATGTACAATCCTTCTACCTGGTGGAAGAAGCAGTGTGCACGGGCGGAAATGGTTTCATTACGGTATACTCTTCCCGGGCTGATGATACGGATAGGCAGCTTGCCTTCTTCCATTACCCTTACCTGGGCGGAGGAAGTTTGGGTGCGCAGCAGCCAGTCGGGATTTTTGCTGATAAAGAAAGTATCCTGCATGTCGCGGGCCGGATGATTTTCCGGAAGGTTCAATGCCGTGAAGTTGTGCCAGTCGTCTTCAATTTCTGGTCCTTCGGCAATGGTAAAGCCCAGCCGCTCAAAAATGCGGATGATCTTATTCCTTACCAGGCTGATAGGGTGCCTGGTGCCCAGCCGGTGAGGCGCGGCCGGTAAAGTATAATCTATATCGCCGGCATCGGCGCCACCAGCATCTTTCAGATCGCTGAACTGCTCGTAGCGGGATTCCGCGAGTTGTTTAAATTCGTTTAAAATCTGCCCGAATTCTTTCTTACGGTCATTCGGTACCTGTTTCATCTCCCCGAAAAGAGCTTTCACGATACCTTTTGTACCCAGGAATTTTATGCGGTACTGTTCCAGATCCGCTGCGCCGGCAGGCGTAAAAGCCGCTATTTCTTCTTTGTAGGCTGCTATTTGCTGTACTAACTGTTCCATAAACAACAAAGATAAGCGTTTAGGTGTAAACTGAAGAGGTTTAGCCATTGCTCCTTTTTTCACGGAAATGACGTATATTTTCATGAGCAAATCGAGGGGGTTATGCCTGTCACCACACACACTGTTATGCTGATACTGGCTGCAGCCGGCATTGTCATTTTTTTTCTCCTTTGTCTGCATTACCGTTCCCGTTACCTTCTTCTCAAAGGCAGTAGCGAAGCTTTGATCCAAAACAGCCACCAGCAGGATGCCGCAATGCTCCTTCTCCGCACACAAATTACAGAACTAAAACTGGTGAACCTGAAATCACAGGTGAACCCGCATTTCCAGTTTAATTGCCTAAACGGCATATACACCGCCCTCATGACCGGCGAAACGGCGCTGGCACAGGAATATATTTCCCGTTTTGCCGGCCTGCTCCGGAAAGTGTTAATGCTGGCTGATAAAGATTTTATTCCCCTGCAGGAAGAAGCCGATCTGCTGGAGCAGTACCTCAAACTGGAACAATTGCGCACCAATAACGGGTTTGAGTATACGCTCTATACCGATCCGCAGATCTCTGCGGCGGCCCTGTATGTACCCTGTATGCTGGTACAACCTTTTGTGGAAAATGCTATCTGGCATGGCCTGATGCACAAGCGTACAAACAGGCAGCTACACGTTCAGTGGATGCAGCTGGGTCCGGACCTGTATGCGTGCGAGGTAACAGACAACGGTATCGGAAGGGTACAGGCACTGCAATATCATCACGACGGGCTAAAAAGTAACAACCACCATTCCAGGGGCATGGAAATATGTATGGAAAGGGCCACCCTTTACCGCGCCATGTACCATAAACAATTTAACATTGAAATCTCCGATCTGCCGGGAGCGGAGAACACCGTAGAAGGCACCCGTGTGTACATTACTTTTGAATCCGATCCGGCCATGAACCACTAAAAAATCAATTTGTAACCCACTCCCCGGATATTAACGATCTGTACACGGGAATCATCTTTCAAATACCGGCGGAGCTTCGTGATAAATACGTCCATACTGCGGGCGTTGAAAAAATTATCATCTCCCCAAAGATCGAGCAATACAGCTTTCCGCTCCATTACCTCATTTTTGTTATCGTATAACCGCCGTAAAATAGCCGCCTCGCGGTGTGACAGGAACTCGATGGAATTATTGCGGGCAAGGGTTTGCTTGGTGTAGTTGAAAACATATTGCCCGATGGTTACAGCGCCTTCTTCCATTTCCCTGGTGCCGGGGTTATCGCCAAAACGTTTCAGCAGCGCCGTAATACGAACAATCAGCTCGTCCATGCTGAAAGGCTTTTTCAGGTAGTCGTTTCCCCCCAGTTCAAAACCTTTCACCACATCAGCAGTCTGCGATTTGGCGGTCAGGAAAATGATGGGCGTGAATTTATCCTGCTTACGGATTTCTGCCGTAACCGTAAATCCATCCATGTTAGGCATCATGATGTCCAGCACCACCACATCGGGGTGTTCCTGCTGGTATATACGCAGCCCTTCTTTGCCATCGGCTGCGTACAGCATTTCAAACCCCCGCATTTCAAGGCTGTCTTTCACGATTTGTCCGAGCTGCACTTCATCTTCTATCAATAATACTTTGGGCATAAATCTCTTTTATATGGTTAAGCAGAAGGGATGATAATGGTAAATTCGCTGCCTTTGTCCGGTTCACTTTGCACATGTATGGAGCCGCCATGCATTTCCACTATTTTCCGCACATAACTTAATCCCAGGCCAAACCCCTTTACGTTGTGCAGGTTGCCGGTAGGCACCCTGAAAAATTTATCAAAGATACTGCCCTGGTATACCTTCGGGATACCAATGCCGCTATCTTTTACCCGGATCTTTAAGATACCGTTTTCCATGCTGGTTTGCAGGTATAATTGTACGTGTTCGCCGGAATATTTAATCGCGTTATCCACGAGATTATTAATCGCACTGGCCAGGTGTGTTTTATCAACAAATACGGCTTTGCCGGCCAGGTTATTATCATAGCGTAACTGTAGCTGCTTTCCTGCTTTAAGCTGGTGGTTGGAAAGGATGTTGTCAATTACTTCATTCAGGTCTGTTTCCTCCCGGAACAATTCAATATCTTCTTTTTCTTCGGCAGCAATATGCAGTACTTTTTCCACGAGATCTGATAAGCGCTGCAATTCATTTTTTGATATATCCAGGTACGTTTGTGTTTTACGCTGGTCGTTCAGTGCATTGAAGTTCTGTAACGCCTCTACTGCCGCAGATACGGTAGCAATAGGCGTTTTCAGCTCATGCGTCATGTTGTTGATAAAATCGTTTTTTACTTCCGACAGCTTTTTCTGCTTGAGAATTGTTCTGAGCATATAAATAAAACTGAGGGTGGTAAGCACCAGTAATACCAGTGAGCTGAGCAGGGTCCAGATCATCTTTTGTAAAATAAACTGCAGGGGGGAATCGAAGCTGGCCTGTACGAACAAGTTGCTGGCGGGGTTAAAAGGAATTTTCGCCGTTTGCCTGGGTTCCCTCCGGCGGATGCTGTCTCTAAACGTTTCCCTTTCAAAACCGCTGTAGTTCAGATGAAAAGTATCCAGTTCATAGGGCGTGGCTATCTGGCGATTGGCCAGCTCCACTTTGAAAACAGAGTCCAGTTTTTTAAGATTGGTACTATCGTCGTGTAAGTTGCTGGTAATGAGGAACTCGGAGATCTGCCGGGCCAGTGTATCCACATATATCCTGCTGGAAGAATCGCCCTTAAAAGCAGCTGCCGGAGGTCGCTCGGGGTAGCGGTCGAAATGCTGCCCCTTGAAACGCCTGCCTTTAGGCATGCCTATTTCTTCCAGCTGATCTGCCAGTCCGCGCATAGGCGACTTCAACGAATCTTTATCTTTACCATAGTAACGGATATAGCGGCGCACATCAGAAAACTGCTTATTAAACACAGCCATCCGCAGCGATTCATTGATCTCTTTATTGAACTGTTCCTCTCTTAATTTGTATGAATTATACAGCCAGTACCCCTGGAACAGAAATATTCCGAGGATACAAACAGACATGAGGATGAGAATATTTCTGATTCTTTGTCGCATGAAAGATTTTAAGATCCTTACAAAACTATCCATTCCACGGGGAAAAGAAGGCAATCCCTTAACAGTAATTAACAGTAAATAAGGAAGATTAACGCTTACAGACAGCCCTTAACAGTAAATAACAGTAAATAAAGCTTTTTAACCCAAAAAATGAAGACGAAGATTCACATTTGTACTAAAATCAATCAGGTATGAACCGAACTATCCGTTTATTCATCGCAGCAGCCACGCTGCTATCTGCCACCAGCCAGGTATATGCTCAGCAATCAGGAGTGATAGAATATGAAGTAACCGCCAAAACAGATCCCGAACGCATGCGCGGATTCCAGCGCGGTGGCGACGACGCACCCGAAATTCCGGATGTCATCACCTTCAAACAGGTATTTACTTTCAGCAACAACCTCGGTAAGCTCACCACCGAGCGGCCTGAAGGCGGCGGCTTCGGCGGCAGAAGACAGCGCCCCGACGGAGATACCAGCACCCGGCGCAGACAAGGCCCAGGTGGTATGGGCATGGGCATGGGACGGGGTGGCAACGCCCAGTATGTAGACCTGGCCAATAAGAAGTATGAACAGGTGTTCAGCACCTTTGGTGATGATAAGAAAACTTATTACACAGAAGAAGACTTCATCTTTACCGCTAATAACAAGTCGTCCGACAAAACAAAAAAAATTGCGGGCTATACCTGTAAAAAGGCCACCATACAGCTAAAAGACGATACGTACACCGTTTGGTACACCAACGAATTGCCCTTCGCTTTCTCCCCGGTGAACGGATTATTACCCGACAGCAATGCCGTTGTGCTTTCTGCGGAAGGCGGCAAACGCGCCTTCATCGCAAAAAATGTTAGCCTGAAAGCCGTAACAGATACGGATCTCAGCATACCCGCGGGTGCAGAAAAAGTGAGCCCCGACCAAATGAGAGAAATCAGAAGACAGGAAATGGAGAAATTACGTAAGCGGCAACAACAATAAATAAATTTCATCCTAACTTCCCCTTTCCTGTTAAATTCATATATGAAGAAACTTATACAACTCTTGCTGGTACTGGGTTTGGGCATTATACATGTACAGGCCCAGGCACAACAAGGAAAGATTAAAGGCCAACTGACTGACTCTACCTCCAGGGATGCCATGCCCGCTGCCACGGTAGTGTTACTGAATGCAAAAGACTCCAGCGTTGCTACCACCACTATGACAGACAACAAAGGCAACTTTGAACTGACCAACGTCGCCGATGGCGCATACCGGCTGTACGTAAGCTTCCTGGGCTATAAACCTATCAATAAATCATTGCAGATTAACCAGGACCATAAGGAAATATCCCTCGGCAACATCCCTATGGTATTAAAAGGAGTAAACCTGAATGCAGTAGAAATACTGGACGAAAAACCACCCATTGTAGTTAAGAAAGATACCCTTGAATTTAATGCCGATGCATTTAAAACCCGCGAAAATGCAGTGGTAGAAGACCTTTTAAAGAAACTTCCGGGCGTTACAGTAGATAAAGACGGCGCTATCACCGCACAGGGAGAAACCGTTACCAGGGTACTGGTAGATGGTAAACCGTTTTTTGGCAACGACCCCAAACTGGCCACCAAAAACCTGCCAGCCAATATTATCGACAAAGTACAGCTGATAGACCGCAAATCAGACCAGGCTCAATTCACACAAATCGACGACGGGCAAACAGAAAAAACGATCAACATCACCATTAAAAAAGATAAAAAGAAAGGACTGTTTGGCCGCGCTACTGCCGGCTATGGTACCGACGACCGCTATGGCGTATCCCTCAGCTTAAACCGCTTCAGGGAAAACCAGCAGATGTCGTTGCTCGGTGGCGGTAACAACGTAAACAATATGGGCTATACCCAACAGGATGCCATGAGCTTCAGTTCTGCCGGTGGCGGAAGAGGAGGTGGTGGCCGCGGCGGCGGAAGAGGCATGCAACAGCTCATGGGTGGCGGCAACAACAGCGGTATCACCCGCAACTGGAACACCGGCCTGAATTTCAACCAGGACTTCAGCAAAAACCTGATCGTGAACGGCAGCTACTTTTTTAATGATACCAAGAATAATACAGAACAAAAAACAGCAAAACAAACATTCAGTACCGATAAACAAGGCAACGCCACCACCAACTACGACAATACCAATTCCACCTCTCAAACAGATAACAGTAACAACCGCTTTTCTGCCAGGGTGGAATATACGATCGACTCCTTTCATTCACTGATCTTTTCACCAACCTATTCCCTTACAAACGGCAACAACTACAGCGTTACAGAAAACCTGTCGCTGAACACCAATAAGGATACATTGAACAGGGGACTCACTTACAATGATGGCCAGGGCAACAATGAAAATTATGGCGGCTCACTGCTGTTCCGCAAACGGTTTAGAAAAGCAGGCCGCACACTGAGCCTTAACTTTAATTACAACAACAGCGATAATGACCAGGAGAACTATGTAAAATCAAGTATCAATTATGTTTCTGCCGACAGCATCGTTAACTTCAACCAGCGCAATCAAATAAATACCAATAGCCGCAACGAAGGCGTGAATGTTACCTACACAGAACCGTTGGGAAGGGATCGCTTCCTCGAAGCAAATTATGGTATCACAAAATACAATAGCACCAGCACAAAATATACTTACGACTATGATGATGCGAAAGGACAGTACAACATCATGAACGACTCACTGAGCAATTCTTTTACCAACAGTACCCTGAACCAGCAGACCGGCTTTGCCATACGCACCAACAAACTGAAATATGATTATTCCATAGGACTGAATGTGCTGTTTAACAGCCTTGATAATAACACGTATTCATTCCTGAAGGGGAAAGACAGCCTGATCACACAAAACACGGTTAACTTCTCCCCACAGGCATCTTTTAACTATACATTTTCCAAGAACAAACGGCTACGCATAAACTACAACGGTAATACACAGCAACCATCTGTACAACAGCTGGCGCCCGTTCCGGACAACAGTAACCCGTTGTATATACAGCTGGGTAACCCGGACCTGAAACCATCTTTTACCAATAACCTCAGCGTTAACTACAACTCGTTTAACAACATCACCTTCCGGGGAATGTTTGCCCGGTTGAACGGCGGTTATACGGTAAATAAAATTATCAACTCCACTACACTGGATCCTGAAACCGGCAGGCAAACCGTGAGACCGGTAAACGTAAATGGTAATTACAATATTTCGGGTATGGTACACAACTCCATTCCCTTATCCAAAACGCCAGGGCAAAACCTGAACACAGGAACTTCCGTGAGTTATAATAAAGATGTAATTGTGAGCAATGGCATTAACAGCAACACCAATTCGTTGCAGTTATCACAGTCGGCCAACGTAAGCTATATGTACAAGGAATTGTTTGATATTTCACTGGGCGGCAGCATTAATTTCAATGCCACCAACTACTCCCAGGCCAGCGCCGGTGCAAGTGATACCCGCTACCTGGATTACAATATCAACACGGATTTCAATATCAATCTCCCGCTCGGCTTCCTGATCGGCAGCGATATCACCTGTACAATGAACCGTGGCCGGCAGCCGGGTTATAACCTCACCTCCACCATGTGGAACGCCAACGTATCAAAGTATGTATTTCCAAAGAAACAGGGGATGATCAAGATCCAGGGATTTGACCTGTTGAGACAATATATCAGTGTATCCCGCACCGTGGCAGACAACTACATCCAGGACGTACAGAGCAATGTATTACAGCAATACTTTATGGTGAGCTTCACCTATTTCCTGAATAAGTTTGGCGGTAATAGCGGCAAAGGCGAAAGAGGCAACCGTATGATGGGCTTTCCTCCGGGAGGTGGCCGCGGCGGCATGAGACCAAGAGGCTTCTAAGTTGACCATCTATATAAAAATGGGCATTATTAATCCGTATGATTAATAATGCCCTTGTTATTTAGAGACTAATTTAAATAGACATCGTTCTTCTTGGAGCCGTTACCCGCTTCAGTATCCAGGAAAGAGTAAACGTGGGGATAAAATCTGTACCTGGAAATAATTCCTCCATGAAGTTAAAAACACTACCGAAAGTACCAATCGTGCCACCAAACATACGGTAGAAAATGATGGCAGAAATCGGGGCCCAGATAAAGTCACTGACGTCTCCTAATACCGGAACTGCGTAACTGGCGCATCCTAACACGTCCATCAGGATGCAGATCCATAAACTGGGAGTATATTTTTTTTCCATATCAACCTCCGCTTTTCAATACATAAACAAATTACTTACCAAATTCCAAACTAACTGTAAGTTACTATATAAACGCAGGATGAGCGCGGTTGGTTCTACGGAAAAAATAAAATCCGTATTTCCACGCCCTTTTGCCTTAAAAAGGCGGCAGGAGCTTGTAAGTAAACATAATTTCGCCTACATTGATGGCAGTTTTAAAGCAAACCTTTTTTATGCATCAGGAAAACTCACGCCGCGATATGATTAAGAAAGTAGCCACAATGGCATTCGCATCCACCGCGCTATCATCCCTCTCCAGCAGGGTATCTGCACACGATCTGGCAGTAGATGAAAAACTAAAAGGCAAAATCAACCACTCGGTATGTGCCTGGTGTTATAACATTCCACTGGATGAACTGTGTAAAGCTGCTAAACAAATCGGCATTCATTCCATCGACCTCGTTGATCCGAAAGACTTCGACATCCTGAAGAAAAATGACATGATCACCGCTATGGTGGCCAGTAATGGCCCGGATTGGAATATCGGCAAAGGATTTAACACCGTAGCCCACCACGATAAACTGGAAGAATATTTTAAACATTATATAGATGAAACCGCAAAAGCCGGTTTCACCAACCTGATCTGCTTTTCCGGCAACCGTAACGGCATGAGCGATCAGCAGGGCCTTGAAAACTGCACCAAAGGCCTGCAACGCATTACCGGCTATGCAGAAAAGAAAAAGGTAACGCTGGTAATGGAACTGCTGAACAGCAAAGTGGATCACCACGACTACCAGTGCGATCATACCGCCTGGGGCGTAGAGCTATGTAAATCAGTGGGTTCTCCCAATTTTAAGCTGCTATACGACATTTACCATATGCAGATCATGGAAGGGGATGTAATCCGTAATATCCGCGACCACCACGATTATATTGCGCATTACCACACCGGCGGGGTACCGGGCCGTCATGAAATTGACGAAACCCAGGAGCTGTACTATCCGGCCATCATGAAAGCGATCTACGAAACCGGCTTTAAAGGCCACGTGGCCCAGGAGTTTATTCCTGCCCATAAAGACCAGATCGCATCGCTCCGCCAGGCAGTAGGAATCTGCGATCTGGCTTAAATTCATAAATATATCCTACTTTCGCGGACCAGTCTACTAAACCAGTAGGGTATATAACATGAACCAAAATTACAAAAAGCCTTTATCATGGCTGCTCAACGAGTCGGCCAGTGAAAGCAAAGATACCCTCAAACGCACGCTGAATGGCTTTCAGCTGCTGATGCTGGGCCTGGGCGTTATTATCGGTGCGGGATTATTTTCCCTTACGGGACCCGCAGCCGGCAATAACGCCGGGCCGGCAGTAACACTCTCCTTTATAGTGGCTGGTGTTGGCTGCGCTTTTGCCGGTCTTTGCTATGCCGAATTTGCCTCCATGATCCCGGTGGCTGGCAGCGCATACACCTACGCCTACACGACAATGGGAGAGCGGCTTGCCTGGATCATAGGCTGGGACCTGGTCCTCGAATTTTCCGTGGGAGCCGCCACCGTGGCTATCAGCTGGTCCAATTACCTGGTAGCATTCCTTGCAGGATATAAAATTTACATTCCCGCACAGTTTTCACACTCCCCGTTTGAAACCATCACGCTGGCAAACGGCGTAACCACCCATGGCTATTTCAATCTCCCTGCAGCATTGGTCATTATCCTCATGTCGGCGATCCTCATGCGTGGCACCAAAGGCTCGGCCATATGGAACGCGATAGTGGTGTCGCTCAAAGTGGGCGTAGTGCTTGTTTTTATCGCCCTGGGCTGGAAGTATATACAGCCGGCTAATCTCACCCCATATATTCCCAAAAACACAGGCACCTTTGGAGAATATGGCATATCCGGTATTTTGCGGGGAGCAGGTGTCATCTTCTTTGTATACCTCGGTTTTGATATTGTGAGCACAGCCGCCCAGGAAACCAAAAATCCACGGCGTAATATGCCTATTGGCATTCTCGGATCACTGGCGGTATGCACGGTCCTGTTCATTCTTTTTTCCCATGTACTCACCGGACTGGCGCCCTATAAAGAGTTTAAAAACAGCGCAGCGCCGGTAGCCATTGCCATTGCGCACACGCCCTACAAATGGCTTGGGCAAATGATTATCCTCGCCATCATAGTCGGTTATACCTCCGTAATCCTGGTGGATCTCTGGGGGCAATCGAGAGTATTTTACAGTATGGCTAAAGATGGCCTGCTGCCAAAGATATTTTCGGATGTCCATCCCCGTTACCGTACTCCCTGGAAATCGAATATCCTTTTCTGTGTGTTTGTAAGTTTGTTTGCCGCACTGGTACCGGTAAGGGTAGTAGGGGAGATGACCAGCATTGGTACCCTGCTGGCATTTGTGATCGTATGTGCGGGGGTTTGGATAATGCGGTATTCCATGCCGGATGCACCGCGCGCATTTAAAACACCGTGGGTTCCCTTTGTGCCATTAATGGGTATTATCACCTGTGCCGTTATGATGGCCTTTCTGCCCTGGGATACCTGGTTACGTCTCATCGTATGGATGGCAATAGGCATGGTGATCTATGAATTTTATGGTAAGAAGCACAGTAAAGTGCGTAAGCAGCTGAAAAGCTAATATTTCCAGTCCTGCCGCAGTACACCCATTACCACCATATCCACATACTGCCCGTGCAGTTTGGCGCTGTGGCGCAATATTCCTTCTTTGGCAAATCCCAGTCTGATCGGGATTTGCCCGCTACGTTCGTTCTGCAATACAAAGCGGATCTCTATCTTATTCAGGTGGAGTTTTCTGAAGGCAAAGGAAATAAGTCCTTTGCACGCGGCGGTAGCAATGCCTTTCCGCTGGAACTCTTCTCCTATCCAATAACCTATTTCTGCTTTCTGCAACTGGTGGTCCCATCCGTGGAGATCAATGACCCCGCAAAATTGCTCCTTGTACCATACGCCCAGCGCAATGGCTTCCTGTTCTTCAGCTTTGCGTAACATCAACTGTATAAAGCGGAGGGAATGTTCTTCGTTGGTATTATAATCTACCCAGGGTAAAAATCTGCGCAGGCTTTTACGGGATGCATCCAGTTGTTTATATACCAAGGGAGCATCCTGCACCTGGAGCTGCCGGAGGTATATGTTTTCATTAACGGTTATTTCGAACATAACTGGATTTAAAAGGGCGTTAAACTTACACCGATTTCCCGTAAAATCCAACCTGCGGGCAGTAAATAGCCGCTGACCTTTAGCTTTATTGTATAAAAACTAAGAGCCAGCGGCTGTTTATTCTCTATTTATTACCGTTACTGTTTTGCTAACAACTGTTGTTTAGCCATATCTTTTACTACCTGTTGTGCATATAATACGGCCATTCTTTCCGTTGTTGGCGGATCGAAAGACTGTGATTGTACAGAGTACAACATTTGTCCGCTCTTCATATCATACAGGTTGGCTTCCCATTGATACTTGGTATTGTAAGTATAATATCCGGGAGCATACATCCTGGATGACCACATAGAGTAATAGGGCCAGAAGCCATAATAACCGTAAGGTGAGTAACTGGGAACAAAGTTTCTTTCCCTGCCTTTATCCAGCATTACAATGGTCATGATCTGGTTTACATCACTTCCCTGTAATTGCTTCAACACCTGCTTTTCCGTCATTTTAGCCATGTCGTTGGGGCCATAGGTCTGCAGTGCAGACATGGCATTATATCCCTTTCTTCTCAGTTCCGATACGGTGTAATTTTCCATCTGGCTGCGCAGGGTACGATCTCTCTGAGGTACCAGCGCCATTACCATTATTTTATTATCCTTTTGCAGTTGCTGTGCATCATTGGAACGCCAGGAAGACGTTACTTTGGTGCTTGAACAGGCTGCCATGGCGATGATTGCAAATCCTGCCATGATAAGACCCAGCTTTTTCATATTCCCTCCTTTAGTTTGATTGTTAGTTTGTATCTGTTAGACGTGGAACAGAGCAATTTGTAACATCACCCCGGCAGTTTTAACAAATCTTTGAGACTTGTTAATAATTTGCTAATGAATAGTTTATGCACAGCGGAGGTTGTCTTACTCAGGATTACGCTGATTAGCTTTTGGAGATTTGGGGAGAATTTAGCGTAGGTTGTCTTACTCAGGATTACGCTGATTAGCTTTTGGAAATTTGGGGAGAATTTAGCGTAGGTTGTCTTACTCAGGATTACACTGATTTTATGATTAGATTTTGGGATTTGCGGAGATGGGAGAGGAGGTTGTCTTGGACACTGATTACGCTGATTTTGCTGATACTATTTTGATTTTAGAAGGATTTTGGAAGATGAAGGCACTGGCCGGATTTTAATTTGGTATCCGGCATTTTCTATGGAATATTGGTATATTTTTAGCTTTTTACAGGATTTTCGGAAAATTCAGTAAATTTAAACGGCCTTCTCCATCAATATTCCTTAAATAATTTAAAAAAGCTGAGCGGTATTTACAGCAAAGATTTACTGAATGTCGTTCACTCACTTTCACCGGTATATCAGCGCACCGTTTCTCTTAATAGGGTAGTATTCCATATAACGCCCGAAAAAATTTCGCCTGTAAAGCCCTGTGGTAAGCGATCCTGGCATCAAGTCCACGTCACCTCCGCATCACCTCCGTGTTAACTGCATGTATTAAGCATGTACTAAGCATATACAAAGTATACACAAAGCATTTTACCGTCCATCTTTAAGCAATCTTCATCCAACCCTGTTATCCCCACCAATCTCCCCAATCCCAAAAATCTAATCATAAAATCAGCGTAATCCTGAGTAAGACAACCTCCGCTAAATTCTCCCCAAATCTCCAAAAGCTAATCAGCGTAATCCTGAGTAAGACAACCTCCGCTGCATTAGTAGTTGATCACCTGCTCTTCGATAGCAGCAGGCAGCTCTCTGAATTTGTACAGTTGCGTGCGTAACTGCGGTTCAAAACCAGCTTCGCGGATCGCCTCCTGCATAGACAGGTAGGTAAAGCGATGCGGGGCGCCGGCAGCGCTTACCACGTTTTCCTCGATCATGATAGAGCCAAAATCGTTGGCGCCGGCGTGCAGGCAAAGTTGCGCCACCTGTTTACCTACGGTTAACCAGGATGCCTGGATATTTTTAATATTCGGCAGCATGATGCGGCTCATGGCGATCATGCGGATATATTCTTCCGAGGTAGTCATGTTGTGTACGCCACGGATCCTTGCCAGCAGGGTATCCACATCCTGGAAAGTCCAGGGAATAAACGCGGTAAAGCCATAGTGTCCTTCCGGCTTTTCGCTTTGTACCTGCCGGATATCCACCAGGTGCTCAAAACGTTCCAGCACGGTTTCCACGTGACCAAACATCATGGTTGCCGAAGAGGCAATGTTCAGCTTGTGTGCCGCACGCATTACATCCAACCACTCCTGTGCACCGCACTTTCCTTTGGAGATAAGGCGGCGTACGCGGTCGTTCAGTATTTCAGCACCGGCGCCGGGAAGACTGTCCATACCCGCTTCCTGCAGGGCACGGAGCACCTCTATATGGGTGCTTTTTTCCAGTTTGGTGATATGTGCAACTTCGGGGGGCCCGAGGGTATGTAATTTTAATGCAGGATATAATTGTTTTAGTTCCCTGAAGAGATTTACGTAGAAGCTGAGACCCAGTTCCGGGTGGTGCCCGCCTTGTAACAGCAGCTGATCGCCGCCATACTTAAGGGTTTCCTCGATCTTCCTTTTGTACTCTTCAATTGGCGTAATATAGGCCTCTTTATGGCCGGGAATGCGGTAAAAGTTACAAAACTTGCAGTTGGCCGTGCATACATTGGTGGTATTTACGTTCCTGTCGATCTGCCAGGTTACCTTTCCATGCGGAACCTGTTGCTTGCGTAACTCGTTGGCTATTTCCATCAATTCTGCCAGCGGAGCATTTTCAAACAGGTAAACGCCCTCTGCTGCTGTCAGAAACTCAAAGTTCTGCGCCTTTTTGTATAAATCCTGAAGTTCCATGTGCTATATTTCTAACCCTGAATAACTTTGACAAAGGTAGTATTTAGGCAATTAACCGCCTGTAATAAAAATATTTTATACGAACACTATTTAATGTTAAATTTATAGGTATACACATCCCCTGCATCAACCAAGTATGCTTAGACCAATTCTGTTACACGTTATGCTGCTTCTGGCAGCCGCCGGTATATCGATGAGCACCCAAGCCGGAAATGCCACGCCTGAAAACGATAGTACTCGCGAAGCCATGCTGCTCACGCGCTTCCACTTCAAACAATATTACGGGGGAGTAGTAGTCATCCAGGCACTGGTCAGCAATTATCCGGACACGCTTCAGTTCATTCTCGACACCGGCAGCGCAGGCATTTCACTTGATACCACCACCTGCCTCAGGCTGGGAATAAGCATGGAACCTTCCGACCGGATCATAAAAGGGCTGGGCAGTTCCAAACCGGTATCCTTTGCACGGCGTCACTCACTGAAACTCCCGGGATTAAAGGTAGACAGCCTTGATTTCCACATCAACGATTATGAACTGATCAGCCAGGTGTACGGTATACAGGTAGATGGCATCATCGGGTATAGCTTACTGAGCCGGTATATTGTTACAATAGACTACGATACAGAAGAAATTATTATTTATTCCAAAGGAAAATATACTTATCCCCGGGGAGGTCAACTGCTACGTCCTTCTCTCACGCAGATCCCGTTGATATCTGCTCCGCTGAAGAACGCTGTGCGCACTATCACCAACCGCTATTATTTCGACACCGGCGCCGGTATGTGCCTGTTGCTGTCATCCCAGTTTGTAAACGACAGCAGCGTATTACAAGGCAAAAAACGCCGCACCAAAAAGATCATACAAACAGAAGCACAGGGCCTGGGAGGGAAGATGACCATGTCGCTCACCACGGTAAATGAATTCCGTATCGGCAACTATAGTTTCCGGAATGTGCCCACTTATGTGTTTGACGATAAAAGCAACGTTACCGCTTATCCTTTTCTTGGCGGAATGATAGGGAACGATTTGCTTCGCCGTTTCAATATCACCCTCAACTACAGCAAAAAGGAAATATACATGCTGCCCAACACGCATTTCCGTGATATGTTCGACTATTCTTACACCGGTTTGATCATCTACCTGATCGACGGAAAGGTAGAAGTAACCGATATTATCAAGGGATCACCTGCGGAAAAAGCCGGCTTCCGGACAGGCGATATTATCATGGGCATCAATAATAACCTGGGCCCAAATCTTCAGCTGTTCCGCGAATTACTGAAAAACATCGGCACACGCGCTACCTGCCTGGTGAGCCGGGATAAAGAACTCCTCATTAAAAAATTGCCAATAAAAAGTATTCTTTGACGTTATTTGTGTCATGTGGCGCTTTTTATTGACAGTAACCATCGTATTCAGCTATGCCCTAATGCCTGCCCATGCCCAGCGCAGAGGCTCGTCAGTAGCAGCAACAGATAACAGCAAACCGGTAGCCGTCATTCCCTTTGAACTGGTAAACCGCCAGTTGATCATTCCTGTTACCGTTTCCGGTAGTACGGATACCCTGCATTTTATTTTCGACAGCGGAGCAGAAGTAACGGTAATGAATCTCGCTACTGCCGCTAAACTACAGCTAAGAAATGCCGGCAATGCCTTTTTAACCGGCACCAACAATGCGATGGCCAAAACAGAACTGGCTACACTAAATGCCCTTTATCTCAAAGAACTCCGGTTACCTTATGTGAAAGTATACCTGGAAAACCTCAGTACCCTGGGGCCGGTGGACGGCATCATAGGAATCGCTTTGCTAAAGCTATACATCGTTAAAATAGACTACCGGGCCAAACAACTCGTACTGTACAAGGCCGGCAAAACCCCCACCGGCAATACCGGCAGGCTGCTGCATTTTCAGCTTAATTTCAGCACCCCGGTTATTGACGCCTCCATCCAGCTGCCCGATGGTCGCCGGTTACCCGGCCACTATCACATCACCACCGGCGGCGACTACGGCATCCTTTTTAACTGGCCCTATGTAGATAAATACAAACTCAATACCCTGCTCCCCACCATCAATACAGACCGCGTACAGGATATGTTGAAGGTATTGTACTATATCAATAGTTCGGTGCCCTCACTGGAAATGGGCGGCCGCAGTATCCCCAATGTGCCGGTGAGCTACAGCAAGGATATAGACGACCTCGGCGTATTTACAGAAGTAGCCGGCTCTATTGGTTATGATATCTGGAAAGACTACACGCTTACCATTAATTACGACAAGAAGGAACTGTACCTGGAGTAGCTTTTTGCCGCTTTGAGCTGAAAGCTTACCGTAATTCCCTATTTTTACCGTATTGACCAATAAAAAGATATGATCCATTATAATAAGTTTACGCTGGCAAACGGACTGAGGGTAATTGTTCACGAAGACCATACGACGCCGATGGCGGTAATAAATGTGCTGTATGATGTGGGAGCGAGAGATGAAAATCCGGCACAAACGGGCTTCGCCCACCTGTTTGAACACCTGATGTTTGGTGGGTCCATCAATATTCCCTCGTACGATGAGCCGTTACAAATGGCCGGTGGCGAAAATAACGCGTACACCACCAGCGATCTGACCAACTACTACATTCAGCTTCCGGCAGAAAATATTGAAACCGGTTTCTGGCTGGAAAGTGACCGCATGCTCTCCCTGGCCTTTGATGAAAAAAGCCTGGATGTGCAACGCAAAGTTGTATCGGAAGAGTTTAAAGAACATTATATCAATAAACCTTATGGAGATGTATGGCATAAAATGCGCGAGCTGTCGTACACTACTCATCCCTATCGCTGGATGACCATCGGTAAAGAATTATCACATATTGAGAATGCTAAACTGGAAGATGTAAAAGCATTTTTCTTTAAGTACTACCGCCCGGTAAACGCAATCCTCTCTGTAGGCGGCAACGTTACCGTGGAGCAGGTGAAAGCGCTCGCGGAAAAATGGTTCGGTGATATCCCTTCCGGCGAAAAGTATTATCGCAACCTGCCGGTTGAACCTGCGCAAACAGCAGCACATAAACTGGAAGTAAAAGCCAATGTACCACTGGATGCACTGTATAAATGCTACCACATGTACGCCCGCACCGACAAACGTTACTATGCAGCGGATCTCATCTCCGACATCCTTGGTGGTGGCAGCTCCTCCCGCCTGAACCAGGTACTGGTAAAAGAAAAAAAGCTATTCAGCAATATTGAATGCTATCATTTTGGCAGCCTCGATGCCGGCTTACTAACCATAGAAGGTAAACTGGTAAAAGGAGTAAAAATGAAAGATGCAGAAAAAGCTATTCAGCAGGAATTGGAAAAACTGCAACAGGAAGTCATCTCAGAAAGAGAACTGCAAAAAGTAAAAAACCGCGTGGAAAGCTTGCTGGCCTTTGAAGACATGAGCTTACTCAACCGTGCCAATAACCTGGCATTTTACGAACTGCTGGGCGATGCCGCACTGATGAACCACGAATTTGAAAATTATGAAGTGGTAACCGCAGCAGAAATACATGAGGAAGCGAAACTGCTTTTTGATGAGAAGAATTCAAATACCATTTACTATTACGCTGCAAATTAGTGCAGTGGCTTGTTTTCGGCCCTCACCCTTTAAATAAGACACGATGAACAGAACGATTGCCCCTCCCATTAAAGATGCGGTGGATTTCGATATAAAACTGAAGCCATATGAACAGTTCACCCTGGACAATGGCATCCCGGTATACGTAATGAAATCTGACGAACAGGAAACATTACAGCTGGAGCTGGTATTTCCTGCAGGCAGCTGGTACGAAAGCGAAAGCCTGGAAGCTACAGCTACCAACTTTCTCATGAAAAATGGTACCAGCAAACATACGTCGCAACAAATCAATGAAAACATCGACTATCACGGCGCTTACCTGAACCGTAATGCATACCATGAAAATGCAACCTATACGCTTCACTGCCTCACCAAGCACACGGAAGTACTGCTGCCCATGCTGCAGGAAGTGATCCTGGACCCAATATTCCCGGAAGAAGAACTGAACCTGTATAAGCAGAACCAGAAACAAAAGCTGGCAGTAAACCTGCTGAAATGCGATTTTGTAGGCAACCGTTTCATTGATAAATACCTGTTCGGGGAATTCCATCCATATGGCCGCGTAAGCTCCATGATGGCATATGATGCATTGCAATCTGAAGGACTGCAGGCGTTCTATAAAAAGCATTATACTTACAACAACTGCAAGATCTTTGTGGCTGGTAACCTGCCCGCCAACATGATCCCGTTGCTGAACCAATATTTTGGCACCACCCAATGGAACGGGGATACTCACCTGGTTAAACTCGATCTGCCAATACAGCCGGCAGAAGAGAAAAAATTCAGGATCTTTAATGACGAAAATGGGGTACAGGGCGCCGTGCGTGTGGCCCGTCATTTCCCGAACCGTTACCATCCCGATTTCCCGAAGATGCTGGTGTTAAACACCATCTTTGGCGGCTACTTTGGTTCCCGCCTGATGAGCAACATCCGGGAAGAAAAAGGGTATACCTACGGCATTTATTCACAGTTGTATAACTTCCGTCAAACCAGTGCCCTGAATATTCAAACAGAGGCCGGCCGCGATGTTTGCGAAGCTACCATCGATGAAATTTACAAGGAACTGCTCCGCCTGCAGAACGAACCGGTGCCCAAAGAGGAATTGGACCTCGTTCGCAACTATATGATCGGATCCATCCTCGGCGACCTGGATGGCGCTTTCCAGCTGATCCAACGCTGGAAAAACCTCATCCTGAACGACCTGGACGAGAATTACTTCTATAATAACATCAAAACTATTAAAACCATTACCGCGGAAGAATTGCAGCAGCTGGCAAAACAATATTTCACGCCAGGCGATTTTTATGAGCTGGTAGTGATTTAAAAAGAAATATCCCGCTAAAAAATAAAAGGTTTCCATTAACGGAAACCTTTTATTTTTGGATAACCTGTATTATCCCTTCCACCGGGAATCAAAGAACTTTTAAGGTACCCTTTAAATACTATGGTCATGGACCCATTGCCTGATTATCTTTCAACAAACAAAGAGCTCTGGAATAAACGTACGGGCGTTCACGTTAAGTCTGATTTTTATGACCTGCCCGGCTTCCTCGGTGGAAAAAATTCACTGAAAGAGATAGAATTGCGGTTACTTGAAACGGTACAGGAAAAGGAGATCCTTCATCTGCAATGCCACTTCGGACAAGATACCTTATCTCTTGCCAGGATGGGCGCCACGGTAACAGGAGTGGACCTTTCCGATGCAGCCATTACTTTGGCAAACGAACTCGCCATTAAATCCGGATTGGAGAAAAAAGCCCGCTTCATTTGCTGCGACCTTTATAGCACGCCCCATCACCTGGAAGGCGCTTTCGACATCGTATTCACCTCTTACGGTACTATTGGCTGGCTGCCAGACCTCGACAAATGGGCCGCTGTAGTAAATCATTTTCTGAAGCCCGGCGGATCATTCGTGATGGCGGATTTTCATCCTGTTATATGGATGTTTGACGACAACATTAAAGAGATCATCTACAGCTATTTTAACACCCAAACCATTGTGGAAGAAACAACCGGAACTTATACCGATGGCGGCAGCGGCATCCGGCATACTTCCTATTCCTGGAACCATCCGCTGAGTGAAATAGTTACGGCATTAACCGCGCAGGGATTGCAGTTGCAGGTATTCCAGGAATTTGATTATTCTCCCTATAACTGTTTCAGTAACACAATTGAAAAAGATGGCCGTTTCTATATCCGGGGAATGGAAGAAAAACTGCCAATGGTATATGCTTTTAAATTCTTCAAACCTTTATAACATGAAATCTCTTATTCTTTTTCTTTTATTGATTACAGGCAGCATGGCCGCCTTTTCACAGTCACAGTCAGAAATGAATAAACAAGCCGGCCAGGAATATAAGGAGGCCGACAAGAAGCTGAATGATATTTACCAGCTGATCCTGAAAGACTATGCCGCCAACAAAGCATTCATTAAAAACCTGAAAGACGCGCAGCGGCTCTGGATACAATTCCGCGATGCGCAGGTACAGGCAATGTACCCCGCTGCAGCCAAAAGCTATGGCAGCGCATTTCCCATGTGCCGCGCCGGTTACCTCACCGAACTGACGAATCAGCGTACCGAATCCCTGAGAGTCTGGCTGAACGGGCTGCCACAGGGAGATATCTGTACCGGCTCTATCGGTGATAAACTGGGCAATTAATAAGCCCTCTGGTTGAGAAGGATTACTGATACTAGTATATTATTAAATATAATTTGTATATTTGATGATCACACAGTCCCTATGCGAAACCTGATCATCCTTCTCGCGGTATTCCTGTGCACGAAAGCGTATTCCCAATCACAACAAACAGCGCTGGACACACTTGAAAACCGCTACCAGCAATGCCTTGGCAACAGCCACAACATGTACAACTGTGCTGTTACCTACTATAAACAACTGGATAGTTTACTGAATACCACCCTCCGGCATCTCTATTCCAGCCTGAATACCGGGCGGCAGCAAAAGCTCCAGGTAGAACAGCTGGCGTGGGAAACAAAGAAAGAAGAATATTTTAGGAAGATAGATGAGCGGGTAGAAAAGATGCATAAACGCACGATGGAAGGATTGGATGATGAAATGATTTCTACCGATCATAAAGCAGCTTTCATCAAAGAGAGATTAACTACCCTTCTCAATATTTAGTGTTTTCTCCGTACAGGGAACATTCCTGTACGGAGAAAACAACGGTCAGAGTCTTTCCTGGTGACGCAACCAGCGTTCCGGCATTTCATTGTTGCTGGCCATCAGGTAGTCGTTATACGCACACGGCACAAATTCCCGGTCGGGGAGCTGCATCCACCAGCGGCCTGTTTTCTTGCTCTTCAGAAAAACTGTTTCTATATCGGAAAAGGCTATATGAAATTCCCAGAAAGCATCGCGGTCGTCCAGCAGGGCTTCTTTATTTTTCACGGCGCGTCCGTCCATAAAGTACCACATCATCTGGGAAATTTGCCGGGCGGTGAGGTGTTCTTTATCTTTTTCGGGGCGGTAGCCGTAAATACCAAAAGAGGAGAGGCGGCTGCTCATGCCGGCGTATCTGGCCAGGGAACAGGCTTCTTCACCGCTGAATCCATTTGGTGAAAGCTGGTTAGCCGGTGCATCGGTGTGCCGGATGATATTGATATCAAGACTGAACAGGTCTGAATGGCGCAGTACCGGTTCCGCTTCTTCCATGTTTTCACGGATGCGGCCAAGACGGTAGCAGTCGAAGCGAAGTTTATCCAGTGTTTCTAACATCCGCGGATGTACAAAATAACTCTGGAAACCGATATGATTGTAGTGACGCAGGTAGTTGGGTTGCTCCGTGAGTATGTCCATTAAAAAGCGTTCGCTGCGGATACTGGAGTCTTCTTTCAGGTCTATCAGCGCATCAGCAACAGTGGCTTCAATAATTAATTGCTGCGCCGCATAGGCCTTATATTGCGGGTAGGTAAGATCGTGTGAACCGCCCAGGATGATCACGGTTTTATTGGCGGCTAATAATTCTGCAACAACAGTTTTCATGGCTGCATATGCGTCGGCAAGAAATGCACCTGGCAACAAATTGCCAACATCTGCGAGTTTAATATCGCGGTGCCAGTTGTACAAGCGGAAAAATTCGCGGCGGATGGCATCAGGACCGTGTGTATCCGTTTTGCCGGATGCACTGCCTCTTTCTTCTCCTACACCCAGCAGAATAATATCTGCTGCGTCTATATCCGGATGATGGTCATCTTCGTATGCGTCAATTACACCGCCCACCTGGAATGGATCGTATTCCTGGTCATCGTTTAAAAATGCCTTTGAAACAGGATGTAGGAAATCCTGCAGATGCGAAAAATCTGCCATCAGTAAATTGCGTTTATTTGATGGCAAACGTACAACAAGAATTTAAAAAAAAGCAAAACCAGGCAGATAAGGGCAGCGGGTCAAAGCTACTATAACGGGAATTTGTAGAGGTAAGGCTACTAGTTCTTGTGAATAATAAATTCGAAAGGCTTATGCGACTTACGTGAAATTGCTTTTTCCAGCACGGTTCGTTTGCTGGTAATCCGGCTTTTGTTACAATCCATAACTTCCATAACTGCACAGAGATAATCCATCGTCTCAATCAACGAAAGCATTTCGCTGATTTGTCTCACCGCAGATTGAATCTGCTGTTCCGTGTACCTATCTTCATGTAGCAGGATTAATAAATCTCTATCTACAGGTTTCATGAATAAAAAATTTGACTGTTCCCCGAAATATTGTTTGGCCAGGTATCAAAGGATAGTTCAAAAAGATAAGGCAAAAATTGTTTAGTTGTCAGTCGTTGTCAAAGTCGTCGTTGCTATCAAACAGATCGTCGTATTAGTGCATTCTTTTTTTATTCATGGTAGGACAACCGCAATCGTTTTTCTTAAAAACTTTACACCCTTCCATCACCAGGCATCCGCAAAGAAAAAAGACTACGATCCATTTTATACTTTTCATACTGCTAATTATATACTGGCTATTTTTGAATACCTTCCTGAAGTGTTTACCTTTTCTTAACAATGCCCTTTTGTAATTTAAGCTAAATTCGTAAAAAATTTTAAAATATTTGTCCACAATTATTTCGTCCCGAAAAATTTTAATCGTTCCCCTGGATTGGGGCCTTGGACACGCCACCCGGGATATTCCGCTCATCCGTGAAATGCTAAACGCAGGTTGCCAGGTTTTTATTGCGGCTGAAGGCAAACACGCTGCCCTGCTACAGCAGGAATTCCCGCAACTGACCATACTTCCGCTCCCCGGCTACCGTATCCAATATGCACAAAAAGGACAGTTTTTTGGACTGAAAATCATTCAGCAAATACCTAAAATTTTCCGTGCGGTAAACTATGAACAACGATGGCTGAAGAAGATAGTCGCTGAGTATCAAATCAATGCAGTTATTTCAGACAACCGTTTCGGTTTATATCACAAAAATATCCCCACTGTTTTCATTACCCACCAACTGCTGATTAAAACACCTTTTGGCGATTGGATAGAGCGGACCCTGCAAAAAATAAATTATCGTTTCATTAACAAATACAGCGCCTGCTGGATTCCCGATTATCCCGGCAGTAACAATCTCTCCGGCGAACTGGCGCATCCCGGCCAATTACCTGCGCATACCACTTATATCGGTTGTCTTAGCCGGTTTGAGCAAAAACCGGGCGTGGAAAAGAAGTACGATCTGCTGGTGCTGATCTCCGGGCCGGAGCCACAACGCACCAACCTGGAAAAACTGATCCTGGACCAGATCAAATCCTTGTCCATCACCGCACTGATCGTAAGTGGAAAACCCGGCATCCCGCAACATGAACAGGTGGCCCCCGGTGTTACACAAATTAATCACCTCAACGCCAGCGAATTAAACGATGCCATGCTGGCATCAGATATGGTATTAAGCCGCTCCGGGTATACCACCCTCATGGATCTGGCCAAATTGAATAAAAAAGCAATTCTTATCCCTACACCCGGACAATCAGAGCAGGTATACCTGGGTGAATACCTGATGGAGAAAGGGTACTTCTATTCGCTTCCGCAGGAACGTTTTCACCTGAAAACGGCACTGGACGAAGCAGCCCGCTTCCCCTTCCGGTCTTTTCATCATGAACAGGATATGAACCAGTACAAACAGGTCGTACAACAGTTCGTACAATCCCTCTGAGATTATTAAAAAAGGGATGGCTGAATTCAGCCGTCCCTTTTTTCTTCAGTATCCGTAAAATGTTCTCCTGCTAAATATTTTTCACCTCCGCACCGGTATAGATCTTTCCGCCGGTAATAGCCACCGGGCGTTTCAGAAAAGAATACTCCTGTAATATCAGGCTGCGGTAATCATCTTCCGTTAAATTCTTTTCATGCAGTCCCATCGGCCTGTACTGCTGCGATCTGCGGCTGAATAAAGATTCATAACTGCCGGAAAGCGCCTTCATTTCATCCAGCTGCGCCGGCGTGATCTTATCTTTCTTGATGTCCTGCAAAATAAATCCGCGCTCCTTTGCCTTCGTTTCTTCCAGGATTTTCTTACAGGTTCCGCAGGTCGACAAATGATAAATTTTATTCATTCTTTTTTGATTTTTTTTATTTGTAAAGTTACATCCTCACCGTATATGGTAGTACTATCTTAATTTTGCAGATTCAAATTAAATCTTGTAGGTTTAGCAATGGAAAAGAAATTATTTTTACTGGACGCCATGGCACTGATTTACAGGGCTTATTACGCCCTGATCAGGAATCCCCGCATCACCAGTGCGGGTCGAAATACCAATGCGCAGTTTGGTTTTACCACTACTTTACTGGACCTCATTAATAAAGAAAAGCCTACTCACATAGCCGTTGCGTTTGACACGCACGCGCCTACCGAGCGTCACACCACTTATACTGACTATAAAGCCAACCGGGAAGATGCCCCGGAAGACCTGCTGGATGCATTACCGGATATCAAGCGGATCATTGAAGGCTTCAATATTCCTGTAGTAGAGCTGGATGGCTATGAAGCGGACGACGTAATAGGTACACTCGCATGGCAGGCCGCAGATGCAGGCTACACCGTTTATATGGTAACCCCGGATAAAGATTACGGGCAACTGGTCCGTGATAATATCTTTATCTACAAGCCACCATACATGGGCAACAAGGAAGAAATCATGGGGCCCAAGGAAGTGTGTGAAAAATGGCAGATCAAAGATGTACACCAGGTGATTGATATCCTCGGCCTTATGGGTGATGCAGTGGATAATATCCCCGGCATTGCAGGCATCGGTGAAAAAACAGCGATGAAATTACTGGCACAATATCACACCCTTGAAAATGTGCTGGATAACGCCGATACCATTGGCGGTAAAATGGGAGAGAAAATCAAAGCCGGTCGTGAAAATGCCCTGCTGTCCAAAGAACTGGCGACTATCATCACAAATGTTCCGGTTACCTTCCATGAAGAAGATTTCTGTATCAAAGATTGCGATAAAGGAAAGCTCACCGACATTTTCATGGAGCTGGAATTTAAAACACTTGGTAAAAGAATACTGGGAGATGGTTTTGCCGGCAGCGCCAGTGTGGAAGCTAAAGCGCGGGTGGTACAAACAGATCTCTTCGGCACTGTTGTTACAGAAGAAGTAACCGTCACCACAGAAACAGTGGAAACCGGCAACATCCTGCTGGCAGATAAAAATATTCACAACACCCCGCATGAATACGAGGTAATTGATACCCTGGAAAAAAGAACGGCCCTGCTGCAGCAATTACTGCAACAGTCAGAAGTGTCTTTTGATACCGAAACAACCGGCACCGACGCCAATGATGCGGAAATTGTAGGTATGAGCTTTTCCTTTAAAAAAGGTTCGGCGTATTACATTCCCATGCCGGCAGACAACACTGCTGCCCGTGCCATCATTCATGAATTTACACCGCTGTTCCAGCACCCCTCCATTGTACTCATCGGGCAGAATATCAAGTATGATATGCTGATCCTGAAATGGTACGGCATGGAAATTACCACCACCCTGTTTGACACCATGCTGGCCCACTACCTGATTGAGCCGGAAGGCCGCAGGAGCATGGATGTGCTGAGCGCGCAATACCTTCAGTATGAGCCGGTTTCCATAGAATCCTTGATTGGCAAAAAAGGAAAAGGACAGGGCAGCATGCGGGATGTGGAAATAGAAAAGATCAAAGAATATGCTGCGGAAGATGCCGACATAACATTGCAGCTGAAAGAAAGATTTGCGCCGCTGTTGCCCGAAAAGGCTGTGGACAAAGTATTCTACGATATTGAAAACCCACTCGTGAAAGTTCTTGCCGACATGGAGTACGAAGGCATTGCCCTCGATACCACCGCGCTGGCAGACTATTCAAAGGAGCTGGAAATAGAAATCAAACGGGCAGAAGAAAGTGTGTACGAACAGGCAGGCGTTCGTTTCAAACTGGCGTCGCCCAAGCAATTGGGAGAAGTGTTGTTTGAAAAATTACAACTGGACCCGAAAGCAAAGAAAACACGTACCGGCCAGTATGCCACCGGTGAAGATGTACTGCAAAAGCTTTCCAGCAAACATAAAATAGTAGAGGACATCCTTATTTTCAGGGAGCTTAGCAAACTGAAATCCACTTACGTAGATTCGTTGCCGTTATTGCTGAATAGGCGCACCAACCGGATACACACCTCCTATAACCAGGCAGTGGCAGTAACCGGCCGTTTAAGCTCCAATAACCCCAACCTCCAGAACATCCCAATTCGTACAGACAGGGGTCGCGAAATAAGGAAAGCCTTCATTCCGCGCAACGAGGAATTTGTGTTGCTCTCTGCCGATTATTCGCAGATTGAGCTACGCATTATTGCCGCCATCAGCGAAGACAAAGAAATGATGGCCGCGTTTCAGCAGGGAATAGACATCCACGCGGCTACGGCAGCAAAAGTGTATAACGTTCCCCTGGAAGAAGTTACGTCCGATATGCGCCGCAATTCTAAAAGCGTAAACTTCGGCATCATCTATGGCGTAAGCGCCTTTGGCCTGTCAGAAAACCTGGGCATTCCGCGCAGTGAGGCCAAAATGCTGATTGATAACTATTTTGCACAGTATCCATCTATCAAAAAATATATGGATGACCAGATAAAATTTGCGTCAGAAAATGGTTATGTTCAAACCCTGCTGGGACGCAAACGCTGGTTAAAGGACATCAACTCCTCTAACGCGGTGGTACGTGGCTTTGCCGAAAGGAACGCCATTAACATGCCTATCCAGGGTACTGCTGCAGATATGATTAAACTGGCGATGATCGCTATACATAAAGCATTCAAAGAACGAAACCTCAAGTCCCGCATGCTGTTGCAGGTACATGATGAATTGGTTTTTGATGCGCACCGTTCTGAACTGGAGATTATTAAACCCCTTATATTAGATCTTATGCGTAACGCCTTACCGCTGTCGGTTCCGGTTGAAGCGGAAATGGGCACCGGCAATAACTGGCTGGAGGCGCACTAAATTCGGCTGTGGCAATTAGCTTTTAGCAGGTAACATCTGATTCGCGGGAATATTTCCCCGGCGGGATTGTTAAATGCTAAAAGCTAATGAATTAAATGCTAAAAGCCGCTATTGTATTTCCCAAAACAGTTTACTAGTTTTCAAACATGATCCAAACACCTCGACTACAATTGTTGCCGTGCTCACTGGAGCATTTCGAATTGCTATTACAGGGCAACGATCACCTGGCCGACCTGCTTGGCATTTCTGTTCCGGAAGGTTGGACGGAGTATCCCGAAATGGTTCTGGTGGCGTATGATAAATTACGCAACGACCCCGCCATGCTTGGCTGGTTCTTTTACCTGGTGATTCACCGCGCCGATAAACGGCTGATTGGCGCCGGCGGCTTCAAAGGCAAGCCCAATGAAGATGGGCTTGTGGAAATGGGGTATGAAATAACAGCCGCCTACCGGGAAAAAGGATTGGGCACTGAAATGGCTGAAGGCCTTATCCGCTTTGCCTTCGGACATTCTTATGTTCACCGGGTCATTGCCCACACTGAAGAAGAATATAACGCCTCCGTTAAAATATTACAAAAAGCGGGGATGCGATTTGTAGGTACATTTAAAAATAAAGAAGGAGAAGATCTCTGGGAATGGGAAATCACCCGCAATCATTACCAGGAGAAATAACTGTAATTCACGTGAACAATCTTTAAAAGTAGCTGTAGCAAGCCCCGTTCATCCATCTTTTCGTCTGTCAAATACCCGCTTTCCCTTATTTTTGGTCCTTTGTTTTAAACCAATCATTGATATACTCATGAAGAAATGGATAATGTGTGCAGCCATGCTTTGCAGCGTAGGCGCATATGCACAAAGCAGTACCAACACAGAGGGAAGCCACTATCAGTTTACCGTTTTAAAGAACCTCGACGCAGGTGATGTGCAAAACCAGGGCCGTACCGGCACCTGCTGGTCTTTTTCCGGCCTGTCTTTCTTTGAATCAGAAATACTTCGCACCGGTAAAAATAAAGGACTGAACCTCAGTGAAATGTACGTGGTACGCAAAATGTATCCGCTGAAAGCCGCTAACTATGTACGCATGCATGGAAAAGCCAACTTCGGTGAAGGCGGCGGTTTCCCGGATGATCTGCTCTGCCTACGTGAATATGGACTGGTGCCACAAACAGCCTACGATGGCAATAAAGGTAAAATGTACAACCACGCTGAAATGGAAAGCCTCCTGGAAGGTATGGTGAATAAAATAGGCAATGCACAGGGCACTATCAACCCCGACTGGTCAAAAGCTTTCGATGGCGTGTTGAATGCCTATATGGGCGACGCTCCGGAAAAATTCCAGTATAACGGTAAAACCTATACGCCGCAGACCTTCGCAAAAGAACTGGGCCTGAACGCCGATGATTACGTACTGATTTCTTCCTTCACACACCACCCGTACAATTCACAGTTTGTACTGGAAGTACCGGATAACTGGAACTGGGAAAAAGTATATAACGTAAACCTGAATGACTTTACCGCCATCGCTGAAAATGCTATCATGAACGGCTATTCCATTGCATGGGCTGCTGATGTAAGCGAAAAAGGATTCAATTTTAAAGACGGACTGGCTATCGTTCCTGAAAAAGACTGGACGGATATGACCGCCGAAGAAAGAAAAAATGCTTTCCTGGAACCAGGCAAAGAAAAAACAATCACCCCTGAAGTACGCCAACAGGCTTTCGATAACTTCGAAACACAGGATGATCACGGTATGCATATTGTAGGCCTGGTAAAAGATCAGAACGGAAACAAATACTTCCGCGTGAAAAACTCCTGGGGTACCGATAATCCGGGTCAGGGATATTTCTACGCTTCTGAGCCTTACTTTGCCTATAAAACCACCTGCTACATGGTAAACAAAAAAGCGTTACCAGCAGATGTTGCAAAGAAACTGGGGATTAAATAGGATCGCCTCCGGCGATTTTAAATTGTCTTGGAGCAGGATTAGATTGATTATACTGATTGTCTTGATTTGATCAGTTTTGATTTTAAAAGATTGGGGGAGATATAAGCGGATATATTCGCTTTTATCTCCCCAAAATATTTATCAGAATCGGCCGTTTAGTGGCCCTTTTTATCCTGGCTAATCATATTTATCTTTTTAAAAAATATTTGCCATGGTCAACTAATAATTATTGACTTCGTCAATTATTATCTTCCAAAACAAATACAGTAAAAGAAATTAACGTTTTCCTTCCTGTTGCTGGGCGTAAGAATAGCTTCCTAAACGGAACTTGAGCGGCACGCCTGTTTGTTTTTGCCAAACCCACTCTTTCTTACAAAAAAAACCAAAGTGCTGCTGGTAATATTCATCGGCTGCAAGGCGGTAAACCGGGGCAGTTACAGGAACAGGAGTGGGGAATTTCCGGGTGGAAGCGGAAAGCAGTGTTGCCGGTTTTAACAGGAATCCGGTAGTATCACACAACGTAAACGGCAGTGGCTTCACTGCCACCGACAACACCGGGGCTGCGGGTTTCAACGTAAGCGTTTGCGCCCCGGCTATCATGCCGGGGAATAAACAAACCACACTTATCCACCATCGCTGCATATATCAGGATATTTCTTCAAAACTGCCAATGCCTTCACGGACCAACACCGGTTCTGCACCGGTACAATCCACAACAGTAGAAAAACCCATACCGCCGGGTCCTCCGTCTATTACAATATCTACCTGGTTACCGAATTTCTCATAAATGATCTCCGGGTCCGTATATTCTTCTACGTAATCTTCTATCGGCAACGTAGTACTCATAATGGGATTGCCAAGTTCTTTTACAATAGTGCGGCAAATATTATTGTCCGGTACCCTGATACCCACGGTGTCTTTCTTCGTTTTTAATAATTTGGGCACCATGCGGCTGGCAGGCAAAATAAAGGTGTACGGACCAGGCAATGCCTTTTTCAGCATACGGAAAATGGGCGTATCCACACTTTTCGCGTAGTCCGACAAATGACTCAGGTCGTAACAGATAAATGAAAAGTTTGCTTTTTTCGGATCTATCTGTTTAATCCTCGCAATACGTTCTATGGCCTTGTGTTGGGTAATATCACAGCCTAAACCATAAACCGTATCAGTTGGATAAATAATAATTCCCCCGTCTTTTAAACATTCAATAATCGTTTTTAAATGACGGGGATTCGGGTTATCCGGGTGTACGTTTAATAGCATATATAAAGTTAACGATTGTGTTTCACTTTCAGGTTTTTAGCCTACCTTTCGTCCCGATTTTTCTAAACCTACGCAATGAATTTAAAAGGCATTGTTCCCAGAACGTGGAGGAGACTGAAGAGAGTAGTACTGGTTTTAATTGTTGCACAATTTTTATACATCCTCTTGCTGAAATGGGTGAACCCGCCTATTACCATTACAGAAATCTCCAGCTGGTTCAGCCTTTGGGGAACAGATAAAAAACTTCAGAAATCCTGGGTGAATTACGATGAAATATCACAACACGCCAAACTGGCCGTGATAGCCAGCGAGGACCAGCTTTTTACAGATCATAATGGTTTCGACTTCAAATCCATCGAAAAGGCGATGAAGCACAACCAGCAAAGCAAAAAAATCAAAGGCGCCAGCACGATCAGTCAGCAGGTAGCAAAAAATGTTTTCCTCTGGCAGGGACGCAGCTGGTTCCGCAAAGGGCTGGAAGTATACTTCACTTTCATGATTGAAAAAATTTGGGGTAAGCAGCGTATCCTTGAAGTGTACCTGAATGTGGCAGAAATGGGAGAGGGCGTGTTTGGGGTGGAAGCGGCCGCCCAGGCCAACTATCAAAAAAGCGCCGCGAGCCTTAACAGGGAGGAAGCCGCTATGATTGCCGCCTGTTTACCTAACCCGCTTAAATATACCATTAATCCGCCTGCGCGGATCACGGCTTACCGGCAGCGTAAGATACTGGTGCAAATGCGTAACCTCTCGCCGGACCCTGATATTATGGAGTTGGTTACCGGCAGAAAATAATCAGGGCCGGTTCAGTAACTGCTGCACGGCAGCTATTGCCAGGGCTTCCCGCTCTTCATAAGTACCCCTGATATCTTTCCATTCAACACCGGAATTACTGACGATTTCCCGGTAAATGTCATAAAAATAATGGCGCATTTCCGGGTCGGGATATTCCCGCTGCGGATCTTCTTCCCACGGCAAATCAACATAGGTGAGCAGATACAAATCGCACTGCTGGCGGGCAATTTGCTGTAAAATCCGCGGATCACAGCGGCCGTATTTATGTTCGCTCCATACCTTAATTACATACAGGTCTGTGTCACAGATCAACACCCCATTGGCCTGCCGGGCCATATGCTGCTCCAGCGCTATCTGGCCGGCGGCAATTTCCAGCAGATCGGATTCTTCGTACGGCCGTTGGAGTTGATCAAGATACTCACGCGCATATTCCGGCGTCCATACGGTATTAAAATGTGCCGCCAGCTTTTCGCTGAGGGTGCTCTTCCCGGTAGATTCAGGTCCTATAACAACTACTTTCTTCATTTATGAGACATTTCTCTTTGCAACACTTCTTTTCTCCAGCTAAGATACCCGAATATGGCAATGGTAAATAAAAAGACGGTTAACCCGGCAGTAAGATACAAATGCTTATATATTAACAGCGGGATGGCTACCAGGTTGGAAATATTGAGGAATATCCAGTTTTCCAGTTTCCGCCTGGCCAGCAACCACATACCCGCGCAGGCAGTAGCGGATACAAAGGCATCCATCACCGGCACATTGGAATCGGAAAAGCGGCTTAGCAGGAAATAGAAAATTCCCCAGCCGGCCAGTGCAATGAAAACGGCGGTGGTCAATTCTTTACTGGTACTGCGCATTACCGGCGTTGCCGGCTCCTCCGGGCCTTTCCTTGCCCAATAGATCCAGCCGTATACGCTCATCACCAGGTAATACGCGTTCAGCGCGGCATCAGCATATAGCTTGAAATGCTCTCTCGACAGGAGATAGGTATAAATACCCGTGCTCACGATGCCGGTAGGGTATACCAGTATGTTATTATTTTTTTGAAAGATGACCGACAAGACAGCAAAAAAAACAGCTACTGCTTCCAGCCAGGTCATCTGGTGAAGACCTTCTAATATGCCCTGGTATAAATCGTTCATAGTGCGAAAGTGGATAAATAATTCCGGATTATGGCATCCGGGATGCAGCAGATACTGCATCCCGGAAAAATTATTTTTTATCTCCGATCAGTGTACCGGATACGTTCCAGAAGCTCTGGCTGGTCCCTTCCGGCTTTCCCTGCGGAATAGCCACCTGTATGGTATGCTGTCCGGGAGTGATATCTGGCAGCGAAATGAATACCGGTGAAGTAAGCGTGCCCGGGCACCAGTTGGAACGGCTTAGATCAGAGGAGGAAAGCCCGTTGCCAAAGTTGCCGGATGCCGGGTTAGATAAACGATAGGTCGCACAATCTGTGCGCCACGGAATAAAATGATACACCCGTTTCCCATCTACAAAAATTTCATTCTGTTTAGGATTAAACTCATCGCCTCCGCCCCAGCCACCATGGCCGGTAGTCAGGAACCTTAACTGAATATTTTTAACCCCTTCCGGAATGGTCACGGTTACTTTCAGGGAGTCTTTATCAAACAGGGTAGCATACTCCTGCCCGGCCATTTCCATCAGGTTGGTGGTATTGAAAACCGGGTATATCCAGTTGGCTGACGGCCGGTTTTCATCTTCCGGATCGCCTGGGTAGTATTTAAGACTAAGACTTACTTTATGCCCGCCTTTATCGTAATTGCCAATATATACGCCCAGCCACACATCGCCCTGAAGGCGGCTGTGCAGCTCAGTGATGTCTTGTTTGTAAATCACAGAGTCCGCCCAGTTGTAACCGGCAATCTTTACCTGGTTGTTAAACTGCCGTACGCCGAATGGCGTAAAAAAGCGCAATACTTCCAGTGCCGGCAAATAATTATCAGTGGCCACCATGCCCTGGTATTGCTTGCCGTTTTTAGCCGTAAATAACGGTAACGTCCCAACGCCCTTTTGCAAACCATCCAGGAAAGAGATGGCTTTATCTGCGGGGATCATAAATACGGAACCGGTTCTGTCGTACGCATCCCCGTTGGAGTATTGCGTGAGTTCCGCAAATAATGTCTGGCCCTTCTTCACTGCCGGCAGGCTTACTTTTTTAAGGATCACGGTGCCGCCCGCGAAATGATAGGTTTGGTTCAGTTGCTCACCGGGAGGGTTAGGCGAATTATTGCCCCAGCTGATCTGTTCCTGGTTAAACACGGGGAGGGTGGTATAGCGGCTGTCTATTACCTGCCGTGTATACGCGGCATCGTTTACTAGGGTACCGGTATTGGATGGCCAGGCCAGTTCTTCAGCCGTTATTTTACGCCAGGTAATTTTCTTTGCAACCGTTTCGCTGTTGCCGTTACGTACCGTTTTAAGCACCAGGCCCAGGCCGGGCGCAATAGTAAGATTGGGAGTGCCTTTCAGCGGGAGATCATTGGTATACCATACTTCTATGGTATTGGAACGGATAAGCAGCTTTGCCTTTTTACATACATATCCGAGGATAGTAGCGGTATCCGGCAGTAACTCCGGGGTGGTATATTCAGAAAAGGCTTTTTTTAACGTATATACTTCCCCGTTGGGAAGACTTAACACCTGCAGGGTAGCCTGCTCCTGCAATTCCAGGAACTGCTCTTCTTTTTGTTTCCTGCTACCGCTAACAATGTGTGCACGGTGATGATCAATCATCAATTGCTGTTCGTTGCCGGGGATGGCTTTCCCATTGCTGCTGAAACCATAGGTAATAACAGCCGATGCGCTGTCCACGTTCTTCTTTTTTTGCGCCTGTACCGGTTGCAGGGCGAGGGCGATGCCGGTAACGATCAGTAGTAATTTTCTCATTGTAGCTGTTTGCTTGTGTTGTATAGGAGTAGCTGGCATTTATTTCCCGGTTAAACGCCAAAAAAAAGCACAGCCATAAAGACTGTGCTTTCGTTTAACACTATCATTCACTCAACTATGGCTTATTCTGCTTCTGCCACAACTTCCTTCACTTCAGGGATCATACGCTTCATCATGCCTTCAATGCCGGCTTTCAGCGTAATCATGGAGGAGGGGCAGCCTGAGCAGGAACCTTGCAACATCAGTGTAACCGTACCATTTTCATAGTCCTTGAACTGAATGGCGCCGCCATCCATTTCAACCGCAGGTTTCACATAGTTTTCAAGTAATTCCTTAATCCGTTTTACCACATCTGTATCGTCTGCACTCACTTCATTGCTCGCGGTAGATTTGGTAATAATCACCTCATCTTCGTTGATAACAGGACGGGAGTCTTCCAGGTATTCTTTCAGGAAGGCCTTAACAGTAGGAATTATATCGTTCCAGTCAGTTTCGCTGGTTTTTGTAAGCGTAATAAAGTTAGCCATAATAAATACGCCCCTGATGAAAGGGAAGCTAAACAGCTCTATGGCTAAAGGAGACGGTTTGGCACTGGCTTCATCCGGGAAATCAATGCTTTTGCCAGGGTACAGAAGCTTGTTTGCCACAAACTTCATGGTTTCCGGGTTTGGCGTCATCTCCGTATATATGCTGATGATTGGATTTCCTGTTTTAATCATTTTATCCTAATTTACTTATGCAAAGGTAGCATTTTTCAGGCAGATTTCCGGGATGCATCTAAATGTAGTCTATCGAAATTTACAATCCCGGTATAGTTCCCGGTGATATCCCCGTCACACCTCGATCTTCTTCATATTATACAAATTTTTCATTATGTTATTGAAAGAACTCTCTCCAAAAATTTATGACGCACTGAACCAGCAGGTGGAAATGGAAGCAGCCTCCTCCCAATATTACCTGGCAATGGCCTCCTGGTCAGAGGTGCAGGGGTACAATGGCGTGGCCCAGTTCCTGTACCGCCATTCCGATGAAGAAAGGGGCCACATGCTGAAGCTCCTGAAATTTATTAACGAAAGAGGTGGTCATGGCCTGGTTCCTGCATTAAAGCAACCTACCGTGAAATTCAAAAGCATACATGCCATTTTTGAACAAGTGTTTAGTCATGAGTTGCTGGTTTCCAAAGAGATCAACAACCTAGTGGATTTGTGCCTCAGCGAAAAGGACTATGCCACTCACAATTTCCTGCAATGGTATGTGACCGAACAAATTGAAGAAGAACGCCTGGCCCGGCATATTCTTGATAAATTAAAACTGATCGGGGAAGACAAGGGCGGTCTTTACATTTTTGACCGCGACCTGGCTGTTCTGGACAGCAACGATAAACACTAACATTAGATTTAATTATTGCGCGTCACTTATTACTTTTGTGGTCACATATGCAAACATCAAAAGTTTTAAAAGCCCGCAAAAGAATTGCCCTCATCGCTCACGACCACAAAAAGGCGGAGTTAATTGAATGGGCCACTTATAATAAAACGGTACTGAGCCGCCATGAACTGTATGCAACCGGCACTACCGGTCTGCTGATAGAACAGGCGCTGGATGTATCTGTAAGAAAACTCCTGAGTGGCCCGCTGGGCGGCGATCAGCAAATTGGCGCACTCGTGGCCACCGGGGAACTCGATGTAATCATTTTCTTCTGGGACCCAATGGAAGCCCTGCCTCATGACCCGGATATCAAAGCCCTGCTGCGCTTAGGTGTGGTGTGGAATATCCCGATGGCGAGCAACCGCGCATCGGCCGACTTCCTCCTCACATCCCCGCTCATGCACCAGGAATACGAAGCAAGTTTGCCGGACTACAGCCAGTATACAAAAAGGAAGATATAGGCGTTTTACTACCCGGATTTTCCGTACATTAAAGAAAAGCTCCGGGAATGAAAACTGCTTTTACCCTCTACTTTATTACCATTCTGACTGGTTTGGCTTTGCTGTGCAACGCACAAAATGATAGCAGCAAAGCCACCCGCGACTCCCTCACAAACTCACAACTGATCCTTACCACCCGCCTGCTCCGGGAAAACGATTCTCTCCAGAAAGCGGACGACGAACAGAAAAAACAGCTGCAGCAACAACTGCTGCTGATCAGTAACGACAACGACAACCGCAAAAAAGAACTGCAACAGAAACTCTCCGCTTTTGAACAGGCCGACTCCCTGAAAAAAGTAGCTGCCCGCCAGCGGATTATCCAGCTGAAAGCTACCAGCAAAGGCATTCCCGTAGTACCCTTCCGCCGTGATACCCTCTTCTATATTTATAACAAACTGGGACCACTGAACCCAAGCGACCGTGCAGCAAACATTGAACATAAACTGTCGCAGCTGGCCGACGATCCCTTTTTTATACCTGATTCAATTAAAGTTATACCCAACGAAAACAATATAGACGTTACCTATAATGAACTGGTGCTGCTAAGCGTAACAAATGACGACGCTCTTTGGCTGGACCAGGAAAAAGAACCTGTTGCGCAAAAGTATGCCGCCGCTGTACGCAACGCGATATTACAGGAAAAGAAAGACAGCAGCCTGCAGAATGTCCTTGTCAGGATCGCCTGGCTGTTACTGATCATCGTTATATTTTCCGCTATCGTATACGGCATCAACCGCTTGTTCAAACGCCTGCGCAAAAGGATTGTCCGTGAAAAAGACCGCTATTTCAAAGGCGTAAAAGTAAAAGATTACGCTTTGCTGAACCAGCAAAAGCAGATCGGTATTGTTTTTAACGCGTTGCGTATAGTAAGGATCGTGGCTATTCTTTTTGTCTTTTATATTACGCTGCCCTTTGTATTCAGCATCTTTCCATGGACAAAAGGCATCGCCGATAAACTGATCAACTGGACATTATCCCCCATCAAATCCATCCTGGTGGGCTTCCTGCATTATCTTCCCAAATTACTCACCATCATCGTAATTTATCTTATCACGCGGTACCTGGTAAAACTGGTGAACTATCTCTCGGAAGAAGTGGCCACCGGCAACCTCTCGCTCAAAGGTTTTTATGCCGATTGGGCAAGACCCACCGGAAGCGGGATCAAGTTCCTGCTGTACGCCTTTATGTTCGTTGTCATATTTCCTTATTTGCCCGGATCAGATTCAAAAATATTCCAGGGCGTTTCTGTTTTCCTCGGCATCTTGTTTTCATTGGGTTCTTCTTCCGCCATTTCCAATGTGATAGCGGGTTTTGTAATTACGTACATGCGCCCTTTTAAGATCGGAGACCGGGTAAAAATCGGGGAAATTACGGGAGATGTAATTGAAAAGAACCTGCTGGTAACCAGGCTGCGCACGATTAAGAACGAAGAAATTACAGTGCCCAACGCCAGCATATTAAGTGGCCATACCATTAACTTCACCACATCCAGCAAAGACCTTGGCCTCATCTTACATACTACCGTTACTATCGGCTATGAAGTGCCCTGGAAAAAAGTACATGAAATGCTGATCAAGGCTGCTATAGAAACAGACGGCGTTATGAAAGACAAAACGCCCTTTGTTTTACAAACCAGCCTGGATGATTTTGCCATCGCTTACGAAATCAATGTATATACCGATCATTCCCATAAAATGGCAGTCATCTATTCTGATCTGCACCGGCATATCATAGATGAGTTTAATGCTGCGGGTATTGAAATTATGTCGCCGCATTTCATTGCACACCGCGATGGAAATATGACCACGGTCCCAACAGAATATTTGCCGGAAGATTACCAGGCGCCTGCTACGAAGCTGAAGATGGAGAAAGATTAGTTCCCTATCTTCATAAGAATCACATATTTGTATCGGATCAGCCCTGCTTTTTGCTATTTTCGCATCTTACGGTTAAAAAGTCAGGCAGATGTTGAAGCAATTTATAGCAGGCGCAATACTATTGATTATCGGAATGCAGCAGGCATGGGCGCAATTGCCCCCCAAACGCGAGCTAAGAGCGGTGTGGATTGCCACTGTGGAAAATATTGACTGGCCATCGCGGCGGGGCCTGAGTACAGAGCAGCAAAAGCAGGAATTCATTGCCATACTCGACCAGCAACAGCGAAATGGTATGAATGCGGTAGTGGTGCAGGTGCGCCCGGCTACCGACGCCTTTTATCCATCTCCATATGAGCCCTGGTCTGAATACCTCACGGGCGTGCAGGGGCAGGCGCCAAACCCGTACTATGATCCGTTACAGTTCATGGTGGAAGAAACGCATAAACGCGGCATGGAATTTCATGCCTGGTTTAACCCATACAGGGCTGTATTTAATACAAGCCGCAGCAGCGTGGCAGCCAATCATATTACCCGCCTGAAACCACAATGGTTCGTTGTTTACGACAATAAAAAATATTTTGATCCGGGCATTCCGGAAGTGCGCGAATATGTAACGATGGTTATCCGCGACGTGGTAAAACGCTACGATATCGACGCCGTACATTTCGATGATTATTTTTATCCTTACCGGGTTCCGGGAAAAGAATTCCCGGATAACAGCTCCTACCGCCTGTATGGCAACAATATGATGAAAGATGACTGGCGCCGCGCCAATACAGATGCCATCATAAAAATGCTGAGCGTAGCCATCAAAGCAGAAAAACCCTGGGTAAAGTTTGGTGTCAGTCCCTTTGGCGTTTGGCGTAACAAAGACAAAGACCAGGAAGGATCCTATACCAAAGGCGGTCAAACCAACTACGACGATCTGTTTGCCGATATCCTGAAATGGCTGAAAAACGGCTGGATCGATTATGTGGCGCCGCAGATCTATTGGGAGCGCGGACACCGGCTGGCCGACTACGAAATATTACTGAACTGGTGGAGCCAACATGGCTATGGCCGCCACGTGTATATTGGCCACGGCGTGTACCGGATTGGCAGCAATGCGGCCTGGAAAAATCCAAATGAATTACCGGCACAAATAGAAGAAGCGAGAACACTGAACACTATCCAGGGCAGTATTTTTTACAGTGCGGCCTCTTTCCGCGGCAACCCGCTGGGCATTGAAGATGCGTTGCGTACCCGTCTTTATAAGTACCCTGCATTACGGCCCATTATGCCGTGGCTGCCAAAGGAAACACCCGAAGCGCCTTACTTTATTGATGCCTTTGAACGGCCGGGAGGACTGGAAATACACTGGGCAGATGATGATACCAGCGGCCACACCAAACAGTATGTCCTGTACCGGTTTGAGCAAAACGAAGCGATTAACGTCAGCGACCCTACGAAAATTATCAGCATCCTGTCGCAATCGTCCGATCCTGAATTTAAGGACCTCACTTATGTGAAAGGGAAGCTGTATACCTACATCGTCACCGCACTCGACAGATTACAGAATGAGAGTCATATCAGCGAGCCACTGCGTATGCGGCAGTTAAATGGAAAAGTACAATTCCTTTTCGAGCCATAGCAGCGGGAAACAGGCGCATTAAAAAATCAGTGCGCCTGTTTCCATATCTATCGCGGTGGCTTCTGCAGGAAGTTTTAATTCCGGGAAGGCATCTGTGTGCTGCAGTGCAACAGTAGACCCCAGCAACCCGCCGGCAACGCCGCCCATTAAGGCCCCGCCTATAATAGCGCTTTGCCTCCTTTCATAGGCCGACAAATAAGAAGTGATCACATAGCCATAACCGCTGCGGGAAAGCCCTACCAGTGATTTATCATTGTATTTAAACACCGCCCCGTTTTTTACCACACCCCATAAGGCAGGAACAATTGTTTTCTGGCCATCGCCGGGAATAGCATACACCTTTACTTTGCCCGCTTTCCCTTTTGTTTCATATTGCAGGATATCAGGCTTGTTCTCCAGGAAACTGGCGAATGACAGGTATATACCATCGTTCATAACAGGGTCCTTCAGCGCCGGCAGTTCCCGCTTTTTTGCATAAATTCCTGTGGTCGCGGCATAGGAGAGTCCCGGCCCGGCGTCCGCCAGCACTGAATCCAGGACCCCGGCGCCGGCCGCATAAAATTCCTTGAATGCATTTGAGATATTGTTCCGGTGCTGGTGGGTTACATCAAAGCCATTGTTCAAATGTGTTATATCCATGGCTTTCAGCAATTTGTAGGTGTCGTCGCCGGTTTGTACGTAGGCGGTTGCCTTTACACGGACGTAGGCTTTTTCTCCCATCATCTGAGTACGTTCCCCAATGCGAAGATCTTCTACCACCCATATAAGCCGGGGCTTACCGGGGGTGAATATGCCTCCGAAGGTATTGTTTACGAACTCCTGCAGGTACCTGCCCATTTCCTTATCAGGGATGGCTTCTGCCTTATTATTGAAAAGTCCGGTTTGTAAAAAGCCAATGCGGGCGGTATCCCATACCGCGCTGACAATGGCAATTCCGGATACTTTCGCCTGCAGGCTGTCGGCGGTAAAGGGGGAGGCCTTCGCCAGGCTTACTTTTTTTTGTGAGATGGCAGCCGGCGCTTCGGCGGCATCCTGTGCGCGGGCCGGCAGCAGAAATCCGGCAGACACTAAAAACGCACTCATGAATAGCTTTGGGAGCATAAAATTGGTATAGGCGTTTATGTTAGTAAAGGGTATCATTCAAATATAATACAGGGCGGTTGAAAAAGCACCTCGCACAAAAGTGTTATAATCCGGGTCACTTTAAAGGTGCCGGTCTGAGCCTTAAAATGGAACCAATTTGTCCTGAGGGAGCAGCCATTTTTTCAAATATTCTAACAATTACCGCCATCTTTTTATGTTTTTCTAAATTTTAACCGTCTAACAAAAGTTTATACAAAAAATACCGCGTTCCTTTAGTATCTTTAAACCGTTCCCGAATTATATCGTACACCATCACCCGCGGCGCAAGTCAGAAGGGAAGGGTGTGCCAAAGCAAAAAATCTAAACCAAATGGATGAAGTGAAGCAAACGCAAGGTTTATACCGTCCGGAATTTGAACATGATGCCTGCGGAACAGGTTTTACTGCCCACATCAAGGGTCGTAAATCCCACCATATTATACGTGATGCCTTAACCATGCTGGAAAACATGGAACACCGCGGAGCCTGCGGTTGTGAGCAGAACACGGGAGATGGTGCAGGAATACTGTTTCAAACGCCCCATGAGTTCCTGTATGATGAATGCCTGAAACTGGGCATCGCCTTACCGGAGTTTGGAAAATACGGTGTAGGCATGGTCTTCTTTCCGAAAGAGCCACGCTGGCGTGAAGAATGCCGTGAAATATTTCAACGCAGCGCAGAGAAACTGGGCCTGGAAATTCTGGGTTACCGTAAAGTACCGGTACGCCCGGATGGTATTGGTGAATCAGCCCTTTCTGTAGAACCGGAAATTGAACAGGTATTTATTGCCTGTCCTTATCATATCAGCGATCCGGAAATTTTTGAGCGCAAATTGTTTGTGCTCCGTAACTACGTTTCCAAAACTGTTCGCAATACCGTTCCTAAAGAGAAATCGCTGTTTTACATTGCGTCCCTCTCTTATAAAACAATTGTATATAAAGGTCAGCTGACCACCTACCAGGTGCGTCATTATTATACAGACCTCAGCGATGAGAAAATGGTGTCGGCTTTTGCCCTCATCCACTCCCGGTTTGCCACCAACACTTTCCCCAGCTGGAGATTGGCCCACCCTTACAGGTACATTGCCCACAACGGGGAAATCAATACGCTGAAAGGTAACCTTAACTGGCTCCGCGCCGGCGAAAGGGACTTTATTTCCAAATATTTCAGCAAAGAAGAGATGGAAATGCTGCTTCCCATCGTGGAAGAAGGCCAGTCCGACTCTGCCAGCCTGGATAATGTGATTGAGCTGCTCACCATGACCGGCCGCTCCCTGCCGCATGTAATGATGATGCTGGTACCGGAAGCCTGGGACGGCAACGAAGACATGGGCGAAGAAAAGAAAGCGTTCTATGAATATCATGCCTCCCTTATGGAGCCATGGGATGGTCCTGCTTCCATTTCTTTCACCGATGGTAAAATTATTGGCGCGACCCTGGATCGTAACGGTTTACGTCCGAGCCGCTTCGTGGTAACAAAAGACGATCGCGTAATCATGGCTTCTGAAGCCGGTGTATTGCCCATCGATCCAAAAAATATTAAAGAGAAAGGCCGCCTGCAACCTGGTAAAATGTTTATCGTAGACATGGACCAGGGCCGCATCATAGGTGATGAAGAGCTGAAACAACAGATCTGCTCCCAGCAACCTTATGGCGAATGGCTGAATAAATATAAGATCCGCCTGGAAGAACTGCCGGAACCAAGAGTAACCTTTACTCACCTGGAACACGACCAGATCTTTAAATACCAGCGCGCTTTCGGTTACAGCACAGAAGACCTGGATCACATCATTGCCCCAATGGCAATTGATGGCAAGGAACCTGTTGGCTCCATGGGTACAGATACTCCGCTGGCAGTCCTGAGCAATCAGCCACAACATCTCTGTAACTATTTCAAACAATTATTTGCACAGGTAACCAACCCGCCGATTGATCCTATCAGGGAAAGACTGGTGATGTCGCTGGCTACTTTTGTAGGCAACAACGGTAACCTGCTGGATGAAGATCCGCTGCACTGCCATGGTTTGGCGCTGCGCCACCCGATCCTCAACAACCACGAACTGGAAAAGATCCGCAGTATCGATACCGGCTTATTCCAGGCCAAAACATTGCACACTTATTTCAAGGCAGACGGTAAGCCCGGCTCCCTGGAAAAAGGATTGGCCCGCTTATGCCGCTACGCGGTAGACGCCGTGGAAGACGGTTTTGAAGTGATCATCCTTTCTGACCGTGCTATCGACTCAGAACACGCCGCCATTCCATCTATCCTGGCTGCATCCGCCGTTCACCACCACCTGATCCGCAAGGGTTACCGTGGCCAGGTAGGACTGATCGTGGAAGCCGGTGATGTTTGGGAAGTACACCACTTTGCCTGCCTGCTGGGCTTTGGCGTAACCGCCATCAACCCATACCTGGCCCTCAGCACCATCCGCGATATGAAGCTGAATGGCAAACTGGACACCGCGCTCGACGTAGATAAACTGAAGAAAAATTATATCAAAGCTATCTGTGACGGCCTCCTGAAAGTATTCTCCAAGATGGGCATCTCCACCCTGCAATCATACCAGGGTGCACAGATCTTCGAAATATTGGGTATCAACCAGGCAACTGTTGATAAATATTTCACCGGCGCCGTTTCCCGTATCCAGGGATTGGGGCTCGATGAAATTGCCCGTGAAACACTGGCTAAACACTGGATGGGCTACGGTCGTAAAGAAACACCGGTGCAGCGTTTAACAGAGGGTGGCGTATATCAGTGGAAACGTAAAGGAGAATTCCATCTCTTTAACCCCACTACTATTCACTATCTGCAGCTGGCTACCCGTATGGGCGACTATGCTGCTTTCAAAAAGTATTCAAAAGCAGTAAACGATCAAAGCGAAAAAGCAGCCACTTTACGGAGCCTGTTTACGTTTAAAAAGAATCGTCCTTCTATTTCCATTGATGAAGTAGAACCAGCATCCAGCATCTTCAAGCGTTTTGCTACCGGTGCTATGAGCTTTGGATCTATTTCCCATGAGGCACACTCTACACTGGCCATTGCCATGAACCGTATCGGCGCAAAAAGCAATACCGGTGAGGGTGGGGAAGATGAGCTGCGTTATGAATTGCTGGAAAACGGCGACTCTATGCGTTCTGCCATCAAACAGGTTGCCAGCGCCCGTTTCGGGGTTACCAGCTACTACCTGACCAATGCCGACGAATTACAGATTAAAATGGCGCAGGGTGCAAAACCCGGCGAAGGCGGGCAGTTGCCCGGCCATAAAGTGGATGAGTGGATCGCAAAAGTAAGGCACTCCACACCCGGTGTGGGCCTCATTTCTCCACCTCCTCACCACGATATTTATTCTATTGAGGATCTGGCACAGCTGATCTATGACCTGAAAAATGCTAACCGTGCCGCCCGTATCAGCGTGAAGCTGGTATCCAAGGCTGGTGTTGGTACTATCGCTGCCGGTGTTGCAAAAGCACACGCCGATGTGGTACTGGTTTCAGGTTTCGATGGCGGTACCGGCGCTTCTCCTGAAAGCTCCATCAAACACGCAGGTTTGCCATGGGAGCTCGGTTTGGCCGAATCACACCAGACCCTCGTAAAAAATAAGCTCCGCAGCAGGGTAGTACTGCAAACAGATGGCCAGCTGAAAACCGGCCGCGACATTGCGATTGCTACCTTATTAGGTGCTGAAGAATGGGGTGTTGCTACCGCTGCCCTCGTGGTAGAAGGTTGTATCATGATGCGTAAATGCCATGTAAACACCTGTCCTGTTGGTGTGGCTACCCAGGATCCTGAACTGCGCAAACGCTTCACCGGCGATCCGCAGCACGTGGTAAACCTGTTCACCTATCTCGTGGAAGAACTCCGCGAAATCATGGCAGACCTGGGCTTCCGCACCATCAATGAAATGGTGGGTCAGGTAGAATGCCTCCAGATGCGTGATAACATCACCAACTGGAAAACACAAAAACTGGATCTGTCACCGATCTTATATAAAGAAGAAGCTTCTGCCGAAACCGGCCTGTACAAACAGGAAGAACAGGATCACGGCATCAGCGAGGTAATCGACTGGCAACTGCTGAAGGCTGCACAGCCTGCACTGGAAAAGAAAGCCAGGGTATATCAGCAGTTCCCTGTAAAAAATACAGATCGTACCATCGGTACCATCTTGTCTAACGAAATATCCAAACGCTACAAGAGCGAAGGATTACCGGAAGACACCCTGCATTTCAAATTTATCGGATCTGCAGGCCAGAGCTTCGGCGCTTTCACCACTAAGGGGTTAACGCTGGAACTGGAAGGGGAAGCCAATGACTACTTTGGTAAAGGCTTGTCTGGCTCCAAACTGATCCTCTATCCACACGGAGAAGCAGGATTCAAGGCGGAAGAAAATATCATTGCAGGTAACGTTTGCTTCTATGGAGCAACTTCCGGTGAAGCTTTCATCCGCGGTAAGGCTGGCGAGCGTTTCTGTGTACGTAACTCCGGCGCTACCGTAGTAGTAGAAGGAGTGGGTGATCACGGATGTGAATACATGACCGGTGGTAAAGCGGTGATACTGGGTGAAACCGGCCGCAACTTCGGAGCAGGTATGAGCGGTGGTATTGCCTTTGTATACGATGTGAAAGGCACTTTCGCCAACTACTGCAACCGGGATATGATTGACCTCGATCCGCTGGATCAGGCAGATGTAGCCATGTTGCAGGATCTGATCACAAAACATCACGCCTACACAAACAGCACCGTGGCGAAGTTTATCCTGAAAGACTGGGAAAACCAACTGCGTCATTTTGTGAAAGTGTTCCCGAAAGAATACAAGGCAGCGTTGAAATCAGACAAAGTACAGGGTCAGAAAGTAGGTCATTAATTGAACAATTAACATTCATCATCAAAATATCCCTTGCAGGTAAGGGACTTGTGGAGGAAAATTATGGGTAAACCTACAGGATTCCTGGAATTTACACGCGAGCTGCCCGGGAAAGCGGATCCCCGGGAAAGGGTTGGTCACTATAATGAATTTGTAGAACGCTTCCCCGATAATAAATTAAATCAGCAAGCTGCCCGCTGTATGAACTGCGGCGTGCCTTTTTGCCACAGCGGATGCCCGCTGGGTAATGTGATACCGGAATTTAACGATGCCGTATACCGCCAGGATTGGAAAGAAGCGTATGATATACTGTCCTCGACCAATAACTTCCCGGAATTTACCGGCCGTATTTGCCCGGCTCCCTGCGAAAGCGCCTGTGTGCTCGGTATTAACCAGCCTCCGGTAGCTATCGAGGAAATAGAAAAACACATCATTGAAGTAGCTTTCGATAAAGGTTTGGTACAGGCAAAAGCGCCCCGTATGCGTACCGGCAAAAAAATAGCTGTTATTGGTTCCGGCCCCGCCGGTTTAGCCGCAGCAGCACAGTTGAACTATGCCGGCCATACCGTTACCGTGTTTGAACGCGACGATGCACCGGGCGGACTTTTACGCTACGGTATTCCGGACTTCAAACTGGAAAAATGGGTAGTAGACCGCCGTGTGAAACTGATGGAAGAAGAAGGCGTGGTGTTTCAATGCAATGCCAATGTAGGCGTTAACGTTAGTACCAATGATCTGCTGAGAGAATACAACGCAATTGTACTGGCTGGTGGTTCCACCATTCCACGCGACCTGCCTATCCAGGGCCGTGAGCTGAAAGGCGTACACTATGCGATGGACTTCCTGAAGCAGCAGAATAAAAGAGTAAGCAATATTGCAGTAGAAGGCAGCGATATACTGGCAACCGGCAAAAATGTAATTGTAATTGGTGGTGGTGATACCGGCTCCGATTGTGTGGGAACCAGTAACCGTCATGGCGCCAACAGCGTTACACAGCTGGAGTTATTACCAAAACCTCCGGGCGAACGTACGCCGTATATGCCATGGCCTACCTACCCGATGGTCTTAAAAACATCGTCTTCCCACGAAGAGGGAGCAGACCGTAAATGGGCCATCGCCACCAAATCCTTTATCGGAGATGATAACGGCCACCTGAAAGCCCTGCGCCTGGTAGACCTGCAATGGACCGCCAGCGCCGACGGCAGACCGGCAAAATTCACGGAAGTTCCCGGATCAGAAAGAGATGTACCCTGCGAACTGGCCTTACTGGCTATGGGCTTCGTACATCCGCAGCATACCGGCTTACTGGATCAGCTGGAAGTGGAAAGAGATGAACGCGGTAATGTAAAAGCTACCGAAAAAGACTACCTGACATCTATTCCTAAAGTGTTCACTGCCGGCGATATGCGCCGCGGACAGTCACTGGTGGTATGGGCAATAAGCGAAGGTCGTGAGTGCGCAAGAAAAGTGGACGAATTCCTGATGGGCAGCTCCCAGCTGGAAAGCAAAGACCATTCACTGCAGGCAATGGCTTTATAATTCAAAACTGTAAATCAAAATTTTTCTCATAAGCAGGTTTAGATTTTGTTGTAACCTTCAGCCGGGCCGGGTTTTTACCCGGCCTATATTTTTTTAAAAGACAGGATTCCCTCCCGGGAAACCGCCAGCTTCTGCTTAATGCCTGCTGTTAACGCCACCCTCTCCTGATTTTAAAGACATAATTCAAACATCAGCAGAAACAAAGCCGGTGTTCAGCTATTTCCGGCTAACCTCACTTCCTAAACCCAATACATTTGTTTATTATGAAACAACTGTTGTGTTTTTGGAACCTGCTGTTACTCGGTATTTCCGTAGCAGCGCAAAATGTGCTGATTACAGACGCACCTCAACTAAAGAAAGGCCTGTATAAAACCTTTGAGGAATTTCAATCAAATAATCCTTCGGAAGAAGGAGACCTGGTTATAAAAAACCGCAGCTCCGCCGCGCAGATCTATCTGCTGGCCAACAGGAATGAATTGGTGCTCCGGGATGGCGCCGGCCAGGAACACAAACTGAAAAACTACTGGGGCTTTTGCGACGGAAGGAACATCTACATCAAAGACAACGGTCTTAATAAACTACAGGAAATCGGCTACTACTGCATATATGCCCTGCACGGCATCCAACCCTCCCGGGGCTATTTAAACCAGGCCGATATGACAACAAACAGCATCAGCACACCGGTGGTACTCAAAAAAGTGCTGAATGTGGTGACAGGCCAGATATTGGAACTATCTGCCTACAATCTCAAAAAATATATTCTCCCGCAAGACAGCGTATTGCTCGACGAATTCAGGGGCGACAGGGAAAAGAAAGATCAGCTGGAGTATTATATCTTCCGGTTTAATCAACGGAATAAACCCGGAACAAAGTAATTATTCTTCTTTCAAAATGATACTGTTTAAGTTTCGTTAACCCACTGCTGTTATGGCTTTGGTATATTGTGCCTATTACAATATTGTGAGATGAATAAATATTTTTTCATGAAAAAAGAATTAATTGAAGCGCTGTTTAAACAATTTGAACAGGCTTGTTATGAACACAAGGGTATCGAATGCTGGAGCGCCAGGGAATTGCAGCAAATTCTTGGCTATACGCAGTGGAGAAACTTTTTGAAAGTAATTGACAAAGCAAAAGCCTCCTGTGAAAACAGTGGTGTATTGGTTTCAGACCATTTTGCTGACATCAGCAAAATGGTCGCTGTTGGCAGTGATGCAACGAGGGAACTTCAGGACATCGCGCTTACCCGTTACGCCTGCTACCTGATCGCTCAAAGTGGCGACACCCAAAAAGATCCGATTGCATTTGCCCAAACCTACTTTGCCGTGCAAACCCGCAAACAGGAAATTGTTGAAAAAAGATTGCTGGATATTGACCGTATTAATGCCCGGGAAAAGCTATCGAAGTCAGAAAAGGCATTATCCGGTATTATTTACGAAAGAGGGGTGGACGATAAAGGATTTGCCCGGATCCGCTCGAAGGGCGATGAGGCTCTTTTCGGAGGATTTACCACCCGCGATATGAAGAGAAAACTGGTCATTCCCGAAAACAGGGCATTGGCCGATTTCCTTCCCACTATTACCATTAAAGCAAAAGACCTCGCCACAGAACTCACCAGTCATAATGTACTGGAAAAAGACCTGAAAGGAGAAGAGGATATTACCGAAGAACATGTTGACAACAATACCGCCGTTAGAAATGTGCTCCTGGAAAGAGGTGTAAAACCAGAAAGCCTTCCCCCGGCAGAAGATGTGGATAAAGTAAAAAGAAGAATTGAAAAAGAAGATAAAAATGCCCTGAATCAGGATAACTAAGTAATAAAAACCAACCCGTCCGGTCCATTTCCTTTTCGCCAATCTGTGCATATTACTACTCACCCCATTCTGTTTCCATCGCCAAAAAAAGTATGTCCGTTACCGTATTTGATGTATTCTTGCAATAACGATTCGTTGCCGGTACCCCTGAGGTATGGATTTTGTTGTACCCGCAGGCAAGCGCCCGGTTGCACTATCCTGCCGGCAAAGTAAACCATAAACGTGCTTTTGCGTTTATATTCAGTAATTTACTTTTGTAATACATCATAGTGACAGAACCAGCAGAAACCGGAGAAAAACACGGCCGCCCCTGGTGGCGATGGCTTATATGGATTATTGTTGCGGTGCTCCTATTGCCCGTAATGGCTGTTTTATTATTACAACTGAACGGCGTCCAGAATTACTTAAGAGAACAGGGAGAATTATACCTCCGGAAAAAACTGCACACCAAAGTGCAGATCGGCTACCTGCGCGCACGTGGCTGGCAGTACCTGGAACTTCGGAATGTATATGTGGCCGACACCGCCAACCAGGCCCTTTTTTATACCGGCTCCCTCAAAGTACATTACAACCTCCTGTCGCTGATCAGCAATGAACTGAAAATAGATAAACTCGAGTGGGACACCCTGCTGGTAAATGCCTACCGGCACCCCGGCGATTCCGCCTTTAATTACCAGTTTGCCATAGATGCCTTTGTAACCCCTTCCGGGGATAAGGATACCCTGGCGCCGGAAACCGGCACCACCTTGCAATTCCGGCTGAAAGACATTTCATTTCGTAAAGTGAAAGTAAGCTATGAAGATGCGCAGGGCGGCATGTCTGCAGTGCTCACCTGGGATAGTTTACACATTGATCCGGACGACCTCCTCATAGATGATGGCATTTACGCGTTCAGGGGCATTACCCTCGATGGACTGAAAGGCTTTTTCCGGCAAAAGTACATCGCCCCGGCTGTTACCTCTGCCGCCCCGCCGCCACCACCGGCCGATACCAGCAGCGCATCACTCCATCTGCTCCTGAAAAAACTACAGATCAACAACAGTCATTTCCTGTATGCAGATGAAGGCTCCGGTATTACCACCGCCTGGAAAATAGGCGCCCTGCAATTACGCAACAGCAACCTGGACCAGGACTCTACCCGTATACAGATGGGCGATCTTTCCATCAGCAACACCGCCGGCCTGGTAATGATGGTTGCCGGAAAGGACTCCGTTCCCGCCGCGCCAAACGATACCACGCCAAATACCTGGCAGGTATTTGCCACCCAGGTAAATCTTGATAAACTTGCCCTGCGCTACGATAACGGTGGCCCCGCACCTAAAGCCGCGGGACCAGATCCTGACTATAATCACCTGCTGCTAACTCAATTCTCCAGTAAAATCAGCCATATCCGGTATAAGCCGGATAGTATTATGGTGGGAATAAAATCATTGACTGCCCGGGATAAGTCCGGTTTTACCATCCGCAAAGCCAATATGGACGTATTGTTCACGCCTTATACACTGGCGCTGCGCAACTTCCTGCTGCAAACCAATAAAAGCATTTTCCGCAAACAGATCATCGTAACAGTGCCTTCCTGGTCCGGCATTTCCGACCATCTGGACCAGCTCGGACTGGATGCCAATCTCGATTCTGTGCATGTAGCACTGGGAGAGTGGCTCCCCTTCGTTCCCAACGCACGCAAAAACAAATCATTCGACCAGCTATGGAATAAACAACTAACGCTGGCGGCTATATTAAAAGGAAACCTGGGAGAACTGAATATTAAACAGCTCTACGTCAACGATCATGAAGGCAACCTGATCAAAACAGACAATGGCCAGGTGCTCCATGCTACAAACCCGGATCTGCTCAGCGCCGATCTTCCTGCGCTTTATATACAAACGGGCAACAAACCCTTGCGCGCCTGGCTACCCGCGGGTACCCTCCCGGATACGCCACGCCTGCCGGAAAACATGCTGATTACCGGTATGTTCAAAGGCGGCATGAAGGACCTCGTTACCCAATTACAACTGAAAAGCGAAACCGCCAACGCCAATATCAACGCACGCCTCGTCAATATTACCGACAGCATCCGCAGCAGCTACACCATCAGCATTCCATACTTCCGCATAAACCCGGGAGCAATGCTATACGATACTACCTACGGCTGGATGTCCGGCAAACTGAGCGCTACCGGTGAGGGCTATACGCTAAAACAAATGGTAGCCAAAGCCACGGCACAACTGGATGAAGCTACCTATAACGCCTATACGTATCACGACGTAAGCGTAATCGCCGGTATCAACAAAGGCGATTTTGAAGCGCAGGGCGAAAGCGCAGATAGCAGCATCACCGCCACTTTCGATATCAGCGGGCAAATGGTGGATACTACCATCCAGGGACTGAAAGTAAATATGGAACTGGCCAAAGCCGACCTGTATGCCACCCATTGGTATTCAGAACCGTTAACGGTACAGGGCAATCTCCTGGCAGATTTCAACAGCATAGAACCACAGCGCATAGAAGGCAATGCCTTTTTAACAAAATGGCAGATAGCCACACAGGGACAGGTATTTCCGCTGGACAGCATCTCCCTGGTAGCCGAATACAAGGATCAGCAATACCTCACCTTAAAAAGTCCGTTTGGCCTGATCAGCGCCAACGGCCATATCGATTATACAAAAGTGGGGGCCGCCTTCGCCAATATTATCAATAAACCATTAATGCCGGCCGATTCCGGCGCTATTGTACAGGTCCCCGGCGGACAATCACTGCAGTGGAATGCCTCTTTACAGTGGCCAAAGAATTTACACCAGATGATTCCAACACTGCGCATGGAAGTGCCGCTGGTGATGAATGGCCGCCTCAACAGCGACAGCAGCCTGCTGATCGCAAACGCATATCTTCCGAAAATTAATTATGATTCCCTGCAGGTCGACAGCCTGCGCATAGGCGTATCTATCCAGGACACCTCTTTGCGGCTCGGGGCATCTTTGGCCCGCATGGCGCACCCTACATTCCCGCTGCAACATACCTATCTTACGGCTTATGCCAACACTGGTGTGGTTGACTTTGACGTAGTACTGGATGATGTTAAACGGCAGCCCAAGTATAAACTGGGCGGCATTTTTACGTTCCTGAAAGATAATGCCATGCAGCTGTCACTCAAACCCGGACTGCTGTTAAACAAACAGGAATGGACTGTGGCAGAGAACAATATTCTCCGGATGAAAAATGGCGCACCGGATACGGCGAATATCAAACTGTCGCAGGGCGATCAGTCCATCCAGGTGGCCACCAAGCCTGATACCAGCGCCACTCCTGCACTCCAGGCCAACATCGCCAATTTTAAATTGTCGACCATCACCGCCCTACTGGCAACAGACACCCTGCTGGCCAACGGCATCCTGAATGCAGAAGCGACTGTACGTAACTGGAACCAAACACCACTGATTCACGCCACGCTGAAAGTAGACAGTCTAACGGTGAAGAATACACGCATGGGAACATTAGACGCCAATGTGGAAAACAGCGGCCCTGGCCAATATAAACTTACAGCCGGATTAACCGGCAACGATAATGATGTAAAGGTGGACGGCACCTACGACACTACTATCAATGCCCAGCTGGATATCAATAAACTGAGCATCGCCTCGCTGGAACCATTCACGATGGGCAATGTTACTAAAATGTCCGGCAGTGCCACCGGGCAGTTCAATATTACAGGTACACCGTCGGCCCCCAAAGTATTGGGAAGCCTGCATTTCGATAATGCTGCAGGCATGGTAACCATGATCGGCAGCACTTTCCATTTACCGGATGAAGATATTGTACTGGATGAAAGAGGAATACAACTGAATAACCTGGTAATAGCCGACAGCGCCAATAATGAACTGGTGGTAGATGGCCGCATTAATACCAGGAATTTCACCCGGTATAGCTTTAACCTCGATGTTACTGCCGATAACTTCATGGCTCTTGGCCGGCAGCAAAACCCGGACCAGTGGATTTATGGACCCGCTTATATAGATAGTAAAGTGAAGATCCGCGGCACACTCGACCTGCCGAGAATTGATGCCATCGTAAAGCTGCGCGACAAATCCAGCGTTACCATGACGCTGCCGCAAGAGGAGCCGGGACTCGCCAACAGGGAAGGCGTGATCGAATTTGTGGATAAATCCAATCCTGTCGATTCTGCACTACTCGCCCGTGAAGATAGCCTTCGGTTTAAAACCACGCGGTTAAAAGGCATGTTCTTATCCGGTAACCTCGATATTACTCCGGAATCTGTCCTTAAAATTATCATCGATTCACAAAACGGTGATTATGTACAGGCAAAAGGTACCGCCAGCATTAATGCCACGCTGGATCCCAGCAGTAAGTTAAGTCTTACCGGCCGCTACGAAATAACGGAAGGTAAATACGAGATGTCACTGAACCAGCTCATTAAACGCTCTTTCGATATAGAAAAGGGCAGCTTCGTATCGTTCAATGGAGACGCTACCAGCGCCGACCTGGATATCACCGCCAAATACACGGTGAATGCGCCGGCCTACGACCTGGTGGCAGATCAGCTTCAAAGCATGTCTGCCGAACAACGAAATACCTATAAACAACGGATGCCCTTCCAGGTATACCTGATGATCAAAGGCAATCTCATGAAGCCTGATATCAGCTTCCGCCTGGACCTGGCAGAGAACGACAGGAATACCCTGAACGGAACACCATATAACCGCCTGAAACAAATTAACCAGGTGCCCTCTGAGCTGAATAAACAGGTAATGGGACTGCTGGTGCTGAACTCCTTTATCCCGGATGACCCTATGAGTACACTCGATGGCGGCTCCGGCGGTGGAGTAGGACAGGCAGCGAAAAACAGTGTAAGTAAAATACTTTCACAACAGCTCAATAACATGGCGGGCAACCTGATCAAAGGAGTGGATCTCAACTTCGACCTGCAGAACCAGGAAGATTATTCCTCCGGCTCCGCCCAGGAATCCACCAACCTGAAAGTTGGCGCCTCCAAACAGTTATTTAATGATCGCTTAACCGTTTCCGTAGGTTCCAATATCATGTTGCAGGGAAGCCAGCAAAATGCCAGCTCCCTGATCGGTGATATCTCCGTAGAATATAAACTTACCCGCGACGGACGTTACCGGATAAGGGTATATCAGCGCAACGACAGTCAAACAGTGCTCGAAGGACAGGTAGTGGAAACAGGAGTTGCCTTTGCACTGATCATGGATTATGATGAGTTCCGCGAAATTCTGCAGCGGTCCAAAACTGATACTAAAAAACAGCGGTTACGCGATACCAAAAAGAAGAACGATAAAAATACGACAACGCCTGATGCGAAAAGTAAGTAGCCATATCATTATTTGCTGTAGCCTGTTATGCCTGGTAATCCTGGCAGTCAGCTCCTGCAGTACCACACGTACCGTACCTGAAGGAGACCGGCTATATACTGGCAGCGACGTAAAATGGATCACTGACACCATTACTAAAAAAAGACCGAAAGATTATAGCTCGCTCATGGAAGGAATGGATAAAAGAATCCGTCCCAACAGGAACCGTAAATTTCTCGGTATGCCCATTAAGTTGTGGCTGTACAATTTAGGCAATGAACCCAAAGGGAAAGGATTGAACTACCTGCTGCGAAGAAAATGGGGGGAACCGCCCGTGTTGCTGAGCCAGGCAAAACCCGACTACACCTCACAGGTATTGGAAGAATACCTGGTGGATAACGGCTATTTCCAGGCCGGCGTTGTTTCTGCTATTAAGTTATCTGGCAAGAAAAAAGCTTCCATCAAATACACAGCCACTCCCAATCACCGGTATACCATTAAAAGTGTCACCTATTTGACAGATAGTAGCGCCATCGGTAAAACCGTTACTTATACCAAACCGGAAAGCTCTTTGATCATTGGCGCCAATTATTCGCTCGATTCAGTTAAAGCCGAACGGGAACGGATACACGCCGCGCTGAAAGAACAAGGTTATTATTATTTTACACCTGATTATTTACTGGTACAGGTAGATAGTACCAATAGCGGTACGGTTGACCTCTTTGTAAAGATAAAAGACAACACGCCACTGCTGGCGCTCCGGCCTTACAGGATGCATGACATCGTTCTGTTCCCGGACTATTCGCTGGATAACGACTCCGCTTCTACACAGGGAACTCCGGTAAGATACAAGGGCATTTACATTGTGGACTCCGCCCACCGGTTTAAATCATCCGCATTTGACCGCTCCGTGTTTTTACGGCCAGATAGCCTGTATCGCCTGAGTTCACATAATATTACCCTGCAAAGACTGATTAACCTGGGCGTATTCAAATTTGTAAAGGGACAATTTTCGCCGGTAAGGGATACCTCTATTCACAACTTAGTGGGCGGCGGCCCCAATGTTACCGGCAACAGGGACAGCTCCAGGCGGCGCGATACCTCCGGCAGGAACCTGAACCGGCGCGATAGCACCTACGCCCGTGATACCTCCCAGGCCAACAACTACAGGGCCATGGTAAACAACCGGGTGGCACTCGACAGCGGGTGGCTGGACGCAAAACTTTTCCTTACGCCATATAAACGCCGTTCCCTTCAAACAGAACTACGTGGTACCTCTAAATCTAACGGGTTCATTGGATCACAAATACAGATTACCGCTAAAAATCGCAACTGGCTCCATTCTGCAGCATTGCTTGAAATTGGGTTGCGTGGCGGACTGGAATGGCAAACCGGTAATAAAAATGCAGGAGGCTCCAATTCGTATGGCCTCGGTGCAGAAGCAGCTGTTACTTTTCCGAGGTTCATCACACCCTTCCGTGGATTGAACATCCGCACACCCTATGTACCTAAAACAAGAATAAGCGCCAGCTATGAGTTATACAGCCGCGCCGATCTGTATAACCTTAACGCATATACGCTACAGCTGCAATACCTGTGGCAACGGACACAATACCTGAGTCATATCTTTGCACCCGTTGCGCTTACCTATGTGTTGCCTACCAAAACAACACCGGCATACGACAGTATCCTGGCAAACGATCCAAGTCAGCGCAACGCTATTGAAAAACAATTTATCCTCGGCGGCAACTATACGATCACCTACAATAACCAGCAAGCCAACCGGGTACACAGTTTCTACCTGAGCGGCAATATAGATATCTCAGGAAACATTGCCGGGTTGATCATTCCGAAAAATGATACCGGGCAAAAAACATTACTTGGGAATTCATTTGCGCAGTATGAAAGATTCACTGCAGAAGCGCGCCACTACTGGCAGCTGGGCAAAGGCAAACAATGGGTAAACCGCCTGTTGATTGGATACGGTTTGCCATATGGCAACTCAGCCACCCTGCCTTTTGTAAAACAGTTTTTCACCGGTGGTAGCAGCAGCATCCGGGCATTCAGGGCGCGTACCCTCGGTCCGGGATCTTATCACAACCCCGCCGTGGATACTTCCGCCTTGCTGGCTAATGAAGCCGGCGATATCAAGCTGGAATTCAACTCTGAACTGCGGGTGCACGTGGCCAGTGTGTTTAATGTGGCAGCCTTTGTGGATGCCGGTAACATCTGGTTACAGAAAGATGTTCCGGACAAGCCGGGTAGTAAATTTGCCTTCAATACTTTTTATAAAGACATTGCCGTTGGCGGTGGGGTAGGTTTGCGCATTGATGCCTCTATTGTAGTAGTACGCCTCGATCTGGCTATCCCATTCCGTGTTCCTTACCTGCCGGAGAACGAACGCTGGGTGTTTGATAAAATAGATTTCAGCGATCCCGACTGGCGCAAAAAAAATCTCATTCTTAACATTGCCATCGGTTATCCGTTTTAATATTATGGGGAGATGGTCCTGAAATCATCTCCCCATAAATTCATATTTACAGCACATCTTTCAGGTGCTTGTAGTTCGACTTCACCGCATCAAATACATCTTCATATCTTCCGCTGAGGATCAGTTTCCCCATCCAGAGCGCAAATCCTTTCATCTGGGCAAATTCCACTTTTGGCGGCATAGCCAGGGACTCTGGATTAGTAAATACATTTACCAGCACGGGTCCTGCCGTTTTTGCTGCCTGGGCCAATATGCTTTCCACCTCTTCCGGTTTACGGATGGTAAACGCTGTGAAGCCCATGGCCACTGCTACCGCCCCAAAATCAGGATTCACCATGTCCGTTTGCCAATCGGGGAGCCCCGCCACTTCCATCTCCAGCTTCACCATGCCCAGGGCGCGGTTATTAAACACGATTACTTTTACCGGCAGTTGATATTGTTTAATGGTCATCAGGTCGCCCAGCAACATTGTTAACCCGCCATCGCCACACAAAGCAAACACTTCCCGGCCTGGTTGCGCCAACGCAGCTCCTATTGCCTGCGGCATGGCATTCGCCATAGAGCCATGGTTAAAAGATCCCAGCAAGGTACGTTTGCCGGTGCCTTCCAGGTACCTGGCTGTCCAAACATTGGTCATGCCCGTATCTACAGTAAAAATAGCGTCATCTGCTGCAATTTTATTGAGGGTAGCCGCTACATACTCAGGGCTGATGGCGTTCTCCTTGCCGGTGTCTTCTACATAAGTCTGCATTTTCTTTTGCACTTCCCGGTAAAATGCTACCATTTCGTCCAGGAATTGCCGGTCGGTATTTTCCTTTAGCATTGGCAGAAGCGCTTTCAGTGTATCTGCAATATCCCCGCACAAACCTAACTCCAGTGTGGCCCTGCGGCCAAGCCTTTCCGGCTGGATATCTATCTGGATAATCTTCGCCTTCTCAGGAATAAATGGCGTGTACGGAAAATCTGTTCCCAGCAGTAACAACACATCGGCTTCATGCATGCTTTTATAAGCCGATGCCAATCCCAGCAAACCCGTCATGCCCACTTCGTTGGGATTATTGTACTGAATACCCATTTTTGCGCGGAACGAGTATGCAATAGGCGCTTTTAACAATTGCGACAAAGCCACTACTTCATCGTGTGCTTCTACGGCGCCCAGGCCGCAATAGATCGCAATTTTCTTCGCATCGCCGAGTAACCCGGCCAGCTGCTTTAATTCTGGTGCCGACGGACAAACAACGGGCTTAGGATGATACAGCTTCGTGGCAGTAGGGATCTCCTTTGCATCAGCGGCTGCTACATCTCCCGGCAATCCTAAAACCGCCACGCCGTGCTTATGCACCGCATGCTGTAAGGCAGCCTGCAACATGCGGGGTGCCTGCTCGGCTGTTGCCGCTACCTGGTTATAATGACTGCAATCGTCAAACAACTTAATGGTGTTGGTTTCCTGGAAATAGTCGCTGCCAAATTCATTGGTAGCGCAGGTAGACGCAATGGCTACCAGCGATGCGCCCGACCGGTGCGCATCATACAATCCATTGATCAGGTGAACATGCCCGGGTCCGCTGCTGCCGGCACAACAAGCCAGCCCGTTCAGCTGTGCTTCCGCTCCTGCAGCATAAGCCCCCACTTCTTCATGCCGGACATGAATCCATTGGATCCGTCCATCACGACGCACAGCATCGTTGATGTGATTCAAACTATCGCCGGTTACCGCATAAATGCGCTTGATACCGGCATTTGCCAGCATATCTACTAATTGATCCGCTACAAGTGTTGCCATAAGTAATTTGTTAGGATGAGTGCCAGATAAAAACAGCTGATCTCTCACATTGTTCAGCCGCCTGCCATTCATCAAATTCCCCGCCACGAGCTACTGAAAGCGTCGGGAAATTGACTTATTTTTAGGTCATTGTCTAAATCGCTATCCGTCATGTATATCCCTGCACCCTCACAACGCAATTGGGTATTGCTGTTCATTATCCTGATAATGACAGGCGCCTCTTCCTGTAGCCGGAAAATTACCGAAACGGGGAAAGCATCCTATTATGCCAACTCATTCGATGGAAAACGTACCGCAAGTGGCGAAACCTTCCACCAGCGGTCGCTTACTGCCGCACATAAAACACTTCCTTTCGGAACGCGCGTTACTGTTATCAATATCGCAAATGGAAAAAGCGTAAAGGTTCGTATCAATGACCGCGGACCGTTTGTACCAGGGCGCATTATTGATCTGTCGCACAAAGCCGCCTCCAAAATAGGCATGCTGAACACTGGGGTGGCTAATGTAGAAGTGAAATACAAAAAGAAGAAAAAATAAAAGCAGGAGTGAGGTTGCTCACTCCTGTTCCCGGGTATTATCCCAATTGATGTACACCATCTTTACGTGCTTCATTGCCGCGCTGATCATGCGGACCCTCTGCAATTTCTTCAATCATCTTCTTACAAAACGCAGGTAAATCCTTTGGCGTACGGCTGGTAACCAATCCCTTATCGGTCACCACTTCTTCATCCACCCATAATGCACCTGCGTTTTCAAGATCCGTTTTTAAAGACGGATAAGACGTTACCTTCCGGCCATCAAGTTCATCGGTTTCAATCAGCGTCCAGGGACCGTGGCAAATGGCGGCAATAGGTTTGCTTTCGTCGAAGAAACCGGTAACAAAAGCCACCACGCGGTCATTGGTACGCAAACGGTCCGGGTTCATTACACCACCGGGCAATACCAACGCGTCATACGAAGATGCCACCACTTCTTTTATGTCCTTGTCCACCGGGTAGTCCTTTCCCCAGTCTTTTTCCGCCCAGGCACGAACAGTTTTCCCTTCGGGAGAAATAATATCTACTGTAGCGCCTGCCTCCTTCAGCGCCTCCACGGGCTTTGTAAGCTCCACTTCTTCAAATCCGTTTGCTACCAAAACCGCTATTCTCTTATCTTTTAACTGGTTTGCCATAAAATAATATTTTATAGTTTTTGGAATATGCTGCCTCCGGCAGATAAATACCGCGGCAGCATCCCATCTGCCACAAAAACAATTCCCTTTGCATTCACCTACGTGCACGGTACCTCTCACAAGATCAGCACGTTTGCGCCTGTATAAATTAATGCACATACCGTTGATTGCATGGGATATAAAAAGGAATCTCATTCGATTGTAATTTTTTTCCGGCAAAATTGCATTTGGAAGCAGATGCAGCTTTATTTGTTGACATACAATTAAGAACAATGAACAAGAAAACACTCCTTGCAGCATCGCTGGCTATTTGCTTTGCTGCCAACAGGGCCTTTGCACAGGCGCCTGTGGCTGAGCTTCCCGGCTTTGCCGCCTATGCCGATCCGGTGGAAGAACATGTAGAAATCAGTGAACGCCACGGCGTTGTAAACTGGACGGATAACAGCAATACCGTTAATTTTTATTTCCATGTGGCGAATCCCGGCACCCTCAAAGTGTCGTTACTGGCAAAAGCCGATGCAGAAAGTAAGGTATCTGTTTCCGTAAATGGCGCTCAAAAAATAGTAAGCATACCTAACAATACAGATTTTGTAACGGTACCCGTATTACAAACAACAATAAAAAAAGCAGGCTTTTACTGTGTGTCATTAAAAGGAGTGGAGAAGAAGGGAAGTATATATGCAGATGTAAAAAGCGTAAGCCTTTCCGGATCCGCGGTAAAAGATATGCAGTATAACGCCAAACCCTGGCGCCGTGCGGCTTCTGTACATTTAAACTATCCTGTTCCCGAAGGTAAAAATGTAGAATGGTTTTATGGAGAAATTAAGGTGCCGGAAGGAGAAGATAAACTGGGTACCTATTTCATGTCCTGTGGTTTTCACAGGGGCTATTTTGGTATGCAGGTAAATTCTCCCACAGAAAGAAGAATTATTTTTTCTGTATGGGATGCCGGTGGAGAACCAGAGGAACGCAGCAAGGTAAAGTATGAAGACCAGGTAGTAATGCTGGCAAAAGGAGACAGTGTAGACGCCAGCGGGTTTGGCGGCGAAGGCACCGGTGGACATAGCCATTGGGTGTACAACTGGAAAGCCGGGGACACCTATCGTTTCCTGATGCACAGCGTGCCAACGGGAAATACCACTACTTACACCGCATACTTTTATGTGCCGGAACACAAAGAGTGGAAACTGATTGCCAGCTTCAGGGCGCCAAAAGACGGAAAGTACATGGGACACCTTTATTCCTTCCTGGAAAATTTCTCTTTTGAAAATGGTCATCTTGGCCGCAAAGGATATTTCGGTAACCACTGGATTAAAACCAATACCGGCGAATGGATAGAACTTACCAAGGCCAAATTCTCCAATGATGCCACCGCTAAAGCAAAAGACAGGCTTGATTATGGCGGCGGCTCAGAAAACGGATGGTTCTATTTATGGAACAGTGGTTTCAAACCAGCCAATGCACAGTATGGCGATTTGTTTGAACGCCCTGCCACCGGCACTCCTCCGGTAATTGAGTTGCCAAAGTTCTAAGGATATTGTTATCCTTCACAGAATTTGAAAAAAAGTCGCCCGGCTGTAAATATGACGGGCGACTTTTTTTATCTCTCTAAAAAAATAATCTCATTTATCAAACACCTACAAATAGTCCACATGTCCTATAGGATTTAAATTACGCATATATTTTCGGCACCGTACGAGTGATTTCAAACAACCGCGGCACCTAATCTCTTTCCCTTCAAACAAATAGAATTAACCCGGTATGATAGTTCCGCTCACTACTATTAACGGATTTTTGCTTTAAATTCGGTAATCAATCCTGCTAACATCAGCATATATGGCCTTCAAAAATAAATTGCCTATTCCCGGCGTAGTACAAGTACTAAACCCGTTCAAGGTGAAGAAGCAACGCATCATGAACTTTAATCCGGCGGAAGGAGTCCCATCCCGCAAGCCGGTGGAAAAAACCAAGATCACTGTTTTTGATTATAATATTAATCTTTGCTCAGAGCTGGTGCTGAACAAAATAGAGGACACCTTTAAATATGCCAACGCTCCCCAATTAAGCTGGATCAACATTGATGGTATCAGGAAAGAAGAGGTGCATGCGGTATGTGAACAATTCATCATCCACCCGTTACTTGAGGAAGATATTCTGAGTGTGGGCCAACGGGCAAAGATGGATGAAATCAATGACCGGATGTTTTGTTTGCTTCCCATGATTTATTTCAATAGTGAAACCTCATCTATCGACCTGGAACAGGTGAGTATTGTACTGGGCAGAAACTTTGTGATCTCTTTCCAGGAGGACCCTGCACGGGATGTATTTGACCCTGTGCGGGCCAAGCTGCTGATAACCGGATCCAGGATCCGCAATGGTGGCGCCGATTACCTCTGTTATTCATTGCTGGATGTAATTATTGATAATTACTTCATTGTTATGGATAAGCTGGGGGAACGGATTGAAATGATGGAAGACCTGGTTCAACATCAACCCAACACCCGTACGTTGGCGCGGATTAATTATTTACGCCGCCAGGTTTTCCTGTTCAAACGGGCTATTGCTCCGGTAAGGGAGTTGGTAAATGGCTTTCTGAAAAGTGAGAGCGATCTGCTGGATGATAAAGTAACTAAATACTACAAGGACATCTACGATCACATCATTCAATGTAATGATCTGGCGGATAACTACCGCGATATGGTGCTGAACTTACAGGAGATGTATCATACGCAGTTGAACCTGAAGATGAATGAAATCATGAAAGTGTTGGCGGTGGTAACTACATTAATGGCGCCGCCAACACTGCTTGCTGGTATCTACGGAATGAATTTTCAGCATATGCCTGAACTGGCATCCCCCAATGGATATTATTTTACATTGGGAGGTATGGGGATATTATTGGTGCTGATGGTATTATTTTTCCGGAAAAGAGGCTGGTTTTAGCTTTTCTTCTTATACACGGGCACGGTGGAGCAAGGCTCTCCATACATAATACTCTTTACTACCGGGCGCAACAGGCGTGTAATTTCCGCGTAAGCAATTTCTCCTACCCGTTTATCACCGCATCCTTTAATAACAATTCTTTTATCTGTAAAAGCGGAAAGGTCAATTTCTCCCAGGTTTCTGAGATATAATGTATTGTGTATAAATGCTGCGTCTCCGAAAGCAGCATAGGCCGCCACCGGTTCCAGGTTGGTCATCACCAGCATATAAGCCCATAAAGGAATAACGGCGTCTGCAGAGCAAATAAGCCCCACGTTCTTTCCGCGGTATTGCTCCCAGTCGTGCGACTGCATAGCCGCCCGGAAATCCTTTTCTTTCAGAATGAGCTCCATAAACAGGTAATCCTTCATATCAAAAACAACAATTTCCCCTTTTGGGTAAAACTGTTCTAAATCAATGGTTTCCAGTCCACTCTGCGCTACTTTATTTATGATTTCTTCCATTTTTGTCCCTATTTAAGAATACAAATTTACGAATATCGGCGCAGGAATAGGAATAAGGGCAGAAAGGCACTAAAAGGGGGAAATAAAAAAGGGAAGCAGTAGTGCTTCCCTTTTCTTATGTCAGTAAAAAATGTAGTGATTTAGAAGAATTTACCACGGGTATCCTTCACATCGCTCTTCTTTTTCAGCACTTCGAACAGCTGTTGATCCAGCATGGATTTAACACCTTGTTCGTAAGCCGCCTGTTGGGAAGCGATATCTTGGGCTGGTTGGGCAGACGGCTGGAAGCTGTCTACTTTAATCACATATACACCTGCATTACCTTCAATTGGAGCAGATACTTTTGCAGTGCCCCAGTTCTTATTGAAAGATGCGCCGGCAACACGTGGCTCAAAGCCAAGGGAAGCGATGAATGGAGTAGCGAAAGAAACGCCTTCTGCATTCAGCACCGGTTGGTTAGTAGATTTAGCCGCTGCATCCAGGGTAGCCGGAGTTTGCAGTTTAGCGATGATCTGTTCTGCTTTCTTGTGTTTCTTAACTTCAGCTTCTACCTGGGGACGTACATCTGCGAGCGGAGCAGTACCTTCTTTACGTACATTGGTTAAAACAGCCACTACGTATTTATCATCGAAGGTAAATACCTTGCTTACATCACCTTGTTTGGATTCGTAAGCCCAGCGTACCAGTTCGCGTGATTGTCCGATACCGGGGATCACGAAATCCATTGGACGTACATTATCAGCGATTCTTTTATTCAGCTTTTCCTGTTGTACTGTTTTCTCAAAAGCAGCAGCAGTGCCGCTTTTACCGGCAAAACCGCTGGCAGCGCTAAATGCGTTGTTGTTAGTTTCTTTGCTGGCCTCTACAGATTTACCGAGATACGCTACTTTAATAGCAGGACCAATATTTTTCTGATCCAGGATCTCAATAACATGGTAACCAAACTGTGTTCTTACTACTTTCACCTGGCCTTTTGAACCATCGAAGGCGAAGTCTTTGAATTCAGGAACAAATTGGGAAGATGGAGTCAACTCATATTCACCACCGGTTTGTTTGCTACCCGGATCATCGGAAAACTGGTCAACCAGGGCTTTAAAGTCTGCACCGCCTTTTACAGCCAGCTCAAGGCTATCTGCACGTTTTTTAGCGATGGAATCCGGTAAACCACCCTGAGCGCCGGAAGCGATAAGGATATGGCGTACTTTTACGCTGTCGGGCATATTTTTACGATCAATCATTTTCGCAAAAACGATCAGGTTATTATCGTAGTATGGTCCGAAAACAGTTCCTACAGGCAGATTCACGATAGAATCCTTCATCGGAACTTTTGCTTCATTTTTGGAAATATATCCGTCGTAATATTTAATATCTGAATTACGGTTGATAAAACCGGCGATATTGTCTTTTGTAGTATCCAGTTCCAGCTTCATCGCCATTATCTGCTGAATAGCAGCTGCTGAGTCGGCAGCAGAAGGGATAGCGTCAAAGGATACATATTCAATTTTACGGGACTCTTCCACTTTAAACAGTTGTTTGTGATCCTGGATAAAGCGATCGAGTTCTGCATCAGTTACTTTAATAGTGGAATCGGAGATGGTAGCATAGGGAACGCTTACATAAGATACAGTCGCTGTTTGGCTGTTATCTTTTTGCTGTTGCGCTGCCAGCCATTTTGGATAGTAGATACCTTGTTTAACAAGGGTCACGTATTTCAAACGCTCCTGGTATTTCGCAATATAGCTTTCCAGCTGGTGCAAGCCTTCACGGATCTGTGGATTGCTGCCTGCCTGTGAAATAGCCTGTTGCAAAGCATTACGGTCAAACTGGCCATCGCGGGTAAATTGCTGCACCACAACCGGGTTAGGGTTTTTACCTTTGATTTGGTCTACCACTTCTGCCTCAGTTACGTCGATACCCAATACTTTGTATTGAGCCTGCATAATTTGTTCATTCAGAAATTCGTTCCAAACCTGCTCGCGGATATACTGACGGGTCTGTTCGTCAATATTAGGCATTTGCTGACGCGCGTTGTTTTCTGCGTCCTGAATTCGACGTTGATACTCTGCCAAATCGAGATCTTCACCATTTACTTTACCCACGCTGGTATCGCGACGGGATAGAGAACTTTTGCCAAAAAAGGCATCCTGCAACAGGAAACTAACAATAGCCAGGCAAATCACTACAACGATCATGACGGCGTACTTGTCCCTGATTTTCTGAATTACTGACATATATTATATAGTCTACATTTTTAAGGATAGCAAAAATAGAATAAATAAACTGTAACTGCAAAAGAGTATTTTTTACTCTGAAACTCAATACAGTAAAGGGTTACAGGTGCTTATAACACTTTTGTGGGCTATGTAACATTCACAGGTTTTCCACATGAAGGGCCAATTAACATCTTCCTTTTTTTTGTGGGCCCAATATTTTTAAACACTGATTACAGCAGGTATTTGGCCGAAATTAAGTGTCAAAACCTAAAAAAAGGTTATTCACAAATGTGAAAAAAGCAGATTTTCTAATTCACATAAATTTGTGAATAAAACGGGGCTAATTTAGGCCCGTATGCATTTTGACCATTTTTCATCTCCAAGAGATTCTTTTCCACAATTGATGTGTAAAAACCCCTGTAAAACGCAAAATAAGGTGGGAAAAGGTGCCTCTGTCCACAGGTAAAACTAATTTTGTTATTGTGGTTAAATTTACCCTTAAAAACCCGGAGGTGGAAATGTGGATACGAAATGTCTTCTTTTAACATTTTCCTAATACACTACACACGAAAAAGATTTTAACCTTGGAGGATATCCACGTATGTGGATGAAAGTAGTAAAACCCAGTATTGGCGCGGAAATGGCATGTTAATTTCGTGTGGAAAGCGTAATAAAAAGGAATAACAACTACATTTGTACGTGAGCTGGAAATTAAATTTCCACATATTCACAGCCCTAATAGTAGTGGGCTTTTCTTTTAAATATTTAAAGAAGTATATAGCTATGATTATGGAAATCGCTGACGCGAAAAAAAATTTGCAACGCAACGGATTTTTGGATATATCAGTCGATCCTTCTCTGGATTTGTTTGAAGCGATAGAAAATTTGAAAAAGAAAAAAAACGCTATCGTCCTGGCTCACTATTACCAGGAACCCGATATCCAGGATATCGCCGATTACATCGGAGATAGTTTAGGCCTCAGTCAGCAGGCTGCCAAAACAGATGCCGACATGATTGTTTTCGCGGGTGTGCATTTTATGGCTGAAACCGCAAAAATTCTCAGTCCCCAGAAGAAAGTGCTGTTACCGGACCTGAAGGCGGGGTGTTCCTTGGCCGACAGTGCCCCTCCGGAGCTGTTTAAGAAGTTCAGGGACCGTTACCCGGACCATATTGTGATTTCGTACATTAACTGCTCCGCGGGTATCAAGGCGCTCAGCGATATCATTTGCACGAGCTCCAATGCCGAGAAAATCATCGAAAGCGTGCCACACAACCAGCCGATCATATTTGCCCCCGACAGGAATTTAGGGGCCTATCTGATCAAAAAAACGGGTAGAGACATGGTTTTATGGAACGGCGCCTGCATGGTCCATGAGATTTTCTCCCTGGAAAAGATCACAAAATTGAAAATCCGTCACCCCAAAGCTAAAGTGATAGCGCATCCGGAATGCGAACCGGCAGTTTTGGCTATTGCGGATTATATCGGATCCACCACTGGTTTGCTGAAGTTTAGTCAGAAAGATGATGCGCAGGAATATATCGTTGTTACAGAAACCGGTATACTGCACCAGATGCAAAAGGAAAATCCGGGCAAAACATTTATTCCTGCTCCGCCCAATAACGCGTGTGCCTGCAACGACTGTCCACACATGAAACTGAATACACTGGAGAAATTGTATCTGTGCATGGAATACGAACAACCGGAAATTACAATGGAAGAAAGTCTGAGAATAGCCGCTAAAAAGCCAATTGAGCGTATGCTGGAAATTAGTGCACAAGCCGGGCTTTAGTTTAACTGACTGATTAACAACACTATTTAAATTTTATTTTTTATATATAGGAAAGTAGGTATTTACCGAAGGCCGTCAGAATCTTGTATTCTGACGGCCTTCGTATGTATGTACGAACCGATTAATTCTCAGCGTGTTACAAAGGCCCTGAGAATCTCTTATCTGTGATTGGACTACACCATTCTCCATAAAAGCGCAACAATACAGGGACCCCTGATTTGTTTGATGTTAAAAACCCTTTGAAATAGTTTTTTAGTGCCCTGAGAATTAAAAATAAAAAGGAGGTATTGGGTAAGTGAAGGATTTGAGAGAATATTTGATTCTCAGCGCGTTGATATTGGCGTGAGAATGAGATATTTCTTATTTGCATGGAATCGTGTGTGTAATTTTTCTTTTAAGGAAGTCTCAGTAGTTATTTTTTTAAGGCCCTGACAGTTCAATATTTTTTTAGAAGACAGGGATACCCCATGGTTTTGATTTTCATTACAATGTCAACCCCTTATTTTTTTTGCAACTACCTTGATCCATACGGTTTTTCTCTCTTTAGTGACCTTCTATTTCTGTTGTTAGGAGATCTTCAGCCATGTTTTTTGAAACAAATAAATGCTTTCTGACCCGGCAGCTTATTGATTTTTAAAGAAGGCTATGAGGATTGATTCTTTTTCTTTTTACTGGGGTTATCCCGAGATTTTATATTTCATGCAATTCTCAGCTGACTTGTAGTTTGCTGAGAATAGAGTGTTGATTGGGGTAGCCTTGTCAACACATATTTCATGCGATTCTCAGCGCTTTGTCAAGGCGCTGAGAATCTGATATTTAATAGCTCCTTGCACTTGTTCCTGTTTATTCAATTTACATCGCAGTCTCACTTCACTTGTAGTGCCCTGAGAATTGAATATTTGTTTACCCGCTTTTAAAAATGCACGCTGGAAATTTTCAGGCGATTGTCAGGATGCAAGTAGTGATCTGAGAATCTAATATTCGACAGGATTTGTTGTATAAGCCCGGATATGATATTCCGGTGTAATTCTGAGCGGCTCAGGAGGGCGCTGAGAATTGAATATTTTTATTCTTCGTGGCTCGGATCAGGTTTTGTAAAACGGAGGCGCGCTCAGCTCATTGGGTAGGCTTTGAGAATCGGGGATATTTTTATACCTCGGGAATTATACACTGGGGATGCATTGTAGGCGCTTTGAGAAGGTGCTGAGATTTGCGTGTTTTTCAATTGTGCAGGGGAACGCCGGAGAATTTTGGCTGGATTCATTCTAAACGCTCTGCAAATTGTTAATGTTTCACAACGGAATCTGGCCGGCGACATTAAGAAGAAGAATTTCCCTCAAAAATTTCTTGGTATAAAATGTCGGAATAGGGGTAAAAAAGGAAAATTATTAATAAATCAGGGAAAATTCGGCTAAGAAACTAAAGAGAAAGCTGAATTTCTTTTGGAAGATTTGTTAATAAGTGGGGGAGTCCATCAAAATTTCATTGAAGGAAGAAAAAAGCTCAAGAATGTGTGGAAAAATAGCGGTAAAAGTGTGTTTTTTCCGGAAAATGCTCTTTTTGTTATAAAATTTTCTTGGTTTTTGGGGATAAAAACAAGAAAAAAGTAGAGGAAAACTAAATTTCCTCTACCCAAATATGATCTGCTTCTGTTTTTCTAAGTGACAAATTATAGCCAGCCACCATAATTGAAATCGGATCTCCCAACGGGGCAATTTTTTCAATTTTTACTGTTTCACCTGGTACGCAGCCCATTTCCATCAGTTTAATATGAAGATCGTCTTTCGCAAATTCTATAATGATCGCGCTTTTTCCTGTCGACAGGGACGATAGTTTTATAATGCCTTTTTTCATTTCCTGCTTGTTAATCTGTTTAAACTTAGTACCAGCACAATGGGGAGCATACTTATGAATGATAAGCAAAGTTACCGCTGTATAGCCAATATGCAAAAAGAAAGGTCATCCAATCCAAAATTTCACTTTACTTTTACATCTACATAAATTTTTTCAGTATAGATGGCTATTCAGTTTACATCGCACGAGGTAAAGGATTATTTAAAAGAAAAGAGGAAGCTAAAGGTGTTTTTAAGTGATCTTTTTTCTGCAGAAGGACAGGGATTGGAGAGTTTACACTACGTTTTTTGTTCAGATGCTTACTTGTTGGAGATCAACAAACAGTTTTTGCAGCACGACACGTATACGGATATCGTAACTTTTGAAATGGGGGAGAACCCGGCCATTACGGAAGGTGAAATATACATTAGCGTGGATAGGGTGCTGGAGAATGCAGATAAGTTTAAGGTACCGGTAGCCCAGGAGCTGCACAGGGTTATTTTTCACGGTGCACTACATTTATGTGGTTTTAAAGACAAAAGTAAAAAGGACGCTGTCCTTATGAGAAGTAAAGAGGATGAGTACCTGGTAAAGTATTTTGGTAGTAAATAGGCTTTTGAGCCTTACAATGTTTCACGTGGAACATTCATTGTTTGGAATCGTTGGAGATGATTAACCTGGGCGTTATAAAACCTGGGGATCCTGCATATAGCGTTATTACCCGTGGTATACTTCTCGGATACTTCTCAGTTACTTCTCAGTTACCTAGGAGTAGCGTATGTGTCGTACTCCCCATATAGTCCCCATATAGTCCCTATATAGTTCCTATATAGTTCCTATATAGTTCCCATATAGTTCCCATACACTCACAATACACTCCTCATACACTCATTATACACTTCCCATACACTTACAATACACTATGCCCTGTTTTATACCGAAAAGAACCTTACAGCTCAGGGTGGTTATACTGGAAAAACTTTACACCCCCCAGCGTCGAACACAGATTTAGCTTACAATGTTGCTTTTCGGTGCAGTAATAGCTTTACAGTAACAAAGTAACCAAGGCTTTCTTTTTGATTTTCCATCTTTTATTCAAAGGTCCTGGAATTGGATTGCATTTTTGCTTGATGATCCTGTTTAAAGTTTACTGTTTAGGTTTTAAGTCCTGAAATAAGTTTACAGTGTGGGTTGTAAATCCTGTATTTGGTTTACGGCACTAGTTTTCGTTTGGCCTGGACCTCCGATATAACGGGGCAGGAGGAAGGGATATTGACCGGGGTAAGAGGCATTTGGTTATATGTTTGTACAGTACAACCAGGGCAACATTGTGTTACTGGATATTATCCGCTAGGCAAGTGTTGTGCTTATAAATCTTTTCAATTTTTCTGCATGTAGCATTTTGGGAGGGGATTCCCATTTAGGGTTATGGGAATGAATAGGCTTGGAATCAAGTGAAACGATTTCCTGTTTAATATTGCGAATGGCGCCGTTAATCTTATTCCGGCAGATATTCTGTTATGGTGTTCATAAGCAAGGACAGAATTCTTTACATTTCATGAAGTGCCTCCAATAAAAGATTTACTATAAGAAAGAACAAACTTAGATGTTCCACGTGGAACATCTAAAAAGGGATTTATTTAAAAACCGAGCTTTGATTTGTAAGGTTTAAGAGGTGGGCGTAATTCACAAGGGGGGAACCGGGCATATAATAAGCATGGTAATGCTGTTTCCTTCATGATCTGGACTTTTGATTTCTATCAAGTCATATGATGATCTATGCATGCCGTTTTAAGTGAACATGATATCGCCAGATTGGTTTAGATGATGGCTATAGTGGTAATGCTCATAGGAGGTAGGCGCCGCTGTATTTTTCCTCAGCCGTATTTGTTGATGGTAAGACATTTGGTACTCTTTACCGAATTTAGCGACACAGGACCTTCAATTCTTTTTCCAAAACAACCAAGTGATGTTAACAAGCTTTGGAAGGATAGGGACATTCTTCTTATGCGCAGCTCTGCTGAATATCATTTGATATTCCATGCCTGTGAGCCAATTTAGGACTGCTATTCCGGCTTTGCCTATAGATGTTGTTTGAGGAATCTGTTGATAATACCAGAAGCAAACTGTAGGCTTTTGCATTTAGTTATGCAGATTGAAAAGGTACAGGATTTAGATAATGGAGAGAAACCTAGGATGCCTGGTTTCCTGGAGTTTATTTTCTGCCAGCCGGCTTGTTATCACAGAATTACTATTGAGCAATTTTTCCATGCTAAGAGTAGCTTTATCTGCGTAATAAATGATGCAGGAGAGCAGCATTTACCAGATTTTATATAACTGAGTTTCTATGACAGTGGATGGACTTTGAGCCGGGGTGTCTCAAGTGTATTCTTAATTGCTTCTTGCATTTGTATCAAGAAACTGCAAGAGCTACAAACGATAATCGTGCTTTGGATTCCCTGTTTGTTGGAGGGTCTTAAAGATATAGGTACCCATCACCCGGGAAGCAATTTTCATTTCCGGAGGAAGTGTTTTACAACTTAAAGAGATACTTCCCGCAGGGGATTCTCCAGTGTATTATTATGCGAGGAGAGGAGGATTTGAATAAGTGTCTAAAGGGAAAGACTAAGAGATAATTAAAATCGATGAAAAAAAGAGCGTATTCGTCGTCATACTTCTGATGTTTACCGGATCTTCTAATAGGTGATTCATAACTAATGAAAAGGTTTTGAATCAGGATAGCATCCTTTTCTAATGGGAACTTACATCTCTTGCCCGCTAATTATGTTCCACGTGAAACATTAACAGGATAAAGAAGATGCTAAGGATGAGCTATTGAATCCTCCACGGAATGTTCCACGTGGAACATTCACATTGGCAACCACATTCTCCTTTCTTCTACGTAATTTTGCACTTTCTAAAGTTATTATGTTTCCATCATACGATATAATTGTTGTAGGCGCAGGACACGCAGGTTGTGAAGCCGCTGCCGCTGCTGCCAATATGGGGTCCAAGGTTTTGTTGGTAACCATGAATATGCAAACCATTGCTCAAATGAGCTGTAACCCCGCTATGGGGGGCATTGCCAAAGGACAAATTGTAAGAGAGATAGATGCGCTTGGAGGATATTCCGGGATAGTAACGGATCAGTCTATGATCCAGTTCCGTATGCTCAACCGGTCGAAAGGCCCCGCTATGTGGAGCCCCCGTACGCAAAATGACCGCATGCTTTTCGCCGCAAAATGGAGGGAAGCACTGGAAAAAACACCGAATGTGGACTTCTACCAGGATATGGTAAAAGGCCTTTTAGTGAAGGATGGAAGATGCCACGGCGTTGTTACCGGACTAGGCCATGAGATCCAGGCGAAGGCGGTGGTGCTCACCAACGGGACTTTCCTCAACGGTGTAATCCATATCGGGGATAAACAATTTGGCGGTGGCAGGGTAGCAGAAAAAGCGGCTACGGGCATTACAGAACAACTCGTTTCCCTGGGTTTTGAAAGCGACCGTTTGAAAACAGGTACACCTCCACGTATTGATGGAAGGAGCCTCGATTATTCAAAAATGGAAGAACAGAAAGGGGATGAAGAGATTGTTGGATTCTCCTATTTGGATGTCGAAAGAATTAAACCCGCACAACAAAGAAGTTGTTGGATTACCTATACCAGCGATGCCGTACATGAAATGCTCCGTACTGGTTTTGACAGGTCGCCCATGTTCCAGGGACGTATCCAGGGAACAGGTCCCCGTTATTGCCCCAGCATTGAAGATAAAATAAACCGCTTCGCAGAAAGAGAACGCCACCAGTTATTTGTGGAACCAGAAGGCTGGGACACCGTGGAGATTTATGTAAACGGATTCTCTACCTCTTTGCCGGAAGATGTGCAAATGAAAGCGCTTCGCCTGGTACCAGGATTTGAAAACTGCCGGATGTTCCGGCCGGGATATGCCATTGAATACGATTTCTTTCCACCAACCCAGCTTCAGTTCTCCCTGGAAACCAAGCATGTTCAAAACCTCTTCTTTGCCGGGCAGATTAACGGCACTACCGGATATGAGGAAGCTGCATGCCAGGGTATCATGGCGGGCATAAATGCCCACCTGAAGGCCCGGGAAGAAGCACCTTTTGTGTTGAAAAGAAGTGAAGCATATATTGGAGTGCTGATCGATGATCTGATTAATAAAGGCACCGAAGAACCTTACCGTATGTTTACCTCCAGGGCAGAATTCCGCACCCTGTTACGCCAGGACAATGCCGACCTGCGCCTGACAGAAAGGAGCTATAAAATGGGGCTGGCCTCTGAAGAAAGAATGCAGAAGGTGCAGGAAAAAAGACAAGGCGTAGAACAAATTAAGCGCATCCTGAAAGAATTGTCCATAGAGCCGGACGAAATCAGCGGACTACTTGCAGAGAAATCATCTGCTCCGTTAACCCAAAAACAGAAAGCGCACCAGATTTTATTACGTCCGGGACTCGATATTTTTGCCATGAAAGACCAGGTGGAAAAAATAGGACAGGCACTCGCCGGATTTAGTAAGGATATTTTGGAACAGGCAGAAATCCAGATCAAGTATGATGTATACATTGAAAAGGAAAATGAACTGGTGCAGAAAATGAGCCAACTGGAAGATCTCGTGATACCTTCCAATTTCGATTATGCAAAACTGGTTTCATTGTCGAACGAAGCAAGACAGAAATTTAATAAAATTCGTCCGCATACCCTTGGCCAGGCAAGTCGCATTAGTGGAGTTAATCCAAGTGATGTACAAATCCTGATGGTTTATATGGGACGATAAAAATATAAAGCTTTTATAGCGGGTAGTGTTGTTTTTACAATCTGCCCGTTTTTTTTGGTTTATCACCGGGCACAGACAAAAAATGACCAAAAATGCCCGAAAATCGACCTTCAGAAACGCGGTAAATTTTAATGATCTCTTCTTTGGTGGATATAAGTGTTAGAAAAGGGGTAAAAGGGATAAAAACGGCTAAAAATGCATGTTTTTGAACCAGAACTTTATTTTTCCGGAAAAAGCAACCTTTTTTGATTTTCCACCGTATCTATCTTCAGCCTGGAGTTTATTTAAACAATTATTCCCTGACAAAAAAATAACAGCACCTAATACCAAAAGCAGGTAAGAATATTTTTGTGCATGAGCTGAATAATATTAATGAAGTGATTGCCGGTTGCTGCAGAAAAGAACGCAGCAGTCAGGAAGCGTTATACCGGAACTTTTTCGGGTATGGACTCAGCATTTGTTTGCGATATGCACAGAACAGAGATGAGGCAGTTGAAATTATGAACGACGGATTTCTTAAAATATTCCAACACATTGAAACATTCGATACCTCCCGGCCTTTTAAAACATGGCTGGCCAGAATTATGGTGAATACCGCCATCGATTTTTTAAGAGGTAAAAAGAAACTGGTTTTTACTGATGATATCAACCAGGTACCGGAACCAGGAACGGATGAAAAAATTATTGACAAACTATCCTATGATGAATTGCTGAAACATGTACAGGCTTTGCCTCCGGCTTACAGAACTGTTTTCAACCTGTATATAATGGAAGGCTTCCAGCACCAGGAAATAGCAGGTATGTTGCGAATCTCAGAAGGAACTTCCAAATCGAATCTATTTAAAGCAAAGAAAATACTGAAAGAAAGAATTATTAAAGCATCCATGAGCACTGCTGATGGAATAGACATAAATATGCCCTTATACAAAAATGAATGACGCGTTTGAAAATAGTATCCGTAATAAGCTGAATGAAGCTGATATTCCTTTTGACCAGGATGCATGGAAAAAAATGGAATCGAAGCTTGATGCAGGAAATAATAAGAAACGACCAGCAGGCTGGTGGTGGCTGTTGTTATTGCCTGTGCTGGGTGGCTTAGGCTGGTGGATCATGCAACCATCAGCAACGGATAAAGCGGTTTCACGTGCAACAATAGTTTCTTCACAGGATCAGCAACAGCATACCATCACAACAGACGGACAGCGTATTGCCACGCCGGATAGCAGTGCAGTACAACTGCCCGGAACAAGAACAATTACGTCAACAGCAACAAAAACGCAGCAAAACAGCGACTTATCATCAGGTAAACAGCTGCCAAAAACAAATACTACGACAGAAAATTCCGCCCAACAGCAAACGATTTCCCCGTCAGGAATCCATCTGCCAAAAACAAATACAACAGCCGTAAACACCGGCCGTCAGCAAACCTTTTCGCAGACAAACACCTATCTGCCGAAGGCAAATAAAACAACAGGTCAGGATATACCGGAAAAAACAACTACACCAGATATTACTGCAGATGCAGGAAAAGAAACAGGAAATGATAAAGGTGTACCCCCAACAATTAATCACACCGCTTTTGATCTGCTGAAAACAAAGAACAGTAATAACTTTAACGTATATACGAAAATAGGAAGACCTGTTGAAATACCCGTAGATACTAAGTTACAGCCGGATCAGGATAAAAAACCCGTACGTCGGAAGATCAACTCAAAAGGATTGTATATAGGAGTAACTTTCGGACCAGATCTGAACGTTGCGCCCTCTTTTAAATATGGAAACGTCGGCTTTAACGCTGGTGTGCTGGCGCATTATTATTTTAGCCAGCACTGGTTTGTTACAAGTGGAGTTGTATACAGTAAGAAGCTATATGGCGCTACAAACGGTGATTATAAAAATCTTTACAATAATCCGTGGGATCCTGTTGTTAAGGTAAATGCGAATTGTGATGTACTCGATATACCAGTGAATATCAACTATACATTCTTACAGGTAAAAAATAATACGGTGAGTGCCACACTCGGTATCTCTAACTATTTTATGCTGAAAGAAAAGTATGAATATGTATACAAGTATTCTCCCGAAAAGGAAAGAACGGTAGATAATGAAAACCAGCATTATCTTGCCATACTGAATGTTGGCGCCCTTTACCAGCACCCTGCCGGAAGAAGGTTAATTGTTGGGCTACAGCCATATGCAAAAATTCCCCTGCATGGGGTCGGATTGGGACAGGTGAAACTGTACTCTGCCGGCTTATCAGTACAGTTAAACCTGGTAGGAAAAAAACGCTGATCCATCCTGTAAACAATCATTCTGCTGCGTTGTTATCATCCTGATACAATGCCTGCTGCTTTATGTGGCACGGCATTTTCTGCTTTCCTACTCAATAAAAGATTTGATTATGAGCAACAAAAAGAATAAAACCGGAAAGGAAGATCAACAACTATCTAAAAATGAAGATGATCAGTTTCCTGGATACCCCGAATACCCTGCCAGCGAAGATATCATGAACAAAAAGAACCGGGATAAAGAAGTAGACCTGGATATTAACGAGGTAACCGGCTCTTTCCGTAGAAACAGTGAATTATCGCCTGATAAAAAGAAGTCCAGGGAAAATAATGAACAGGAAGAAACCTGGCGCCAGGATAAAGTGGGAGATGACCTTGATATTCCCGGTGCTGAACTCGACGATGAAGCAGAAGCTATCGGAGAGGAGGATGAGGAAAACAATATTTACAGCATAGGAGGCGACAGACACGAAGATCTGGAAGAAGATAACGGTGAGTTCCTCAACCTGGATGAAGACAAGGATTAGGGCTTATAATAGCGGTGTAAGGAGGCGACAAACAGCGTCCATAAACCGCTTTAGAATATTGCGCCTGTTCCAGCGGGTTTCCTGAACAGGAACTGAATATAAAAGGTCTTCTTCAAACACCTTATTCAGCCGGGTAGCCACCTCTGTATCATAGATCAAAGCACCTATTTCACAATTCAGATAAAAGCTGCGGTTGTCGAAATTAACGGAACTTACCCAGGCGAGATTATCATCTATCACCATCGTTTTCGCGTGAATAAAACCACGCGTGTAAAAATATATTTTGATACCTGCCGCCAGCAAAGGTTTCAGATAGGAGAGGGCGGCATGTTGTACAATGTAGGAATCGCCTTTTAACGGCAGCATCAGCTGTACATCTTTCCCCGCCAGCGCCGCCATTTGCAGCGCGGTGAGCAGCTCTTCAGTAGGAATAAAATAGGGATTAGAGATCCTGATTCTTCTCTTGGCAATATTAATAGCCATAAGAATACTCTGCATGGCAACAGGCCATTCTGAATCGGGCCCGCTGGCAACGATATCTACAAAGCAGGTACCCGTTAAATCTGACCGGCCAAAGAACGGTTCTGCAAAAGGAAATACTTCTTTACTGCAATAACGGTAACTCATCAGAAACTGCAGCTGCAGTATGTTTACCGCATCGCCTTCAATTTTCAGATGGGTATCCCGCCAGAAAGTAGGATGCTTGCCATTGTTGATGTACCGTTCATCGAGATTGATGCCGCCCACAAAGCCGACCTTGCCATCTACCACGATAATTTTCCGGTGATTTCTGTAATTGGCGTTCAGATAAAAATCTACAAGCACAGGAGAAAAAGGGTATACACTGGCGCCATGTGCTTTTAACCTTTCAGGAATATCCCCGATCCGGTCGCTGCCCATATCGTCGTACAGAAAACGTACCTGTACACCCTGGTTTAATTTTTCGATCAGGATGTTGGTTACTTCATTTCCCACATCATCATCTGCAATCATGTAGTACTCTATATGGATATGATGTTTCGCAGCACGCAGTGCGCTGAAAACCACCGGGAACTTTTCTTCTCCGTTGATCAGTAGTTGTACCCTGTTATTTTTGCTGAGGATAGACTGCCGCGTATTAAGCAGCATGGCTGAAATCTCCTGTTTATTTCCTGCCAGCCGCCGGAGTTCTACCTGCATTTGTTCTATCAGTGGTTTCTGTGACTCCCAGTACCTCGAAAACAATACTTCATCTTTACTGCCTTTCAGCGTAAACCGCCTTCTTTTACGCAGGTCTCGTCCCAGGTAGTAGTAAACAATTAAACCAACAACGGGAATAAATACCAGCACCAGGATGTAACCGATAGCCTTTACCGGGTTGCGGTTTTCAAGCAGAATGGTAGCAATCAATCCGATGAAAATAAGGATCAGTAAGACGATACTGCCTATTTTGATGTAAATATGCCATTCTGCACCTGTTAGATAACCGATCAGTGTTTTCACCAGTAAAAATTATTTAAGTATTAATATTAACATGTTTCCGTTAAAATAGTTACAGGCTGCTTTTTTATCAACATGGGTACGTGTATCAATATACCAATCGTTGCATTTAGCAGCGAGAAAGCCGTCATCCAGCTATTTTCGCGGGAGAACCCACCCAGGAATAACCAGGCCAGGAAATACACGTGGAACCATAACGGAACAATCCATGCGGCCAGCGGAAAGTAATGGGCACTGGTGCTATTTCTCCTGGCAAAACCCGTTGCTACCATTAACGACAGTAGTATTATCAAGGCAATGAGCCGATGCATACTGCTGATGCCAAATGCCTGTTTCAGTAAATCGGCCAATGGAAATAAGGATATCCACAGGGCAGCCTGTGAAAGGAGAATGGAAAGTAAAGGCAGCAATGCCTTCCATACCCGGGTGACGGCTACTTTTTCCAGCAGCCGGCCAAAGAGGGAATAGAAAAATACCACCAGCAACCAGCCATAGAAATTAGCGTATGGCACGCCGAACCATTGACCGGTAAGCGTTTCCGAAGGATAGCCCCTGCCCACCCAATCCCAGTGCCACATATGCAGGCGATAGGCTACCACATCCATACTTGCATCGATGTTCAATGCCAGCAGGCTGTCCAGCGCCGCTGCCGCCCATAACGGCAACCCAAAGTTATCTGTAAATAAACGCGACGAATAAATAATGACCGCCCAACCACAGCCAATACAAAACGGAATATTATGCGGCGCCTTGCCCAACATGAGCCAGAATTGCCCGTACACATAGCCGCTGCTGGTGGCTACATTTACATATTCCAGCAACAACCCGAAACACAGTGCCCCCAGTAACCACGCCATATGTGCGGTTCCTTTTTTCAGGGCGTGCCAGCCGCAAATAAGCAAAAGGATATACATACAGATCTCCGTTAGCGGAAAGCAGTATCCAGGGGCATTACCATAAGGCATATTGGCGAAAGGAAGCATATCCCTGTAGTTTGAAGTATTGAAGATAATAAATCACCTGCGATTCATTTTCTTTCAAAAGAAAATGGCCTGTTTCCATCGTTACCGGAAACAGGCCATTTAAATATACGGTACTTTATTCGGCTGTTATTTCAAGGATGTTGCTGCTTAGTGATCTGCCATTGCCAGGTACCAGCTGAATGCCTTCTTTCATCAGGAAATCGCCGCTATAGAGCCTATCAAAATGATAGGAAGAATGTGTTCCCGGGAACAGGTTTATTTCGTTGATGCGGTAACGTTTCTGAGGATCCAGTCCCTGCAGTTTTACGAGTGTAAATACGTCGTTTTTTGCAATGTTCATCAGGTAGCTGAAAACAATACTTTTTTGCTGATCATCGCTGGTATACTGGAATACCGCCCTGTTTTCCTTATAGGGAGAAATAAGCCGGTAAAGATTGCCATACCACACAATATCACTGATACGCTTATACGTAGTTACTGCATCACGACTGAACTGTAATTCTTTCTCTGTAAAATCGTCCACTTTGATATCGTATCCCAGTTTGCCCATCATGGCTACATCGGTACGGAATTTCAGGGATTGGCTGCCCCAGTTGGTGATATGTGCGGCCATTGTATTGGCCGGGAAGAAGTGTGAGTATCCGTACTGGATATAAATTCTTTCCAGTCCGTCGGTATTGTCACTGGGCCAGAATTCGGTGAAGTATTTCATGGCGCCATAATCTGTTCGGCCGCCGCCACCGGAGCAAAGCATGATTGGCAGGTGAGGATATTTCGCTCTTACCCTGTCGAGCACTTTGTATAAGCTACGGGTATAATCGATAAAAAGGTGCGACTGCTTTTCTTTCAGGTAGGGAGAATAGGTATTGGTTAGCATCCGGTTACAATCCCATTTGATATAAGCGATGCCCGGGTTTTCCGACATGGTTTTATCTACTACACCATACACGAAATCCTGTACTGTAGGGTTGGTAAGATCCAGCACCATCTGGTTGCGGTAATAGTTTTCAGCGCGGTTTGGCAGGCGAAGTATCCAGTCGGGATGCTTTGTATACAACTCACTTTTTGGATTTACCATTTCCGGTTCCAGCCATATACCGAACTTTATGTTTTGTTTTTCTGCTTCCTGTACGAGGTAGCCCAATCCATGCGGAAGTTTGGTGGTGTTGTGTTCCCAGTCGCCCAGGCCTGCGTTGTCTGCATTGCGTGGAAATTTATTGGCAAACCAGCCGTCGTCGAGTAGGAACAGATCGACCCCCAGTTTTTTGGCCCCGCTGAAAAGACCGGTCAGCCGTTGTTCGTTGAAGTCCATGCCGGTTGCTTCCCAGTTATTGAGCAGGGTTAAACGTGGGGAATGTCCATCAAGGATGCCGTAGTTGAGTGCCCAGTGATGAAAGTTTCTGCTGGCTTGTCCTGTGCCTTTGGCCGACAGGGTGAAGATGAATGCCGGCGTGGTGAAAACTTCGTTTGGTTTTAGCGTATAGTCGCTTGCGTAAGGATTAATACCGGAATTAATGTGGAGTGAGTTGTGTTCATCTACCTCAAATCCAAACTTAAAATTTCCTGTCCAGGCTAATGTTCCGGCCAATACTTCTCCATTCTCTTCTTCAGCAGGATGATTTAATGACAGCAGGAACAGGGGCGATTGCAGCATATTAGCCCTTACGCCCAGTTTGCTGTCGAGGATTTTCATCCCGGTGGTAAGATATTGTTCCTGCATATCAGCTTCCTTTGCCCAATCGCCGTGGAATTGCGTTAACCAGTATTTATCTGCTTTCAGGTGCAACATGGAGGAGGCGTAGGCTGTTAGCTGTACCGGTTTTTTCTCGTTGTGCTTTACTTCCGTCCATGCTTTGATAATATCTTCTTTATAGTACGCTTCAAAGTGGAGGATAACGGTTACCGGGTATACGGGATCTTTAAGTGTAATGGTAGTTGCAATGATGTCATCGCTGGTTTTTGCGGATGTATGGGTATCATATTTTAGCTCCAGGGAAGGATTTCCGTCGTTGTGAACGATGCGGATAGCCGGGTCCAGCAGGCTTTCCATGCCGGCGGTTATATAGGCCTCCTGTTTCCCTTTTGCAAGGGTATCCGCCATATCGGGCTGTAACTGTTGTCCGAAGTATTGTTGTATTAACCGGCCTTCCGGGTTAATGCTGTATACCAGGCTAATGTTGCGGGTAGCAATGCGGATATTTTTTTCCTGTGCAGATACCCAGTGGGTTAACAATAGAAAGCTTATGCAAAACAGTGTTCTCATGTTTTAATATTTACTAACGAGGAATAAGTGTACAAAATACAAATAAAAAGAAAGGATGTATATGGTAATTTACGGGAGACAGGTACTATTCCGGTCAGGATGTGCCCGTACAAAAGTGAACAAAAGTTGTCCGGTACCGGACAAAAATCTTTTATAAGGTTATTGATCATCAATACGTTGGGGTGCGGCATTTTTTTCGCGGGAAGAACAAACCACTATTCATTTGTTTATGATAAAGAACTACTTTCTGATTGCCTGGAGAAATATGGCGAAGAACCGTTTTTTTGCTATCGTGAATATCTGGGGATTAGCTATCGGGATCACATTTGTATTGTTGATCGGTGCATATGCCTGGGGAGAATACCAGGTAAACCACTTTGTGAAGAATAGTGACCGCATTTTTCTACTGAGAAGCAAATGGGCAAATCCGGAAACAGGAACAGAGTTAACAACATTAGGACCACTAACCAAGGCACTGCAGGATAATTATCCCTCGCTGGTGGAAAAAGCTTATGCCCACGATGGAATCAATGTTGTTATTTCAGTGGGAGATAAGCATTTCAGGGAAGGGGCACAGCCAGGGGATTCAACTTTTTTTGAGATGTTTAATTTTCCGGTTGCCTATGGTGATCCGCACACCGCAATGGATAAGCCAAATGCGGTGGTGCTTACGGAGAAGAAAGCAAAGCAGTATTTTGGCAAAACAGATGTGGTAGGGAAGTTAGTAAGGATACAATCCTTCGATGGAAGGAATGATAATTTTGAAGTAACAGCTGTAATAAAAGATCTTCCTTTTAATACCATCACCAACTTTTTTAAACCCGGAAATGAAATATTTCTTTCACCCGCCAGCATACGTTATTTTGGAAGGGAGTTTGGATTTAACAGCTGGTTATCGCCCTATATTGTGGGCTATGTAATGCTAAAACCGGGTGTTACTGCTGACCAGCTCCAGGGGCCAATAAAAACATTATTGGCTACCAATACGGACGCAGAAATTCAACGTACGCTGGAGGTAACGCCGGTATCTTTGAAGCACTGGTACCTCCTTATGAATAAAGGGCTGGCGAGAAAAATGATCACCGTATTTTCATTAGTGGCATTGTTTATCCTGCTGATGGCGATTATAAATTTTGTCAATATTTCTATCGGTAATTCTTTAACAAGATTAAAGGAGATAGGCGTACGAAAGGCGATGGGAGGAAAGCGGCTGCAGTTAATACTTCAGTTTATTACCGAGTCGGTGTTAGTCGTTACTTTTTCTTTTATTGTATCGCTGGGTTTGTATTTTATAGTAAGACCTTGGTTTGGAGAACTGATCGGGAAAGACATTCCAGCGTTATCTTCTTTTCCTGCCTGGTTTGCCGTGTTACCATTGTTGGTAATCCTGTTTACCGGCTTACTGGCAGGTATTTATCCTGCGTTTGTATTATCTGCGCAACCTTCTGTAACCGCATTGAAAGGGAAGTTAAAGGATGTAAAGGAGAAATTATTATTCAGGCGGTCGCTTGTAACCGTACAATTTGTGACAGCCATCGTGGTATTTATTGCTGCGATTGTAATAGACCGGCAAGTGGCTTTCTTTTTCAATTCAGACCTTGGGTATAATAAGGAAAAGTTGGTGACTGTTGCCGTGCCGCGCGACTGGACCATAGCGGGAGTAGCACATATGGAACGAATGAGGGAGGAGTTCCGGGCAATGCCGGAAATAAAAGATGCCACCTTTGCCTATGTGATCCCCGACGGGGCAGCCAGTGGCGCCAGCAGGATTTACAGGCCGGAAAATGATTCCAGTACTGCTGTTTCGGCGGTGTCACTTATTACAGATGAGCGCTACCTCGCCACTTACGATATCAAACTGGATGCAGGAAGCTTTTATAATGGCGCCCCGGAAGATGCTGCCAAAATTATTATTAATGAAGCGGCGGTAAAGGCATTAGGTTGGAGGAGTGCGGAAGAAGCCATCAATAAGCCGCTGCGGTTGCATAATTTTAACCAGGTGCTGTATGTGAGTGGTGTTACCCGGGATTTTCATTTTGGAAGTCTGCATGATGCCATAGGCCCGGTTTATTTTCAGCCGGTACGGGGAATAAATATATACCGCTATTTATCGTTCCGCTTTAATCCTGGAAATACGGCGACGCAAGTGGCTGCATTGCAACGAAAATGGCAGCAGGTTTTCCCGGATGCTCCTTTTGATTTCAAATTTTTGGATGATAGTATAGCGCAGTTATACGATACGGAAACACAAATGCGGAAGGCTGCAAAGGCTGCCACTGCAGTATCACTGATGATTGTGTTGCTGGGGGTGCTGGGAATTGTTACTATGAGTATTGCAAAGAGGAATAAAGAGATGGGAATAAGAAAAGTACTCGGTGCATCGGGCTTACACGTCCTCCTGCTTTTTATAAAAGAGTTTTCAGGAATCATTGTTGTGTCCAATATCATTGCCTGGCCATTATCGTGGTATCTCTTACATGGCTGGCTGATGGACTATGCCTACCGGATCAACATTGGGGTATTGCCTTTCCTGATTGTGGGCTTAACCCTGGCAATACTGGTAGGGGTGATCATTGTGTGGATGACTCACCGGTTAGCGGCTATTAACCCGGTAAAGAGCCTGAGAACGGAATAATGATTATTTTAGTAATCCTTTAAAGGATTACTAAAATGGCCACTCAGATTATTATTGTGCTTATCCTTACGATGTTTATTAACGGGATAACTACGTTGTCTTATGCTGTAAGACTGGTAGGTGTAAAAACCGGTAGAATTGCCATTACCTTTTCTTTATTTAATATCCTTGCTCTTTTATCCCGCACCGCCAATACGTTGCAGGCGCCGTTACTGGCCAAAACGGTAGAACGGGACCTGAAACAGGGGCTTTCCTCCAATATGGAGATATTCAGGTATATTATTCTGTCGTGTACTATTGGCGCTATAATTGGCGCACTGTTGATCCCAACTTTTCAGCGGTTATTGTCTAAGGCAGTGGTGCATTTTAGTGTACATAAATCTATTCCCAGGTTATTTTATGTTGGCTTATCCGGCGCCGGTATGCAGTTCATGAAAGAGAGCATGCGGATGCCCACAAAAGAGCAATTCCTGGAATTGCCTGCTAACAGGGATATGCCCTGGCGTATTTTTATCTACAATGTATTGGCCAGCGCAGTAATAACAATTTCGGTTTTATCGTGTGTGTATGCTGCATATCTGAATCCAGAATACAGAACAACAGCCAGTAATTTATCGGGTGTTATAAACGGTATGGCCACGGTGCTGATGGTATTGTTTATTGATCCGCATTTATCTATACTCACGGATGATGTGGTATTAGGGAAGCTTTCACAGGGCGCTTTCAGAAGATTTGTTGCCTATATGGTAATTGCCCGTATTGCCGGAACGGTACTTGCACAGCTGTTACTTTTCCCCTGTGCGCAATTGATTGCCTGGCTGGCAGAAAAAGTATAGTCCGTTCACAATTGGTTAACATTTTTTTGATGTTTTCCGTGTTTTTTTGAGAATGAATTTTAACCCACGAAAATTATTTGTCATTGTTGGTGATCCTCATTCAGGCAAAACAAGAACGATACAAAACTTGTTTCAGCGAAAGCGGTTTTATCTCTTCAAACAACCCATAAAACTGGATGCTTTGTGGAAGGAGAAATTTATTGTCGTAAATACTCCGGACCCGTACTGCCGGTCAGACGACCAGCTCAGCCGCATTAAATCGGTTATAGAGTATCATGCAGTATCGGATACCTCTTTTCTTTTTAGCCTCAGCCTGGTAATAGATAACAGCGCATTTGACATCGGGCAAATCGTGTCTTATTTTAACCAGTCTGCTTTTGAGGTTCACTACCTTGTTTTATATTCGAGCTGGTATGATAAAAAAGTGATAAGCCCGGAGAGTATGTTGCAACTGCAGCAGCTGGTAAAAAATGGAAGTATTCATACATTTGAAAGATTGGTGACACAATCGGGGTTGCGGTTTAATGAGCGGGCGGAGGAGGTGAAAGAGGCCATAGGACGAATACTTGGAATAACCGTTAACATAGAAGGGCAATGATGAAACGTTCTATTTGGGCATTCATCTGATAAATCGGAATCAGCCAATTCAAGGTGTCACAATTTTTGTTGGGAGAGGATAAACAGAAATTATGAAACAGCCTTATGTTATAAACATCGACGTATCTCTACTCGACGATTTACGTCACCGCCTGGCGATGACACGCTGGACCAATGACATTAACAACGACAACTGGAAAACGGGCACAAACACAACATATTTGAAAGAGTTATGCTATTATTGGTTGCATAACTTCGATTGGAAAAAGAATGAAGCCTTCCTTAATTCGTTTTCGCATTTTAGAACTGCTATCGACAACGAAGGGATTCATTTTATCCATGAAAAAGGCAAAGGCAAAACAAGCGTGCCTCTTTTGTTGATACATGGTTACCCGGATTCGTTTATGCGGTTCCTGAAAGCAATTCCGCTGTTGGTTGCTCCTGATGATGGGTTTTCCTTTGATGTGGTTGTTCCATCCATACCAGGCTATGGTTTTTCGGATATTCCGACATCGCCGGGTATGAATCCAAAACACATAGCATCCTTGTTTGCAAAATTGATGACAGAGGAGTTGGGTTATTCCTCCTTTATAGTGCATGGTGGGGATTGGGGTAGCACCATAGCGGAGCAAATTGCGGTTAATAATTCTCAAATTCTTAAAGGTATTCATCTTACCGATATCCCCTGGCGTCATCTGTTCTCTATCTCCCCGGATGCGTTGACGGCATCTGAAAAGAAATACGTGCAAACCGGTCAGCAATGGAGTCAAACCGAAGGAGGTTACGCCGTAATACAATCTACGAAGCCGCAATCGCTGGCATATGGATTGAATGATTCGCCTGTGGGGCTTGCTGCATGGCTGATAGAAAAGTTCTTTAGTTGGAGTGGTTGTGATGGCAAGCTTGAAAATACTTTTACCAAAGATGAATTACTTACGAATCTTACTATATACTGGGCTACGCAAACAATAACTTCAGCAATGCGCCTCTATTATGAGGCGGCCGTTTCAATACAACAGGAGGAAAAAAGTATGGAAATTAAGAAAGTGGAAGTTCCTACGGGCGTGGCTATATTCCCCCAAGACGTTGTACCGGCTCCCAGGGAATTCGCGGAACGACTCTTTAATGTGCAGCAATGGACTGAAATGCCCAGGGGAGGACACTTTACGGCAATGGAACAACCAGATCTATTTGCAGGGGATGTTCGAAAATTTGCAAAATCATTGAGTGGGGTAAGCTTGCGGTGAATAAGTGGGAGCGAATGAGATATTAAAGATTACCCGGAATACAAGTTGGGCTTTTCATATGAGTGAGCCATTCACTCAGAAATTTGTGAATATATTAGATATATCAAATAACTAGTTTTCACAAATAGCCTTAATTTTTAATCACATTTCATGTTTTCTAAATAATTTTCATAAATTAGATATAACTATATTTCATGAAATAAGATGGGAATTAACAGCTTTTCACAATTAATAACGGTATTTCAGGAGAGAACTTCGCCTGAAAAAGGTTATTTAGTAGGATATGGGGCGATATTAAAGGCCTATAATTTACAGGCTCCGCTTCCTGATATCCTGGCTCTTATAAGCCAAAAGCACAAGCAATACAAAACGGAAGAATGGATTGTTTTTACACCCAGACATATGCCTGAAGATACTCTCATGGGGCACCTGACTTTTGCATTAAAGTATGAAGGAATTGAACTTGGGCTACTAAAAAAATTATTTGAAAAGCTGGATGCAGAAGAGATTAGTAAGGTGATCAGCAATGAACCAACGGGCCAATACAGCAGGAAAATATGGTTCTTGTACGAGTGGTTGATGGGTTTTCAACTGGAAATTCCTGATCTGATAGCTGGTAATTATATTAACCTGGTTGATGAAGACATTCAATATGCTTGTCGTGATAGACTGGAGACTTCTAAAAGGCATCGGATAAGAAATAACCTTCCCGGCGTTAAAGATTTTTGTCCTATGATCAGAAAGACTGCTTTATTAGAGCAATATATCAGTCTTGATTTATCCCAACAGATAAAAAGGATCATCGGAAAAATTCACCCGGATGTTATGGCGAGAACATCGGCTTTTTTGTTATTAAAAGATTCAAAAGCGTCTTATGCCATTGAAGGAGAAAGACCACCGCAGAACCGGGCACAGCGTTGGGGACGGGCTATCGGTCAGGCAGGTCAAACACCAATCTCGAAAGACGAACTAATCCGGTTACAACAGATAGTAATAGATAACCCGCGATTCACCAAGATGGGATTCCGCGATCACGAAGGGTTTATTGGTGAACATGACAGACGACATGGGACACCCATTCCAGATCATATTTCAGCCAAATGGCAGGACCTTGATGCATTAATAGATGGTTGGATCGCTGCCAACCAAAAATTGGAAAAGGATGGTTCCTTTGATGCCGTATTAGCTGCAGCATTGATTGCTTTTGGATTTGTATTTATACATCCCTTCGCGGATGGAAACGGTAGGATTCACCGGTACCTGATCCATCATGTGCTTTTAAGAAAAGAATATATTTCAAAAGGAATAATCTTTCCTGTTTCTGCCATCATTTTGGAGCGATTGGATGAGTACCGCCGGGTGTTAGAGGGTTTTTCAAGGCCGCGTCTTAATTTGGTGGAATGGAAACCCACTGAAAATAATAACGTTGAAGTACTGAATGATACAATTGATTTTTACCGGTATTTTGATGCAACCAAGCAGGTGGAGTTTTTATATAGTTGCGTTCAGCAAACCATCGAGCAAACCATTCCTGAAGAAGTTGATTATCTCGAAAAGTATGATCTTATGAAAGATTATCTGGACAACTACTTTGAAATGCCAGATAAAACAGTTGCTTTGCTTGTCCGTTTTCTGGAACAAGGAAGAGGACAACTATCTGAAAGAGCGAGAGCAAAAGAGTTCGAAGCTTTGACAGATAAAGAGGTTATTGAAATCGAAAATAAATACCAGGAAATATTCCAATAAAGATGTCTACCGTTTATAATTGCTTACACTATGAAAAGTAAAGCGTTCCAGTTACATATAAGCCTGAAAGATTCTTCTCCATTAATATGGCGCAGTATTATAGTGCCGGAAGATTATTCATACATCCAATGTTCCATTATTTAAAAGTCGTAAAAAAAGTCTGCCAGACTTATTAGTAGATAGCAAAACCAATAAGGTTTAATTTTTTTTACCCCAATTCTATATAATAGGAAAATGAACAGTGTCGAACCCCGCGGGTGAATGAAGTATTCCGCCAAATGACGGGCCTGGTACGGCTTTTAGGGGAAATGAAAAACGGGAACAAAACCTTTTACAGTAATGTTCCCGCTTCTGTGGTGTGAGCCGGGATCGAACCGGCGACACAAGGATTTTCAGTCCTTTGCTCTACCAACTGAGCTACCGCACCATCCGTTTTTTATTGCCCTCTCTCGTGAGGGGATTGCAAAAGTAATACATTCTTTCGAATTGCAAAATTTTTTTGAGAAAATTTTACGAAATCACTTTTTCATTGAGAATACTGCTCCAAAGTTCATGCCGCCAATACAGCGACTGGCGGGCGTATTCAGCAGCTTCATCCCATTTATTTTTGTCCGTGCCACATAATTCATTGACCATTTGCATGGCCAGTTGACTATGGTGGTCACCGTCTACTTCTATGTGTCTTTCCAGGTAATAAATGAAGGTATCCAGCTTGCCCGGAAACTTCTGATCGAGGTCTTTTACCAGTGCGAGGAACATGTCGGGAATCAGGTCTTCCCTGCCAAAGGTGAACACCGCTGCCATAATATGTGCCTTACCGGTAGCAATCACTTCAAATGTAAAGCTAAGAAAACCCTTTATGGCCTCAGGAAGGTCGGCGGTGGCCAGCACCCTTTCAATAGGCTTTCCAGCCTTTATATCAGCTATAATCGCCTCTATCGGGCTGGTATCGGCGCCAGCCTGTTGCATGGCGCGTTCATACAGTTCAAAATGGCTGCAGCGGTTACCTTCTTTATCCACGTCGCTTTCTTCCCCGGTAACAATTTCATTGATCAGGTAACGGGTAGCGGCATTGCCCACGGGTATCCATGGTACATTTACACAGGTAAGTTGTTGCTGCAGTCCTTTCAATAAAGACATGAAGTCCCATACAGCATATACATGATACTGCATAAAAGTGCGAACATCATCCAATGTTTGCAGCTCCGCGTATAACGGGTGTGATACTACTTTCTCCCTCCCGGAAGCAATCGTTTCCTGTATTTGTTTAATGCTCATCAGTTGTACTTATAGCCGGACTAGTTGCCGTATACCACCAGGAATTTTATACGCATCAGCTTCAGTTGCTCCAGCGAATAATCATTTTCAATCAGTTCTTCCCTGGCCAGGGCGAGACTGGAGGTTTCGCAGCCTTTGAAATACTCCATGATTTCATCCTGTGCATAATCATCCAGTTCTTCATCCAGGCAGTAATCGATGTTCAGTTTGGTACCACTGGCAACAATGGTTTCCATTTCGTCGAGTAACTGGGAGAGGGAGAGTTCCTTATTTTTAGCAATGGTTTCGAGCGGTATTTTCTTATCGATATTCTGGATAATAAATACTTTCATCCCGCTTTTATTCACCACGCTTTTCATAACGAAATCGTCCGGCTTGGTGATATTATTTTCCTCTACGTATTTGGTGATTACATCCAGGAACTGTTTGCCGTAGCGAACAGCTTTCCCTTTGCTCACGCCCTGGATTTTTTCCAGTTCCTGAACGGTAGTAGGGTATTGGGTGGCCATATCTTCCAGGGAAGTTTCCAGGAAAATAACAAACGGGGGAAGGTTCTTTTCCTTGGATACTTTCTTGCGCAGTTCCTTCAGCATTTCAAACAATGCGGGGTCTGCAGATGCCTGTGCTTCCGCGGCGGCTTCCTCTTCCTCATCCAGGGTGTCTTCATCAAACTGGTGATTCAGTGCAACCATGATGGAGTAGGGCTTTTTGAGGAATTTGGCGCCCTTATCGGTTACTTTAAGCAGGCCGTATTCCTCAATATCTTTTTCTATCAGTCCTTCCAGCATCATCTGGCGCATCAGGGAGTTCCAGAAGTGCGCGTCAAATTCTTTTCCTTCTCCAAACACCTCCAGTTTATCATGACGGTAGGTGCTGATCTGGGGGCTGGTTTTCCCGGTGATGATATTGATCACATATTCGCTGCCAAAGCGCTCTTCGAGGGAGCGGATGGCTTTCAGCATGATCACCACGCGGTTTCTGACTTCTATTTTTTCTTTCGGGTTACGGCAGTTATCGCACTGGCCGCAATTCTCCGTTTCGTAATGTTCTCCGAAGTAGTGAAGGATAACCCGGCGGCGGCATACGGCGCTTTCGGCGTATGCAACGGTTTCGTTAATGAGCTGTGCGCCCATTTCACGTTCGCTGAGCGACTTATCGCGCATAAGGTGTTCGAGTTTCTGCACATCCTTATGGGAGTAGTAGCAGATACAATGTCCTTCCAGTCCGTCCCTGCCGGCACGGCCGGTTTCCTGGTAGTAGTTTTCCAGGCTTTTAGGAATGTTGTAGTGGATCACGAACCGTACGTCGGGCTTGTCGATTCCCATTCCGAATGCAATGGTGGCTACAATTACCTCAGTATCTTCATGCAGGAACATATCCTGGCGTTGTGCCCGGGTAGTAGGGTCCAGGCCGGCATGGTAGGCTACCGCTTTAACGCCGTTGGCTACCAGCATATCCGCCAGTTCCTCGGTGGTTTTACGGTTCAGCGTGTAAATGATACCGCTTTTGCCTTTATGCTGATGAATGAACTTAACAATATCCTTGATGGTTTGATCCTTTTTGCGTTTGGGCCTGATTTCGTAATACAGGTTTGGGCGGTTAAAGGAAGAAATAAAGATATTGGCCTTGTTCAGACACAGGTTCTTTACGATGTCGCTTTGCACCTTCGGGGTAGCAGTAGCGGTCAGGGCAATAATGGGCAGGTTATCGCTGATCTGGTCGATCATTTCCTTCAGGCGGCGGTATTCCGGCCGGAAGTCATGCCCCCATTCAGAAATACAGTGTGCCTCATCTACTGCAATAAAAGAGATTTCCAGTTCCTTGAAGAAATCGAGGTTTTCCTGTTTGGTGAGGGTTTCCGGAGCTACATAGAGCAGCTTGGTTTTTCCCGCCGTCAGGTCGGCCCGCACTTTCTTGATCTGCGCCTTGGATAAGGTGGAGTTTAGAAAATGTGCCACATTGTCCTTACTGCTATAGCCTCTAACCAGGTCTACCTGGTTTTTCATCAGCGCAATAAGGGGTGAAACGATTAGCGCACAACCCGGCCTCATCAGCGCCGGTAGTTGATAGCATAATGATTTACCTCCGCCGGTTGGCATTATCACAAAAGTATCTTTGCCTGAGAGGATGCTATTTATAATTTTTTCCTGATTTCCCTTAAAGGAATCGAACCCGAAGTGTTCGCGTAATGCATCCATCAAACGTTCCTTAACAACAGCCATTGCATTCAAATTTTAACTCTAAAGAACCAACAAATGACGAAATATATTTATATGTTTTTTAGGGGACACGAAGTTACTTAAAAAAGCGCGGAGTATCAATATAAATTACTTGACCGCTCCAGTGCTGGTTAAAAAATGATAAATTTGTAAATCGACATGAAAAGGAATCAAACTATCAATATAGGACAGGTAGCCAGGCGCACAATTGCGATGGAGGCATCAGCTATTAATGATTTGCAGCATTTTATAGATGCAGATTTTGAAAGAGTTGTTGAAAAGATCGCTCAATGCCAGGGGAGACTGGTGGTGACAGGCATTGGTAAAAGCGCCATTATTGCCCAGAAAATAGTGGCTACATTTAATTCTACCGGTACGCCGGCCCTTTTCATGCATGCAGCAGATGCCATCCACGGAGATCTGGGCATGATCCGCGAGGAAGATGTGGTAATGTGCATCTCCAAAAGCGGTACTTCCGCCGAAATAAAGGTGCTTGTTCCCCTGGTGAAGAACTTTGGCAACACTTTAATTGCCATGGTGGGGAATACAAGCTCGTTTTTAGCCCAGGAAGCCGATTTTGTACTTAATACCACGGTTAGTAAGGAAGCCTGCCCAAATAACCTGGCGCCCACTACCAGTACGGCGGCACAGCTGGTGATGGGAGACGCCCTGGCCGTTTGCCTGATAGAATGGCACGGATTTACTGCTGCAGATTTTGCCAAGTTCCATCCCGGAGGCGCTTTAGGAAAGAAATTGTACCTTAAGGTCGGGGATCTCAGCAAACAGCACAAAGCCCCGCAGGTATCAGCAAACAGCTCATTGAGAGAGGTGATTGTGGAAATTTCATCCAAAATGCTGGGTGTTACTGCCGTAGTGGATGAAAATGGATTACTTCAGGGTATCATTACAGATGGCGACCTGCGCAGAATGCTGGAGAAAGATGTTCCTACAGCAGCTGTAACGGCAAAAGATATAATGTCGCTTCACCCGAAAATGATCCAGCAGGATCAACTGGCCATCAACGCTTTAGAGATGATGCGCCAGCACGATATTACCCAACTGCTGGTAATGGACGGTGAACGGTATCAAGGTATTATTCACTTACATGATTTAATCAGAGAAGGAATTATTTAGAAATGACACAGCTGAACAGCCATTTTTACGTGGCAATAATGGCAGGGGGAATAGGCAGCCGGTTCTGGCCCCATAGCCGCACAGACAATCCCAAGCAGTTCCTGGATATCCTGAACACAGGAAAAACCCTGCTCCAATGGACTTATGAACGCTTCGCGCAGTTCATCCCAAAGGAAAATATATTCGTGGTAACCCACCATCAATATAACAGCAAGGTGAGTGATCAGTTGCCGGAGTTGCCCACAGCCAATATTGTGAGCGAACCATCCCGTAAAAATACAGCTCCCTGTGTTGCTTACATTTCCCATAAAATCCATAAACAGGACCCGCTGGCCAACATTATTTGTGCCCCGGCAGATCACCTGATCATGGATGGACCGGCGTTTACCAATTCCTGTTTAAATGCACTGCTGTTTGTGCAGAAAAACAGCGCCCTGGTTACACTGGGAATCAAACCTACCCGCCCGGATACCGGTTACGGCTATATCCAGTTTGAACCACAACACGTGGCGGATAACGTATACCAGGTGAAAACCTTCACAGAAAAGCCCAACCTGGAACTGGCCAAAACGTTCCTGCAAAGCGGTGATTTCCTCTGGAACGCCGGCATCTTTGTATGGAATGTAAAAACTATCCTGGCAGCTTTTAAACAATATCTTCCGGAGATAGATGAACTGTTTGAACAGGCTACACCCGCACTCAATACCCCCCAGGAAAAAGAGGTAATGGAGAAAGTATATCCGCAGTGTACCAATATCTCTATCGATTACGGTATCATGGAAAAAGCCAGCAACGTATATGTGATCCCCGCCAATTTCGGATGGAGTGATCTGGGTACCTGGGCTTCCGCCTATGAGAACCTCGAAAAGGATTACCTCGGCAATGCAGTGCAGGGTAAAAACGTGGTGGTGATAGACGCTACCAAATGCATGGTGAAAGTACCTAACGATAAACTGGTGCTGTTACAGGGCCTGGATGAGTTCATCGTAATCGATACAAACGATGTACTGCTCATCTGCAAAAAAGAAAATGAACAACAGATCAAAGAATATGTAGGGGAAATCAAGCGCAACAAAGGCGAGAAGTTCCTGTAAATATTTTTGTGATTTTTGATATTGAAATTCAGATATTTAGTGGCTGAAAAGACTTTCTCACCAGCAGATGTCTGAATTTCAATATCAAAAAATCCGGCAATGATCTCAAAACTGCCCAACGTAGGCACCACCATATTTACCGTCATGTCCGCACTGGCGGCTTCCCACCAGGCAATTAACCTCTCCCAGGGATTTCCCGATTACGATTGCAGTGATGAACTGAAAGCTATGGTAAATGAAGCCATGCAGCAAGGGCATAACCAATATGCCCCTATGCCGGGCCTTCCGCAGTTGCGTAATGCTATTGCCACAAAAATCAGTAGTCTTTACCAGCAGCAGGTACATCCCGATTCGGAAATTACCATTACACCCGGGGGCACCTATGCTATTTTTACGGCCATTGCTACGTGTATACATCCGGGTGATGAAGTGATCATTTTTGAACCGGCCTACGACAGCTATATTCCCAATGTATTGGTAAACGGGGGAGTGCCCGTGCTCATTTCCCTTTCGTTTCCGGGCTACCGGATCAACTGGGACGAAGTAAGAAGTAAAATCACACCCCACACCAGGATGATTATGCTGAACACCCCGCATAATCCAACAGGGAGCATCTTACAGGAAAATGATATGCAGGAACTGGAAAAACTGGTGGATGAGTTTAACCTGATCGTATTATCAGACGAAGTATATGAACACCTGGTTTTCGACGGCGCACAGCATCACAGCGTATTGCGTTATCCCGCTATTTTCAGGAATAGCTTTGTTACCTTCTCTTTTGGAAAAGTGTTTCATAATACCGGCTGGAAAATGGGCTATTGTGTAGCGCCGGAGCACCTGATGAAGGAGTACCGGAAGGTGCACCAATACCTTTGTTTTTCTGTAAATACCCCCATGCAGTACGGACTGGCAAAATTCCTGGAAACGCCATCTCATTACCTGGAGTTACCGGCGTTTTACCAGCAGAAAAGAGACTATTTCCTTGAGTTAATGAAAGGTACCCGTTTTACCCCGCTGGCCAGCCAGGGAAGCTATTTCCAGCTGATGAAATACGACCGGATATCAGATGAAGGGGATAAGGATTTTGCGATCCGTATGACCAAAGAATTTGGTGTGGCGGTGATCCCCGTGTCTGCGTTTTACCAGGACGGAAAAGATGATCATGTCATCCGGTTTTGTTTTGCGAAGAAACAGGCTACGCTGGAACAGGCTGCCGCGCGGTTGCAACAGATATAAAAAAAGGAGACCGCTGATAACAGCCAGATCAATGCCTTTAAATAATTGATCTAACGTGTTATCAGAGTCTCCCTCTTTTTATGAAAAAGCAAATTTATTCTCTTCTATAAAAGGCGGACAGCTTAAACAGCTACTGCTGTTGCTCCTTCCGGTATGTTATTTTCCAGGATCAGCGTTTGCTCCATAAAGCTTACGATCCCGGTTTCTACGTCGTAAATCGCGCCTATAATACCGACTTCTCCTTTCTGGATCATTTCACGGAGAATGTTGCTTTGTTCCATAATGGCCTGCACAGAGCGTTGTACATGGATCGCGTTTACCGCTTCCACAAATTCGCCGTTATGGGAGTTGCGGTCCTGTTTAATAGTTTTCTCTGCAAATACAGCCGGGGCTATTTTGTTTAACAGCCCGGTGAGGTTACCCATTTCAATGGAATCGCAGGCACCCTTGATCGCGCCGCATTTCGTATGGCCCAACACCACGATGAATTTGGAGCCAGCTACCTTACAGGCATATTCGAGGCTGCCCAGTACATTATCGGAAATAACGGCGCCGGCTAAACGGATACTGAAGATGTCGCCCAATCCCTGATCAAAGATCAGCTCTGCAGAGGTACGGGAGTCCATACAGCTAACGATAGCCGCCATGGGCCATTGTCCGTCGGAAGTATCGTTCACCATTTGCAGCAGGTTGCGGTTCAGGCGAAGGTTTTCCACAAACCGGGTGTTACCGGCCTGCAGCAATTCCAGTGCTTTTTTAGGAGATATATTGGCTTGAGATATTTTATTCAATGTCTTCATAATTGTCATTTTTTGAAATTGAAAAATGAACGGATGTAAGCATGGTTTCCGTTACGTTTTTACATTAAAGGTGTACCTGCCTTTAATTTAACTGCAGCTCTTTCAGTAACTCTTTATGGTTACCGGAAGAAATAGTGTGTACCTGCGGGGAATTCAGCCTCGACTGTTCTTCAACAGAAAGGTCTGGTGTATTTTGAATGTTGTACACGGATTTAAATCCCGTCAGGATTACTTTGATGTTTTTTTGTGGCGCTTTGATGTCTTTGAATTCGCGGATGGTCTGCAATACATCAAAATCGATATAAGCAGTTTTGTGTGCATCAATCACCAGTGTAATATTTTCAGGCATATGATCCAGCGTAAGCAGGATGCTGGCCTTGTTCAGGAAAGAAACTTCCTGTGCCAGTTCCAGGCGGATGCTGTCGCCACTGTGGTATTTTTCCTTGCGGAAATAGTAAGAGCTTTTCATATTACCACGTAAAATGGCGAGCACACTTACAATCATACCCAATGCAATACCTACCAGCAGATCGGTAAACACGATGGCTAATACGGTTACAACAAAAGGCACCCATTGGTACTTACCATTTTTGAACATTTCCTTGAAAATGGAAATTTTGCACAATTTGTAACCAGTTACCAGCAATACTGCCGCCAGGGTAGCCAGCGGAATTTTATTTAATAATGCAGGGATCAGGGCCGTACAAACCAGTAATAATGCACCATGCGTCATTGTTGCCAGTTTGGTTTTACCACCGGCATTGATATTAGCGCTGGAGCGTACAATTACAGAGGTGATTGGTAAACCGCCAATTAAGCCACTGATCATGTTACCAATACCTTGTGCTTTCAATTCCCGGTTAGGAGAAGTATGGCGTTTCAGAGGATCCAGTTTTTCGGTGGCTTCCACATTCAGCAGGGTTTCCACGGAAGCTACTATTGCTATAGTAGCGCCGGTAATCCAAACATCTTTGTTAGTGATGGCGCTGAAATTCGGGAGCGTGAACTGGTTCACGAAATCACCAAAACTACCGGCTACCGGTAAAGTTACCAGGTGATTAGATCCCAGTGCCAGCAGCTCACTGCCGGAAAATGCTGTATTCAGCAATATGCCGGTAATTACTGCTACCAGTGGCGCTGGCACTACATTGAGCTTCGGGATCTTGCTCCAGTACAGAATAATGAGAATGGAGATAATGGTGATCAATGTTGCGCCAAGATTAATGTGGTTAATCGTGGAAAGCAGGGCACTGAAAGTATTTTCGCCATCTACCTGAATAAAGTTGAAATCACCTTCCGAATCGGCATCATAGCCAAATGCGTGCGGTAACTGTTTCAGGATAATGATGATACCAATAGCGGTAAGCATACCTGTGATTACATTGGAAGGGAAGTAGTTGGCTACCGTCCCTGCTTTGATTAATCCCAGTATAAGCTGGATGGCGCCGCCTATTACCACGCTCAGGAGGAATACATCGAAGGCGCCAAGTTTGGTGATAGCCACCAGTACAACAGCGGTAAGACCTGCTGCAGGACCACTTACACTCAATTGCGAGCCGCTTAAAAAGCCGATTACCAGGCCACCGATGATACCGGAAATCATACCGGCAAACAAGGGCGCTCCTGAGGCCAGGGCGATTCCCAGGCACAATGGCACCGCAATGAGGAAAACAACAAGGCCGGCTGAAAAATCGCCTTTTATATTGGAGAATATTGATATTTGCTTGTTCATAAAATTTGCTTTTCCGTTGAGGGATCACACTTCCGGATAGCAGCCAATGCTGCAACCGTGGAAGCTACAATGATGTAATAGTACACCCCGTTAACGGCTACATACAGGTATCGCCTTAATGGATACACGTAGCGCGGGCAGTGTTTGAAAAAATCAGTAATAAATAAAATAGAAAAACAGCTGTTGTAATGACAACTGCAAAACGAAATTACGCGATGTGCGTATTGGGAGGAGGGGCGTGTATTTCCTGAGCAGGGTTGCTGGGAATATCTTCCATTAAATGATATTGTAAAATACCAAGAATGAGTAATGGGTTAAACTGAATCTCGTCAAACTGTTTACAAAATTTCAGCTCTTTCGCAATCTTTATATGATCACCACCACAATCAACCGGGTGTTCTTCCACAATCTGGTTATTAAATAACAGCTTCCCTACTTCCTTGATCGGAAGCAGTTGTGACACCATCAGTGCCAGCAGGAATATGCCGATTAATTTCTTCATGTGTATAATACGCTTAATGCAAATGTAATAGAGGTTAACCATAAATGGTAAAAAATCCCAATTAAAATAATGTTAAAGGATTTTAACATAAAAAGGCGGCCCCAACTGTTCCTTTCCGTTTATCCCGGCTGAAAACCGGTCATCATTATCCTGCAGCCGGTGTTATAGCCTGATTTTTCTGTAAGATCCGCAGCTGTATTGCGTTTTATAGGCTTTGCCGGGTAACGTTCTAAACAAGTTATTTTGCTTTCTATGGTATTGTGTATTGCATAGTAGTAAAAGTTTCCTATTTTTGTATCGTAAAGTTGAAAGAATAGCTATCAAACACTTTAATAACTGATCAGAAACCACCATTAGAAAAAAACATTAAAGCTCACTTGCCATGAACATTGATAACACACAATCGCAGATGAGGAAGGGAGTGCTGGAGTTTTGCATATTGTCCGTCATTAAGCAAGGAGAAGCTTACCCTTCAGATATCATCGAAAAGATGAAGGAAGCAAAGCTGGATATCCTGGAGGGCACTCTTTATCCTTTATTAACAAGATTAAAAAATGCGGAATTACTCACTTACCGCTGGGTAGAAAGCAGCTCAGGCCCCCCACGGAAGTATTTTTCCATGACAGATAAAGGGGAAACCTTTTATAAAGAACTGGAAAGTACCTGGAACGAACTGGCCAATGCGGTGCATCAATTAACACAAAATAGTACACCCCTGTAAAGGAAGACTAACCTAAAACCTAAAATCAACTGGTAATGAAAAAGATAATCAACATAAACCTTTCAGGCCGCCTTATCCCCATCGAGGATAGCGCGTATGAGATACTGAATCAGTATCTCGGGAGCCTGAAAAAATATTTCTCGAAAGAGGAAGGCGGGGATGAAATCGTGTCTGATATTGAAAGCCGCATTGCTGAAATATTCCAGGATAAATTGAAAAAAGGCGCTCATTGTATTACTGATGAAGATGTAATTGCAGTAAAAGCTTCCATGGGTACACCAGAGCAATTCGACGACGCTGCCGGCGAAAGCACTCAACAAACAAAGGAAGACGATCCGTTTGCAGGATATATTCCCCGCCCACGCAAACGCCTGTACCGCGATCCGGAAAATAAGGTGCTAAGTGGCGTATGTAGCGGGTTAGGCGCTTATTTCAATATCGATCCGGTGATCTTCCGTATCATATTCGCCCTGTTGGCGATCGGTGGCTTTGGTACCGGTATCCTTGTATACTTCATCCTCTGGATAGCAACTCCGTCTGCCGACACGGCAGCGGAAAAGCTGGAAATGAGAGGAGAGAAGGTGGATCTGAACACTATCAAGTCCACCATCCAGGAAGAATTAAATCATATGAAAGGCCAGGTGAAAAATGTAGGAGATGATATCCGAAATTTTTCTCAGGGCCGCGGCAAGCAGGTAGGTAGTGATATCGAACGCTTTTTTGTGAGCCTGGCAAGTGGATTAGGTAAAGTGTTGGTAGCTGTTACCAAAGGGTTCTTTTACTTCTTCGCTGTAGTGATGCTGATCTGCCTGATAGTGGCAGGAATAGCCATTGCAGCCACTTCCGCGGCCCTTTTTCCCATCAAGGATCTGTTACTCGGCGCTCCGGTGCAAAGCGCATTGTTATGGCCTGCAGTTGGATTGCTCATAGGCATCCCGATTGTTGCACTGGTTATATTCATCATCCGTAAACTCACCGGTGTAAAAGAAGGCAACCGCTATGCAGGTTATACCTTAACCTTCCTCTGGTTACTTGGACTGACTTTCGCCGCCATCATTGCTACGTCCTTTGTAAAAGATTTCAGAAGACCGGCAACAGAAACGGAAGCAATAGCCATTCAACAGCCATCGAAAGGCAAGCTGATACTGAAAAGAACGCCTGGTATCCTGTCTGAAATCAATGGCGACGACATCAGTTTCTTTGATGATCACTTACTGATCGCAGACGATACCGTGTTGATTAACTACATCCGGATAAGGGTTGAAAAAAGCCCGACCGACAGTTTCTCGGTAGATGTATCCCGCTTTTCCAGGGGCCGTACCGTTCAACAGGCAAAAATGCTGGCTCATGATATAGCGTTCCACCTGAACCAACAGGACTCTGTATTGTACCTGCCGGAAGGGTTTTCCCTGCCGCCGCACTCCAAGTACCGCGGTCAGCGTATTACAGTAACCATTAAAGTACCGGTAGGAAAGAATATTGAAATAGACCGCGAAGTATACCGTAACTATGACTTTAGCCGGTACGACCGTAACGACAATGGCGACTGGGATAACGATTTCGATAATGACCAGCCCGGACCATTGAACCTGAAAATGACACCCGATGGTACCGACGACGTCAACGAAAAGAAACCGGCGCCGGAAAAGGCGAATACCGACTCTTCCAATGAAGGCTACCGTTACAAGGGACCCGCCGCTGAAAATGCAGTTAAAGCGGTGAAAAAGAACCAGCCCATCGAAGGCGATGTATCTTTCCTGGCTTATTCCCTCATTAACATGTTTCACAGTTAATCTATATAAATAATTAATTTTTAAAAAGATAAAGCGAAAACAAGCCACTGTTTTCGCTTTATCTTTTCCGGCAAATTACCATTCTGAGATTTTCCCGATCGGATCATTCCGCCGGCTGATTAATGTTTAACTTTGCATCTTCAGCAATTAATATTAATAAATAGGATAAGATAAGGAATGCAGGCTCCCATAAACATCGCGCTGGTAGGTAATCCGAATAGTGGTAAAAGTTCCCTTTTTAATGCGCTCACCGGCTTAAACCAGAAGGTGGGTAATTTTCCGGGCGTAACGGTAGATAAAAAAACCGGGATAGCTCAGATAGTATCAGGCGTAACAGCCAATATTATCGACCTGCCGGGAACTTATAGCCTGTATCCGAAAAGCGCCGATGAATATGTTACCTATGATGTGCTGATTAACCAGCAAAACGAAGATACCCCCCGCCTCGTGATCATTGTAGCGGATGCTTCCAACCTTAAACGTAACCTGTTATTCTGTTCCCAGATCATCGATCTCAAAATCCCGGTCATTATAGCCCTCACCATGATGGACATTGCCCGTAAAAAGGGAGTGGAGATAGACCTGGACGGACTGGAAAGGGAACTGGGCGTACCCGTAGTAGCCATCAATCCAAGAAAAAATAAAGGGGTTACGGAAATCAAGAAAGTAATAGACCTGTCGATGCGTTCCCATTACAGCACTCCTCCCAGGGATTTTATTAATAACAACGCGCTGGCTAAAGACGTGATTGACGAGGTACGTAAAACAGTACCGGTGAAAAGTGATTACGGCGCTTTACATATAGCCGTTAACGTAGACGATCTGCCTTTTATAGACATTACACAGAAAAAGGCGATTCATGGCGCACTGGAAACATACCAGTTTAATAAAACAAAGATTCAGGCCGAAGAGATCATGCAGCGGTATAGCCGGATCAAACATATCATGAAAGCGACGGTAGTGGAAAATGATCCGCTGCAGAAGCAATTGCGTTCTGAAAAAATAGACGACCTCCTGTTGCACCGTTTCTGGGGTTACGTAATTTTGCTGGTAGTGATGTTCCTCCTGTTCCAAAGCATTTTCTGGCTGGCTTCATACCCCATGGACTGGATCGAAGGCGGCTTTGGCGCGCTGAGCGGATGGCTGAGCAATATCCTCCCCGACAATAAAGTTACCGACTTCTTCATCAATGGGATCCTGGCTGGTATCAGCGGTTTTGCCGTGTTTATTCCCCAGATCATGATCCTGTTTGGCCTGATCACCATACTGGAAGATACTGGCTACATGGCCCGTATCAGTTTCCTGACGGATCGCCTGATGCGGCAGGTGGGATTAAACGGAAAGTCAGTGATGCCGCTGATCAGCGGAGTGGCTTGTGCTGTACCCGCTATCATGGCCACCCGTACTATTGAGAATAAAAAGGAACGGCTTATCACTATTATGGTAACGCCTTTAATGAGTTGTTCTGCGAGGTTGCCTATTTATACCATGATGATTGCGTTGGTCATCCCCGACAAGCGGATCTTCGGTATTCTTGGCCTGCAGGGACTTATTATGATGGGGCTTTACCTGCTGGGTTTCTTCATGGCCATCTTCATTGCGGCTATCATGAAGCTGTTTGTACGCATCAAAGAAAAGAGTTACTTCATCATGGAGTTACCGGTTTACCGCTCCCCGCGCTGGGCCAATGTGGGAACCACCATGGTGGAGAAAGCGAAAATATTTGTGAAAGACGCCGGTAAGGTGATTGTGGTAATATCTGTAATCCTCTGGTTCCTGGCTTCTTATGGTCCTGCCAGCAGAATGGAACCGGTACATGCCAAATATGAACAACTTCTCGCGAAAGTGCCTGCTGAATCTCCCGAAGCAGCGGTGTTGAATAAGGAATTTCAATCTGCCAAATTATCCAATTCCTATGCAGGGGTACTCGGTCATGCCATTGAGCCGGCCATCCGTCCGCTGGGATTTGACTGGAAAATCGGCATTGCACTGATCACCTCTTTTGCTGCCCGCGAAGTGTTTGTGGGTACTATGGCTACCCTCTATAGTGTGGGAGAAGATCCTGATAACAATAACGCTACTCTCCGGGAAAAACTGTCGTCGGCTACCTGGCCTGACGGAGCGCCGGTATACACGCTGGCCTCCGGGTTGTCCTTAATGATTTTTTATGCGTTTGCCATGCAGTGTATGAGTACAATGGCCATTGTAAAACGTGAAACCAAATCCTGGAAATACCCGCTGATACAACTTGTTTACATGACTGCACTGGCCTATGTGTGCAGTTTGATCATCTTTAATATCTTCAAATAATATCTTGTACATTGCAGGTATAGTTAACCATAAATGCAATGTTTATGAAATGGCTTTGTTACAGCTTTTGCCTGCTTTTTGCGCTGCCTGCGATTGCGCAAACTTCCGTTGATTCCATGCAATTGATGAAAGATGTGAAAACGCTTTCCGCCGATAAGATGGAAGGCCGGAAAACGGGTACCCGCGGCAGCCGTATGGCGCAATTTTATATCCTCGACCGCTTCAAAAAAATTGGCTTATCCGCTTATCACGATACCTACGAATATCCTTTCTATTTCCAGGAAGGAGATAAGAAAATTATGGGGACTAACCTGTACGGCTATATCCCCGGTAAGCTGAATACAGTGATTGTTATTTCTGCGCATTATGATCATCTTGGTATTACCTCCAAAACAAATGGTGCGGATACCGTGTATAACGGCGCAGACGACAACGCTTCCGGCATAGGCGGATTATTGGCAATGGCTGCTTATTTTAAAACGCACCCGCCCCGTTATACCCTTATTTTCGCCGCTTTTGATGGAGAGGAGGAAGGACTTCAGGGAGCTAAAGCCTTTGTAGCACAGTCCCCGGTGCCACTTATACAAATCCGGCAGAATATTAACATGGATATGATTGCCCATAACGACAAAAACGAATTGTATGTATGCGGCACATTCCAGTTTCCGGATCTGAAGAAGTATACCGATGATGTGGCTGCCCGCAGCAGCGTGAAACTAATAGCTGGTCATGATAAACCGGAAAGTGGTACAGACGACTGGACGAAACAGAGCGATCAGTATGAATTCTTTAAACAAAAGATCCCGTTCCTGTACTTCGGCGTGGAAGATCACCCGGATTACCATCATCTCTCTGATGAATATTCGCGCATTAATCATTCTTTCTATTACAGGGCAGTACAGGCGGTGCTGGAAGTGGTGAAGAAACTGGACAGCGATATGCCGGAGAACAAATATAGCGGCGCTAAAACGATGTAAAAATGAAGTCCGGTAGTTCCGCAAAAGAAACTACCGGCTATTGGCGGATGGTTTGTATCATCCCTTTAAATTTAGTGGATTCCAGCCTGTTGGCAGGTGTTACAGCCAGCCTGTTTCCGTTTAATTTTGCTGCACGGCCCAGTGAACCGGCGTCAACCCCCATATCAATGAGTGCCGCGCGTAATAACGGGTCGCTGAGGGCGCCCCAGTCGAGCGAGAAATCATCCTCTGCTTTTATATCTGCCGGAAGGCCACTGAAATAATCGCCTTCGTTAGCCGAGTTTTTTGTCTGGAAGTTAACCGCGTACATATCATATTTACCAAAAGAGATATTAATGAAACCAACAGGTTTGCCATAAGTGTTGCTTCCTACCAGCTTGGTGGTCATTACCGGTTTCAGCACATTGTACAGCAGTTCACTGGCAGATACGGTATTACGTGTACCCAGGAATGTAACTTTGTTTAAGGCAAGTGCGCCGCTTTTTTGGAACTTCGCTGTTTTATAGGTAGTAGCTTCGCTGTAGAAGATATCCGACCAGTTTACGCTGGGATAATAAGGTACGGCCTTCATGTATTTGAAGTAGGGGCCATAATTGTTAGTATTCACGTTGTTATTGAAATACTGGGAATACATGGTGGTATTGCTTTTGGCTGCAGGCACCAGGATGTTGGCCAGGTATTCTGCTGTTTCAATAAGCCCGCCACCGTTATATCGCAGATCAATAACCACCTGCTTTATTCCTGCCTTTGTATAAGCATCAAAAATTGAGTCTATCTGCGCTTTTACGTCGGATAATGCTACGAAGTTATTAAAAACAAAGTAGCCGATTTTATTGCCGTTAAAGTCATATAAGTGAGAATAAAGAATAGGATTCAGCTTATAATCTACACGGCTTAAATTAAACTGCTGGGTAGTGTTGTCTGGTTTACGGAAACCCCAGGAGGCGCTGGCGCTGCCGAAGGCGGTATTCAGCATATTATCCGTAGTACCATCATTTACCCGGAAGCGGGTAACCCCATTTACGTCAATTAACTGCCAGCCTCTTTTAATACCAGCTTTACCGGCCGGAGAGCCGGGGTATACATACACCACAAACAAGGTAGAATCTGTTTGATAGCCGACTTCAAAGCCCATATCGCCCGCAATTCCTTCCTGTAAGGCCCTGGAGGTGCCGCCGTTGTCTACAAAGCTGTACCTGTCGAGGTTATTGCCGGAAGCGTCTTTTTTATAGGTTCTCAATGCGTTAAACAGCACGATCGGATTTGCATATTGATTGGGTTTGAATGTTGCCGAGTCGGGCAAAACGTCGTTCCAGAGGTATATATCTTTTGCGATGAAAAAGACGCTGTCGTTGACGGAGCCGGTTACGCCATCACCTCCGCGGTTTCGCGGGGCATTACTATCTTTTTTATTACAGGCAGTCATCAAAAAAATGAGCACTAAGCCAGTGAGCAATGAGTGGTAAAAATTATTTGGTTGCATAGATCCTTTTTTATGCTGCATAACCGCTATGAATAAACGTTAAAACGGGTTGTTATTGTATGGGTCGGAAGTTAATGCCTTCAATACCCAGTTCTTCCGGAAGCACGCCGTTGTTTTTCAGGCCCACATTTACTTTATCCCGCCAGCGGATCTGTTCTGCAGCGTTCAGTCCGTGGTGGGTTTCCTGGTCGAAACGGTACTGGAGGCGGTTCATCTCCCGGAAAGACTGAAGGTACTGATATTGTATGATACTATCGTAGTCGTCGCGGTTCAATGCGGTTTGCCGGAGCTTCTGTTTAAACCGTTCCACCACCAGGCGGGTAATATCGAAATGAAGTTGTTCATGTGCCAGGGCATAGCTGTTCCTTGCTTCCGGCCTTACCCACGACGCGCTTTTTATAAAGAACACCTGAAGGTTTAGCGTGATCCGGAGGGTATCATTTACGAGATTGCTGTTGCCCTCATAGGCAAAGCTGGTGTAGGAAACTGCAGCGCTGGGGCCGTTGGGCGAAGGCTTTGCCTGAAAATCCTCCCATTGCAGTTTTCTTTCGAAATCATAATAAATAGTATCGGATCCGGGCGGTGCGGGCGTTTGTTTTTCTTCGAAATTCAGCTGTATGACGGTATAATGCCGGCCCTCCGGGCGTGGATTTTTATGCCCGGTGAACAATAGCAAAAAGCTCAGTATGGTAGCAGCAGACAGCATTATCGGTTAGAAGGTAATAAAATTAAGGGAATGGCCGGCTATCTGTTTCATGACGGAAAAATTTGGCGATTCTATAACATTTGAATACCGCTGTTTTAACAATCAATTCCTGCTGAAACGGTCTTTTTTCCGTAATTTACTAGCGACCAAAACAATCGCACTATGTACGGCGGTGGATATATTTTCGACGAACCCAACAGAAATCAGTTGCGGGAAGAACAGCAGCATGATGAGCCGGAAAAGCTCGCTGCTTTTGAGGAACGTATTGCCAGAGGGGAAAAGATAGAACCCGGCGACTGGATGCCGGTGGAATACCGGAGGCAGTTAATACGCCTTATTGAACAACACGCTCACTCAGAAATTATCGGGGCATTACCGGAAGGCACCTGGATTACGAGGGCGCCGGGCTTCAAGCGCAAACTGGCGCTAATCGCCAAAGTGCAGGATGAAATAGGGCACGGGCAGTTACTGTACAATGCGGCCGAAACACTCGGTAAATCAAGGGAGGCGATGATTAACGACCTGCTCAGCGGTAAATCCAAGTACTCCAACGTATTTAATTATCCGGCGGAAACCTGGGCAGATGTAGCTGTTATCGGATTTCTGATTGATGCCGCAGCCATTGTAAACCAGGTTGCCAATGCGAAGGGTTCGTATGGTCCCTATTGCAGGGCATTGGAGCGTATTTGTTACGAAGAAAGCTTCCACCTCAAACAGGGCCATGACGCTTTTATTGAACTGGCAACGGGTACGCCGGCGCAGAAGGAAATGCTGCAGGATGCCCTCAACCGCTGGTGGCAGCCTATTATGCATTTCTTTGGTCCTCCGGACAAAAGTTCCAGTCATAGTGAAAAACTGATGCAATGGAAAGTGAAAATGGCGAGTAATGATGATATGCGGAATCAATTCCTGGAGTCCTATGTGCCTAAGATCTGGGAGCTGGGCCTCACTCTGCCGGATCCTGCGCTGCGCAAAAACGGGGAGACCGGCCGTTGGGAATACACGGACCCCGACTGGGACGAGTTTTTCCGGGTGATTAACGGCGGCGGACCCTGTAATATGGAACGGCTGCAGGTGCGCAAGTGGGCAGAAGAAAAGGGCCGTTGGGTACGCAAAGCGCTCATGAAACCAACAGAAAAACGGGTATTGCCGGTGGCCTAGGATGTGCCGGCAGAGAAAGCGGCATCAAACTTTATCATTAAAACTATTCAAATATTCATGTCTAACGATTCTTTAGATCCCCGTGTAAACAGGCTGAAACTGGGCCCGGCCGGGGAAGTAGTGAAAGTGGAGGAGGGAGAGAACTGGAACATATACGAGGTATTTCACCAGGAGAAGAGAGGCGCTCATCATGAGCACGTGGGCTGTGTACATGCGCCGGACCCGCAGCTGGCACTGGTTTTTGCGAAAGAGCAATTTGCCCGCCGGAAAAAATGTGTCAATCTCTGGGTCGTGAAAAGTGCAGACATTCTGGCCTTTGATGTGGAAGATGAAGATATGTTTGCCAACAATATGGAGAAAACCTACCGGGATGCCAGTGGCTTTAAAGTGATGGAGAAGATCAATAAATTCAAACAATCCAAATGAACAACGCAGCACTAACAGACCTGATTATAAAAATGGCAGACGATGAACTGATTCAGGGACATCGTAATTCTGAGTGGACGGGATTGGGACCTGTGATGGAAGAAGATATTGCTTTTTCTTCCATGGCGCAGGACAAAATAGGCCATGCATGGGCGTTGTATCGCATGCTTCATGAAGATCTCGGAGGAAAAGATCCGGATACATTTGCATTTCTCCGTCCGGAGAAAGAATTCAAGTCGTCGCACCTGGTAGAGATGCCTAATGGTGAATATGATTTCAGCCTGATGCGGCACTTTTTATTTGACCTGGCCGAATCAGTCCGTTATGAAAGTTTACAGGACAGCAGTTATGAACCTTTCCGGCTATTGAGCAAAAAAGTAAAGGGGGAGCTGAAATATCATACGCTGCATGCAAATGCATGGATTATGCAACTGAGCCGGGCGGGAGAAGAAAGCTACGACCGTATGCAGCAGGCGCTCGACCAAACGATTGCACTGGCGGCGGGAATTTTTGAACCCTCGCAGCTATATGAAGAGGCTTTGATTGAAGACAAGGTATATCCTGGTGAAACGGGATTGTACCATCGCTGGCTGGATCGGATTTACCCGGTATTGGTAAAGGCCTCCCTGAACCTGCCGGAGATAAGTGCTATTGTTCCGGTGTATGGCGGCCGTCATGGACTTCATACGCCGCACCTGCAGCCTTTATTGAGAGAAATGAGTGAAGTGTTTAACCTGGATACGGAGGCCAGCTGGTAAATGATGTCTTCCAAAACAATTACGATAGCCGATGTATATGCAGCACTGGAAACGGTGATGGACCCGGAGATCCCGGTATTGAGCGTAGTGGATCTGGGAATGATCACCGGTGTGGATCTGAATGACTCGGCGGTGCATATTAAAATGATTCCCACTTTTGCGGCCTGCCCGGCGGTGAGTTATATCCGGCATAACATTAAAACAGTGCTGGAAAAAGAACTTGGTATAGCCGTTAGCGTTGAAGTGGACAAACAGGAGCACTGGCATAGCAACCGGATGACGCCTGCCGCCAAGGAAAAGCTGAAAACCTTTGGCATAGCCCCTCCCAAAGTATTGACGGGAGAGGTAAGCCCAGAACTTATGATGGAGGTTCCCTGCCCGCATTGCGGCAGCGAACAAACTTATTTACGTTCTCCTTTCGGCTCTACGTTGTGCCGTGCGATCCATTTTTGCAAGAACTGCGGCCAGGTGTTTGAACAATTCAAACCACTGGAATAAGCCTTATTTCCATGTTCCCGCTATAAATACCTATTTTTACACGCATTATGAAGTAGCCATTGGCAATTTATACGATGAAAACATGAGAATAGGCTTGTATTTTGGGTCTTTTAATCCTATACACACGGGGCATTTGATCATTGCCAATTACGTAGCGCACAATACTGATCTTGATAAAGTATGGCTGGTGGTTTCGCCGCATAACCCGCTGAAACCACAGTCGGCCCTGCTGAATGAACATGATCGCTTTCACCTGGTGGAGCTGGCCATCAAAGACGAAGTGCGGCTGCGGGCCAGCAACATTGAGTTTTCGTTACCCCGGCCGTCCTATACAGTGGACACGCTCACGTATTTGCAGGAGAAATTTCCAACACAGGAATTTGCCATCATTATGGGAAGCGACAGCTTTCAGAATTTACCGCGCTGGAAAAATTACGAACAGATCGTGAAAAATTATCCGATCTATGTTTACCGCCGGCCGGGGCATGAAATAACAGACACCTTTGGCGCCCGGATTGAAATACTGGATGCGCCTATGCTGGACATCTCCGCTACAGATATCCGAAAATGGCTGAAAGAAGGAAAATCTGTCCGTTTTATGGTACCTGATAATGTGATTAATTATATCTCCGAAAATAATTATTACCGCTGATTACCTTGTTCCGGGCGTATCGCGGACATCTGTATCGGTGGCCGGTTTCTTCTGCGCGATATCCCTTCTTTTTATCACAAACTCATTTCCGTAAATATCCAGCAAAAGGATAAACATAGAGATGAGTAAGGGGCCGAAAATCAGGCCGATGAAACCAAACAGGCTAACGCCAATGATTACACCGAATATAGTAATGAGGGGATGGACGTCTGCAATTCTCTTTGCCAGCAACATCCGCGCAACGTTATCGGAGGTGCCCACCACGCCGAATCCGTACACCAGCACCGCTATGCCCTGCCAGGTGCTGCCGGAAGCCAGTAAATAAACTCCCAGTGGCACATACACAGCGGCGGCGCCTATCACCGGCAACATTGCGGTAAAACAGGTGATCACAAACCAGAAAAAAGGTTGGGGGATTCCAAAAATTAAATAGCCGATCAGAGAAATAACACCCTGTACCACCGCAATGAGGGGGATACCTACGGCATTGGCAATTACCAAAGTGTTGAACTCTTTACCCAGTCTTTCCACATTTTTATCTTTCAGGGGAATATACTCATAGAGGTTCTCTTCCATTTTCCGGCCGTTTACCAGCATAAAATACAGCATGAAATACATCAGGGCAATGGTAGTAAGCGTATTGAAGGTAGCGCCCAGGAACCCGGGTAAAAAGGCGGTGATATTTTCCTGTATTTTCTGCAGCCGTTCTGCGGTGAGCAGGCCGAATCCCAGGCTATTTTCCAGCCGGGCATTGGTTTGTTTGAGGCTGTTGATGAGTTCTGTGGAGTGGTTGGCGGCATAAGCGGCTTTAGCCCCGAGCATGTTTATCAGCATGCCTATGGGCAGCAGGATCACCAGGAAGGAGAGTACCATCAGCAGTGCAGCGGCAAGATTTGTTCTCCACTTACGTTGTTCTACCAGTTTGAACATCCATTTCCTGCTGATTACATACAGGGTAACAGCTCCCAGGAAGCCGGGAAAAAAGGTGAACATCTCCATAAACAGGAGCACAGCAAGAAATAGGATCAGGAGTAAAAAGCCAATTTGTTTAAGGCGGTCGTTGTCAAGATAGCTCATAGTACATAATATCGTGTAATTATCCGGTATGTCAAAAAACAGACCGGCCGCACCGTTATACTTTTATAAACCCTAAACAAAATTACGGAGAGCTTGTTCTTATTTGGCGGAGGTTTAACACAGCTTTTTATTCAATTGTCATTTATGGAATAATGTTTGTTGCACCTCTGTTACCAAAAAAGAAAACCTAATTTATAACATCTTAAAAACCTTTAGTTATGAGTAACAGTTCCAAAGCCGTGGTTTCATTTATTGTAGGTGCAGCCGTGGGCGTTGCAGTAGGGTATTTCCTCAATTCCGATAAAAAAGATGAGCTGGTAGAAAAATTAAGAGATCAGTCTGAAAAGCTGAAAGAAAAATGGAGAAAGAAGAAAGATCAGTTCCAGGATGAGTTAGAGAATGAGTTGGCATAACCCCATTTGAATAAATTGATTTGCATGGAAGATAATTTCAGCAACTATTTTTCCCAAACGGGAAAAGTAGCCAGGGAATACCTGGAAACCAGACTGGACCTGATTAAGCTCCAGGCAGCAGGAAAGCTGTCAAAAGCGTTGGGATTGTTTTTCTCTCTTTTGATGGCTTTCCTGCTGTTCTTTTTTGTGATTGTGTTCCTGGGCATGGTAGTAGGCTTCTGGATCGGGGAAATGACCAATAGTTTTACCATTGGTTTCAGCTGTGCTGCAGGATTATTTATATTGTTATTCCTGGTTATTTTATTGTTCCGTAAGCAGCTGATACAGCGGCCACTGGCTAAATTGCTGATTACTGAACTGGTAGATGAAATTACGGACCAGGATGAGCATTCCAATCATATTCACAATCAGCGGACAAAGGAACATCCGGAGCAACCTGTAGATTCGGGGTATGTTCCTGATGAAGAAGCCACTGAAAACACCATGAAAGGATAAACAATGATAAATGTTTACACATGAGTAAGAAAATAGACAGCTTCGAATCACTGGAGCTGGAAATTACCCGGCTAAAAATGAAGTCCAGGCAGCTGGAAAATGAAATGGGAAACAGGGTGGATTTTTTCAGGGACAACTATAAAAAGATGGCCCTGAATGCTGTTATCCCCGGTAGCGCAAAACATAGCGGTGCCCTGAACGTAGCCATGAATGTGGCTAAGATGGCCTGGGGAAGTGGTAAGTTTAAGAATTTTGCTACCGGGGCATTAATGACAGCACTTGAGTTTATAGGTGTTCAACTAGGTATCAACCTGTTTAACAAGGTGACGAAGGGTCGTCGAAAAAAGAAAGAGACAGTGGCTGAATAAAGGAAATCGGTTTCGGCAGGTATCCCACTACAATTATATCCGCGTTATCTGCGTCGGATCCTTTAATAAATCCACCTGCGCCATTATCCAGCATAAATGATATGCGCAGGGAAACGGTAACAGTTTTCCCCGAAGGATCCGCTGCAAAGGTAGGGAGCTGTTCTAAAACACGTTTTACCTCATCGCCAAGTGCTTTATCCGGCGTTTCCAGCAACTCTATATTATTGATGACACCGTTGGGCTGAATTTTATATTGCAGCCTGACCACACCGGCCGTTTTGCTTTGCTGGCTTGCCCTCGGATAGCGGACATTTTTTGCAAACACCTTGCGGTATGCGTGCTCTCCACCTGGAAAGCGATTCAAAAAGGTGGAGTCGGTAGTAATCCCTTTAGCGGCTCCATTACCTTCTGCCAATGCAAGGTCCTGCAGGTGCCGGGGGCAATTCTTCATTGGAAAAGGACCTATTCCGCCTTCCTTCTCAGCACAATAAAAGAAATAAGGTGTAAACGGAACTTCCATTGTTTCCCGCATTGACCAGGTACCCGACACCAGTTTGAAATCAATTGCTGTGATTTCCCCGTTCTTATTACGTCTGAGGGTCGGGATGTTCAGCGTTATACCTTTTTTTTCCAATGCATCCTTCATCTCCGCGAAGTCCTTATCAGAAGTTAATGGCGTAACCACTCCATAGAGCCGGTCGTTTTCTGTGGCCAGGTATTTAGTGCCCGCGTCGTTTTTTGATGATGGAGAAGTGGCTGCCAGAAGGCCCGCTGCCAGTGCAAATACCGGCAGCAGCAGGAGGTACCGCCAGGTACGTAGCCGGGGTGATTGGGTTTTGTTGATCATGAGTATTCTGTTTTTAATGAATGATTTGCTGAAATGATTCACGATGGTTACGCGGCTGCCGGCCAGGCCTATCTTCAGTAAACTGTACTGGTAGGCATCCGGGGCGTCGGTGGTTTGGATGACGGCTTCATCTGCCAGGAACTCCAGGTTCAGCTGCAGCGCTCTTTTACAACGCCATGCAAAGGGATTGATCCAGCAAATGCAGCAGTAGAGGGCTGATAGCAGCATATCAGCAGAGTGGTATTGCTGTACATGCGCTTCTTCATGTTTGAGAACATGTTGCAATTCCGTATGGGCATGTGCGTTAGGATCGAAGAAAATGGTTCTCAGAAAAGAGAAGGGCGCTGTTATTCCGGGGAGCTGTACATAACGTATGTTATTACGCATGTATACATTGCCTGCCCGCACCAGGCGGCGAATCTTTAAGAGCTGCAGTATATGCAGCAACAGCAGGAAAGCGGCTATTGTTATGTATGCTGCTACCAATATGGTACCGCCATGCTGCATCAGCGGGTCCCACCAGTGGTGTTCCACTGCGACACCGGTTACCGGCGTAGATGCGTGCGCGTTATCACTAAAGTAAACGCTTACCGGTGTTGCGGCTTCTGTTGATTTTTGCGTCCATTGCCATGCAGGGAGGGGAAGCAGCGGCAATATCGCTGAGAATATGAAAGCGCTCAGCAGAACGATCCTGTTATACCGGTAAAATGTTTCTTTCTTAAAACAGCTGATATACAGGAGATAAAAAAGCGTCATTGCACAGGATGCTTGCAGAATATATATAAACAGGGTAGGCATACACGTTATTTTTTATCTTTTTCGATCATCTTTACCAGCGTCTTCATGTCTTCCGCACTGATTTTTTCTTCCTTAGCGAAATAAGCCAGCATATTGAGATAGGAGTTATCAAAGAAAGTATTGAGTACCTTTTTCATAAAAGTGTCTTTATAACTTTCCTTTGCAATGGTGGGGTAATACTCGAAGGAGCCACCATATTCATGGTGGGCGAGATACCCTTTATCTTCCAGTCGCTTCATGAGCGTAGCGATGGTGTTGTAATGCGGCTTCGGGTCGGGGAGCTGCTCGATGGCATCCTTTACAAATGCTTTTTCGAGATCCCACATTACCTGCATTAATTCTTCTTCTTTACGGGATAGCTTTTTCATAACACTAATCTATAACTATTTCTGTAGTTTAAAAACTATTTTTGTAGTATTAAACTATAAATGTAGTTAATGGATTGAATGTCAATGAGAAAAAAATTCTGCAGCAGGTGATTATCCCCAAACTTTGGTGCCTTCACTGCAGTTAGCGCAGATATCTATGTTTTTGCGGGTTTCGAGGATTTGGCTACGGAAACGGATATACTCTTTATTATGCCACAGTGTTTTGAAGGATTCTTTTTTCAGATCGCCCAGCCTGTGCTGTGCATCTTTGTCGAAGCAGCAGGGTACTACCAGGCCATCCCAGGTAACCACCGGGGAATGCCACAGGCGCCAGCAATGATTGCTTAGCTTGTTTTTTATGGCGTAGGTACCATCTTCGTTGCGATGGTAGCGGGAGTATTTATCGATGGTAGGAATTAAGCGGTTGCCTTCTTCATAATCATATACCTGCGCAGTTTTAAACCGCACCTGGTCTACGCCTATTTCCTTGGCCAGCCGTTTAATATCTTCTATCTGGTGTTCATTGGGTTTTACTACAAGGAACTGGAAAAAGACAAAAGGCTTGGATGAATTCAGCTCTTTTTTCCATTTTACGATGTTTTTTGCACCCTGGATCACTTTATCCAGGTGGCCGCCTACCCGGTACTGCGTATATACGTCCTGGGTAGTACCATCGATAGAGATGATGAGCCTGTCCAGTCCACTTTCCACTGTTTTCTTCGCATTGGCGTCTGTGAGGTAGTGGGCGTTGGTGGAGGTAGCGGTGTAAATTCCTTTATCGGCTGCATATCTCACCATGTCCAGGAAACCGGGATTGAGATAAGGTTCTCCCTGGAAGTAAAAGATCAGGTATAGCAGTTCTTTGGAAATTTCATCGATCGTTTTCCTGAAAAAGTCCTGTTCCAGCATGCCGGTAGGGCGGGTAAAGGCCCTGAGCCCGCTGGGGCATTCGGGGCAACGGAGGTTGCAGGACGTAGTAGGCTCAAAAGATATAGAAATAGGATAGCCCCACTGAACCGGTTTGTTGGTCCACTTGCTCATGAAATAGCTTCCAAGTACTTTGCCGGCATTTAAACCGCGGCGCAGTGTAAACTTTGAAAACAAATTAAGGGTATCCTTCAGGTTAAAATCGGGCATAAAAAATCACTTGACCGCTGTAAAAGTAGCTTCTTTAAACAAATTATAACCTATACTTGCTGTAAAAAATAGGACTGCCGGCATTTATTACAGCATCCTTACCCAATTACCCTGCAACTAACAGAAGCAAAAGTGAAAAGCATCCGGATCCGATTATTATTAATATTACTGGTAGTACTGGCCGCAGTGGCTTATTTATGGTGGCGCCAGCGGGAAAAGCAAGTGAAATTTGTACGCTATGAAGAGTTTGGAATTGACATGCCGGTGAATTATAAGATACATGGGATAGATGTTTCTAAATTTCAGAAAGACATCAACTGGGCGGCAGTAAAACAAATGCAGGTAGATAAAATTCGTATATCCTTTGCCTTTATAAAAGCCACGGAAGGTATTACACGGCAGGACGCCGCCTTCAGGATAAATTGGGACAAGGCGGGTAAGGCTGGTTTAATCCGGGGCGCCTACCATTTCTTTTATGCTACCCGTGACCCGTTGAAGCAAGCCATTAACTTCCACAATGTGGCCGACCTGCAGTCAGGGGATCTTCCGCCGGTACTGGATATCGAAACCAGCAACAACCAGCCTGCCGCCGTTATCCGCAGCACGGCGAAAATCTGGCTGGAGGAAATGGAAAAGGTATACAAGGTAAAACCCATCATCTACACTAACATTCATTTTTACGAAACCTATCTTGGCAGCGAATTTGATCGCTATCCTTTGTGGATCGCGCATTACTATCAGAAGGAGCGGCCGCGTTCCGACAGGGCCTGGTTGTTTTGGCAGCACAGCGACATCGGCCGGGTAAACGGCATCCGGACCACTGTGGATTTTAATGTATTTAAGGGCGACAGTACAGACCTTGCCAAACTGTGCATACCTTAGTAGTGCTGATATAAAAGATTATGGAAGAAGAACAGGAAAAACCGGCGCCGGATCCCAATAAGATGGATTATGAGTTGTTTCATTTCCTCATAAAAATAATGCGGACCATCTTTATTGGCTTTTTCTGGTTGATGATCAATGTATTCCTCGGGTTGTACCTTGGATTTGCTGTGCCGGAGGAGTCTACTCCTGGCAGGATGATCTTCTTCTACAGCTGGTTTGGCGTTTCCATGGCAGCCTATCTTTACTTTGTATGGCGTATGTGGCGCAAAAAGATGAGCGCCCCCTGATTTAGTTGGCAACGGACCTCCTGCCCAATTCCATTGTCCAGTCGTTGTTATAGCGACCAATACCGATCTCTTTAAAATTAGCATCCATCATATTGTGACAATGTTTCGGACTGTTTAGCCAGCCAAGTATCACGGCTTGTTCGTTCAGGCTGCCGGTAGCTATATTTTCTCCATAATAGGTCCATTTGTATCCGGCTACATCGAGGCGGGAACCAGGTGTGGAACCATTGAGCCCGGTATGGTCGAAATATTTATTCAGTACCATGTCTTTGCTGTGGTCATAAGCCGCTCTTTCCAACAGGCCATTCCAGGTAAGGGCGCCTACAGGAGGCATCGATTCTGTACCGCAGTTACAGCCACGGTTGCGTAATCCGTTTACCAACAGTAAGAGGGCGTTGCGGTCCACTTTGTTTTCGGGCACCACCGACGTATCTGCAGGAGGTGTTTTTTCCGGCGTATCCAGCGCCAGGTCAGTCTTTTTAGTACAACTGCAATAAATAACAACAGCCATCAGAGCGGTGGCAACGCGCATAATTTTCCCGGGCATAACCAGTAATTAGTTATAGTAAATAGATACCGGGTTCTAAACAGGACTTGGATTAAAACTAAAAAATTGGCTTTAGGCAGGAACTTGATTAAAACTACTCGTGGCTGATCAGAGGTTACGGGTTAAAACTTGTTTGAGGCATCGAAGATAGTGCGTAGATATGAGATAATGATCATAGTTTTTGTAAATCTAATGTTAATCAGAACTGCAATATTTCCGCAGCCGGTGTGTTGTTATTCTTTCTCACTGTGCATCAGGGTTTTGTGGAACTGATGCCCCGGACACCCTTCGCCAGCTCGTCAAAATGGCCTGTTTTGAGGGTGGAATAGTGTTTGTGATTCCCATGGTGTATCTCCCATATTTTCATCTTCAAAAAAAGAGATTATGAAAAAGAAGGAAACAGATCATACCGGTGAGTATCGTGACAGGAAGAAGAAACCGGTAGACATATTAGACCAGGATAAAGGCACTACTAACCGTAATCCCTTACATGGCGATTTGTCTGATAAACCTGAAAAGGAGAACAAAGCGGTGAGGGATAGTGAAGCCAGTAAGAAATCAAAGCATTGAACATTTTACCATATCAGATGAAAACTTTTAAACTTTACTTCTAAAGAAAAAGAAGTCCAGAACTTCTTTAATGTTGTGGTGTATAGCGGCCATCCTATTCCTGGGATGGTTTTTTTAGCTGCTATGGTCAGCAATAATTTTCCATTGTCCTTTTATTTTTTGTAAGATGAGGCTGAAGTAGCCCTGTAAGTCGCCTATAGTCCTTTCCAGGTGCCATTTCCCGATTAAGAGGTAGGTATCGGAAGCCAGGGGCTTGAATTCCAGCAATTTGAAATCCAGTTTGCCCATTGCCGCGGCGTCCGGATATGTTTTTTTATAGCGGTCCAGCGTGGCCTGCCACCCATAGGTAACCCCGTTTTTACCGATGAACAGCAGGGAATCGGAATGCCAGTAAGTAGTCATGAAGCCGTCGATATCTCCTTTATTCCAGGCGGCCGTTTGCGTGGCCATGAGTGCAGCAATCTGTTGCTGATCGGCGGGCAGGGCTTTCTGCGCGTGAGCGGGCATTCCGGCTAAAACCCCCAACAGGGTAAGGAACAGTATAAAACGCATGGTGAATTTTTAGCAAAAGATAAACAGTTTTTCCGATGTAACGCAATGCCTATTATAGTAACTTTGCAGCACTATTGAAAAAGCACTCATTCAAATTATATTTTAAAATCAACAGTTTATGCCCGGATATGAACTATTTGGAGCCGAGGAAAGGAAAGAAGTAAACGACGTACTGGAAACAGGAATAATGATGCGTTACGGATTCGACGGTCCGCGTAAAGGCATCTGGAAAGCAAAGGAGCTGGAACAGGCTATTTGCGATAAACTGAATGTACAGTATACCCAGCTTGCCTCCAGTGGTACGGCCGCGTTAACCACCGCTATGGCTGCCCTGGGATTGGGCGCGGGCGATGAAATCATTATGCCCACCTTTACTTTTGTGGCCAGCTTTGAATCGGTATTTTCCGTAGGCGCCACACCGGTACTGGTAGATGTGGACGATACCCTGACCCTGGACCCCAAAGCGGTGGAAGCAGCTATTACTCCCCGTACAAAGGCAGTAATGCCGGTGCATATGTGCGGCGCAATGGCCGATCTGGATGCGTTACAGGCCATTTGTAAAAAGCATAACCTGTTCCTGCTGGAAGATGCCTGCCAGAGCTTTGGCGCTTCCTATAAAGGAAAAGCGCTGGGTTCCATTGGCGATGCCGGTACGTTTTCTTTTGATTTCGTAAAAACGATCACCTGTGCAGAAGGGGGCGCCATCATTACCAATAATAAAGACATTTATACTAAATGTGACGGGTATACGGACCATGGTCATGATCACCTCGGGGTAGACCGTGGCGCTGACCTTCATCCATTTATCGGTTACAATTACCGTATTTCCGAATTGCATGCTGCAGTGGGACTGGCGCAGATCCGCAAGCTGGATACGTTCCTGGAAATACAGCGTAAGACCAAGAAAATATTCAAGGATGCACTGGCCACTGTGCCGGGTGTAACCTTCCGCCGGTTGCCGGATGAAGCCGGCGACAGCGCTACCTTCCTGTCGTTTTTCCTGCCGGAAACAGCCCAGGCAGCAAAAGCAGCTGCTGCAATGAAAGCCGCCGGACTGGCCGCTTTCCATTATTATGATAACAACTGGCATTACATCCGCCAGTGGCAGCATTTTAAAGAAGGGCATGTATTAACTCCCTTTGCAAAAGAACTGAAACAGGCAATGGAGGTTTACAAAACCAAAGAATTCCCTGCTTCAGATGATATCATCGGAAGAAACATTTCCACCCCGATTAACCTGGGCTGGAGCGAAGAAGAGATCCGGGAAAGAGCAGAGAAACTGGTGAAGGCAGTTAAAAGCGCATTATAATTGATCTGGTGAAGGCGCCGGGCAGCAATGTATATTTGTTGCCTGCGCCTTTGCAGTTAAAACCATACTACATGAGAAAAATAGCGTTGATACCTGCCCGTTATGGGGCGTCCCGTTTCCCAGGTAAGATGATGGCTAAGCTGGGGGATAAAACAGTGATACTCAGAACCTATGAATCTGCAGTAAACACCGGTGTTTTCGACGATGTAATGGTGGTGACAGACAGTGATCTTATCTATAATGAAATTGTAAGTAACGGCGGCAAAGCCGTTATGAGCAAAAAAGAGCATGAATGCGGTACCGATCGTATAGCTGAAGCCGTTGTAGATATGGAAGTGGATATTGTAGTGAATGTGCAGGGCGACGAGCCATTTACACAGAAAGAGCCGCTGGAAAAGCTGTTGAAGGTATTTGAAGGGGAAGAAGGAAAGAAAGTACAGGTGGCTTCGCTGATGCAGGAACTGAAAGATCCCGCATCCATAGAAGATCCTAATTACGTGAAGGTGGCGGTAGATAAGAACTTCAACGCATTATTCTTCTCCCGCTCCGTTATTCCCTATCCGCGGAATAAAGAGATCAGAAGCATTTACTACGAGCATATCGGTATTTATGCCTTCCGTAAACAAACCCTGCTGGATTTCACCCAGCTGGCGATGACGCCACTGGAGGCGGCCGAAAAAATTGAATGTTTGCGTTACCTGGAGAATGGCATTCCTATGAAAATGGTAGTGACTTCTTATATGGGCGTGGAAATAGATACGCCGGAAGACCTGGAAAAGGCAGCAAAACTTTTATAATACCTAACTAACACGGATATATGAAATTCAGGAATTTTAAAATGGTGGACTATGTAGTTTACGGCAGCGGATGTTTTGATCAGCTGGGTGAAATACTGGCCCCCAGGCGCATAGGCGATGCTCCCATGATATTCTTCGTGGATGAGTACTTCCAGGATAAGAATGATTTTTTGGCCCGTCTTCCGCTGGAAGGCAAGGACAAAATTGTGGTGATTGATGTGACCGATGAGCCCAAAACAAAAACGGTTGATAAGATCCGTGATGAGCTCAAAGCGGAATTCGGTATGGTATCCGGGATCATTGGTATTGGTGGCGGCTCTGTAATGGACATGGCCAAAGCGGTATCCCTGATGATGACCAATCCGGGTTCTTCTGCTGATTACCAGGGATGGGATCTTGTGAAAGTAGCCGGTGTATATAAAGTGGGTATTCCTACTATTTCCGGTACCGGAGCGGAAGTGAGCCGTACCTGTGTGTTAACGGGACCAACCCGTAAGCTGGGTATGAATTCTGACTTCACGCCGTTTGACCAGATTGTGCTGGACCCTGCGCTGACCAGCACCGTGGAGGCAAACCAGCGTTTTTATACTGCGATGGATTGCTTTATTCACTGTGTGGAATCGCTGGAAGGTACTTACCTGAATGCGTTCAGTAAATCATATGGTGAAAAGGCACAGGAGCTGTGTGAGGAAATTTTCCTGCAAAAGGATGAATGGGATGACGATGCCGACGAGAAACTCATGATGGCCTCCTATGCGGGGGGGATGAGTATTGCTTATTCCCAGGTGGGTGTGGCGCATGCCGTGAGTTATGGTTTGGCCTACCTGTTGGGTACCAAGCACGGTATTGGTAACTGTATTGTGTTTGATAAGCTGGAAGAATTCTATCCTGAGGGAGTGATAAAGTTCAAGCAGATGGTGAAAAAGCATAAGATTGATATTCCGCAGGGAATCACCAAAGGCTTGACAGATGAGCAGTTTGAAACCATGATCAATGTATCGCTGGGTATGGCCCCATTGTGGGAAAACGCGCTGGGTAAAGACTGGCAGCAGCTGATGACCCGCGAAAGACTGCGTAAGCTGTACGAACGTTTATAACAGGGTTTATAATATTGAAAGCAGGAACGGGCGGATCATTTCCGGTTGTTCCTGCTTTTTTAATGATGTTTGAAGAAGTTATCTGTTCACCGCAACGCAGATTCAGTGCGTAGTAATAAGTTATTTTGCTTTCAGAGGAAATTATCATGATCATACTAATAGTCATTTCGGGAATTGCGATACTGGTGCTTGGCTATCTTTTATTCGCGGCTAAACAGCAGCAGCGGGTGCAGGAAGCAGTGCTGGCGCAGCAGCAGCAGGCCTGGCAAGCCAGCCAGGCGGCCCTGCAGGAAAAATATAACCTGCTGGAGGCCCGGCAGGAGTACCTGCAGAATATGCTGGATGATAAAGGGATGTTAGTAAAAGAGAAGCAGGAACAACTGGAACGGTTAAACGAAGAGTTTTCGGTGCTGATGTCGGAGCAGGGCCGTATCATGGAGCAGAATAAATATCTCCAGCTGCAGTTGAGCGGGGAAAAGGAGCGGCTGCAACAGGTACAGCAGGATTTTAAAATCCAGTTTGAGAATATAGCGCAGCAGCTGTTGCACCGTATTTCCGGTACGTTCATGGAGCAGAACAAAGTGAAAATGGACGACGTACTGAAGCCGCTGGCGGAGAAAATTGATAACTTCCGCAGTAGTGTGCAGCAATCGCTGGTAGCGGAAACGGCGCAGCGCACCGAATTGAAGAATGAGTTGCAGCGGCTGTTACTGCTCAATCAAACATTGTCCAAGGAGGCGAATAACTTAACGAACGCTCTGAAGGCAGACACTAAAAAACAGGGAAACTGGGGGGAAATGATCCTGGAAAGGGTATTGGAGGCTTCCGGATTGGAAAAGGGAGTGCATTATTTTACCCAGGATGCGCAGCGTGACGAAACAGGGCAACTGAGGAAACCCGACCTGGTATTGCAATTGCCTGAAAACAGGCAACTGGTGATCGATTCCAAAGTATCGCTGAAGGCATATGAACAATATTGCAGTGCCACCAACGAAGAAGAAAAAAAGCATGCCCTCAGGATGCACCTGCAATCGGTGAAGAACCATGTAACGGAACTTAGCGCCAAAGCGTATCATACGCTATACAAGAACACCACCGACTTTGTGATGTTGTTTATTCCTATTGAGCCGGCTTATGCCCTGGCCATTATGCAGGTGGAGGAGGACTTGTATGATTTCGCTTTCCGTAAAAGAATCATACTGGTGAGCGTGCCGTCTTTACTGGCCACTTTACGCGTGATTGATAATATGTGGCGGCTGGATAAACAAAATAAGAATGCGGAAGAAATTGTGCGACAGGGAAGCGCCTTGTATGATAAGTTTGTAGGCTTTGCAGAAGATATGGGCCTGATCGGGGAACACCTGAAACGTAGCCAGAATGTTTATGAAAGCGCTATGAATAAGCTTTCCACCGGGAATGGCAATCTCGTAGGCCGCGCCGAAAGAATGCGGAAACTGGGGCTTGATAATAAGAAGGTGCTGCCAAAAGATTTGATGTCAGATCCGGCAGCAGACTTGTCATTGCCTGAGGAAGAAGAGCAGATTACCGTAATTCCTGCAACCGGGATTGCTGATGCAGATGTTAGTGAATAGCGTCTGCGGCCTTCCGGGGCTTATAAATAAAACTGAGATATAAAGTGGCCATTAGCGTAATGCCCGCAAATATATAGAACGTAAGAGGGAAATTAGTCGCGTGATTATTATAGATGAAGGCTGAAAAGTAAGCACCAAGGCCAATACCGGCTTCCATAGCAATATACATGCTGGCAAGCGCGCGCCCGCGGTGTTCCGGCCGGCCAAGATCTACCGTCCAGGCGGTAACGGCAGGGGAGTTCAGCCCCACGGAAATTCCATATACCACCGCTGAGGAAAGCAGTAATATGCTATTGTGCGCCAGTGCCATCATCAGCATGGAACCTGCCATCATCAGCGCTGAAATCTTTAAAACAGGTACGCGGCCAAACTGATCTGATACCCTGCCCGCCAATAGCCGGATCCCGATAGAGCTCACCGTAAAGAAAGTAAAGAAAAGACCCTTATTGCTTATCCCCAGGTAAGCGCTGAAATCCGGGATGATAGTGAGAATAGCGCCATAACTGAAATAAGTAAGGAAAGTGATGATCACCGGCGACCAAACCAATGGTTCAAAAATCTCACTGCCGGAGATCCTTAACAGGGAAAACCGGAACGGCTGTTTATTGGTAAGGGTTTCTTTCATGCCTATGAGAATAACTACAGACAACAACGCAAACACCGCAGACAACTGGAACATGATGTTAATATTCCATCGTACTGCCACGTATCCGCCAATAGCCGGCCCCATAGCCATACCGATAGTACTGAATAACCCTACCATACCCATAGCCTCACCACGCCGCGTAACCGGCACCATATCGGATACGTAGGCAGAAGTGCCCGTAGGCTTAAACCCCGTAGAAAACCCGTGGAAGAACCGCAGTAACAGGAATGCGCCTACAGTACTGATTAAAGGGTAAATCAGGCTGCACACTACACATACCAGCGACCCGAAAATCATAACTGGTACACGTCCTATTGTATCCGTAAGCTTACCGCTGAATGGCCTCGACAGCCCCGCCATTAAGGTGAACAGGCCAATAATATATCCTTTGTAATCCGCGCCACCCATCCGGGTAAGATAGGCCGGCAGCTCAGGGATCATCATATTGAAGCTGGCAGAAAAGAGCGCATTGCTAAGACAAAGTAGTATAAAATGCAGCGTGTAGATGCTTTCCTTCGACTGATACATGTACACAAAATTAGGAACTATGGTACAATTTTAGCAAAGTAATTGCCACCCCGGCGATCTCATGAACAAAAATCAGCAGTAGCCTGTTTATATTAACCGGTTGTTAAATTATGATAATCATCATAGCCCGGTAACCAGGGAAATATTAAATTTATAGTAACCAAAAAAACGCAATGATATGAAAGCAAACATTGGTGTTTCAGCAGAAAACACAAAACAAATAGCATTAGAATTGAATAAAGTACTGGCCGACGAATTACTGATTTATGCTAAAACACGCAATTCTCACTGGAATATCGAAGGAAGTAATTTCATGGAAATGCATAAGTTCTATGAAGCACAATATGAAGAGCTGCAGGACTTTGGCGATGAAGTAGCAGAATACATCCGTTCATTGGGACATTATGCAGAAGGCCGCTATGCAGATGTATTGAAACTGACCAACCTGCTGGAGTCGGAGTATTCCAACGATCAGAAAAAACAACTAAAGGAATTACTGGATGATCATGAAACCATTATCCGTAACCTGCGCAGGCTTATCGATGAATTCGATGAGAAATATAAAGATAAAGGAGCCGCAGATTTTGCCACACAAATGCTGCAAAAGCACATGAAGCTGGCCTGGATGATCCGCGCATACCTCAGCTAAACAGATCACTTGAAGTAACTGACGTGCTGGTGGCAGTAAATAACTGCAGCCGGCACGTTTTTAGTTTTCAGTAATTGGCTACATTTGTTGGTGTTCCCCTTCAACCCAAAAATTAAAACAATGGATAATACCACGAAAGACCTCCGCCTGGCAGTGCTGATAGACGCTGACAACATCCCGTATCATAATATTAAAGGGATGCTGGAAGAGATAGCCAAGTATGGTAATCCTACCTTTAAAAGAATTTACGGCGACTGGACAAAACCCACGGTGGTAGGATGGAAAGGGGTGCTCCTGGACTATGCGATCACTCCCATTCAGCAATACAGTTATACCTCCGGTAAAAATGCGACCGATTCCGCTATGATCATTGATGCGATGGATATACTGTATACCGGCAGGGTGGATGGCTTTTGCCTCGTATCCAGCGACAGCGACTTTACCCGGTTGGCTACCCGCTTGCGGGAGGCCGGAATGATTGTATACGGCATGGGAGAACAAAAAACACCCAGCGCCTTCAGGGCCGCGTGCGACAAATTTATTTACCTGGAAATTTTACAGGTAAGAGAAAAGAAAACAGATACAGAGAAAACCACAAAAACCACTAAAGATAAACGGAACAGCATCAGTAAAGCAGATAAGCAGCTGGTATCTTTAATATCCACCAGTATCAATGATATTGCAGACGAAGACGGATGGGCCTACCTGGGCGAACTGGGGAACCTGTTGCTGAAGAAACAACCGGATTTTGACTCCCGTAACTTTGGATTCAATAAACTGGTGCAATTGCTAAAAAGTTTTCCGGACTTTGAAATAGACATCAGGGAAAGTGGAAAGAAAACCGGGAAACTGGTATATGTAAGAACTGTATAATCCTATGGCACATAGAAAGATCAGTATCATTCAAGGTGATATCACGAAAGTAAAGGCAGATGCCATTGTTAATGCGGCTAACTCTTCGCTTTTAGGCGGAGGCGGTGTAGACGGCGCTATTCATCGTGCAGGCGGACCGGAAATACTCAATGATTGCAGGGCTATTGTTGCCCGGCAGGGAGGATGCAAAACCGGAGAAGCAGTAATCACTACTGCCGGCCGTTTACCGGCAAAACATGTTATACATACCGTAGGACCTGTTTGGAACAATGGTACCCGGGAAGAAGATATCCTGCTGGCCAATTGCTACCGGCATTCACTGGAGCTGGCGGCCCGGCATCATTTGAAAAGTATCGCTTTCCCCAATATCAGTACCGGCATTTACCATTTCCCTAAAGATCTTGCCGCGAAAATAGCCATGGATACCATCGTGAAGTACCTGGAGAAAAACACGGAAATAGAGGAAGTGATCCTCGTGTGTTTTGATGAAGAGAATTTACGTTACACAAGGCACTATTATAATCAATATATACCTCCCGAAGAATAATACGCTAAACATAGAAGGGGCCATCTCATTGAGATGGCCCCTTTTTATAATGCGATGTGAAAAACTATTGCAATTAGATCTTTGCGTACTTAACCCATGCGTAGATAAACATGGCAGCAAAAACGATAATGGCCACAGGAGCCAGGAAGCCTCCGATACTATCGCCAACTTTATAGAAGTTGGTGGTGTGTACTACTGTTAAAAGATTCATCAACATTGTATAATGATTTTATATTATTCCGGATGCAAATTAAAACTTTCAATGCATATTCCCAATCATACGGTCGGTTACCAGCTGGTTAATTGCTGAATGTACTTGCCCAGCCTTGCTTTGGCGAGAAAATTTTTTTCCAGCGGGCCGGCAAAAGGCACAGGGGTATCCAGGCTGGCGCACCGCATCACCGGTGCATCCAGGAGAGGAAAGCAGTGTTCGGCGATCCAGGCGCTGATTTCCGCGCCGAAGCCACCTGTCAGCGTGTCTTCATGCAGGATCAGCACTTTACCCGTTGCGGCCACTATTTCCCGGATAGCGGCGTAATCCAGTGGGAGCAGGGTACGCAGGTCCAATATAGCGATCGAAAGCGCCGGGTGCTGTTGGGCATACTCCAATGCCCAGTGCACGCCACTGCCCCAGGTAATGATGCTGATATCTTCTCCGGGCCTTACCAGCGCGGCTTTTCCTATTTCAATGGTGTAATAATTATCAGGTACTGGCCCACTGATGCTGCGGTACAGTGCCTTATGCTCAAAGTACAGAACCGGGTTGGGATCGGCGAAAGCTGCGGTCAGCAAGCCTTTTGCATCTGCCGGGTTGGAAGGGTATACCACTTTCAGGCCGGGAACATGGGTAAACCACGCTTCATTGGTTTGTGAATGGAAGGGACCGGCGCCAACACCGCCACCGGCGGGCATCCTGATCACTACATCGGCTGCCTGGCCCCAGCGGTAATGTATTTTGGCGAGGTTATTCACAATCTGGTTAAAGCCACAGGTCACAAAATCGGCAAACTGCATTTCCACCATGCTCTTGAATCCCCCGATAGACAGGCCCAGCGCAGCGCCGATTATCGCGCTTTCGCAGAGGGGAGTATTCCGCACCCTGTTTGTGCCGAACTGCTCCAGGAAGCCTTCGGTGATTTTAAAAGCGCCGCCGTAAGCTGCAATGTCCTGCCCCATCAGGATCAGCTCAGGGTGTTGTTCCATCGCCTGTTTAAGACCATCAGATAAGGCATTGATAAACCGTTTTTCTGAAGACGGCCCAGAAGCGGCTACCGGAGCGGGCGCCGGGGCATAGAGGTCATTCAGCTCTGTTTGTGTATCGGCGGAAAAAGGGACATCGGTAAAGCCCGTGGCCACCTGTACATCTATTTCATGCTTCAGTTCTTCCCGGATGGCGGCAATACTTTCTGCAGAAAGGATGTTTGCCTGCACCAGGAAGGATTCATATTGCGCAATGGGATCTTTTTTACCCCAGGCTTCAAACAGCTCCGGAGGCACATATTTTATGCCGCTGGCTTCTTCATGTCCGCGCATGCGGAAGGTCATGGCCTCTATCAGTACGGGTTTCTGTTCCTTGATGGCATAGGCCCTTGCGGTGCGTATGGTTTGATATACTTCCAGCAGGTTATTGCCATCTATCTGTACGCCTTCCATGCCGTAGCCAATGGCTTTATCCACCAGGTTGGCGCAATGATATTGTTCGCTGACGGGGGTACTTAATCCGTAGCCATTATTTTCTATCAGGAAGATGACCGGCAGGCCCCATACCGCCGCCACATTGAGCGCTTCATGGAATTCTCCTTCGCTGGTACCGCCTTCACCGGTAAAAGTGAGGGATACCTTTTCTTCTTTTTTCAGCTGGTGCGCCAGTGCAATGCCATCGGCAACAGACAGCTGGGGGCCAAGATGCGAGATCATGCCGCAAATATGATGTGCTTTGCTGCCAAAGTGAAAGGAGCGTTCGCGACCTTTACTGTAGCCGTTTTCACTTCCCTGCCATTGCTGCAGTAGTTTGTGGAGGGGCATTTCACGGGTTGTAAACACACCGAGGTTACGATGCAGGGGGAGTATCCACTCGTCTGCTTCCAGCGCCAGGGTAGCGCCTACCGCAATAGCCTCCTGGCCGATGCCGGAGAACCATTTACTTATTTTACCCTGCCGAAGTAACAGCAGCATTTTTTCTTCTATAAGCCGTGGGTATACCAATGCTTTATAGAAAGACTGTAATTGCGCATCGTTCAGGTCTGACCGGTCAAAGTGCATGAATTGGCTTTTTAACAGGCAGTAAAGGTAATGGCTAATCGTTGTTACCGCCGGCAAGGCTGATCATAACGCTGTTGATGATGGTCATAACTATACTGAAAAGCAGGGCCCACCAAAAACCGTCCACTTTAAAACCGGGTACCAGTTTAGCGGCCAGCAGGATGATCAGGGCATTGATAACAAAGAGGAAAAGCCCGAGGGTAACAATAGTTACCGGGAACGTGAGTAAAATGAGCAGGGGTTTAACCAGGGCATTTAACAGTGCTAACACCAGCGCCAATATCAGCGCGGTGATGAAGCTATCTACTTTTACTGCCGGTTTCAGCAGGTAAGCGGTTAACATGGCAGCCAAAGCACTAACTAGTATACGAAGCAGGAAACCCATTGTAGATCATTTTACTAGTTAAGTTAGCGAAAAAAAAAGTGAATGGCAAAGTTTAGCTGTTGGCGGCCGGCATGTAATCTGCTGCCAACAGCTAAATATCAGTGGTTATATAAAGCTGTCTGCTTCGCGGTATGCTTTTATCAGTGCGTCTTCGCCTTCTTTTCCTTTTCCGGCCATCCCGTGTTCCATGCCTAATACACCTTTATATCCTTTGTTATGGAGATGTTTAAAGATGTTTTTATAATTGATTTCACCGGTGCCTGGTTCCTTACGACCGGGGTTATCGCCGATCTGGATGTAGGCAATTTCGTCCCAGCACCAGTCCATTACAGGAATAAGGTTGCCGGTATTGCGCTGCATATGGTAGATGTCGTATAATATTTTGCAGGAAGGGCTTTTAACGGCCTTGCATATTTCAAAGCTTTGTTCGGCGGTACGGAGAAACAGGTCGGGGTTATCGCTCAGGGGTTCCAGCACCATGATGAGGCCATGCGGTTCGAAAATTTCCGCGCCGCTGCGTAGTGCGTCGATTACATGTGCGGTTTGAACACCGATAGGAAGTGTGCGTTCAAAGTAGCCGGGTACCACGGTAGCCCATTTGGCATTGCAGCGTTTGGCTGTTTCTACGCTGGCTTTGCAGGTTTTAATAAAGGCATCTTTAAATTCCTGTTTGCCTGTGGCCAGGGAAGGTTTCCAGTTATTGCCGGTATCTACTACGAACACGCCCATGGTCATCCCTAATTTATTCAGGAGGTCGCCTATTTTGGATTGTTCCTCAGGAGAGCGTCCCAGCATGCCATTGTCTTCGATAGACCGGAATCCCTGATCGTACATATATTTTATCTGGTCCAGGAAGTTACCGCCATTGGCGCTGTTTTTAAACATGCCGTCATGCGGGCCATAGTTCATGTTAAACGGCTTTCCGGCCAGGCTGGCATTGTTATCGCCGGCGGCTTGTGCAGTGTTGCTGATGCCTCCCATTGCCAGCGCTGAAATACCGGCCAGGGCGCCGTTTTGCAGGAATTTTCTTCTTTCCATAACGTTTGATTGATTGTATAATTGACAGGGAGCTAAATTTAATCGCTTTTCTAAGGAAATACTAATATTGATAAAAATTTTTCAATTCATCAGCTCATTTTCGCATTCATAAAAAAATATTGCTTTCCCCGTTAGTTTTTTTTAGATTCACCCACTTATATTTTCAAACACGTTAGATGATTAAACCGTATGTGACCTTAATGCTGGGCGGATTGCTCAGCCAGGTTGTTGTTTTAGCACAATCAAAGCAGGCGTTCGAAGCTTATAGCCAGCAGATCCCCGGAACCGATGTTAGTTTTAAAATGGTACCTATACAAGGGGGGAGCTTTCAACTGGGAAGCCCCGACAGTGAAAAAGGAAGGAATAAAGATGAAGGCCCGGCAAAGAAGGTAAGCGTGTCTGATTTCTGGATGGGCGCCACTGAAGTTACTTTTGACGAATACGATATATATGCTGATGCGGAAAAGGATAAAACACCCACACCAGACGGGATGACCCGTCCCAGCCCGCCATATATTGATCTTACGCTGGGCATGGGTAAATCCGGTGGATTCCCCGCCAACAGTATGAGCCAGTATGCGGCCCTGATGTATTGCCAGTGGCTGTATATAAAAACCGGTGTCTTTTACCGCCTGCCCACCGCAGCAGAGTGGGAATACGCCTGCCGGGCAGGTTCCACCACCGCGTATCCTTTTGGCGCCGACGCCGGTCAGCTGAAAGAGTATGCCTGGTTCCAGGGCAATAGTGATAATAAATACCATAAGGTGGGACAGCTGAAACCCAATGCCTGGGGATTATATGATATGCTGGGCAATGTGGAAGAATGGACATTGGATCAATACGACGAAAATGGCGTAGCCAACGCGGCAGCTACTGATCCCTGGACACAGCCAACTGCTAAAACCCCGCGGCTGCTGAAAGGCGGCAGTTTCCAGGATGAAGCCCCGCTGCTCCGCAGCGCCGCCCGCCTGAAGTCGGACCCCATCTGGAACCGCCGCGACCCACAGATTCCTAAAAGCTCCTGGTGGAATGCAGACGCCCCCTTTGTTGGCTTCAGAATAGTAAGACCCGTTAAACAACCAACAGCAGCAGAAGCCACAGCATTTTTTGAAGAGATGATCGCAAAATATAAAGGTGCACGCTAGAAAGATTCAACATCCAAAAATCTAAAAATCTTATTCATTTATGGACAACGAAAAGAAATTCCACGGTGAAGGCCGCCGCGAATTCGTAAAGCAAACTACTTTGCTTGCTGGCGGTTTGCTGGCTATGCCTATTTTATCAAAAGCTAATTATTTCTCAGGATCTACCGGTGTTATCAAAATAGCCCTCATTGGCTGCGGAGGCCGTGGTACCGGCGCCGCTACACAGGCGCTCAGCACAAAAGAAAACGTGCAGCTGGTAGCGATGGCAGATGCCTTCCCCGACAGGTTGAATAACAGCTTCAATGATATTAAAGAAGCACTGGGCGACAAAGCCAGCCGGGTAAACGTTCCGGAAGGCAATAAATTTATCGGCTTCGATGCCTACAAACAAGCCATTGCGCTGGCAGATGTAGTGATCCTCGCCACCCCTCCGGGTTTCAGACCCATTCATTTTGAAGAAGCGGTTAAACAGGGGAAACACATCTTCATGGAAAAACCGGTAGCAACAGATCCCGCCGGTATTAAAAAAGTACTGGAAGCTGCTGCGGTAGCTAAAACCAAAAAACTGAACGTAGTAGTAGGTTTACAACGCCGCTACCAGAATTCTTACCGCGAACTATACAAACGCTTCCAGGACGGTATGATCGGTGATATGCTGTCGGCACAGGTGTGGTGGAACCAGGGCGCACTTTGGGTAAAACCACGCAAACCTGAATATACTGAAATGGAATACCAGATGCGTAACTGGTATTATTTCAACTGGCTGTGCGGCGATCATATCGTAGAACAGCATATCCACAATATTGACGTAGGCAACTGGTTTATGGGCGCTACTCCTGTTACCGCAGGAGGTATGGGCGGCCGTGCCGTGCGTACCGGCAAGGAGTTTGGTGAAATATTTGACCACCACTTTGTGGAGTACCGTTATGCCAATGGCGTAGTAATGAACAGCCAGTGCCGCCACTGGAAAGACGCTCCCAGCAAAGTAGACGAGGAAATTGTAGGAACAAAGGGTCGTATCTTCTGTGATAAAGCCCAGATAGTGGACCATAAAGGCAAAGTGTTATACCAGTTTGATAAGAAGAAGGAAAACAATCCTTACCAGACGGAACACGATGAACTGTTTGCCGCCATTGCCAAAGGCGAATACAAATTTGCAGATGCGGAAAGAGGCGCACAAGCCACCCTTTCTGCTATTATAGGCCGTTTGGCAACCTATTCCGGTCAGGTGATCGACTGGAATGTAGCGCTGAACTCCGGTCTGGACCTGCATCCTAAATCATACTCATTTGATGCGCAGCCACCGGTTATGCCGGATGCATCTGGTAATTATGCTTACGCAAAACCAGGTATTACCAAATATTTTACCTGATAAAAATTACCAGGTAAAGAACGGATCAGGGATTTGGGGGAAGATCAATAAAATGGTCTTCTCACAAATCCCTGTTTCGTAATGCACAATTCGTAATTTCCATCTATGAAAAAATTACTGGTAGTAATTATATCCGTCATAACCGGGGGAAGTGTAACCGCCCAGGTGGCAGCGATAAAGAAATGGGCGGAAGCAGAATTGCTTCATAAAATACCAATGGAGCAGGCACATGTGGGCATCTGTATTTATGAACCGGCTACCGGGAAATACTGGTATCAATACCAGGACAATAAGTTTTTCACCCCCGCATCCAATACTAAGATCTTCTCGTTGTATGCAGGATTAAAGTTGCTGGGAGATTCCCTTCCCGCGGCGCGGTATTATGAAAATGATACAGCCCTTTTTGTAAAGGGAATGGGAGACCCATCTTTTCTGCACCCGGACTATCACTATCAACCCCTGCTGCAGTTGTTGCAGCAAACCACTAAAAAGATTTACCTGGTACCCGGTGTGAATACCAACCAACGTTTTGGCCCGGGCTGGGGCTGGGGTGATTATGCCGACGACTATCAGCCGGAGCTGAATGAATGGCCCATGTACGGTAATGTGGTACGTATCCGTCACCAGGGGAATAGCAACAGTATTGTGCCTGCTTTCTATGACCTGGATATTGCAGAAGATGATACCCTGAGCGAAACGATCACATCGAGAGACGAACGCAATAATTTATTCTACCTGAAATACAACCCGAAGGATAAGGCATTGGAGAATGCGGAAGTTCCTTTTATTACCGGGTCTGTACAAGAGCTGCGGCAGCGGCTGGAAGACACGCTGCATAAGCGTATAGGGCTGGCCGTTATACCGCCGGCCGGCAACTTCAAAATACTGAAAAGTATCCCGGCAGATTCGTTGTTTATACCGATGATGGAGCGCAGTGATAACTTTTTTGCAGAGCAAACGCTGATGATGGCTGCTTCCGCTTTGTGGGACACTATCAGCAGCGCCCGCACAATTAGCTACCTGCTTACCGGCAACCTCAAAAGCCTGCCGCATCCGCCGCAGTGGGAGGATGGCTCCGGGCTTTCCCGGTATAACCTGTTTACGCCCCGCGACTTTGTAACCCTGCTCACCCTGATGCGCGAACAGTTCCCGCAGGAACGCCTCTGGCAGATTTTCCCCACCGGCGGGAGGGGAACATTAAAGAACTACTACCAGCAACAGAAAGTACATGCCAAAACGGGTACGCTGAATGGCGTGGTAGCCTTGAGCGGTTACCTGGAAACGAAGAAAAAGAGAACGCTGGTATTCAGTGTATTGGTGAATAATCATCATGAATCCGCTACCAGTGTGAGAAGGGCGGTAGAGCGGTTGCTCACGATGGTAAGCACAGCCTATTAAGGCTTTATGGTATAGGAAACGATGGTGGTGGTGTCGTGCAGCTGATCAGCTTCTATCAGTCCCACCCCTTTGCCGTAATAGCTGGTGGAGATGGTGCCCACAGAAACCGGGTTGCCAAAAACAATGGCATAGGCATCCATTTTTACAGCGATCACGGAGGCGTAGTTTTTGCCACCCACCGTTTTGGTGATATCCTTTTCTGTAATCGTAAATTCCAGGATGCCGGATGTGGTCACTCCGCCGTTGTTCACGGTGATGGTATCTTTCCAGCTGGTGCCCACGGGGACATTGTCTTTCAGATAAGTAAGCTCGAGGCTGTCGGCGCTGTAACCCTGGAAAGTAAGGATGCTGGCCACCTGCGTATAGATGCCATCTTTACAGTTGGAGCAGGTAAATACACTGTCGTTACCCACTTTTTTATACACTACACCGTTGATGGTAGTATCTTCTGAAACCGTGAGGGTGTAGCTGGTCGTGTCTTCGGAGCTATTTACGTTTATATAGGAAAAGGAGGAGCCGTTCGTATAGGGGGCATATTCGCAATTGCTGTTGGAAGGTAATGCACCTTCTCCTTCATCGCTCATTTCCTTACTGCAGGAGAACAATAAGGTAACCATTGAAAGGATAGCTATGAGAAAGTAACGTTTTTTCATAAAACCATATGGTTGATGTTACTATAACGTTTAAATAACGCTTCAGGGTATAAAATTATGCAAAAAAAACCGCCGGGCTGTTTGCCAGTGGTTTTTTTAATAATATAATAACCAGCTGCTCCGGTTAGCCGCTCAAATACTCATACGAGTAGAAATTACATTTATTCGTTTTTTTAAGGAAGAAATTTTAAAATAATTGTATTTGAGACATTTATTTTTAGAAAATAATTAAACTTTTCATGTTTATCTTACATAGACATGAATACCCGTTTCGTCGTTATGAAAAGCTAGTTAACAGACAAATTTTCATCATCTTCCAAAATCACTTGTAGCATGAACCCACGTTATGCAAAGGCTATGCTATTGCTATGCCTGTTTGCGACCACCAGCAGCGCCATCACTGCGCGCGCGCCATTACCCAGTGTATGGCAACAAGGAAATCTAACAGTTAAGGGAAAGGTTAAAGACATCAACGGTAACCCGCTGCCCGGGGTTACGGTGTTGGTGAAAGACACCAAGAAAGGCGCCACCTCCGATGAAAAAGGCAACTATGTATTAACCGATGTTAAAAAAGATGCGGTACTCGTATTCCAGTACATTGGCTTTGATGCACAGGAGCTGAAAGTAGACGGAAAGACAACCCAGAATGTTGTATTGAAAGAGAACCAGAAAACCCTGGACGAGTACGTAGTAGTAGGTTATGGTACACAGAAAAAAGTTACAAAAACCGGCGCAGTATCCTCTGTAAAAGGCGCCGAGTTACAGCAGTCACCTAACGTTAATATCTCTAACTCGCTTGTTGGCCGTATTCCCGGCATTATTGCCGTTAACAACAGTGGAGAGCCCGGTTACGACGGCTCCCGTATTTTTATCCGTGGCCGCAGTACTTTAGGAAACAGTAATCCGCTCGTTGTAATTGATGGTTTCCCGCGCGATGGTTTTGAGCGCATGAACCCCAACGACATCGAAAGTGTGTCCATTCTGAAAGATGCTGCCGCGGCCATTTATGGTTCCCGCGCGGCCAATGGCGTTATCCTCGTTACCACCAAACGCGGTAAAGGAGGTAAACCGACCCTGAGCTATGGCTTCAACCAGTCGTTTGTAACGCCTACCAGGCTGCCGGAAATGGCGGATGCGCCTACGTACGCCAAAGTGGTGAACGAAATTTTAAAGTATGGAGGAGACGCTCCGAAGTATACAGATGAACAGATCAAGAAATTTGGAGACGGCTCCGATCCGTGGCTCTATCCCAATACCAACTGGTACGATGCAGCGATTAAAAAATACTCTTTGCAAAACAGGCATGATCTGTCGCTCAGCGGCGGTACAGAGAAAATGTCTTACTACGTTTCCCTCGGATCCTTATTCCAGGACGGTATTTATAAAAGCAGTGCCACCAATTACAAACAACAGAACGTAAGGGCTAACCTCGATGCAGTAGTGAGTGATTACATCCGCCTGCGTTTCGACCTGGCAGGACGCCTGGAAAACAGGAACTTTCCTCCACGCAGCGCCGGGTCTATTTTCAGATCCCTGATGCGCGGCCGTCCTACAGAAAACGCTATCTGGCCCAACGGACTGCCCGGACCTGATATTGAATACGGCGATAACCCCGTTGTTACAGGAACAAATGCAATCGGTTACACCAACGATAAGAACTATGTGATCAACACCAACATGTCGGCCGTTGTAAATATTCCGGGAGTAGAAGGATTGTTTGTAGATGGTAGCTTTGCCTACGATCAGAACTTCGACTTCTACAAATCGTACATTAAACCCTGGACATTATACACGCTGGCAGATGCCAATGATCCTACGCATAAGCTGAATGCGGGTTCCAGGGGTGTAAGCGCGCCTGAACTAACGGAACAGTTTAGTACGCTGCGCCAAACCACTGTCAACTTCAAAGTGAATTATGTACGTTCTTTCGGGAAGCATAATCTCAGCAGCTTCATCGCCTTTGAACAGGCCACACTGAAAAATGATGGCTTCTCTGCAAACCGCAGGTACTTTATCAGTGATAAGCTGGACCAGTTGAATTTGGGTGGCGACAAAGAAAAGAATAATGCCGGCAGCGGCTTTGAATATGCGCGCCGCAATTACTTCGGGCGTATATCCTATAACTACAAGGAAACCTACCTGTTTGATTACAACATGCGTTACGATGGCTCCCAGAATTTCCCGGAAGGCCGCCGTATGGGGCTGTTTCCCGGTGCTTCCGCAGGTTGGGTATTGTCTAATGAAGCCTTCTGGAAAAAAAGCATCCGCACACTGGACTACTTTAAAGTGCGCGCGTCCTGGGGACAAATGGGTAATGACCAGATCGATCCGTTCCAGTACCTGAGCACCTATGGATTCAGTGCCGGTGGTGTAATGCTGGGCGGAGACCTGAATAAAGGCCTTTACCAGCTGCGGTCGCCCAACGAGTCTATTACCTGGGAAGTAGCCAACAACTATGATTTCGGTATCGAAGCAAAAATACTGGGAGATAAACTGGCCTTTGAAGGAGATTACTTCCTGACTAAAAGATCCAATATCCTCGCCAGCCGCAGCCAGTCGATGCCCGGCTATACCGGTATGACCCTGCCGCAGGAAAATATTGCCAAGGTGGAAAACAAAGGGTTTGAACTGGTGCTGAGCCACAAGAACGACATCAAAAAATTCCATTATGAAATTATAGGAACCGTTACTCACGCAGAAAATAAAGTACTGTTCTTCGACGAAACGCCGAACCTGCCCGCATATCAGCAGGCTACCGGCAAACAGATAGGCGCACCACTGTATTACCAAGCCATTGGTATTTATAAAACACAGGATGAAGTGGATAAAAGCCCGCACGTTGGCGGCGCAAGAGCTGGCGACGTTATCTTCCTGGACAAAAACGGCGATGGCGCCATTGATGACCTGGACCGTATTCGCATGGACCGTACAGAAAATCCTACCTGGATTTTCGGGTTGACCATGACCGCCAAGTTCAAAAACTTCGACTTCACCATGCTGTGGCAGGGCGCTACAGGCGCAAGCCAGTACCTGCGTACAGAATCCGGTTTGATTGGGAACTTCCCGATGGCATATGTAAAAGACCGCTGGACAGAAGACAATATCAACGGATCATGGCCAAGAGCGTACGACCGTGACCGTGAGTACTGGGTAAACCGTCAGAATACTTTCTGGTATTGGAATACCAACTATGTCCGTTTAAAAACCCTGGATCTTGGTTACAACATACCTACCGCCCTTTGCAAACGGATTGGACTGCAAAACCTCCGGGTATATGTAAGTGGCCAGAACCTGGTTACCATCGACAAAGTGAAGATTTTTGACCCCGAAGCGCCAAGTGGAAGCGGACAGTTCTATCCACAAACCAAGATTTATAATGTGGGATTAAACGTAACCTTTTAATTAATGTGCCATGAAGAAAACAACAATTATCAGATATATAGCGGGAGCGTTTCTACTATGTGCGGTTTCCGCCGGTTGCAATAAAGACTTCCTCGAAAAGAAGCCTTTAACCGAGTATGAAGAAAATGACGTGTGGAAAGATGTGGGCCTGGTACAGGCATTTGTAAACGACCTGTATGTACAGATGCGTCCCGGTTTCCTTGAAGTAATGCTTTCCTCCATGACAGACGAAAGCCGGTTTATCCACGACTACAATACCTCCAGGGTGGTGCAGGGTAACGCCTCCGCCGATGATGTGGGCGCCATCAACGATTTTGCCAGATGGGATTTGCACTACAAGGCTATCCGTAACTGTAATATGTTCCTGGAGAAAATTGCAGACGTGCCTTTGACCGATGAAGCCGTGCGGACACGCATGACAGGCGAAGTGCATTTTATGCGGGCCTGGTATTATCACATGCTGGTGAGATACTATGGCGGTGTTCCGTTGATCACCAAAACTTTTAATATTAAGGGAGATGAACAGGAGATCCTGAGTGTGAAGCGAGCCACTTTCGACGAATGTATTAAGTTCATTGCAGCGGAATGTGACCTGGCTACACAACAACTACCGGCCACCTATGATGCCGTGGCAAGCAAAGGAAGAGTGACGAGGGGCGCTGCTATGGCCCTGAAATCCAGGATACTGCTTTACGCCGCCAGCAACCTGTTCAATGATGCGAAAGTGCCTAATGACTTAATGGGGTATAAATCCGGCTTACAAAAAGACCGCTACAAACTGGCAATGGATGCGGCAAAAGCGGTAATGGACCTTAACACTTACAGCCTTTACCAGCCTACCGCCAACCCGGTAGAGAACTATACCCGGGTGTTCCTCGATAAAGATAACCCGGAGATGATCTTTGTTAAGCAATATGATAAAGCATTACTGGGTACTTCTCACGACCTGTACAATGGTCCTAACGGGTATCACAACTGGGGCGGAAATGTGCCTATTGAGAATTTTGTGACCGGCTACCAGATGAAAGATGGTACTGCTTTTTCATGGAGCAATGCTGCCCAGGCAAAGGCGCCGTATGAAAACCGGGATCCCCGCTTTTACGCCACCATTTTATATGATGGGGCTAAGTGGAAACCACGTCCTTCCGATGCCGCCAAAACGGACCCGGTAGGAGTGATACAAACCGGGAAATATGAAGCCGCTAATGGAAGGGACAGTGTGTGGGGACTTGATACCCGCAACAGTACCATCGAAAACTGGAATGGTACTTACTCCGGTTATTACCTGCGTAAGTTTATGGACAAAAACCTGGATGCCCAGTTCTTCCGAGGCGACCAGTCCTGGATCTTCTTCCGGTATGCAGAAATTCTGCTGAACTATGCAGAAGCAGCTATTGGATATGGCGATGAGGCGAACGGCCGTATTATATTGAATAAGGTACGCGAACGTGCCGGGATGCCTGCTACTACTGCATCCGGAGCCGCTTTATGGGCCGTGTTGAAATATGAAAGACGGTATGAACTGGCTTATGAAGAACACCGTTTCTTTGATGCCCGCAGGTGGAGGGATGCCGAAACGGCTTTTAATGAAAATGCTTTTGGCATTGAGGTGTTGGGATCAATGATTGCCGGACATCCTTTTGTATACCATGTATACAGTATCCAGTCCCGTAAATTTAATAAGGCGAAGAATTACTTACTGCCTATTCCTGCCAATGAAATCAGGAAGAACAGTAACCTGAAACAACAAGACGATTATCAATAGCGGGATTCATGTACCAGCTTTTCATAAAAGAAAAATGCCGCGGATTATCGCGGCATTTTCTTTTTATATGGATATCATTTATACGCCCAGTGACCAGCCATCGCGGTAAGTGCGTTTCACAAACTGGTTGGCTTCGTCGAAGTTGGTAATCTTCATATTGTTACCATCCCAGAGCAGTTTGATATAACGGCCCGGGTAATCAAAGCCTTTACCATTTGCTTTTGCCTTACGGATATCGAAGCTACGGATAGCCAGGTTAGCCATCAGGATCGTTTCTGTAAGCGGACCGGCAATATCGAACGGAGAGCTCAGCGCTTTCTGTTGTTTGCTGCCGTAACCGGCAATAGCAGCGTTTACCCATTGTACGTAGTGGCCTTCCGGTACGCGTGCAATAGTTTGCGGCACATTTGCTTCTGTAGTGCGGGAAGTAGGCAGCAACTTAGGATACATACCGTAGGTACCGCACATCATTTTGCCTTTATCACCGATAAACAAGGCGCCGTTACCACCGTCGCCCATTGTTTCGTTGGGTCCCAGTTCTTCCGGACGCTCTGGTTGAATACCACCGTCCATCCAGTGAAGGGTTACTTCCTTGCCATTCTTTCCGGGGAATTTCATAATTACATGGGAAGAAGGAGGGCAGCTTTCCGGGAAATATCCGCGGGTGAATTCTCCCACGTATACGCTACCAACGCTGCACTCAACAGAAGTGGGATAGCCCAGGCCCAATACACGGAAAGGAGGTTCAATGATATGACAGCCCATGTCGCCGATAGCGCCGGTACCATAATCCCACCAGCCGCGCCAGTTGAAAGGCACGAGGTTACCCACGTAATCTTTTTTAGGAGCGGTACCTAACCACAGGTCCCAGTTCAGTTCTGCAGGAACTTCCTCGCGGGTGGTTGGCCAGGGAACGCCCTGTGGCCATACCGGACGGTCTGTCCAGCAGTAGATGGTGTGTACATCACCAACAAGTCCGGCATTGTACCATTCCATCAGTTGACGAACGCCATCGCCGGAAGAGCCCTGGTTACCCATCTGGCTTACTACCTTGTATTTGTTGGCGCCCTGTGTAAGCATACGTGCTTCGTAGATGTCGTGGGTTAATGGTTTTTGCACATATACATCCTTCTTCAGCTGCATAGCGGCCATTGTTGCTACGGCGTGTGTGTGATCCGGTGTGGACACAGACACAGCATCGAAGTTTTTGTGTTCCTTGTCAAACATTTCCCGGAAGTCGGTATAGAACTTTGCCTTAGGGAATTTCTTCACGGCTTCGGCTGCGCGACGTTTATCTACATCACACAGGAAAGTAATATCAGCCGGACCTTTAGCAAATTCAGATATATCGCTGAAGCCTTTACCGCCTACGCCGATACCTGCTACCCGCAGGCGATCGCTTGGCGCTACAAAGCCACGGCCTAATACATGACGTGGAACTATCATGAAACCGGCGGCGGCGAGCGCACCGTTTCTCAGGAATGATCTGCGGGAAACACCGTTTTCTCCCTCATTCTTTTTTTCTGGAATCATTGATGTGAAGTTTTCTGGATTTAAATTATGAAATAGCAAGTTTGATCGTTATTCCCAGGTCATCAGCTTGCCCCTGTCTTCGATTTTCAGACAGGTAGCCAGTGTTTTTTCATCATAGGCATAACCGTACTGCTTTAATACATCGTCAGGTACGCCATCCCATTCGTTGGGCGTATTACCGATGTAGTTCAGATCCTTGATGCCCATTTTACTGGTGAAAAAGCCTGTGGCAGTGAGATTACGCATGCGGTTGAAAAATGCGACGCCCTGGCTGTTTTCCGGGGACGCTTTTCCCGGCCAGGCAATCAGGTCCACTACGGCGATACGTTGTTCTGCACTGCTTTCTGCAAATGACTTATTATACCGTTTGGCACATTGCATATCCAGCCAGCGTAGTCCGCCGCGCATAGGCAATTGATGCTCCGGTATATCTTTTACAATAAATTCTATAAACTCCGGCACTTTTGCATCGGAGGCGCTGCCGGAATGTTCATCTGCCGGGATAATGATATCCGCCAGGATGGTGATGGTTTTCATTTCGGCGTCGGTAAAGAACTTTTGTTCTGTTAACGATTTATCCCGCAGCACTTCTTCCGGAGTACGGCCATAGCCGGTGGTTTTCACATTGGGATGATCATTTTTATCAGCCGTTGTTTTTTTATCTTCACAACTGGTGGCAGATAAAATGGTACCAACTGATAACGTTCCCAGTGCAAGCGCTTTGAGTGATTCTCTTCTATCCATGAAAAAAACTTAAAAGATTAGAGATTCTGTTTTTTCAATTGATCCACGATATATTCAGATGCCCGCATAGATAGCGCGAGTATGGTCCAGGTAGGGTTTTTATCTGCCTGTGACACAAACGCGCCACCATCTACAACGAAGAGATTTTTTACTTCGTGTGCCTGGTTAAATTTATTCAGCACGGATTTGCTTGGGTCGTCACCCATGCGGGTGGTACCTACTTCATGAATAATGCGGCCCGGGTTTTCCAGTCCGTATTTGGTATCGGCTCCCGGCTTGGTACCAAAGGCGATGCCGCCCATTTCATGAATGATCTGTTCAAACGTATCCTGCATGTGTTTGGCCTGTTTGATTTCATGATCGCTCCAGGTGTAGTTAAAACGCAGTACCGGAATACCGAATTTATCCACCACGTTCGGATCTATTTCGCAGTAGTTATCTTCCCGCGCAATACATTCGCCCCTGCCGGCAAAGCCGATCTGGGAGCCATAAAAGCGGCGGTAATCATCTTTCAGTGAAGCGCCGTAGCCACCGGCTGCTTTGGTTTGGCCATCACGACCAGGCGCCCGGCCGTTCATATTTTCCATGCCGAAGCCGAAGCCATATCCCGGCATGTGCATGCCGCCACCAAATTCGATGTGATAGCCGCGGGCGAAGTCCAGTTTCTTGTTATCGCCCCACCAGGGAACATACATATGCATGCCGCCTACGCCGTCTTCATTATATCGTTTGCGGTCCATCAGCTGGGGCAGGAAGCCTCCGCGTGAAGAACCGGTTGAGTCGTGGAGGTATTTACCTACTACACCGCTGGAGTTGGCCAATCCGTTAGGATGTTTGGCTGATTTTGAGTTCAGCAGCAAGCGGGCCGATTCGCAGGCGCTGGCGGCCAGTACAACTACCCGTGCGTTTACGGAATATTCCTGCAGGTCTGTTTTATCTACGTAAGCTACGCCGGTGGCTTTGCCATTGCCGTCTGTTAATACTTCCCGCACCATGGCGTTGGTATACAGGTCCACATGTCCGCTTTTCATGGCTGGCTTCACCAGTACTGAAGAAGCGGAGAAGTCGCCGTACACGGTACAGCCGCGGTTACACTGGCTGCAAAAGAAGCACGGGCTGCGGTCTTTATTTACGGAGCGGGTTAATATCGATAAGCGCGCCGGAATAACGGGGATGCCTAAACGATCGCCTGCTTTTTTCACCATCAGCTCATGGAGCCGGGGTTTAGGTGGAGGCAGAAAGAAGCCATCCGGTTCGTTGGGCAGGTTTTCTTTGCTGCCAAACACGCCGATCATCTTATCTACCCGGTCGTAAAAGGGCGCCACCTCATCGTAGGTAATGGGCCAGTCGTCGCCGAGGCCATCATAACTTTTGTGTTTGAAGTCGCGGGGGCCAAACCGCAGTGAGATGCGGCCCCAGTGGTTGGTTCTGCCTCCCAGCATGCGGGAGCGGAACCAGTCGAATTCAGTTCCGTTTTTTTTCGTGTAAGGTTCACCGTTGAGCTCCCATCCGCCATAGGATGCGTCGAAGTCGCCGAAAGGACGGGTGGTACTGGCTCCTCTTCTGGGCGATTCATATGACCATTTCAGCTGTGTTGCCTGCTCCGGGTCGGCCGGATCGTATTTAGGGCCCGCTTCCAGAAGGGCTACTTTCAGGCCGGCATCCGACAGGATTTTTGCGGCCATGCCTCCTCCGGCGCCGGAACCAACAATACAAACGTCATAAACCTTCCCCTGTTTTTTGATTTCGAAAGCCATTTGCGTGGATATTTTAGACTTTTTAGAAGAACACCGGTTTTAAATCTATAAATTAAATGCGGAAAAAGAACGGTTTTTTTTATGAGTGATCATACAGCATATATTATTGGTGTAGATATAGGCACCAGCAGTACAAAATCGATTGTGCAAGGAATGGACGGAAAAATTCTGGCGGTGTTTCAGCAGGCATATGGTACCAGTCACCCGCAGCCGGGATACAGCGAGCAAAAACCGGGGGTGATCCTGGAAGCGGTAATAGCCAGCATCCGGGAAGTGGTAGCCCAGGCAGGAGGCGCGCCGGCGGCCATTTCCTTCAGCAGCGCCATGCACAGCATAATGGCGGTGAGCCGGGAGGGGGTGGCGCTTACACCGTTAATCATCTGGGCTGATAACCGGAGCGAGCCCAACGCGCTGGGATTACGCGATACGCCGGAAGGAAGGCTGATTTACCGGCAAACCGGCACGCCGGTACACGCCATGTCGCCCCTGTGCAAAATCATGTGGCTGCGGGAGCAGCAGCCTGCCTTATTTGCTGCCACGGCCATGTTTCCCGGTATTAAGGAATACATCTTTCATCATTTTTTCGGACGCTGGTTAACAGATCATTCCATTGCGTCGGCGACCGGCCTGTTTGATATTCACACGCTTCAATGGAATGAAACGGCTTTGGGCGTGGCGGGTATTACGGCTGCGCAGCTGCCACAGCCGGTGCCGGCTAATCATGTGGTGAGCGGGCTGTTGCCGGATATGGCAGCCATGCTGGGTATCCCGGCCAGTACGCCTTTTGTGATTGGTGGCAGCGATGGCTGCCTGGCCCAGCTGGGCAGTGGTGCGCTGGATGCAGGACATGCCACGCTTACCATTGGCACCAGCGGAGCGGTAAGGATGGCAGGCGCCCAACCACTCACTGATGCCCGTGGCCGGCTATTCACCTATCTCCTGACAGATGATATTTATATTACCGGTGGCGCCTCCAACAATGGAGGTGTGGTGCTGCAATGGCTGGTGAGGGATTTCCTGCGGCAGCCACTGGATGCGCTGAACGACCTGGTGGCAGAGGCATTGGTAACTGACCCCGGAAAACTCCTTTGTTTACCTTACCTGCTGGGGGAAAGGGCGCCGGTGTGGAACAGTCATGCTACCGCGGCCTTCATCGGTATTCAGCCCCAGCATACGCCGGCGCACTTCACCCGCGCCGTGCTGGAAGGGATTTGTTTTGCGTTGCTGAGCATTAAAGAGGCCCTGGAAGAAACTGCCGGGCCGGTGAAAAGGATCTCTGTGAGCGGTGGTTTTACCAATGCGCCGGGGTGGATACAGCTGCTGGCGGATATCTTTGGCCAGGAAATGCACCTGCAGCAGGAAAGCGACGCCTCTGCGCTTGGTGCTATCCTGTTGGCTGCTAACGTGCTGGGATGGCCGGAGCGGCCCTCACAACAGGCGCAAACGGTATTTACGCCGGATGCCACCCGGTTTGAGGCTTATCGTAAAAAGTATAAGATGTTCCTGAAGTTGTACGGGCAGATAGAAGAATGCTTTATGGCAGAATGATGGTATAGCACTAACCTTGCGGTAGGCGCAAACCTACGTTGCATATGGATAGGAGCTGCATTACACATGGACTAAACACGGAGAAATGCTGGAGGTGAGGTGGACTTGATCTGGAGATCCTCTGCTGTAAAGGGTTTGGAAGCTATCAGGAGAGCGGGTTTATGCGGGCAGAGCCGTTGTTTAAAGATCCGGAGAGTAAAGCTGGGCAATGCCTGCTCTGTCTCCCCGGATTTTTAGTATCCTGACATCAGTTCCCGCGTTCAAACATACGCGCGAGGTCTGTGAGTTTAAATGATATAAACGTGAACTTGCCGCCGGGAGCAACATTGGGCATGCTGCAGGCGAAGAGTTCATCGATGATATTCTGCATTTCGCGGGCAGCCAGTATTTTGCCGGCTGGTATGGCGTTATTACGTGCCATTGAGCGGATCAGTTGCTCGCGGTTATTTACTTTCAGTTCGTGGCTGAAGTTTTTGAATTGTTCCAGCAGGCTCTGGATGGTGGCGTGATCGTTACCATTCTGGATATCGGCGGGGGTACCGCGAACGATGAAGGTATTGTTTCCAAATGGTTCCAGGTCGTAGCCCAGTGTTTGGAGGTCGCCCAGCATTTCGCTGACCAGGGCTGCATCTGCCGGGGGCAGTTGCAGGGTTTGCGGGAAAAGGCTTTGCTGGGTGGCCATGGGAGCTTCCTGTAAGGCACGCTGGTAGCGTTCATAGAGGATTCTTTCATGGGCGGCCTGCTGATCTATTAATATAAAGCCTGACTTTATCTGCGACAGGATATATTGCTGGTGCACCTGTACCGGTACTTTTTGATCGGTGGCGGTATCCTGCCAGCGTTCATCGATCACGGAGGCGGTGGCATGCGGCTGACTTTCGTAGGTTACAGCCGGCCGTGTTTCCGGTTCCGGGGCGATGGTATAAGTAGTTTCGTTATTACTGTTTGTTTCGTACAGATCTTTCCAGTGCTTCAGGTTGCTGCTGTTGCTGCTTTTATCGATCATGTGCGCCTGGTTGGCCTGTGTAAATGATTTATACAGGGGGCTCTGGATGGATTCATGCTGCTGCTGGGCGGTGAAGGGTTTACTTACCGCGTCCAGGGCCTGAATGCTCGGGTCCAGGTCGAAATCCAGTGTGGCAGTGATGCTGAACTGGGCCAGGGAGTGTTTTACCGCCGATTGCACGAAGGCATACATCAGTTTTTCATCATCGAACTTGATCTCCTGTTTGGTAGGATGTACGTTGATGTCGATATGTTCGGGGTTTACGTCAATAAACAATACATAGAGCGGGAAGCTGTCGGCCGGGATGATGTCTGCAAATGCGTTCATCACGGCGTGGTTCAGGTAGGAGCTCTTGATAAAGCGGTTATTGACAAAAAAGAACTGGTCGCCCCTGGTTTTTTTAGCGGTTTCAGGTTTTCCTACAAATCCGTACACATTCATGTAGTCGGTAGTTTCCTTAACGCTTACGAGGCGTGCATTATAATGTTGTCCCAGGATGGCCACGATGCGCTGTTTGAGCGATCCTTTGTCCAGGTGGAACAGCTGTTGGTTATTGCTTGTCAGGGAGAACTGCAGTTGCGGGAATGACATGGCCACACGGATGAACTCGTCTACGATGTGTCTCATTTCCGCGGCATTACTTTTCAGGAAGTTTCTGCGTGCGGGCACATTGAAGAACAGGTTTTTCATGGCAATGCTGGTACCTTCAGCAGTTTGACAAGGTTCCTGTTTATTAACGAAGCTGTTGTCAATTTCCACGTAGGTGCCTACTTCCGCGCCTCTTTTGCGGGTTTTAAGTTCTACCTGGGAAACTGCGGCAATGGAGGCCAGCGCTTCTCCTCTGAATCCCATGGTGGTGATCTGGAAGAGATCTTCTATGGATTGTATTTTAGAGGTGGCATGTCGTTCAAAGCACATCCGGGCATCTGTTTCGCTCATACCGCCGCCGTTATCAATTACCTGCACTAACTCCTTGCCTGCATCTTTAATGATCAGTTGAATATCGGTAGCACCTGCATCCACTGCATTTTCCAGTAATTCTTTTACCGCTGATGCCGGTCTTTGTATCACTTCCCCTGCAGCTATCTGGTTCGCTATATTGTCTGGTAATAAATTGATGATATCCGCCACTTACTAGCCTTTTGCTGTAAAGTTAACAATTTATATGCAGTTGCTCATCGGTGATTATCAGACAGTTTTAAACAAAAAATTAACTGTTTTGTTAAATAGCCCCTTGATTTGCAGGAAATAACAATCCATTATGCTTGTTCATACGTAATTTATGTAGAGATAAAAAAGGAACCGGCCAACGACCCAGTAATCACAATGATAGTGTTAATGAGAAGTTAACGAATCAAAACTTTACATATGTACCTATGGAAACTGATATTTTTGACTATCTCTATCAGGGTATACCAACTATACTTACCCCAAAAATGGGGAAAAAAAGAAATCAATGGAAGATGGAAAAAAGAAGGGAGAGATTTACTCCCATACGGATGCCACTAAAGTAAATCTGACAGACGAAGAATGGAAAAAAGTACTGCCAACAGACGTGTATCATATTGCCAGGGAGAAAGGAACAGAGTGGGCCTTTACAGGAAAATACTGGAATAGCAGGGAGAACGGAACCTATTACTGTGCTGCTTGTGGTAACCCTTTATTTGTTTCAGATACCAAGTTTGACAGCAGCTGTGGCTGGCCAAGTTTTTTTCAGCCACTTACCAAAACCAGTGTTATTTATTCTCCGGACAACAGTCATGGGATGCATAGGACGGAGGTATTATGTGGCCGCTGTAAATCCCACCTGGGGCATGTATTCGACGACGGACCACCGCCAACCGGGCTCCGTTACTGTATTAATTCGGTGATCCTGGACTTTGAAAAAGCGCAGGAAGCGGATGAACAGTACCAGCAAGATAAAAAAAACGGTGACAAAGAACTGGAGTAGTCAAACATTCTTCTGCCCTGATTGTCAGTATCATCTGTCGGTTGAACAATAAAAAGATGTATTTTTATTATCATCAACCCCCGACAGACATGAAAGTACTTAAAACGCTCGCCTGGATCATAGGAATCATCCTGTTCATTGCAATTGCGCTGATCTTTTTTGCGCCCACTACCATGCATGTGGAGCGTTCAGTGGAAATCAATGCCCCCGCGACAATTGTATGGAATGATATTGTGAAATTCGAGAAGTTTAATGAGTGGAGCACCTGGAAACAGATGGACCCCGGCGCCAGGTATACTATCACTGGTGAAGATGGCTCCATTGGCGCTGTAGACTCGTGGAAAGGCAGCAAGATCGGGGAGGGAAAGCTGCAACACCTGTCCATGGACCCTTATAAGTCGGTTACCCAGAAGCTTACCTTTATCACGCCGTTTGCATCCGAGTCAGATGTGTTTTTCCGGTTATCGGAAGCGGCAGGGAAAACAAAGGTTGTGTGGGGATTTGATACCCATTACGACCGGCCTCAGAATGTAATGACCCTTTTTATGAAAGGCGCACTGGAGAAGGACTTTGAGCAGGGGCTCAATAACCTGAAGAGTATGGCGGAAGCAGAGGTAAAAGGCCCGAATGCACCCAATGGCATTGATGTGACGGTAAGAGAGATGAATTTCCCGGCAACAACGTATGCGGCTGTACGAAAAACCATCCCTATCAGCAAAATCAGCGACTATTACCATTCCAACCTCCGGACCATTTTTAATGCAGCTTCCGCTGCCCGGTTGCAGCCAGGCGTGCCCTGCGGCATTTTTTTCAGCTGGGACCGGAAGCAGGGGCAAACTGATATGGCCGCTGCGATCCCCGTACCGGAAGGAAGTAAACCGGCTCCGGGCTATGAAATTATTACCCTGCCGGCAGCACAGGCTGCATATGCCGATTACGTGGGGCCTCACGGCAAGGTAGCCAATGCGCATGTGGCGATCAGAAACTTTATTACCGATAAAGGGAGGACCATTGTACCACCCACTATAGAAATGTATGTGATTGGTCCGGGCAAAGAAAAGGACAGTAGCAAATGGCTCACGAAGGTCATCTACTTTATGAAGTAATTATCCCGGAAGTAAAGAAGCAAAAACGATTGGCACGGCATTACAGGGGGAAATATTATTTTCCCAGTGTGTTGGCATACTTGGTTGGTTCAAACTCTATGATCTCGTAAAGGGCCAGCTGGAACCTTTCCAGCGGATCTTCGCTCATAATCTCTTCTACCTCCCTGCGGGTAGCCGCATTACACAAGATAACAGACCCCGACTTCGGCTTTCGCCTGCCTGATAAGATGAACCGGCCACTGTCGAAGTGTTTTTGCAGGAAGGCGGTATGCGCCTCCATGTAGTGTTCTACAGCCGCAACGGGCCGTATGTATTGTAGCATAATCAGGAACATAATGGTTTTTCTATGGTATTTAGTAATAGTTTCATAGTTAGTAGCAAAGGTATAAACTTAATCAGTATGGAAATATTGTATGTGCCAGGGAAAAATGAGACATATGCGCTACAAAAATATACGTACTTTTGCACGAATGAAATACCACGATAGTGGGAATGTCATGTTCGATATAGTGTTGCTCCGAATAATTTTCTTAATTTTTAACGCTTTTATGAAAAAATCAATTTCCAAAGTTTTGTTAGCCGCTGCGACGACAGCGGTTATGCTGTCTTCCTGCTCTAAAACCCCTGACGAGAGCCGGTACATCCCGAAAACAGCTGGTGTGGTAGTGGACCTGAATGCCAAACAACTGACCACCAAGCTGGTGACGAATGGTATTACCATGGATAAACTGTTTGAAGCCACCCAAAGTAAAGACACCTCCAATGAAGTGATGAAGGCCTGGAAAGATGCCGAAAACTCCGGTATCGACATGCAAAGCCACTTCTTTGCCTCTTTTGTGTTCCAGGGCCAGCCGGCAGAACATAAATCTTACATCAGCCTTACCGCCAGCCTGAAAGATGCCGACAAATTTGAGGCCTATCTCAAAAAGAACATCGCAAATTTCTCCCTGAAAACACAAAATGACTTTAAATATATCTGGGAAGAAAAGCAACATGCCGTAATCGGATGGAACAAATCTGCCGTTATCTATATCAGTGCAGTAGATCCAAGCAACCTGGAAAAGTATAACCCGGGCGGTTCTTCATCTCCCGATTATGGAGATCCCATAATAGACTCTGCAACAGCAATAATAGACACCGCAGTAGCCGTTCCTGCTGCCCTGGTGACAACAGAAGACGATGCGCAGATAAAAACCTGGGTAGCAGAAGTGGATCATCTCTTTCACCTGAAAAAAGATGAAACAGCCGGTTCCATTGAGCCTTTCGCTAAGTTACTGAAAGAAGATGCCGACGCCGGTATCTTTGTAAACCCGGAAGCCATTTACAACAGCGGTCAGTTTACCATGATACCTGCCAACGTAAAGAAACTGATGGAAGGTTCTTTCTATACCGGTACGGTTAACTTTGAAAACGGTAAAATCGTTTTCAACGGTCACTCTTACATGGGTAAAGAAATGGCGGCGATCTATAAAAAATATGGTAAGAAAGAGATCGATATGGATATGCTGAAGAAGTATCCTTCCCAGAATATCACCGGTTTCATTTCTTATGCCTTTGATTTCCGCATGATCGGAGATATCGTGAAAGCAACGGGTATGGATGGTATGGTGAACCTGATGATGGGTAAATCCGGCCTGTCTATGGACGATGTGCTGAACGCATTTGAAGGCCAGTTGACCTACGTGGCTTCTGACTTCGCTATCACCAAAAAGGAATCTCCTTATTTCCCCGGCGAGTTCACTGAGAAACCAGACGCTAAATGGATCTTCAGCCTGAAAGTTGGTAACAAGGATGCCTTCAATAAAATTATGACTTCCCCGATGCTGAAAGAAGTATTTACCAAGGAAGGAGATCATTATGTAGTGGTAAATCCAATGGCAGCGGCTACCATGCCGGCGATGTCCATCAACGAGAAATTTGTGACACTGGGCTCCGACAGCGTGTTGCTGCAGGAATACCTGGGTGGCAAAGGCCACATCAAATTACCTGATGGTATCGAAGGAAAAGTAAAAGGCAGCATGCTGGGTGGTTATGTAGACATTGAAAAAATAGCCAGCGTAATTCCTGAAGATAAAATGGAAGAAGACGAGAAACCAGTAGCCAAGAAAGCAAAGGAACTGTTGAAAGACGTAACCTTTGTAAGCAAAGCTGATGGCGGTGATGTACAGCATGGAGAAGCGGTGCTGACCTTTAAAAATAAGGATCAGAATAGCCTGGTACAGCTGATCAACCTGGGCACTGAAGCTGCAAAAGTGATGCAGGCCAGGAAAGCCAAGGACAAAGCGTATGAAGACAGCATATTTGCTGCACCGGTTGATACTACCGTTGCACAGTAATTTATAACCTGACCAGGAAAAGGGCGCCGGATATCCGTTGCGCCCTTTTCTTTTGCGTAAAATATATCATTTATATTCGCTACTGTTAACAGTAAATGCCACTATGCAGATTCAGCTCAATCAGCTCATGCCCATACCATTGCAGGATAAGCTCCGGCAACGGTCGTCGGACATCTGGAACCAGGACGTCACTTTCCAGCCAGGCAGTTTTGTGAAAATCAAGGCGCCTTCCGGCACCGGCAAAACTACCCTGATCCATTACCTCTATCATATCCGGTACGACTATACGGGAAAAGTGCAGGTGAATGATCGGCCATGGCAGGCATATAATAAGAACGAAATAGCCGTGATGCGGCAAAAGGATATCAGTATTGTATTCCAGGACCTTCGCCTTTTTGAGCAGCTCAGTGCCAGGGAAAACATTTCGTTGAAGCGGGTAATGGAGCCAAAGCCTTATTATCCTGCGGAAAAGATTGATGAAATGGCCGCCCGGCTCAATGTGTCGCACGTGCTGGAGCAAAGCGGCAAAACCCTTTCGTATGGCGAAAGACAGCGTATTGCCATTATCAGGGCGCTGGTACAGCCTTTTCAATGGCTCCTGATGGATGAACCCTTCAGCCACCTGGATGAAGACAATACACAGCGCGCCGCCGCACTGATTGCCGATGAATGTAAAGCCCGCAATGCCGGGTTCATTTTAACAGACCTGGATAATGACCAGCACTTCCCTTATGATGTGCATTATCATCTTTAATGTTATTTCATGCGTCCATTTTTTGAATTACTGAAGAAAATTATTCAAACCGGTGTGGGAAAAACCCGGTTCCTGATGGCGGCAGTTGGTTTGGGCATTGCGATGCTGCTGATCCTCATCGCCATCCAGGCGCATTCCAACTTCAGCCAGCTGCTGTACAGCAGCAAAAACCAGAATGAAACCGCCGACTTCCTCGTGATCAATAAAACCATCACCAACGCCATGATGGGGCAATCGTCTAAAAGTATTTTTACCCCCGAAGAAATTGCCAATATAAGAAAGCAGCCATTCGTGCAGTCGTTTGGGTTAGTAACCTCCAGCCAGTATAAGGTAGTGGTTCAGGCGCCGGGCGACCTGCACTTTGCTACTGATATGTTTTTTGAAGCAGTACCGGATAGCTTCCTGGATGTGAAAGGGCAGGACTGGAAATGGAGTGAGGGCGACCGTACTATTCCTATTATTTTGCCTAATGACTTCCTGAACCTTTACAACTTTGGTTTTTCCCTGAGCCAGGACCTGCCGCAGATTTCACAGGAAACCGTAAAAGCATTGCCGTTGCAGGTAAATATTTCCAACAACCAGGTATCCGATCAGTACATGGGGCATATTGTTGGCTTCTCCGACCGGATCTCTTCCTTTCTTGTACCGGCGTCTTTTATGTCCTGGGCCAATGAAAAGTATGGAATGACCACCACCGCGGGTACTTCCCGTGTGATCATTAAAACGCCGGATCCATCTAACCCGGAGCTGGTGAAGTTTTTACAGGACAATGGTTATACTACGAACCAGGATAAACTGAAGTTCAGCAAAACAAGGCTGATTGTACAAACGATCGTATCTGTGGTTGGATTTTTTGGACTGATCTTATTGTTTTTTGCCTTGCTGGTTTTCAGCATGTTTATACAACTGGTGATTGCGTCCTGCAAGCGGGAAATTCAATTGCTGGTGATACTGGGTACTGCTCCCAAACAATTGCAGCGGTACCTGCTGCGGCAGTTTGTACCCCTGTATATTGTAATCGGAATTTTGTCGTTGCTGCTGGTAACGGGGCTGCAATACTGGGCGGCAGGTGAACTGGCGCAGCATGAGATGCAGGTGAGCACCTGGCCGGGAATACCTGTATTTGCAGGTATCGCGCTGGTATTAGGACTGGTGTATGTTGTAAACCTCCTCACGGTGAGGAAGTATGTAAATAATATTTAGCCCTGTGGTGGCCGGTATGGTACAGTAAAAGTGTTTTTAGCCCTTTGTGAAATGAGCAGGTAAGGCACCCATACTGCCATGCGCACTAATGGCCAGAGGATGGAATTAACGCTGAAAATATCCTGCGGTTTTTCTGTTTTGAAGAAATAGTGATTCAGGGAATTATCTGCATAAATAGAAATAGTAGCAATGAAATAGAAAGTTGCCAGTGCAAAAGGAAAGGTATCACGACGGTGAAAAAACAACACGGCCAGCAGGATACTGTATGCCAGCATAAATACATTGATCATCATTTCCATGATGAGGAAAAGCTGTACCAGGGTGATATTTCCCAGGTCCTGCCGGTCGGAAATGCTGATCCAGTAGGAGTAATCAAATACATCCATTTTGCAGATCCCGGTGATTTCTCCCATTGGCGCAAACAATAACCCGATGGCCAGCAGTACCAGTCCGCCGCCGATCGGCTGCGATTCCGGTGCTTCCCCGGCGGGTGTAACAGAATGCTTATAAAAAACAAATGCGAGGGCGGCAAATGCAGCGGCAGATAAAACTGCCAGTACGATAGCCAGCCAGTTTCCTTTCCCTTCCGGATGACGCGTGGCAGCAGTGCCTGGGTTCCAGGTAAGATCCATAGAAGTTATTTCATTCATCTTCTTCAGGTCCTCTACATATTGCGGTATAAACTTTACGGGGATATGATCGCTGAAGGTTTTGAAATGATAGGATAACAGGACCTGTTGCCCTTTGATGCTGGCCGTATAATCAAAGGAGTAGTAATCATTCTGCAGGTGCAGTGGTGTTTGATCCAGCGACCACTTCACCGGTGTGTGCAGGATGATTTGATAATCGAAGTCGTATGGATAGCGGATGCTCACCGGTACTTTACGTTTATCGTCGGAGATATAGGAAAGCACGTCATAAAAGGATTGCGCGTTGGCCGTGAATTTCAGCTTGTTGGTGCTGCTGTCTCTTTCCCAGATGTTGTGTACCAGGTAGCTTTCATTCACATATATCGTATTACCGGCTAAGCTGTCGCGGGTGGTGATGGAGTCCCTGATCTCCACTTCTCCATATAACTTCTTATAAAAAGAGAGATAGGATTTTTCTTTGTCCTTCATGCTGGTGCCAGCCAGTTCAGCACGTTGTGCGTCTGCATCATCACGTTGGTAGGTAGTTACTACTTCCAGTTTACCATCTTTATTTTCATCGTCCGGCAGTGTAAAAACTTCGCGGACGGCAATTTTGCCACGGGTAGCGGGTACGATCGGCGTGAGTTGCGTGGTGGTATCGGTTACCACGAGTGCCTTCCCGTAGTCTGGTTCGCATAAATCAACGAGGCCTCCGCGTTGGTAGGACATGGTGCCATCCAGCCAGTATGTTTTATTGTTTAGTACCGCATGTACAATAACATGGTTGAAGGCGTTGGGGGAAGGGAGTGATTCGCTGACGGTTCCTCTCAGATCCGTATTAACATAGGCCATGTCGGCTACAATATTATTGGCGCGCAGCATGGTACAAAGCAGCAGGGCTTTGTCTTTACAATCCCCGAAGCGTTGTGCCAGTACCCTGTCCGGATTATTGGGACGATGGGAGTATTCTCCCATTTCGATGCCCATATACCTGATATCGTCCTGAACAAATCGTAATGCCTGCAGGAGATAGGCAGCGGGGTCGCCATTGGCCGATTTTTTAAAAGCGGCGATTTTGCCGGTCAGCAACGGACCGGGTGCAGGCTTTTGATTGACCTTCATGCCCCATTGCGCTACCTCTTTCCAGGAGGTGTATTCGCTTACCTGTACATAGGTAAAAGGATTATACCAGGAAGGAACAAAGTTGGTGTTATCCGTTTCCCTGATGTCTACTTTATTCCATTCGTATACGGTGAGGCCGTTCCATGATTTTTGGAGGGGTGCGACTGCATTGTTATACCGTTTAAAGTGGATTTGCCTTTGAGGGCTAACGATCAGATTTTTATAGTAATTGACAATGGGTTCGTAGGCAACGAAATAGATGCGGCTATCCAGTTTCCCGTTGAAGATGGGGTTATCGCCGTTAATGGAATAGGCGTATTCGATCTGGTCACCTTTCCGTACATCTTCGAGGATCAGGTATGCGGTGTAGGTACCACTGTAGATGAACCGCGAGAGGTCTTTTTCTTTCTGAAGCAGTTTGAATGCTGCGCCAGGCAGGCGGTTGATTTCTTTTCCATCGCGGCGGATCACTATTTTATGGAATGTAAGTTTTTCATATTGGGGATCGTATTCCACTGAAATTTCCGAGCCATTCTGTATGCCGGCTTCTGAGATAATTTGCCGGATGAAGTGTTGGTAATTGCTTTTCAGTTCTGTATGTCTTTGCTCTTCCAGCAGCAGAAGGTAATAGCCATCGCTGATATTTTTGGCGTTGGGTTTTTTGGAGAGATCGGGCGTAAAGGGGACGAGCCATGCCGGAGCGGGGCTGGTATTTACTTTTTGGGCGGGTGCAATGGCGGGGGTTAGTATCAGCAGCAGGGATAATACTAACTTCCAGGCACGGGAATTTATGACGTGCATAGTATAGTGATGTTGATTGATACCCCTTTATGGGCGGCCGGGTATAGGGGAATAAAAATTTTTGTTGATGAATTTACGGTTGTTTTCCGATAGTTAACATATAAACTGCAAAAGATGCGAGCCAGTGTTCGCCTGCATAGCTGCCGCTGAAAACCTGTTTCAGTCCTGCTTCCATGTGTGCGTGGGCCAGTTGCTGAATGGCCTGCTGGTTTTTGCCGCCGTGTTCCGCGATGGCCTCCAGGCACCAGGTGCGGCTCAGGTTTAATCCATCGAGGTGAACGAGTTTCCCGTCTGTTCTATCTTTTACCTGTGCCACCTGCAGGATACTTATCTTGTTCTCAAAAAGACCGGGTAAAAATGCGTATAGCCATTTGCGGTAGTCTGCCTGCGGCATTACCCTGCGCATCAGGTCGGCCTCTTCGAGGGAGGGGGAGAGGAAGTCGTAGCCACCGGGTTCCCATTGTATGGGGGCGTTTTTATCGGCGGCGTAGAAGCGCATGGCGGCGTTGTGTATGGCTTTTTGCAGGGGTTCGTCTTTTGCCGTAACGGCATAGTCCCAGGCGAGGCATAATCCGAAGGCGAGGTTGGTATGTTCTCCTACGCGGATCGGGTACATGATTTTATCGAGGAACTGGATATAGGCGATGGAGAACTGAGTGGCCAGTGGCTGCAGGTTCTGGCTCATGGTTTTTCCCAATGGGTCGTTCCAGGTGAGCAGTTCGTTTTGCAGTTGCAGGAGCCAGCTCCAGCCATAGATGCGTTCAAAGCTTTTATTTTCTGCGCTGCTGAACAGTTGTTGTTCAATTTTTATATTTTCTGAAGATAGATGCGCTGCCAGTTTACTTCTGATGACGGAGGCTTTGGCCAGGTCGGGGTAAGACTTGAGCAGGCGCACCAGCATCCAGTGTCCGTGCACGCTGCTATGCCAGTCGAAGCAGCCATAGAAAGCGGGATGATAATTTTTAGGCGTTGTGAGCAGTGAGCTGTCGGTGAATACGATCCCTGTTTTATAGGGAAATTCCAGGTCCAGGCATTTCAGGGGCAGTTCCACCAGTTTATTGGCGATGTCCTTTGTTAGCAGGGTGGCTGCTGGCGTATGTTCCGGATTGGAAGGTACCTGTGCGCTCATGTTGAATGAGAAAAGGAGGATGACGGATAATTGGCCTAAAAATTTCACGACGGAGTGGTGCTTTTATCTGTTAAATAACAATTTTACGTAGAACATGGGCTGGCCCAGTTTCTTTCGAAGGTCCACCTCATGGAACATGCATGACATCAGGTCTTTCAGCTGTTTATTGCGGGAGCCCATTTTCATCAGCATATTAAATAGCCACGGGTATTTGATGAGTTTCTGCAATTTGGTGCTCACCTGGAATTCCGGTCCGAGGATGCGGTATACTGCCTCGTCGTATGCGTTGAAGAAGGTATCGGAATAGTCGTTGGCGGCGATGGCTGCAGCGGCTTGCTGGGCGGCGATCCTGCCGGAGTACAGGGCGTTGCCGATGCCTTCCCCGGTGAAGGGGTCGATCAGGAATCCGGCGTCGCCAACCAGCATGTAGCGTTCGCCATGCAGTTTTCTTTTTTTGCTGCCGAGGGGCAGGCCATATCCGTCGATGCTGCCGGTGAGTTCCGCGTTTTTGAAGCGTTCCTTCATTACCGGGTCGGTAGCGATGGTATCCAGCATCAGCTGTTTCAGGTTTACTTTCTTGTTGCGGGCGGAGTTGCTGAGCATTCCCACGCCTACGTTGGCTTCGCCATTGGGGAGGGGGAATATCCAGATGTAGCCCGGGAGCATATTTTTCAGGAAGTGCAGTTCAATGAAGTTGTCTTTATGCAGCCCGGTGATGCCTTTATAATAGGCGCGGATACCGGCTACATAATGTTTGGGTTCCATTTTAATACCGGCCACATCGCGGGTGAAGCCGGAGTGGGCGCCGTTGGCTACTATTACCACGTCGGCTTTTACTTTGAAGGAGCCGTCTTTGCTGGAGAGGTGGTAACCGTCTGGTTTGAGCTCATATTTATCGATGCTTTTGCCTTCGAATAATTGGATTTCGGGGCGGCGTTTTATTTCATCAACGAGGAAGTTATCGAAGTCGATACGTTTGCAAACGAAGCCCCTTGGGTTGCTCTTATCTTCCTGGTATCCGAGGCGGTAGGGAATATCCATCCCGATGCGGTTGGGAGCTACGAAGGTAACGCCCCAGCTGTCTGCTTTAAAAATTGCTTCCTGGAGGCGTTGTCCGATGCCTTTGTCGATACGTTCCAGGAGGGTGAGCACTTTTCCGCTTAGTCCGTCTCCACATACTTTATCCCGTGGAAAAACGGCTTTATCTACTACGATACATTCAATGCCAAGCTGGGCGAGTTGCAATGCTGCGGTGGCTCCACCGGGCCCTGCGCCTATGATACAAACTTTTGTTTCCATTATTAGTGATACGATTACGTGCTGGTAAGATACGGAATAGTGCGGATTTAGCAGAGGGGATTGCCACCGTTAAAAATCTGCTATATTTGCTCTTCTTAAAAACACAAGAAACATGTTTGGTGATTTATTTGGAAAGCTGACGCAGATTAAGCAGAAAATGCAGGAAGGCAAAGAGCGTCTGGCTACCGTAACTTTATCCGGCGAGGCCGGCGATGGCGCAGTAAAAGTAACCGTGGATGGTAACCGCCAGGTGAAAAGTATTGATATTGCGGAGCGTCTTTTCGCACCGGAGCATAAGGAAGAAATGGAAGACCTGTTGCTGGCTGCTTTGAACCGTGCACTGAAAGAGGCAGAGAATTCCTGGGAAGCAGAAATGAAAAACGCTGCCGGCGGAATGCTGGGAGGGTTGATGTAAGATATTTTCAATACAGGGAATTGCCATATGTGTACCATACATATGGCAATTTTATTTTATAGAAATACTGAAGAAATTCTGTATTGCGTAAATAATATTCCGGTTCCGATACCATAATACCCCGCGCGTGGATTTTCTTTGCAGGTACGATCGACTCTGACATGAAAGTATTTTTCCGGCGCATTCACTTATACCTGGGCCTTACTGCCGGCCTGGTGATCACTATCAGCTGTTTAACAGGTGCCTTACTGGTGTTTGAGAAGGAGCTGACGGAAGCGTTTAACCGTGACCGTTATTTCGTGGAGCCGGGAGGAGCGCGTTTACCGCTGGACAAGGTGGCTACGCTGGTAAAACAGGCCGTTCCGGGTGCAGGTATTGCAAGGATACAGGTGTTTGCGGACCCCACACGGGCGCTGCAGGTGCAGCTGGAGGAAGGTAAAAAAGGTGGACCAAAAGAAGGCGGGGAGCGGAGAGGTAAGACAGGAAAGAAAGAAGGGGCCGCTAAGGCTGGTGAAAAAGAAGGCGCGGGCCCGAAGAAAGAAAAAGGACGTATTGCGTTTGTAAATCCCTACACCGGTAAAGTCATAGAACTATACAGCTATCAGCAAACATTTTACTACCAGGTATTTTCCCTGCACCGCTGGCTGCTGGCGGGCGCTGTAGGTAAACTGATTACCGGTATCAGCACTCTTATATTTTTGTTTATCCTGGTTACGGGCATCATTCTCTGGTGGCCCAAAACGCGCAATATTTTCCGGCAGCGGATTAAAATCAAATGGGACGGTAACTGGAAAAGGGTGAACAATGATTTACACATTGTACTGGGTTTTTACACTTCCATCTTCCTTTTTGTATCTGTTTTCACGGGCTTAACCTGGTCGTTTGAATGGTTTAACAAGGCGTTGTATGCTTCACTGGGAACCTCTCCCAAGCCTTCGGCAGCACCGCTATCGGCTCCGGCAGTGGAGGCGAATGGTAAAAGTATATCTTATGAAACGGCATTGGCAGTAGCCAAACATGCCGTTCCCGATGCGCTGTTTTATTCGTTTACTGCGCCGAAAGACAGCTCCGCGGCCTTTATGGTAAGCCTGCTTCCGGCAGACGCGCTGCACGAAGCTGCCACCACCACTTACTACCTGGATCAGTTTAATGGAAAAGTGTTGTCGTCGCAAACTTTTGCGCAAAGGAACCTCGGGCAGCAGATCCGGGGAACAATAAAACCGTTGCACACCGGCGCCATCTTTGGTACGCCGTCTAAAATATTTGCTTTAATCCTCGCACTGCTGGGCGCTATCTTCCCTACCACCGGTACCCTTATGTGGCTGAACAGAACCCGCAAGAAGAAAAAGAAAGCAGTGGCTCCGGCCGTATCCAAAGCGGTTCCTGCGCAGGTAGCATAAAAAGGATCATCCTTCCGGTTTTCCATTTTTGAAAACACCCTTCAGAAACGGAAGGTTTTTTACGCCGTTTTTATCTCTCGCTTTTAACGTTTCCTTTGCAAACCCTTGCTCCCGCTAAGTTTTAACATTCCTACACAGAATATGGAATAGCATTTGGCATATACCTGCAAAATGATGTTACCATGATTAATCAGTTTGAAGTGCCAGCTTGCATAGAGGACACAATACCTGCACTAAAAGAAGAACTGCACCAGTTTCCTGCCGTACATCATATTAACGAAACCATGGGCTGCTTTACGAAGTATACCGATAAGCAGCTGAGGGCACAGAATTTTTCGGCAGCAGGCAAGTGTTTGCAGCTGGCCGGCCGGTTATACGAACGGGGTAATACGGTTGTGAAAGAAGCGATTACCCGTATTTTTTTACCGGTACTTTGCCGGGTTCCCCTGGCAGATGCCGTGAGCAGGATCCGGATGTATTCACTGATACCGGATTCAATTTATCCACTTTACATACAATATCAACTTACTGGTAATGGAAACAGATGAGGAAATTGTCGTCCGGTTAGCTACGGCTATGGACGTTGATTTTGCGCTGCCTATTGTGGCAGAAATGGAAGCCTCTGCGAAGGCAAGAGGTACCGGGATTGCGAAAAGAAATCCCCTTACAATAAAGGAAAAGATCCTGGAAGGGAAGGCCGTTATTGCTTTTACGGCGAAGGGCATATGGGCAGGATTTTCCTATATACAATCCTGGGAAGAGAACAGGTTTGTATCCAACAGCGGTTTAATTGTAGCGCCGGCATTCCGTGGATTGAAAGTGGCACAGGCCATCAAGCAGAAAATATTTGAGTTAAGCCGGCTGCTTTATCCAGCGTCAAAAATATTCAGCATTACTACGGGCTTACCTGTTATGAAACTAAATACCCGGTTGGGTTTCGAGCCGGTTACCTATCATGAAATTACGCAGGACCCTCTTTTTTGGGAGGGCTGTAAAAGTTGTGTAAACTATCCCATCCTGGCAAGCAAAAATTACAGGAATTGTTTGTGCACTGCCATGTTGTTTCAGCCTTTTCAATAGTTGAAACAAGAGTACCCTTATGGTGAAAATACAGCCAATGAATAACCGGCGATGCTTTTGCGTTGCTGGTTAATTCATGCGTATTATCCATTAAAGTTTACATCAATGATGAGTAGTTTATTGATCCTGTTGGTTGTTTGTTTGTAGCAACCATCCAGCCGTATATAGTACCGGCTGATTTCAATTTGCAGGGGTGGTTCCGGGAAGTTATTCATTTGGGCAACGCGTGAATAAGCGGCGGGGGAATAATGTTGTTTTACATGTTGCTGTAATGCGTGGAGGGTGGCTGATGGGAACCGGCGTTTTTCGGCAGCGGTATATGTTCTGCAGATGAAGAAGTTGTTGGCTTCGGGGAACAGTGTTTCCCAGGGAGATCGGTAATGTTTCCACAGGAGCAGTGGTTGCTGCTCAATAACGGCGCTGGTTTCGTAGCACTGTGATACTTTTATCCTGTTTGATTCGCCGGTGGTAACGGCCAGCATCTGGCCTTCGATGGTACGGAGGTGTGCCAGCCGGAAGTAGAGGGTATCCGGATGCAGTTCAAAGTCGTTGAGTTGTGTATCCGGTATGATCCAGTCGAGGGAGAAATAGCAGTCACCGAAACGGATATACGTAGTAGAGTCGCGGCACACTACGTATACTTCGTTGGAGGCAACTTTCGCTGTTGGTGCAGGCATGGCTATCAGCTGCATGGTATCGATCTGCACCGGTTTTTCCTTTACGGATGTTACGGTTCGATGGCAGGCAGGCAGCAACAGCAATGCGATTGCGGGGAGAAAAAATATCTTCATGGTATACGGGATACTGTACGAACATTGACGTCAGGCATAGTCCCCTTTTACGGAAGGAACAGTTATTCTGCGTCTACAGCGTCGGTAGTATCTACTTTCCTGTTAAGGGCTTCCCACAAGATATCTTTTAATTCACTGAGGCCCTGGTTTGTAACAGAGGAAATAAATACATGTGGAACATCTTCCGGCAGCTCGGCTGATATAGCGGTTTTCAGCTCATCGTCCAGCATATCGCTTTTACTGATGGCCAGCAGAAACTGTTTATCCAGTAATTCGGGATTATATTGTTCCAGTTCATTTACCAATACTTCAAAATCTTTGCGGTGGTCTGCACTATCAGCTGGAATAAGGAATAATAATACGGCGTTTCTTTCAATATGTCGTAAAAAACGGTGGCCTAATCCTTTTCCTTCATGGGCGCCTTCGATGATACCGGGGAGGTCGGCGATACAAAACGACTTATTGTCGCGGTATTCCACCATTCCGAGTTGTGGGGTTAGCGTAGTAAAGGCGTAGTCGGCCACTTTAGGTTTAGCTGCGGTGATAGTAGACAGGAGGGTGGATTTGCCGGCATTGGGGAAACCTACCAGTCCAACATCTGCCAAAACTTTTAACTCCACTACTTTCCAGCCTTCCCTGCCGGGCATACCGGGTTGAGCGTATTCGGGTGTTTGGTTGGTGGCAGATTTAAAGTAGGCGTTACCTTTACCGCCTTGTCCGCCGGGAATCCAGATCACTTCCTGGCCGTCGTGGAGGATTTCGGCTTCCACCTGGCCGGTTTCTTCGTCTTTAGCCTGGGTACCTAGTGGAACTTCGATGATAATATCTTTACCGAAACGGCCGGTACAGTTGTCGCCGCTACCGTTTTCACCGTCTTCTGCGAGCAGGTTTTTATGCCAGCGGAGGTGCAGGAGGGTCCACAGCTGTGAATTGCCTCTTAAAATAACATGTCCGCCTCTGCCGCCATCGCCGCCATCAGGGCCGGCCTGCGCATTAAACTTGGTACGCATAAAGTGCATACTGCCTGCGCCACCTTTCCCGGATTTACAAAATACACGGATATAATCTACAAAGTTTGCTTTTTCCACTAGTTCTCAATTTTTAATACTCTGGGGTCCATTACCACAGAAAAACAAAACGCAAAGATCGTGAAGTTTGAGCTAATTAGCACCATCATGTGCCAGGAGCTCTTTACTTACAATCTTTGCGTTGTATAATAAGATGCTAAAAGTCTTAATCACAGCGGGATTCCGCTTACTGCACTTTTTCTCCTACCAGTTCATCCAGTTCTTTGGAGAGCAGTTCGAATACTTCTTCTTCTGTACCATCGCCTTTCACTTTTTTGAATTTGCCGAATTTGGCATAGTGATCAGCCACAGGAGCCGTTTTATTATGATATTCCACGATACGCGCTTTCACTACATCTTCAGAGGCATCATCGCTGCGGCCGGAGGTTAATCCACGGTTCAGCAGGCGTTTTATGAGCGCATCTTCCGGTACTTCCAGTGAGAGAACGGTTGAGATAGACGTTTTTTTCAATGCGAGCAGTTTATCCAGAGCCTCTGCCTGCGCAGTGGTACGGGGAAAGCCGTCGAAAATGAAACCACGTGTATCAGGATTAGCGTCCAGCTTAGAGCTGATCATGCCAATCACCACTTCATCCGGTACCAGCTGGCCCTGATCCATAAACTTTTTGGCTTCCAGTCCCAGGGGTGTTTTATCACCGATCTCGCTGCGAAGCAAATCGCCCGTGGAAAGATGAATAAGTCCGTATTTCTGGATAATGTTAGCACTTTGTGTACCCTTGCCGCTACCGGGAGGGCCAAATAAAATGAGATTGACCATGTTTTATTAAAATCTACTTTACTCGCAAGGTTGCAAATATAAGAAACAGATGAATGTATTGGTAATTAAAATTACGATTGATTAAACTAAATGTAAATATTCTGACAAAATAGTGAACACATTTCAATTTTTTACCAGAATCCATAAAATATCTTCAACAGGGTATTCTAATTTAATGAAATAGTTTGGATCTGACAAAATCATATGATTATTATTAGTAATTCTTTGATATTCAGGGCTGTCGGGCTGGATTTCCGCATGAATATTTGTAAGTTTATGATATGAGGAAACAATTATTGGTTGCAGGACTTACAGGCCTAATGATGACAGGCAGCGCCATTTCTGCGCCCCTGGTATTTAAGGAAAAGAAGAGGCATAAAAAAGTGACTACACAAAAGGTGGCGCCACAGCAGGACAAAGCCTCACAATGGGCAGATAGTGTGTTTCAATCGCTCACCCCCGAAGAACGTATCGCCCAGCTGATCATGATCCGCGCGCATTCCAATCTCGGGCAGGATCATATTAATGCCGTCGTTAAAGATATACAGGATAACAAAGTAGGAGGCGTCATTTTTTTCCAGGGCGGCCCGGTGCGGCAGGCCAATCTCACTAACTACTACCAGTCTATTTCAAAAGTACCCTTGCTGGTAGCCATTGACGGCGAATGGGGGCTTGGCATGCGCCTCGACAGTGTTATTTCATTACCGCGGAACATGATGATAGGCGCTATGCAGGATACCACCCTGGCGTATGATGCCGGAAAGCTCATGGGAGAACAATGCCGTCGCCTGGGTATTCATATTGATTTTGCGCCCGACATGGACGTGAATAATAATCCTTCCAACCCGGTGATCAACGACCGTTCCTTTGGAGAAAATAAATACCAGGTAGCCCGCATGGGAGTAGCTACCATCAGGGGGATGCAGGATGCCGGCATTATGGCCTGCGCCAAACACTTCCCCGGCCATGGCGATACCAATGTAGATTCACACCTGGACCTGCCCACCATCAATAAAACAAGAGCGCAGCTCGATTCCCTGGAGTTGTATCCTTTCCGCGAAGCTATTGCTGCCGGCGTGCAATCTGTAATGATTGGCCATCTTTATATTCCTTCTATCGATAAAAAACCAAATACACCAACCTCTATTTCTTATAATGCCGTTACTAAACTGCTGAAGAATGAAATGGGGTTTAAAGGACTGATCGTTACTGATGCACTTGAAATGAAAGGCATCGCAAAATTCTATACCAACGGACAGGAATCCCTACAGTCGCTGCTTGCCGGCAACGACCTGATGATTCTTCCATCCACCGCAGAAGGCAGCGTGGAGGCTATTAAGAAGGCTATCAAAGCCGGTAAAATCAGCCAGGAAGAAGTAGACGGACGCGTGAAAAAAGTATTGCGCGCCAAATATAACCTCGGACTAGGGCAGCCGCAGCACATCGATACTGATCATCTGGCAGAAGACATCAACGCCAAAACAGATACTTTACGTAAACGTATTGCGGAGAAAGCCATCACCCTGGTACGCAACGATAAGAAACTGGTGCCTTTTTCACCGGCCATGACCCAGCAAAAGCTGGCGGTAATTGCCGTAGGAGCTGATGCCAGCAACACTTTCGTGGAATCGGTGAAGAATTACAAACCCGGTACGGATGCGTTTATTTTCACCTCGCGGCAGTCCGTACAACAGATTGCTCCTATTGTATCCCGCATACAGCGCGACTATAAGGCGGTTATTATCAGTTTACATGACTACAGCCGCCGGCCCGCCGGAAACTTCGGGTTGTCGATGGCAGAGCGACTGATTATCCGCCAGCTCCAATCGGAAATGCCTTCGGTGACGGTTGTTTTTGGTAACCCGTATGCAATCCAGTATTTCTGCGACGCGCCTCACCTGGTGGCGGCGTATGAAGATGACAGCACCACCCAGAGAGCCGCTGCCGACCTGCTTTTCGGGCAGCTGGGCCCATCCGGAAAACTACCGGTAACCGTATGCCCGGATTTGCCTTCCGGCACCGGCATCACTTATGAAGTGAACAAGTTTAATTTATTGCCTACCGCTACTGCGCTGGAAGCCGGCATCAATGAGCAGGCATTGCTGCAGATCGATGGTTTGGCCAACGATATGATTGCCCGCGGCGCCGCGCCAGGAGCGCAGGTATTAGCCCTGAAGGACGGGAAGATTATTTATAACCGCTGCTTCGGCCACTACGAATACAACAAACAGGAACCGGTAACGCCCACTTCTATTTATGACCTGGCATCTGTGACCAAAGTATGCGCTACCACTTTATCGGTGATGCGGTTATATGATGAAGGGAAACTGAACCTGGATGCTACGCTGGGCGTATACCTGCCGCAGGTGTTGGGTACAGATAAAGCAGGATTGCGCATCCGCGATATTCTTTTGCACCAGGCAGGACTGGTAGCCTTTATACCGTTTTATAAAGAAACCCTTTATAACAATGCGCAGCCCGATACGGTGCTCTATCACGCCAGCCCGGACGCTACCCACGGCATCCGCGTGGCGGATGAGATGTACATGGAAAACAGCTATGTAGATACCATGTGGCAGCGGATACTGGATAGTAAGTTATCGCCGCGGCAGGGGTATGTTTACAGCGACTGTGATTTTATTTTCCTGGGGAAAATTGTGGAGCAGTTAACGGGTAAGAAGTTGAACGAATATGTGAGTGAAACTTTTTACGTTCCGATGGGATTGGCGACCACGGGCTTTTTGCCGAGAACGCGTTTTCCTTTGACGGAGATTGTTCCTACGGAGCGTGAGTATTCTTTCCGCATGCAGTTATTGCGGGGAGATGTGCACGATCCGGGAGCAGCTATGTTTGGTGGGGTGGCTGGTCATGCCGGATTATTTTCTGATGCGCATGATGTGGCGGTAATCATGCAGATGTTACTGAACAAAGGATCTTTCAATGGCGTGCAGTATATTAAGCCGGAAACGGTGCAGTTGTTTACGGCGTATAACAGCCATATCAGCCGCCGTGGTCTTGGGTTTGATAAGCCGGAAAAAGACAATGCTACCCGGCGGGAACCGTACCCTGCCAGGAGTGCTTCTGCGGCTACCTTCGGGCATACCGGTTATACGGGGACGTGTGTGTGGGCGGATCCAACATCGGGGCTGGTATTTATTTTCCTGAGCAACAGGGTGTATCCTAACGGCGGCGTTAACACGAAAATAACGGCGCTGCATACCCGGGAAAGAATGTTTGAGGCCGTGTATGAATCAGTACGTAAATAGGAGATAGGAAATAATAAAAGAAGAGGTGGTACCGTTTTACGGATACCACCTCTTTTCATTTTTCAATTATGCGATGTGGGACTACTCTGATACGGAAACGCTCCTGTTGATCATGGTCTGCGTTTTTATGGCAATAGCTTTTTCTGCCAGTTTGTTTTTTCCGCTTCTGATTTCGAAGGTGTAGTCTCCATCCTCAAGAGAACCGAGGTTGTAACGTGCTTCGAAGCGCAGGGTAGCAGGCAATGTTTCGCGGTGCAGCGTGTTATTGAAATTGTCTTTTATGTAGAGCGTCAGCTTTTCGTTGGAAGGATTATCCACAGAAAGCTGGAATAACAGCTGGTCCTTTTGCAATTGCGTGATATGTACGTTGAAAGCTTCGATGGGAGTTTCCCGTACAGGTTTTTCCTTTGCCAGTCGTGCTGCATTGTAAGCAAATGTTTTTGACTGTGCCGCAGCATGTAAAATCGGAGATAGGATAGTAACAAATACCAACAAAGCTACTTTGGGTGCTAAAACAACAAAACGTAAATGTTTCATGACATTATTTTTTTAATGTGTTCGTCTTTTTTTAATTAGGGCGGTATTAGCTAATACAATGGTGCCGTTTAAATTTTCAATGCAAAGCTCCGACCTGCGGATTAACAGAACATTACGCCTTTGTTAAAATAATGTGAGTATTTAACCGGCTTGTTAGGCATTCATTCCCTATTTTTGCACCGTTTATGGAAGCAGTTACAATAAAAAATAACCGCCCCGTGGCCATCTGGTTATATATAGGCGTGGGCATGTTGATAGTTCAGGTATTGCTGGGAGGGATCACCCGTTTAACCGGCTCGGGCCTGTCCATTACTGAATGGCAGCCGTTATTGGGCGCTTTTCCGCCGATGAATGAAGCGGCCTGGCAGAAAGCATTTGATGGCTATAAACAAATAGCGCAGTATAAGTATATTAATAGCCACTTTACCTTGTCGGATTTTAAGTTTATTTTCTTCTGGGAGTGGCTGCATCGCGATTGGGCGAGGCTGATGGGGTTTGTGTTTATTATTCCGTTTATCTACTTTGTTATTAAGAAGAAGATTAACAAGAGCATGATAAACCCGATGATCATCCTGTTTGTGTTAGGTGGTTTGCAGGGCTTGATAGGATGGATCATGGTGAAGAGCGGCCTGAATGAGGAAAATTTGTATGTTAACCATATCCGTTTGGCCATTCACTTTATATCTGCGCTGGCGTTGCTGGCATATGTGTTCTGGTTTGCGTTGAAGCTGAGTGTGCATCCAATAGAAATATTAAAAGTTCCGGCTTTATACAAACTGAATATCTGGTTGCTGGTATTACTGGTAGTGCAGTTGGTGTACGGTGCTTTCATGGCCGGATTGCATACGGCATTGGTGGCAAATACCTGGCCGGACATCAATGGCTCCTGGGTACCTGCCGGCATGTTTTCGCAAGGCGGATTCGCTACAGATATTGCGCATAACCCGATTACCATTCAATTCATTCACCGCGGACTGGCCTACCTGATTACTATTCTCATCGCCATCTGGTGGTGGAAAGCTGCACAAACACCGGCTAACAGCCTGTTACACACCATCCGTTACCTGCCATTGCTGTTGGTATTGCTGCAGGTGCTGCTGGGCGTGCTGACCCTGTTAAACAGCCAGGTGAAGATTCCCATCAGTTATGGAATTTTACACCAGGGTGTGGGGATGTTGCTGATGCTGTCGCTGATCTGGACCCTGTTCCTCAGCCGGGGCGTGAGAAGCGGGAATTGATTTTCCGCCCGGTGTAAATTCCCGCCGTCATAAATCCGTAAATTTTCCGTAGGTTTATTCGTAATAATCGTCTGATGAAGGTGAAGTTATTACTGATAAAAACTTACTATTCTTTCCCTATACAGTTGCTGCTCCTGCATTTCAGGAAGTACCAGGTATTACTTATTTTTTGGGTGATCCTGTTCAGCACCATCAACGGTGGTTTTGCCAAGGTGTTTGGTGGAGATGCACTTTACCTGGCGCCGGAATACCTGGGCAAAGTAAATTTCTACAGTACTACTATCCTGGGACTAGCCACCGGCATGTTTATTATGAGCTGGCAGATTACCACCTTTATATTGCATACCGGCCGGTTTAAGTTCCTGGCCACCACTTCGCAGCCATTTTTCAGGTATTGCCTTAATAATGCCATCATACCGCTGGTATTTATTTTCAGTATGCTTTACCGCGGATGGGAATACCAGCGGTATGAACAGCTCAATACCGTTCCGGATATCATGTTGCTGGGGGAAGGGTTTATCTGCGGAGTGTTGTTTATATTCTTCTTCTGTTTTTTCTATTTTTTTAATGCAGATAAAAATATTGGCAGACGCCTGGAAAAGCGTTTCGGTAATCCGCGAAACTTCCTGCGGATGATCCTGAAACCCAACCAGGATCCAGATGAAAATGCGCTGCCGGTACATAATTATTTCTCTACGCCCTGGCGTATCAGAAGGGCGAGGAATGTGGATCACTACAATAAGCATTACCTCGACAGTATCCTCAAGCAGCATCACTTTGCTGCGATGATTACCGTAGGGTGCTCGCTGGTTTTCCTGGTGATACTGGCTTACATGATGGATTATGATGTGTTCAGAATTCCTGCGGGCGCCAGTGTGCTCATCTTTTTTGCGTTTCTCATCGGGGTGGCGGGCGCCTTTTCCTATATGCTGCAAACCTGGTCTATTCCCATATTGCTGGTGATGTTGTTTGGTTTGAACTGGATGGTGGAACATAACTGGGTGGATAACCGTAATAAGGCTTACGGGTTGAATTACCGGGAGAAGAAGGCCCGTCCGGAATACAGTGTGGCGGCCCTGCAACAATTTTTTACCCGGGAGCGATACGAAGCGGATAAGAAACAAACCCTGCTGATATTAGAGAACTGGAGAAAGAAGTTCCCGGCGGGAAAAAAGCCCCCGCTAATTGTAATGAATTTCAGCGGCGGCGGCAGCCGTTCAGCCACCTGGAGCGTAAACGTATTACAGCGACTGGACAGTATGCTGCAGGGCCGGCTGATGAAGCACACGGTGCTGATGACCGGCGCCTCCGGGGGTATGCTGGGGGCCAGTTATTTCCGGGAGTTGTATTACGAACAGCAGCAGGGGAAACCTATCCGCCTGTCTGATAATATATATGCAGAGAAGGTATCACAGGACTTACTCAATTCTGTATTTTCTGCTATGGCCGTGAATGATTTTATTACACCGTGGAGAAGTTTCAGTATCGGGAAAAATCATTACGCAAAGGATAGGGGTTATGCATTTGAAATGCAGCTGAATGAGCATACTGACAGTGTGTTGGATAAAACGCTGAAAGACTACCGGGAGCCGGAAGCCCATGCAGACATTCCCATGCTGATATGGAATGCTACTATTAATGCAGACGGGCGCCGGTTAATGATTTCCCCGCAGCCAGTCAGTTACTTATGCAGCCCGCAGTACCAGTATCCTACACGGCAGGTGAGGGATATCGACGGGGTGGATTTCGGACAATACTTTGCGGCACAGGATGCGATGGACCTGCGAGTAACCAGCGCGATCCGTATGTGTGCTACGTTTCCTTATGTACTGCCTAATGCGTTCCTTCCCAGCAATCCTATTGTGGATGTGATGGACGCCGGTATCCGCGATAATTTTGGTCAGCAAACCACGTTGCGATATTTATATACGTTTAATAAATGGATCAATGAAAATACCAGCGGGGTGATATATATCCAGATCCGCGATACCCGCAAGAATGACATTTCCCCGATCAAAAAAACGAAGGATCTGAGCGACCTGTTGTTTGAGCCGTTGTTTACCATGCAGCAGCACTGGAGCGCCATGCAGGATTTTGACCAGGATGATTTACTGAATTATATGGAAGGATATTTCCCGGATAAATTTCACCGGGTAATTTTCCAGTATGTGCCGCAGAAGCAGGACAAGGCGGCGGCTTTATCCTGGCATCTTACCTCCCGGGAAAAGCTGGATATTGCGCATGCGCTGGACAATCCTGCGAATCAGAGTGCGTTGGAGTATGTCGTAAAGCTGCTGGAGGAATAGGGTTATTCTTTCAGGAACTTCAGCAGGGGCGCAATAAATTTCGTATAGGCTTCAATGTGGGGAAGATGTCCTACACCTTCGATAGGTACCAGCGTGGCGTGTGGAATTTTTTTCGCGGCAGCGTTTCCCAGTTCAGGATAATTCCCCATTGTTTTTCGCACTTCTTCCGGAACGTTGGCTTTTCCTAAGGCGGTACGGTCGCGTTGCCCGATAATAAGGAGGGTGGGGACGGTAATATTCTGGAACTCGTACAGCACGGGTTGGGTAAAGATCATGTCGTAGGTGAGGGCGGAGTTCCAGGCTACCAGGGAGTAGTCGGGGCTGCTGGTCCAGCTGGCTTGGAGCTGCGCCCATTTATCGTAGGCGGGCGACCATTTGCCGGCGTAGTAGCTGTCCATCATATATTGTTTGATCTTCTCATAGTTCTGTTGCAGTTCTGCTTTATACCATTTATCTACTGACTGATAGGGCACTTTCACTTTCCAGTCTTCCAGCCCGATGGGATTTTCGAGGATCAGTTTTTCGGTCACCTCCGGGTACATCAATGCGAACCTGGTGGCGAGCATGCCTCCCATTGAATGACCGAGCACGGCTGTTTTGGTTATTTGCAGCGAGTCGAGCAGTGTTTTGGTGTTTTGCGCCAGTTGTTGAAAGCTGTATTGGAGGTGTTGGGGTTTGGATGACTTGCCAAAGCCGATCTGGTCCGGGATGATAACCCGGTAGCCGTTATTGCTGAGGTCTGCTGCGGTGCTATCCCAGTAGGCGCCGCAGAAATTTTTGCCATGGAGGAGTACAATTGTTTTACCGTTTGGACGGGAGGGTTGAACGTCCATGTAGGCCATTTGAAGGGCTTGCCCTTGTATTTGCAGTTTCAGGAAATGTACCGGGAACGGGTATTTATATTCAGAGAGGTTAATATCCTGGGCTGGTATTTGTGCGTATATGCGGGAGGTGATGAGGGAGAGGCAGGCGATGGCGAGGAGATATAGTTTCTTTTTCATGCGAGCGGTATTAAGCGGTTAAAACGCTGTGGGGTGGGGCAAAATTGACGCCATAAAACTATTTGTTTACAATATTTGGATATAATTAATTGTAAATCAATGATAACCAACCTATTGCAAGGGCGTTTTCCGGGCTGACCAAATGATTACATTTATTTAAAACGTGACACCTTCATTCTCGCTATGTTTTCGTACCTTTGCGCCTTCTTTTTGTAGCTATTAGCGTAAATTTAGTTAATGGCTGATAGCTAAAGATTTAAGTATATGAACATTCGTAATATCGCAATTATTGCACACGTAGACCATGGTAAAACTACTTTGGTTGACAAAATCCTTCATCAGGCTAATGTATTCCGGGCTAATCAGGAATCAGGAGATCTGATCATGGATAGTAACGATCTTGAAAGAGAGCGTGGTATCACCATATTCAGCAAGAACGCATCTATTGAATATAAGGGAACCAAGATCAATGTGATTGATACTCCAGGCCACGCCGACTTTGGCGGTGAGGTGGAAAGGGTATTGAAAATGGCTGATGGTGTTATCCTGTTGGTGGATGCTTTTGAAGGTCCGATGCCACAAACCCGTTTTGTGTTGCAGAAGGCTTTGCAGCTGAATCTGAAACCTATTGTTGTAATCAACAAGGTAGATAAGGCTAACTGTCGTCCTGATGAAGTACATGATGCAGTTTTTGAATTGTTCTTTAATCTGGATGCAACAGAGGATCAATTGAACTTCCCGACATTTTATGGCTCTGGTAAAAATGGCTGGTTTAACAGTTCATTAGAACAGAGTGAAGATATTTCTCCATTGATGGATGGTATCCTCCAGTACGTTCCGGAGCCAACCACTCCAGAAGGTAACCTGCAGATGCAGATCACTTCATTGGATTACTCTTCTTTCCTTGGTCGTATTGCTGTAGGTAAGGTGGCCCGTGCTTCTATCGAAGAAGGACAGTGGGTTACTTTGATGCAGACAGATGGTACCAGCAAGAAGCAGAAAGTGCGTGAGTTGTATATCTTCGAAGCGTTAGGTAAGAGAAAGGTAACTAAGGTATATGCCGGCGATATTTGCGCGGTAGTTGGTATTGAAGGTTTTAACATTGGTGATACTATCGCTGATGCTGAAGAGCCGGAAGCGTTGCCAATTATCAGTGTGGATGAGCCTACCATGAACATGTTGTTTGGTATTAACAACTCTCCGTTCTTTGGTAAAGATGGTAAGTTTGTTACTTCCCGTCACCTGCGTGACCGTTTGATGAAGGAAACTGAAAAGAACCTGGCACTGCGTGTAATGGATTCTGACAGTGCTGATAGCTTCATGGTTTATGGTCGTGGTATTCTGCACTTAGGGGTATTAATTGAAACCATGCGTCGTGAAGGTTATGAGTTGACCGTTGGTCAGCCTCAGGTAATTGTGAAGCATGTGGATGGTAAAAAATGCGAGCCGTACGAAACCCTGGTGGTAGACGTTCCGCAGGATTTTGCCAGCAAGGTAATTGATCTGGTAACCCGTCGTAAAGGTGAGATGCTAATCATGGAAACCAAGGGTGAAATGCAACACCTGGAATTTGAAATTCCTTCCCGTGGTTTGATTGGTTTGCGTACACAGATGCTTACTGCTACTGCAGGTGAAGCAGTGATGGCGCACCGTTTCAATGATTACAAACCATGGAAAGGTGCTATCCCAGGCCGTAACAACGGTGTGCTGATTGCCAAAGAAGCTGGTACTACTACCGGTTATTCTCTGGACAAACTGCAGGATAGAGGATCTTTCTTCGTTGATCCGGGAGAAGAAGTATACAAGGGTATGATCATTGGTGAAACCAACAAACCAGGTGACCTGGTGGTGAATCCAAATGAAGGTAAGAAACTGACCAACATGCGTGCGAGCGGAACCGATGGCGCTGCTAACATTGCGCCTAAGATACTGATGACACTGGAAGAATGTATGGAGTACATCCAGCATGACGAGTGTATAGAAGTTACTCCTAACTTTATCCGTATGCGTAAAGTAATACTGGATGAAGAAGAGCGTAAGAGATCAGCTAAGAGCATGAAAGCAGAAGCTTAATTGCTTTTGTTTGTAAGATAATAGTGAAAAAAAACAAAGCCGCTCCGTTTAGGGGCGGCTTTTGTTTTGGAGGGAAGTAGAGGGGAGACTTCACTCCCGGGCAAAAAAATCCCCGCCCAGGATAAGGCAGGGATGTGCATACTAACCCAATGCTTACTAAAACTAAAACTAACTTCTATGTATGTTTAATACTAAGTTTCAATTCAATGCTTATTCAATTCAATAGCAGACAATATTAAGCGGCATCCTGCTTTTCCTGAATCTTCACTTTAATCTTGGCTTCGATTTCTGCTGCCAGTTCAGGGTTATCATTCAGCAGTTGTTTCACTGCATCACGGCCCTGGCCTAATTTATTGGTATCATAGCTGAACCAGCTACCACTTTTCTGAACAACGCCATATTCAACACCCATGTCGATGATTTCTCCTGTTTTGGAGATACCCTGACCGTAAACGATATCGAATTCTGCCTGACGGAACGGAGGCGCTACCTTATTCTTTACCACTTTCACTTTCACGCGGTTACCGATTGCTTCGTCACCATCTTTAATCTGGCTCATGCGGCGGATATCCAGCCTTACGGATGCGTAGAACTTCAGCGCATTACCACCGGTGGTAGTTTCAGGGTTACCGAACATAACACCTATCTTTTCACGCAGCTGGTTAATAAAGATGCAGCAGCAGTTTGTTTTGGAGATAGTGGCGGTTAATTTACGCAGTGCCTGTGACATCAAACGGGCTTGTAATCCCATTTTGCTTTCACCCATTTCACCTTCCAGTTCACTTTTCGGTACCAGGGCAGCAACGGAGTCAATTACTACTACATCTACTGCGCCGGAGAGGATCAGGCGATCTGCTATTTCCAGCGCCTGCTCACCGTGATCCGGCTGTGAAATTAACAGGGAATCCACGTCAACTCCCAGTCTTCTGGCGTAGCTGCTGTCAAAAGCATGCTCCGCATCTATAATGGCGCAAATGCCGCCTTTTTTCTGTGCTTCAGCGATTGTATGGATGGCGACGGTTGTTTTACCGGAAGATTCAGGACCATATATTTCTATGATTCTTCCTTTGGGTAAACCGCCAATTCCAAGTGCGATATCAAGGCCCAGGGAACCCGTGGAAATGATCTCCATCGGCGCTTCTGCTTTTTCTCCCATCATCATCACAGATCCCTTCCCGAAATCTTTCTCAATCTTGTCCATTGTGAGGCGCAGGGCCTTCAGTTTTTCTGCATTGGCTGTAGACATATAAGTAATGTTTTTACAAATTTAATAGATAGCTGATCACAATTAGAAAGCAAATTAATTGGACTGCTAAGTTATGATCTAATTTTTTATTTTCCTAAATATTTTAGCATTTTCTTTTAAATGCTAAATAAAGTAGTAATCCTTTTCCGTGCTGTTCAAGAACTTCCTGTTAAAATTTTATTCTTAAAACCTTAAAGGGTTAACCCCTAATGGCATAACAAAGATGCGAACCCATTACGCATTGAATGTGCGTAACAACAAAACCTCAAAAAAATAGTTAGCCGGCGGAAGTGAGAATTCTACTGCATTTTTAAAAAGCGTAGTTATACGCTTGAGTATCAGCGCAGAAAGTTTCACTTTTGTACTGTCAAGTTTAGTTGTTGAAGTTAATCCCCTACTGTTTGTTAAAATTGTTTGTTAGCCTGCCTTGCGGCCTTGCATCCATGTGAAGATGAAATGGTGAAGTGGTCAAGGTTAAACCCCAAAAATTTTTATCGCCGTTCTAAATGTTGTTCTCCCTGATCCCTGGCTGGTGGGCTGACTTGTTTCAGCATTTACCGGCAGGGGAGCAGGGATAGAATGGTGAAATACCTATTTTACGAGGATCCAGCACGCTGCCAGCTGCGAAACAATACCAATCAGGAAACCGATGTAGATTTCACGTGGTTCATGTGCTCCCAGCACCAGGCGGGAGGTAGCTACAATGCCGGCCACAAAAAAAGTAATGACCAGTGGAATGGATACATTCATATGCATTCCCCACATCAGCGACAATAAAAGGCCGATTATGCCGCCCCAGCCTACGGTATGCATGCTGGTTTTTATAAAATTATTGGTAACAAAAGCGATAGAAACACTCAGGAACACGCCCAGGAAAAACGCGGTATAGAATTTTGGCGCCCGGCCTTCCTGTTGAAAAGTATAAAATGCCCAGAAGTAATAAGTGATCATCGCTACATAAGGAATGATCCTGTCGCGCTGGGTTTTCATATGAACGGAAGAAACAAATTTCAGCGCCTTGGCCAGTAAAAGCGTGAGCACCGGGAACCCGATACTGATAATAGCCACCCTGAAATACAGCATATCGAAGGCGAACCTTTTGCTCAATGGTTTAAAGGCGACCATATATTCCGGAATGGATTCCAGTACCAGGAATGTTACCAGCAGGGGAATGAACAGCGGATGTGAGAGATAGGAAATGATTAAAGCCAGGGATTTCATTGCCTTTGGAAACTCCGGCTCCAAACGTATATTTCCGTTCCTGTCTAAAACAGCTTGTTCTTGCATGGTATGGTTCTTATAATTCTTTACGTAAACGGGCTACCGGAATATTCAGCTGCTCCCTGTATTTGGCCACCGTACGGCGGGCAATGTTATATCCTTTATCCTGCAGCATCTTCGTGAGGTTTTCATCACTGAGTGGTTTACGTTTGTTTTCCGCCTCAATGAGGTCTGACAGGATCTTCTTTACTTCCCGGGTGGATACTTCCTCGCCGCTGTCGGTAGACAGGGATTCGGAGAAGAAGAATTTCAGTTTGAAGGTACCGAACTCGGTTTGTACGTATTTGCTGTTGGCCACGCGGCTTACGGTAGAAATATCCAGTTGCGTGCGATCCGCGATATCTTTCAGGATCATAGGCTTCATGGTGGTTTCATCTCCCGTAAGGAAAAATTCGCGCTGGTAATCCATGATGGATTCCATGGTAGACAGCAAAGTATGTTGCCGCTGCTTGATGGCGTCTATAAACCATTTGGCGGCATCTATTTTCTGTTTGATAAACAATACGGCTTCTTTCTGGCGCTTATCTTTTTTATCGCCCCGGTCATACTCCTTCAGCATTTCGCGGTAACCACCGGAAATCCGCAGATCGGGAGCGTTACGTGAATTCAGCGTAAGTTCCAGTTTACCGGCGTTGTTTAAAATAAAGAAGTCGGGCAGTACGTAGCTTTCTGCTTTATTCAGCGTGGCGAAATTGCCGCCTGGCTTGGGAGTGAGCTTGATGATCTGGGTGATGGCTTCTTTCAGTCCTTCGTCGGAAAGGCCTAATGCCTTCTGGATCTTCTCGTAGTGCTTCTTGGTAAATTCGTCGAAGTAGTTTTCGAGGATGGAGTAGGCGTTGTGCACGCCGGGATCGTCCTGTGGCTTACGTTTCAGCTGGAGCAGGAGGCATTCTTTCAGATCGGTGGCGCATACGCCAGCCGGATCAAAGTCCTGGATCTTTTTGATCAGGGAATTGATTTCTTCTTCGGTGGTGTCAATATTCTGTGAAAAGGAGAGATCATCCACCATGGAACTGATTTCCCTGCGCAGGTAGCCGTCGTCGTCGATACTGCCGATGATATGTTCGGCAATGGCATTCTGGTGGTCGTCCAGCTCGAGCATACCCAGCTGGCTCAATAAGTGTTCATGAAAAGACGTTTCCACCCGGATCGGGATGGTTTTATTGCTTTCGTCCGGATCAGGATAGTTATCGTCACGCAGTTTGTAATCCGCCACATCATCATCTCCTTCACTTACATATTCAGAAATATCGATATTGTCGTATTCATTTTCACTGCCATCGGGCTCAAATTCATCTTCTTCTGCGGGAGCTTCATACTCTTCCTGTTCTTTGAACTCGTCTTCTCCTGCTTCTTCGCCATATTCCAGCGCCGGATTTTCTTCCAGTTCTTCTTTGATCCTTTCTTCCAGGTTCACAGTAGGGACCTGCAGCAATTTCATGAGCTGAATTTGCTGGGGAGAAAGTTTCTGTAATAATTTCTGCTGTTGTGTCTGCTTTAACATAATTATTCCCTGTCAGGGCAAAATTAATAAGTATAAGGTTAACAGAGCTATCGCTGTCAGCATTTAGCTTTTAGATAACCCGTTAACGGCTAAAAGCTATAAATCCAGTTCCAGCTGCTCCGGCAGCAAACGGAATGTTTTGCGGTGAAATGGCGTATCGCCAAATTCCCGGATGGCATCCCGGTGTTGCCTGGTAGGGTATCCTTTGTTCTCATTCCACCCAAAGTGTGGATATGTAGCATGTAACTGCTGCATATATTCATCACGATAGGTTTTGGCCAGAACGGAAGCTGCTGCAATGGAGGCGTATAAGCCATCGCCCTGTATAATACAGGCGTGTGGCGTATTGCCGTATGCATAAAAGCGGTTACCATCTACCAGTATAAATTCAGGTTGCTGCTGTAACTTCTCCAATGCCAGGTGCATGGCTTTGAAAGAAGCTTTCAGTATATTTATCTTGTCTATTTCTACATTATCCACACTTGCCACGGCATAACATACTGCTTTTTTTTCAATCACCTTTCTCAGTTTTTCCCGGTCGGACTGTTTCATCTGCTTGGAATCGTTCAGCAACGGGTGTCTGAATTTCTTCGGCAGGATAACGGCTGCGGCAAACACCGGACCCGCCAGGCATCCCCTTCCGGCTTCATCACAGCCGGCTTCTGTTAGTAATTCCTGATAGTAAGACAGTAGCAAATTGAAATCTATTAAGCCGGGTAAAATTACAAGATTAATGTTCAAGGAACAAGGATTGTGGATTTTTGAAGTAATCCGGCCACCTTCTTTTAATCTTTTTTAAAGAGATCTTTAAAGTCCTGTTTGAAATCGGTCCACTCTTTATCGGATTTTTTCATCAGTTGGTCGGCGGCTTCCCGGGTGCTGTCCCATTTGTCGGCGCTGCTGTTTTTTACGTCGTCCAGCTTTTTATTCATCTGTGCTTTCAGTGTTTCCAGCTTTTTACGGGCAGCCACGCTTTTCTCGTCCCCGTCCTTTTTTAATTCCTGGGTGGTTTGGTCTATTTCTTTGATACGCTCCTGAATAGCTTCTTCCGCCTGTTTCTTTTGCTCAGATAAATAATCGCCTGTACTGCTGGCGGCAGATTTTATTTCCTGCCCGGCTTCTTTAATATCTTCTTTTATTTCTTCTTTCTTTTCCTGCTGAGTGCTACTCTCGTTACAGGCAAATAGAGCGGCAATGCCCGCCAGTAAGAATACCTTTTTCATGTTCCGACGATTTTTTTTGTGATTTTTAAATACTGGCACAGCCTTCCGGCCGTACCCCTTTATCAAAACATATTCCAGTTTTTTTGTTTAGACCCTGATCATATTTTTATATTTATCAGATGTTTGCTGCCGTTGGTCCTTATACCTGCGCCCGGTAACGAAAAATTAGCTAGGTTTGAGGTCCTTAAAAAACAAAACCTGACTTAATATGAGAAAAAAATTACTGGTTTTGCTCTTATTGCTTAGCGTAAGTATCAAATGGGCTAAAGCAGATGAGGGCATGTGGTTGCCTTATTTACTGGGGCAGCAAACGTACAACGACATGGTGAAGAAAGGCCTGAAGCTGACGAAAGAACAGTTGTACAGTATTAATAAAGCATCCCTGAAAGACGCCATCGTTATTTTTGGTGGTGGTTGTACCGGTGAAATTGTAAGTAATGAAGGTCTCATTTTTACGAACCACCACTGCGGCTACGGCGCTATTGCTGCAGCCAGTTCTGTAGAACACAACTACCTGAAGAACGGTTTCTACGCAAAAAATAAACAGGAAGAAATTGCTTCTGCCCAGTTGTCTGTACAATTCCTGGTAAGAGTGGAAGATGTGAGCAAGCAGGTGGAAGAAGCCCTGAAAGGACTTGATGGCGCCGCAAGAGCCCAGAAAGAACAACAGGTATACGGTGAAATTATCTCTAAAACCATTGCCAATACCGGTTATGAAGCGAAGGTGGTGCCTATGTTCAAAGGCAATCAATACCTGATGTTTGTATACGAACGCTATAAAGATATCCGCCTGGTAGGTACCCCTCCCGAAAGCGTGGGTAAATTTGGCGGCGATACCGACAACTGGGAATGGCCCCGTCACACCGGCGACTTCTCCGTATTCCGTGTATATACCGGCAAAGATGGTAAGCCTGCTTCTTATGCAGCTGATAATGTGCCTCTAAAGCCTAAGCATTTCCTCCCCGTATCTATCAAGGGTGTAAAGGAAAATGATTATGCCATGATCTTCGGTTACCCGGGTGGTACTAACCGTTACGAAACTTCTTATGGTATACAACTGAAAACAACTATCGAAAATCCTTCCGTGGTAAATCTCCGCGATGTAAGGCTGAAGGCCATGTTTGAGCAGATGAAGAAAGATCCTGCAGTAAAATTGCAGCTGGCTTCTTCCTACGCCGGCATCGCCAACTACTGGAAATTTTTTGACGGCGAAACCAAGCAACTGCAGAAACATGGTGTATTGGCCGATAAACAAAAACAGGAAGCTGCTTTTGCCACATGGGCACAAGGCAAACCTGAATTTGCCAATATACTTTCCGATTACGAGGCAGCCTACAAAGCCTGGACTCCTTACGCCAAACAACGCACTTACCTGAATGAAGGTATCCTGGGCTCGCCGGTAGCTGCTTTTGCAGCGTCTTTAACGGGCGTGGAAAAAGCACTGGTAACACCAGGCGCTCCCAAAGATGCGGTTAAACAGGCTGTAGAGGCAGCAGATAAAGCGCGCAAAGGATTCCTGGAAAGCGAAAACAAACCAAGCGACCAGAAAATCCTGGCTGCTACCTGTCGTATGTTCTATACAGACATCGCCAAAGATCAACAGCCCATTGGTTTTTATGATGCGCTGAAAGCAAAATACGGTCCGCTTGATGAAGACAAAACTTACAATACCTGGGCGGCTTCGTTAATGGCCAACACCTTTATTTTTGATGATGCCAAATGGAACGCATTCGTAGCGAACCCCGATGCGGTAACCCTGCAGAATGACCCGGTATTCGCCTATGCCAGCACATTCCTCAAAAATTATGTAGGTAAGTATCTACCGATATACAACCAGTTCAATACTAAAAATAATGATCTGGGCCGTGCCTATCTGAAAGGGGTGATGCAGATGAATCCTAACGCCAACAGGTATCCTGATGCCAACTTTACCATGCGCTTATCTTATGGCCAGGTAAAATCATACGCTCCGCGGGATGCAGTACACTACGACTACGTAACTACTATGAAAGGTGTGATAGAAAAGTATGTGCCTGGTGATTACGAGTTTGACCTGCCTGAAAATTACGTAGACCTGTATAACAAAAAAGATTTCGGTCAGTATAAAGATGCTAAACGCAATGATATTGTAGTGGGTTTTATTACTACTAACGATATCACCGGCGGCAACTCCGGTTCTCCTGTTATCAACGCCAATGGTGAACTGATTGGTCTGGCTTTCGATGGCAACTACGAAGCGCTGAGCCATAAAATTCAGTTTGATTCTGAATACAATCGTACTATCTGTGTGGATGTACGTTATGTATTGTGGTGCATCGACAAACTGGGTGGTGCAAAAAATATTATCAATGAGCTGAAGCTGGCGAAATAACCGGCTGGTAAGCGTTTGATCAGAAAGTCCCGTACCGGAATTACCGGTACGGGACTTTCTGCATTAGTCACAAAATCATATACCCGTATCCGTAATTCTACGCATTTTTTTGATGAATTGTTTTTTTATTGAAGGAATGATTGTACCTTTGCGTCCGTTTGAATACCGAATATATACTGTTGCCGATAAGAGTTGCAATTGCAATAGTGTTAACCCCGGTGAATTATTTGTAACAGGGTTGTGACCCCCCAAAAAGAAGAAAAATAAGATGACACATTTTAAATTGTTTGTGACAGCCCTTATGCTGTCAATTACGGCCATGATGGCTTGTTCCCCGAATTCAACAGAAAATACCGCTGAAGTAGTAACTGTAGAAGGACGTGCAGGAAATTTCCTCCTCATCAAAGGACACGGTTTTAGTGAAGATAAACACGGAAACAAAGTGAACTTTGGTAACGTACCTGCGCAGATTCTGCGTGCAGATGGTAACACCCTCCTGGTACAGGTACCAGCGCAGGCCGCTTCTACAGTGCCTGTGGTTGTTGCAGTAGGAGATAATGTATCCAACGCGATGTTGTTTGCATATCATCCCAAGCTGGTAGCAGCGAAGTAAGCGTGATGAATTAAAATTACGGATGGTGGTTTTATACGCAGATAGTAATGCGAAGATTTTCTTCCATTGGCGGAGCTGTGTATAAAACCCTCATTCGTAATAATGTTTTAATTTGCAGGCTATGTATAAAGAGTTCCGGCCACATCCACTATTAGCCACGTTTGTAGATGCCTACTGGGCAGGCGGCGGTCCGCATTTTATGCTACAACGAATATTACCGGATACCTGTGCGGATATTATTTTTAATATTAGCGAAGATGTTATTGCAGCAGGTGGTGGGGCGCTGAAAATAATGCCAGGTAACGCTTTTGTAACAGGTACTATGACTACCTTCTGCGATACGACTCTTCATGCCAATACCTATTTGTTAGGAATCCGTTTCAAACCGGGCGGCCTGAGTGGTTTTACCGGGTTGCCTTTGCAATTGATTACAGATGATCATGTTCCCCTGCGGGACATTTCCTCCGGATGGCATGTTGCGCTGGAGCCTCTGCTGCTGAAGTCCTCCGGGATAGCAGAAAAAATAAAGTGCCTGGAAGCGTTTCTCTTACAGCGGTTGCCAGGCCGAAACATCATCTCTGAAAAAATACAACATAGTATTACACTGATCAGGCAAACGAAAGGTGATATAGCAATAAATACTTTGGCCGCACAGGCGTTCATGAGCCCGCGTAATTTTGAACGGCACTTTTTGCAAACAGCCGGCGTATCTCCGAAAATGTTCACACGCATTGTCAGGTTTCTGAGTTTAAAACAGCAGTTGAAAACATTGTCTAATCCCCACTTATTATCGCTGGCGCTGGACCACGGCTTTTATGATCATGCACATCTTACCCGCGAGTTCAGGGCGTTTGCAGGGGAAAGCCCAACAGGCTATATGCAGTGGTGAGACAAGCATTATTTTTAACCGGAGGGATTAGACATAAAAAAGCAGCAAGAACCCTTGCTGCTTTTTTAATATTTTTTACCTGTAAATGATTTACAGTGTTTTATCCTGCATGCCAAACATCACTACAATTTTCCCGTCTTTATACAGGTTTAAAGTCTGTTCGGCCACATCATATCGGAAGGTGTTACCGCTGATAAGTTTCAGGAATTCAGCTTCGCGGCGCATTACTTCAGCATCGGTGCAGGCCATGCGGGTACTGATGGCTTGTGTGAACTTTATTTCGTTGCCGCCGGCGCTGTATCCGCCGGAAATGCTGTTACATCCGCCTTTGCCGTGGAAGCGTTTTTGATTGGTATCAAATTCCAGCCAGATACCTGAGTTGGTCAGTGTGGCATCGTTCAGTTTGATCACGCTCCATTTTTTTGCGCCAATGAAAGCCCACTGGGTGTTGCTTGAGGCGTTGCCTTGCTGATCGTTGTCATTACCTTCCAGTGTGAACTGCATCACTAATTTGCCACTTTCATAGAGGTCAACAGTTTCACCGTTTACGGTGTAGGTAAAGGTATGTCCGCCGAGTTGTTTCAGGAATTCTGATTCCCGGCGCATTACATCTGCATCGCCGCACATCATGCGGGTGCTCACGGCTTGTGTGAAGGTGATTTTATTTTTAACGGCGGTATACCCACCGGAAATATTGTTACAGCCTCCTTTGCCGCTGAAGCGTTTTTTATCTTCATCAAACTGCAGCCACACACCGGAGTTGCTGATTACTCCTTCATTGATCATTTTCAGGGTCCATTTTTTATTGCCGATAGCTGCCCAGTTGTTGTTGCCGGAAGCATTGCCGTCTTTATTTTCCAGGCGGAATTGCAATACGATATTGCCATTTTGGAGGAGGTTCAGCGTTTGACCGGCTACGGCGTATTGAAATGTTTGATCGCCTATTTGTTTCATGAAGGAGGTTTCGCGGCGCATTACATCCCTGTCGGGGCAGGCCATCAGGGTGCCGGCTGTTTTGGAAAAGGTAAGATCGCTGCCGGAGGTGGTATATGCACCCATCATACTGTTGCAGCCACTTTTACCGTGCATGCGTTTCTGACTGCCGTCGAATTCCATCCAGATGGCGCCATCGGAAATGGCTTCATGATCCATTTTTACCAATACCCATTTCTTTCCGGTGATAGGCGTTGAACCGGTATTGCCGATCTTCTTTTTTTCCAGCACTTTGGCGAGGGTATATTTCAGGGAAGAGCCATCTGCCGGTGGGTTCTTTACCCGGGTAATTTTTACCCTAAGCTTATAACGGTAGCCAGGGGTATATTTAAAGCCGCTGATATTGGTATATAAGTTTGACCAGTCTGTATCATTTACTCCTTTTATCTGCAAACATTCCATGGGAGCCACGCCGGTACAGGGTTCCTTTGATTCTTTTACATAGATGACCTGCGTTTTGGGGGGTGATTGTTTGCTTTGTACCGGGGCCATAAAGGTGGTGGCAAGAGTGATTGCTAATTCCAATAACATAAAATATAGATTTTAATAGTTAACAACAAAAGGAGTCATGAGGTTGTCTCTTTTGAAGGATTGTACTGTATTTTGCAAAAACGCTGCCAGTCTCACTTTCAGGCCCTGGTATTACCTGGTGCTGCTATGGTGGACCGTTTGACGGGTCTTCCCGATTTGTTTGATGATAGATTCGTAATATCCCAGTTTATCTTTACCGGGCAGGCTTACAATGGTCACATCATTTGCGGTGAGCAGGTCCAGTTTGAATTTAGAGGTTGCCACATATTCTTCCGGGATATAGTAGAAGATGTGATTGGGAACCGGCACATTTTTATGATGAAACTTTTGCCGTGCCCTGTAGGTGAGCAGCCACCAGAGATCAGTTTCCACAAAGTCGAGCGACAGTCCGAAGATGTGTATATCTTCTGTGAAAAAAAGATCTATCCAGGAGTGAAAATATACTTCCCGGGAGTGAATGCGCCGGAGCAGGGAGGGCTTGGGTACTTCTTTGGAAGAGTACACGGTGCCGCTTACCACGTAATTGCGCATCAGTTGTAACTGGCCGCCATAGTGTTCAAACCCCAGATTTATGCTCATGGGGTTGAGGCAATCGCCGTGAATATGCCAGTAATGGATATTATCTACTTCATATCTCCTGAAAATACTGTAAAACTTTTCCTTGATGACGCTGGTGTTTTCTAATGGTATTTGCCCTTCCAGCGTGAATTCATAGTTGGTGGTCAGGATATGTGCCGGCTTCAGTTCGCGGATAGCGCTGTGCAGCGGGTTGGCCTTTATTTCCGCTGCTTTGATGGCGATGAAAGACTTGAGATCTTTTTCTCTGATACGGTGATTTTTACTGGCGGTTAGAAAGATTTCTTCATACAGGAGCGGAAAAGGTTTTTTATCATCCAGTTCCACGCAATCGCCGGCGTGGCAGAAGGTGATGATGTCCTGCAGCAGGTCTTTCCAGCTTTGGCCGCGTGAGATGTTGTTGATGTCATTTCCGATTAATAATACAAGGTTTTTCATAGTACATGCCATCTTTTAGGGGTGGATAAACCGGAAGGTGAGGTTAATTCTTCCGTTTGATACTTTAGTGGTTTTCGGGACCTGGTGTTCCCAGTATTGCTGTAATGGTCCTTTCATGATGAGCAGGGAACCGTGTTGCAATAATAATTCATACTTCCGTTGGTGATCACTTTTATAGCGCAGCTGAAAGCGGCGGGCTGCGCCAAAGTTCACCGAGGCAATTACCGGGTGATGGCCCAATTCCGGTTCATCATCTGCATGCCAGCCCATAGAGTCGTTGCCGTTGCGGTAGAGGTTGAGCAATACGCTGTTGAACTGTTGGCCACTCACTGGCGTTATGCGATCGCGTATCTGTTGTAATTCTGCTGTCCATGCTTGGGGGGAGAAGGTGTTCCCGGAGAACTTGTAGGAGCTGGCAGTGTCGCCATACCAGGCCATTAAACGTGGGAATAACACCTCTTTGCCGTACATTTTCATGGATTCCTGTTTCCAGGTGATGGTTTCCTGCAATACCTGCATAAAATGGTTGCTTTCCGCCAGGTTAAAAAACTGCGGATGGTAAGCCAGCTCTCCATTCAGTAATGCAATCTTCCCGGCATCCTCATCATTAAAAAAACTTCCCTGCACATTCATAACACAAATTTACAACCGTGCTACGCACTGTATATGTCTAGTTATTTATCGGGTGTATTATCTTTCCATGCCCAAAGGTAGCGACAGGCATGTGTGCGGTAAGGCGACCATTTTTCAGAGATTTTGACCAGCTTCTCCCGGAATGCTTTTTTGTCTTCCCGGTTCAGCTTGTAGATTTTAATCATCGCTTGCTGTAATCCCCAGTCGTCCATGGCAAATACATCTTCGCGGCCCAGGTAAAACATCAGGAGCATTTCTACTGTCCAACGGCCAACGCCTTTGATTTGTGTGAGATAGGCAATCACTTCGTCGTTCCCCATCTTTTTAAGCTTGCTGTCGGTCAGTTTTTCGGCGATGATAAACGCTGCCACATTTTGGACGTAGGTTACCTTGGCATTCGATAAACCGATACCACGAAGGGTTAATGGCGGGGTATCCAGTATCTGCTGTGCTGTTGGCTCCCGGCGGCCGTAGAGGTCGAGGAACCGGGAATAGATGACGTCTGCTACTTTGGTGGACAGCTGCTGGCTCATAATGGAGCCAATCAGTTTCAGGCAGATGTTTTTTCGTATAGCCAGCTCCGTTAGAGGGCCATTGATAATTTTCTGCAGCTTTTTATCTTTGCTGAGATGGGCTACATAATGTACCGGAACGGCTTCCGGGGTGCTTTTGGACCTGGGCATAAAACTAATTTTAGCGTTAATACGTCACATCACTCTTCACCCCGGACCCTCCGGTTATTAATAACTAAACGGCTGTGTATAGATTACTTGCAACAGTGTTTGTCCGACTGCCTGCAGCGTTTTCTTGTCAATCACATCCATATTGTCGTTTTGTGTATGCCAGTGAGGAGCAAAGTCGTTGTTCGACTGTAACGCAATGATATCGAATGTTGGGATGTTAGCGATGGTATTTACCGCGATATGGTCGTCCGTGATAAATGCGCCATTATTTTCATAGCGGAATATATCAGAATAGCCGAGTTTATTGGCTACATCCCAGAACATTTTCATCTGGGCGCCTGCATATTGTTTGGAGGAGCCTTCCATATAGAACTGGGTGCCACGGCCGCCTACCATGTCCAGCAGGATACCGTAGTTCGCCTTATAGCCGGGAATATGCGGGTTTTTAGCCCAGTACTGGGTACCTAAGCAAAATGAGTTTTCGTCATTTTTAGCGCCGTAATCTTCCACGTCTACCAGCAGGATATCCACGCCGGCTTCCGGTTTTTGTTTGCGGAATTGCCGGGCTGCTTCCATTAGTACGGCAACGCCACTGGCGCCATCATCGGCACCGTCCAGCTTCTTTGTTTTATCAAAGGCGTCTTCGTCTGCCCAGGGACGGGTATCCCAGTGAGCCAGCAGTAAAACACGCTGCCTGGCGGCGGGGTTGAAGCTGGCGATGATATTGATGCAGGGCAGTTTTTCGTTTTTGGGACCGGTAACGGTAGTGCGCTGTACGTACACAGAATCCGCCCAATTGCGTAGGCTGCTGATCAGCCAGCTGGCACATTTCTCCTGCGCGGGCGTATTGGGTATCCTGGGGCCGAAACTTACCTGCTGTGCGGTGTACGCATATGCAGAATCTGCCTGGAAAACGGGTACCGGTACATCCACTTTAGCTACCTTGCTTTCGCCGGTACTGTCGGTGGTGTTATCGGTTGTCTGACTATTCTGCTGGCAGGCGCCGGCCGTTAAGGCCAGCGCTGTCAGTGTAATAAGAGCTTTACGCATTATCTTCCGGAATGTTTATTTTATTGAAGACTGTAAGATACGGTGCCGTCTTTTTCATCTTTCAGCTGAATGCCTACAGACAATAATTCGTTACGGATTTTATCGGAGGTAGCGTAATCCTTACGGCTTTTAGCTTCCTTCCGCATTTCAATCAGCATTTTTAATACGCCGTCCAGTTTATTATCTTCCCCGGTGATGGCTTCCTGTTGTATACCGAGGATATCCACGAGATAAGTTTTCCAGGTTTGCTGCAGCAACCGGAAAGTATCTTCGCTGATTTCATGCATTTTTATTTGCCCGCCTTTCAGGGAGTTGATCACTGGTGTGAGCTCAAACAGGTTGGCGAGCACTTTGGCGGTATTGAAATCATCGTTCATGAAATCCGGGCATTCCTGGCACCACTGACGTACCTGTTTATCCAGTTCTTCATTAATGGCCTGGCCGTTGGCAGGGGTATACGTCAGTTTCTGCAGGGTTTCATAAGCAGCCCATAAACGCTGAAGTCCTTTTTCGGCGGCCTGCAGGGCCTCGTTAGAGAAATCCAGGGTACCGCGGTAATGTGTTTGCAGCACAAAAAAGCGGATGGTCATGGGGCTGTATGGCTTTTCCAGCTGGGGGCTTTCACCGGTGAACATTTCGGTGAGCTTTATGGTGTTGCCATAAGCCTTACCCATTTTACGGCCGTTGATGGTGATCATGTTATTGTGCATCCAGTAACGGGCCATCATATTGCCGTGTGCAATTTCACTTTGCGCAATTTCGCATTCGTGGTGCGGAAACTGGAGGTCCATACCGCCGCCGTGAATGTCGAACTGGGCGCCCAGGTATTTGGCGCTCATGGCAGAGCACTCAATGTGCCATCCAGGGAAGCCTTCGCCCCAGGGGCTTGGCCAGCGCATAAGATGTTCCGGCGGCGCTTTTTTCCAGAGCGCAAAATCTGCTTTGTTATGTTTATCATCCTGGCCTTCCAGTTCCCTGGTGGTTTCCAGCATGTCTTCCAGTACGCGGCCGCTGAGGATGCCATAGTCGTAGTTGGCGGCGTATTTTTTAACATCGAAGTACACGCTGCCGTCTACTTCATACGCATAGCCTTTTTCCATGATCGTTTTGATCATTTCAATCTGTTCAATGATATGCCCGGTGGCGGTGGGTTCAATGCTGGGTTCGAGGTTGCCAAACTGCAGCATGGCCCAGTGGTACAGGTTGGTGTATTTCTGTACCAGTTCCATTGGCTCCAGCTTTTCCAGTATGGCAAATTTGGAAATTTTATCTTCCGCTGCGCGGCCTTCTTCTTCGAAGTGGCCGGCGTCGGTAATATTACGTACATAGCGTACTTTATATCCCAGGTATTGTAAATAGCGGAATACTACATCAAACGTAATATAGGGGCGGGCATGGCCGAGATGTGATTCGCCGGATACGGTAGGACCGCACACGTACATACCAACGTGCCCGGGGTGTAAAGGTGTAAATACTTCTTTCTGACGGTGTAATGAATTATATATCCTTAGTTCTGACATATGCTGTAAATGACAGATGCCATATAGCTGACATCTTATTTTTTGTTGATGGATGGCAAAGATAAAAATTGTTTTCCTGGTACAAGCAGGCAACAACATCGGTCAGCCCTAAAAATATTATACATTTTCATAATCGATTACAGTTATTTATTTACTTCTACTGCTGTTTTTCCGCTACCTATCAGGCTAAGATTGGCAATTACAGGATAATGGTCAGACAGGTCAGAGTTTATTTTCCGGAAGCTGTTTACCTTAAAATGGTTACTGACAAACACATAGTCAATACGTAAGGTAGGCGCCAGCCCTGTAAAAGTACGGCCAATTCCGAAACCTTTTTGCAGAAAAGCGTCCTGGAGATCGCCTTTAATGGTAAAGTAGGTATACGACGCCGGGGTGTCGTTAAAGTCGCCGCAAACGATTACAGGGTATGGGCTTTGCCGGATAAAGTTACCTACAATATCGGCTTGTTGACTGCGGCGGATATACGCTTCCCGCATTTTCTGGATAATGCTTTTGGTGGCCTTTAGTCCCGTGTCTTCCTGGTTTTTGATTTTCCTGATAGCAGAATAATCTTTTTCGTTGAAGCGATAAGATTCCAGGTGCATATTAATGATCCGCAGGGTATCCTTATCTTTTACAATATCGGCATAGATAAGGCTTTCACTTCTCGGGCCATCGCTCATTTTCATTTTATCCGATGCTATAATAGGAAAGCGGGAATAGATGATAGATCCCCAGTGTTGCATGCCATCGCGGTTAAAATCACTGGAAAAGTAGCGGTATGGCAGTTCCATTTCCCGGGAAATATCCTCGCGGTTATTAAAGTCGTTTTTCTTTTCGGAGGTATAAAAATCCTGGAAGCAGGCAACATCCAGCTCTTGTTTTTTGATCATGGCAAACATGGCCTGCCGGTTGTATTTACTGTCCCTTTCGCGGTACAGGCCAAACTGGCTTACATTATAGCTCATTACGGTAAGGGTATTGCCATTGGTGGCTACCTTATTCCCGGCGGGCATTTTAAAGGCCACAAAGGCGCTGATAGATTTCCAGCCGAGCAACAGGGCGATCAGTGACAATAACGTATAACGATAATTAAAAAACAGCCACCCGATCAGGAATATCACCAATAGCCCCAACAGGAACGGGAAGGCCAGCGTAATAAAACTGATGGGCCAGAACCAGGCCGGGGATATATACGGCGCCATACAGGCTGCCAGGAAAAGTAATACCACGGCGAAATTGATGATCAGAAAAAATCCTTTCGTAAATAGTCTTAAAAAGCGCACCGCGTCATACTTTGTTGAAGTACTAAAGTTAGTTTTTTTTCAATGAAAGACAGGCCATAACCGGGAAATGCTCTGATGGCCGGTTATGGAAAACCTTACTTCCGTGGATGTTTACCGCAGGCTGTGCCAGGATGTAGTCGATCCGCAGTGAAGGCGACAGGTAGGAGAGTGTGCGTCCCCAGCCGGCGCCGGTTTTGAGGAAGGCGTCCTGCAAATTGCGGCTGATGGTTTTATAGGTGAACGAAACGGGGGTGTCGTTGAAATCGCCGCAAACAATAGCAGGATAGGGACTTGCGGCAATCAGTGCTGCCAGCTGGAGCGCCTGTGAGGATCTTGTTGGGAAAGTGCGCCGCATTTTATAAACCAGGCCAGTACCTTTCGGGGCTTTCATGTTTTCATAGTCCTCACCCTTAAACATATACGAAATGAGGTGAACATTGAATACCCGGATGGTATCTCCGTTTATGGCAATATCTGCCTGGAGAAAGGTGCTGCCACTGCCAGTGCTGCTTTCTACTGAGGGGATGGCCGAAGCAGTAATAATGGGATACCGGGAAAATAATACAATGCCGTAATGCCAGCTTTCCCAGTGGGTTTTGTCGCGGGTGAAATAATGATATGGATAGTTCCCGGTGGATGTAATGCGTTGCAGATGCTGTTCATTACCCGGTTTGTCATTGGTGTAAAATTCCTGCATGCAAAGAATGTCCGGGCTGCCGGAGGCAATGGTGTTATAGATCGCCGCTTCTTTGTCTTTATTCGTTACATATCTCTCTAAACCCATACTGCTGGTATTATAGGTCATCAGTGTGAATTGCCCGCTGTTGGTTTGTTTGCTGATAATATTTTCCCGGAAGATATGAACGCCCCAGGTAGTTAATGCTGCGGGCATGGCACAGATTATGGCGATTATATTCATCCACCCGTATTTCCGGTTTTTACGCCAGGCCCATACGGCGGTATATAAAAGGCAAAGCAGGAAGAGAAACGGAAAAAAGAATCCGGAGAAGCCCGCGGGCCACCATTGGCCCGGGTTGACACCGGGAAGGAAAACGCTGAGGAGCAGCGCAGCTACACCACAAATGTTACTCCAGAGCAAGGTACGGCGTACAATGATTTTCAGCATAGGGGAACAAGCAATTTCGAGGTATTTTTAATCCGTCATACTTTTATTCAGTTTTGCTTGCCCGTAATAAAGTATCCCGTTCTTCTGCTGAAAGCGACGATAATCCGTTTTCATTGATCTTATCGAGGATTTCGTTCAGTTTCTGTTCTGGTACTTTGCCAATGCGCCGGTACGGTTGCTGATCAGCATCTGTGGGAGAATTCTTCCTTTTAAAATCGTCCGGGTTAATGCGTTGTGATGCCGGGTGAAATACGTGGGTAAGTTTAAAGGCCAGTTTGTTAAATCCAGCACCCAAGTCCCTGCCTTTTTTCCACTGGTACATATATAACCAGCCTGCGAGTCCGCCGCCGGCGAGTACCGGGATATAGGTGTATCCATAGCTGGAAGACGCCATTAGTGCGCCAACAGAAAGCACAACGAAAACAAGGGTAATGATCCAGAGGGAAATACCTCCTGCCAGTAAAGGGAATATGCGGTAACGCGGAGCAATAGCGGTAACGCCTACGGCAATCGCCATGATACTTCCGGCGGCGCCCAGGGTGTATTCATTGCCTGCGAGTGCATGAAAGGACGGGATCAGCTGCATACCAGCCACGTAAAAGAGGTTACCGCAGAGACCTCCGAAGAGATATAATGGTAAAATCCGCTGGTGGCCTGCCAGGTGCTGCATGAAGGTGCCAAAGCACCACAGCCACACCATATTGGAAAAGATCTGCCAGAAGCTGATGTGTGTAAATAGGGAAGTGACCAGCGTCCAGGGACGGGTCAGTAATTTGGACGGATCTGCCGGAAGCCTCAGCCAGGTCATAATATCCTGGTGAAACCGGGGCTCGCCCACTTGTTCCATCTGGTATATTACAAGCGTAAAAAACAGGAAAACGAAAATCGTAAGATTAACGACCATCAGGTGTGTCACCATATTTCTTCCTTCTCCTAAAGAGAGGCGGGGCAATTTCTCTTTTTCCAACGCATGCATGGTACAAATATTTTTCAATACAAAAATACGTCAATAATACAGTTGTCTTAATAAAAATCTGTTCTCTTTTTACTCCAGTTCCTTAGCAGCAGGTAGGCAAAGAGTGCGCCACCGAGGTGGGCAAAGTGAGCCACATTATCTCCTGCCGAGTTCTGGATACCGGAGTACAGTTCACCCAGGATCATGAAGCCAACCACAAACTTAGCCCTGATGGGGATCATTGCAAAGAAATAGAGGTACCGGTTGGGGAACAGGTATCCGAATGCGAACAGGATACCGTATACCGCTCCGGACGCGCCCAGTGTAGCGCCATTGCGGTAATAGCTTACATAATTTTTGACATACAGGCTGGCCATTTCTATAGCTGCAGGGTCGCGGGCGGCCAATGCATTTTTCAGGCTGGCCATATCGAAGTTGGCGAGGTTGCCGATGTCGAACTTATTATCCAGCAACACAAAATTCGAGAAACTGGGATCATTCAGGAACTGCGCTGCATACCTGTTCAGGCTCAGGTTCTCATAAGTGAGTACGCCCATGTGGCACAGTGCAGCGCCCAGTCCGCATATCAGATAGAAAACCAGGAAACGCTTGGGTCCCCACAGGTTTTCCAGGGTGGCGCCAAACATCCACAGCGTAAACATGTTGAAGAGCACATGCGTAATGTTCTTCGGATCATGCAGGAACAGATGGGTAATGAACTGGTGTGGTTTGAATAGTTCGGAGCCCCAGTAGTGAAGGGCAAACAAACGACTCAGATCATAATCGAATTTGCTCAGCAGCGTAATCTGCACTAACCAAACCAAACCATTAATGATCATCAGATTTTTGATCACCATCGGCAGGTACTGAAATTTTCCGGGCCTGTACTCGTTCATTGTTGCTAGTTATTATCTCTTTTTTTCAACAACACCACATTTTCGATGTGATGGGTGTGCGGGAACATATCTACCGGTTGTACCTTTTCCACTGTATAGAGGGAATCCAGCAACGCCAGATCCCTGGCTTGTGTAGCGGGGTTGCAGCTAACATATACAATTTTAGGAGCACCGATCTCCAGCAGTTTATTGACCAGTTTTTCGTGCATGCCTGCCCGTGGGGGATCGGTAATGATCACATCCGGCTGGCCATGTTGTGCAAAAAACTCGTTATTGCAAATATCCACTACATCGCCTGCAAAAAAGGTGGCATTATTCACATTATTACGGGCGGCGTTTTCCTTTGCGTCGTCTATGGCTTCCTTTATCAGCTCAATACCCACTACTTTGCGGGCATTACGCGATACAAAGATGCCAATGCTTCCGGTACCGCAATATAGGTCATATACGATCTCGGATCCGGTTAAGCCTGCAAAATCCCTTGTTACCTTGTATAACACCTCTCCCTGGTAAGTGTTGGTCTGGAAAAAAGATTTAGGACCTATCTTGAAAACAAAATCTTCCAGTTTCTCTTCTGCATATCCTTTACCAAAATAGACTTTGGGTTCCAGGTCGAAGATGGTATCGTTTCCTTTCGGATTAATAGTATAAAGCAGGGTGGTAATGGCCGGTACTGTTTTCAGCAAATGGTCCAGCAGGGCAATCCTGTTGGGCTTGTCTTCATGGTGGATCACCAGGTTCACCATGATTTCACCGGTAGTGCAAAGGCGGATCACCAGGTTACGCAGCCATCCCTGTTGGGCACGGATGTCATAAAACGTAAGGTCGTGGGAAACCGCATATTCACGGACGGTGTTGCGGATCAGGTTTACCGGCTCCTGCATCAGATAGCAGGTATCTATATTCAGTACTTTATCGAAGAGCTTAGGTACATGAAAGCCCAATGCGGGCCTTACAGGTATTTCGCCGTCGTTGGCCCTGATTTCCTCGTTGGTAAGGTATGCTTTGTTGCTGAAGGTAAACTCCAGCTTATTGCGGTAATGTTCGGTATGGGCGCTGCCCAGGATAGGGTCCATTGGCGGCAGGGCCAACTTCCCAATGCGTTGCAGGTGGTCTGCCACCTGTTGTTGTTTGTACTCCAGTTGGAGGGAATAAGGCAGCATTTGCCATTTACATCCTCCGCAGGTGCCAAAATGCTGGCAAAAAGGAGTAACTCTTTTATCAGAATAGCTGTGAAAGTGAACTACTTTCCCTTCTGCCCAGTCTTTTTTGTTTTTACCAAGACGAACATCCACCACATCGCCGGGCACTACTCCGCCTTCAATAAATATCACTTTCCCATCATGACGGGCCAGGGCTTTACCTTCTGCCGCATAAGCAGTAACCGGTACATTTTCTAAAACAACGTTTTTTTTCCTCACGGCTGCAAAGGTAATTGAAATGCTGAATCCTGCATCGTAATTCATACGAATTACCACTCAGCACACCGCTTTCCTTTTTTACTTTTTTCCGCTTACATTTACATATTGCTTTCAAATATTATGCGTAAACTATTTCTACTGCTGATAGCAGCCCTTTTAGCGCAATATAGCCTGCAGGCGCAGGGTTACCAGATTACTGTGAAGCTGAAAAACTTTACCGGCGGGAAGTTTTTCCTGGCCCATTATATGGGCAGATCTACCTACCTGGCCGACTCTGCAGCAGTAAGCCCTGCGGGAGAAGTTGTGCTGAAAGGCAAGGAAAAACTGCTGCCAGGCATTTATCTGCTGGTACTGCCCGGTAAACAGCAGTATGTAGAAACCCTGATAGATAAGCAGCAGGTTTTCAGCGTAGCCATCGACACCAGCGATCTTGTTAATAAAACAGTATACAAGGGCAGCCCAGATAACGAGGGGTTCCTGGCCTACAATAAATTTCTTTTCCAGCAGGAAACGCTGAGCCGCAATATCCAGCAACAGCTGCAAACTGCCCGCACGACCGCAGATTCTGCCAAGGTGCAGCCATTGCAGCAGGAACTGGGAAAGAAGATCCAGGAATTCAGGACCAGCTTTATTGCCCAACATCCCGGCAATATCCTCAGCACCATTTTCCTGGCGATGAAGGAACCGGTGGTTCCGCCAGCACCAGCCGGAGCGGATTCTTTATTTGCCTATCATTATTTTAAAAATCATTACTGGGATGAGGTGGACCTGGAAAGCGACCGCCTGGTTAGAACGCCTATTTTGGAAGGAAAGCTGAAAAAATATTTCACCCAGCTGGTACCGGTACATCCGGATTCTATTATTGTAGACTGTGATGCCATGATTGCCCGTACCCGCAAAAGCAAAGAGGTTTTTAAGTTTGTGTTGTGGTGGCTTACTTATAATTACGAGAGCTCGCCTTACATGGGTATGGACGCGGTTTTTGTACACCTTGTGGAAAAATATTACGTTCCTGGGGAAGCGTTCTGGCTGACGGATGAGCAACTCAATAAAATTGTGGACAGGGCATACACAATGGCGCCAAACCTGATTGGCCGCCAGGCCGCTCCGTTGCAATATAAAGATACTGCTGCCAGGCCGCTTTCCCTGTATAAGACCCCCGCGAAGTTTACGGTCCTTGTTTTCTGGGATCCCACCTGCGGACATTGCAAAACAGAGATTCCCCGTTTGGATTCTGCCTGGAATGCAAGCTGGAAGAGCAAAGGAGTGGCCATGATCGGTGTTAAAACGGAAGGTACCCGTGAGGAATGGCTACAGTTTATCCATGAGCATCATCTTAATGGCTGGATACATGGCTCAGATCCGCAGGGGGAAACGAATTACCGCAGGCTTTATGATGTGTACAGCACACCAATGGTATACTTACTGGATGAAAAGAAGAAAATTGTGGCAAAAAGACTGGGTGTGGAGCAATTGCAGGAGTTCCTGGACAGGGTTGCCCCGAAAGATACTGCCACAAAACTGTAGAAACAGGAGTGTGGAACGTAGAATATATGCCTCTATACGCATTGAAAACCAAATAGTTCATAACTTTTAACATTCCTTTGGCATAGTCTTTGGCTCTGTGGTTGCAGACCATAAAACCAAAGATTATGAAGAAGATGTTATTATCACTCGCAGCGTTAACGATTTCAGTAGCAGCGATGTCTCAGGCGAGAGTTGGGATTAAGGCTGGCTGGAATCTCTCCAACATTACTTATGATAACTCCGGAAATACAAAAGATAGTCGTTCATTATCCGGTTTTAATGTGGGAGCCATTGCAGATTTACCGTTAGTTCCAAAGATTTTGTCATTTCAGCCCGGTGTATTTTATACCACCAAGGGTACCAAGCTTGAAACAGGAGATAAGAATAACTCCACTACCAATCCTTACGCAAAGTACACCATCAACCCATCTTACATCGAAATTCCGCTGAACTTCGTGGCTAAGTTGCCAATAGGTGAGAGTTCCAGCCTCTTTGCAGGTGTAGGTCCTTATTTTGCATTTGGTGTTGCCGGTAAGCAAAAGTATGAAACCACTATTGCCGGTGTGCATGCCAGTGGTTCAGAAAGTATTAAGTGGGATGATGATACCCCTTTTAATAACGACCCGAATACAGCATATAATAAAATGAAACGTTTCGACTGGGGTGGTAACGTACAGATTGGTGCGGAACTCAGCAACTTCCTGATCTCTGCCCAGTATGGTATTGGTTTTGCCAAAGTGAACTCCGGAGAGGACAACAGTACCGATGACAAGAGCAAGAACCGGGTATTCAGTGTTTCTGTAGGTTATTTGTTCGGCGGAAAATAGCTGGTTAATAAACAAATACGGAACTAAATTGTAATAACTGCAAGCAAGCAAAAAAAAACAGGTTCATTCATTAGTTGGCAATCAAAAAAATTAGGGAAGCGATACCTGACCTGTGGGTATCGCTTTTTTTAAAATCATTCAAATTACATCACACATGAAAAAGGTATTATTATCTGCAGCCGCATTACTGGTAGCTGGTCTTTCTTTTGGCCAGGCTAAATGGGGTATCGTTGCAGGACCGCAGTTTTCCAGCATGACTGCAAAAAATGCTGTTCTAAACAGTGGAAAAGAAACCAGCTCTATTCTTACCGGCATAAGGGCCGGGGTTACGGTAGATGTTCCGCTGGCAGATGAATTTTATATCGGAACAGGATTACTTTATTCCGGTAAAGGAGGCAAGGACAAGGATACAGATGTGAAAACTACTTTGTCCTACCTGGAGTTGCCTGTTCACTTTATGTTTAAACCAGAAGTAGGTACCGGCAGGCTGGTATTATCTGCAGGACCTTATTTCGCTTATGGTTTGGGCGGAAAGATCAAGGATACCGGGTTTGGCGATCTGGATGTATATGATGATGAAGCCACCGTGCTGAAACAGAAAAGATTCGATGCCGGTTTAGGTATTAATGTAGGTTATGAACTGCCTGTGGGACTGTATTTCGGTCTGAATACCGACCTTGGTCTGGTTAATACGGCAGATAATACCGATAACGACCGTAGCTTTAAGAACACGTCTTTTGGCGTGTCCGTTGGATATAAGTTTGGTGGCAGGTAAAACCTGCTTCCGATGAACTTTTTATTAACCACCCGGGAATTTCGGGTGGTTTTTTATTTTTATGAAAACGTTTGTTTAATTTCGCCTACAATAACCGACTGAGCATTAAGACTTTTCCCCCAAAATGATGTCACTGTGATATTCTTAATCCTTTTATTACCGAACCACTGATGAAAATTTTTACTCTTCTTTTTGTAACAGTATTTTTTGTTACAGCTACCTCACATGCACAGGTAAGTTTGGGTATTCGTGGCGGCTATATCAATACCGGGCTGGAGTCTTCCGGGAGTGGATATGCGCCGGGAACCCAAAAAACGGATAGCTGGCAGGCAAGCTTCTATACGAACGTACCGCTGTTTAAAAATGGCTATCTGCAGCCAGGCATCAGTTACATAAAAAAAGGTGCGGGACTGGATTATGCGGTATCCCATCCGGTTAACCTGTTTACATCCGGGGCAACAAAGCTGAAACTGCAATACCTGGAACTGCCGGTTCACCTGGTATATAAGGTGCCGGTAAGCTTTGGTAAGCTGCTGGTAGGTGCAGGTCCCTATGCCGCTTATTGTATCCGCGGCGATTACAGTGTAGCGGCTTACACCGAAAATAAACTGGTGCAATCGGGATCCCAACGGATCGATTTTAAGGGGTCTCCCAATATTTTCGGCACTAACATGAACCTGCAGCGCTGGGATGCCGGGGTTAACTTCATTGCGGGTTTGGAGTTGAATTGCTGCCTTTCACTGAGTGCACAATATGGATACGGCATGATGGATATCGATCAATCGGTGGATAATAATTATAAAAACAGGTATTGGGGCGTAAGCCTTGGTTTTTTCTTTGACAGGGAAGACTGGTAGTCTTTTTACGCGGGGAACGGTTTTTGTTAACAGGGAGCGGATTTATACTTAAAATGCATGAAAAGAAATATTCTGATTGTTGTAGCCCTGCTGGTTGTTCAGATGGCAACTGCGCAAGTTAGATTTGGACTAAAGGCCGGCTTTACCGGCGCCAGTATGAAACTGACTGACCCCGCTGATGTTCCGGACCGGAACGAGTTTATGTTGCCTGCTTTTCATGCAGGCATTTTAGCAGATATTCCTCTTGCAAAATGGTTGGCGGTACAGCCAGGACTTCTTTACAGCGTTGCTGGTTACAGAACCCGGCCGGAGCAATCAACCGGGAACTATTACTATATCGTCAAATTCCGGTATAACTATCTTGAATTACCTGTCAACTTTCTGTTTAAGCAAAAATTGGGACAAGGTAAAATTGTAGCAGGATTTGGTCCCGGCCTGTCTTATGGTATTGGTGGCAAGGCCACTTATATCAAAGAAGGCACTAAAGAAGAAACAAAACGGGTAAAGTTTGACGGGGATAAAGCGGTTCCGGCAAACGGCTCTGAAATACATGCTAACCCGGTAGACGTTTCGGCTAATTTCCTGCTCGGTTATGAGTTTAATGAAGGATTTTTGCTTACGGCAGGTTATTCTTCCGGCTTTATAAATGTAACTACCAGGGAACATGCAGAAGAGCTGAACCGAAGCTTCCGGATTTCCTTTGGATACTTGTTTCCCCGGACCCACCGGTAGCAAATTGACAGACAACATTCCTTAAACCTATATGAAAAAGAACATCCTGATTATTGTAACCTTGTTAAGTTCGTTAACCCTGTGTGCCCAGGTAAGATGGGGAGTCAAAGCCGGTTTTTCAGGCGGAAACATGAAACTGAAAGACCGCACCCAGATGACATTATTTCACGACCGGACGCTGCCTGCCTACCATGCAGGGATACTGGCAGACATCCCGCTTGCGAAGAGTTTTGCCGTTCAGCCGGCACTGTTATACAGTGTTAAAGGCACCAAAGCCGTTAATACCTTTATGACGGGCATGGGCAGTAACGAGGAAGCTACTACCAGCTACCGGTATAACTACCTGGAGTTACCCGTTAACTTTTTATATAAAGGGGAAGCGGGCAAAGGAAAAGTTTTTGCGGGGCTGGGACCTTATATAGCCTATGGTATAGGCGGAAAAGTTACTTATAAGGGATACAACGCCGAAACGAAAAAATCCAGGCAGATTAAATTTGATGGAGATGATGTTGCGAACCAGGAAGAGTTACATGCCAACGCCATAGATGCGGGTGTTAATTTACTGGCCGGCTATGAATTTAAAAACGGGTTATTGTTTAGTATAAACTATACTTCCGGCTTTTTAGACGTTAGTGCCAGCGACAGAACCCAGGAAAAGCACCGTTATTTTGGCTTGTCTGTCGGATATCTCTTTACACGAAAATAGTACGTATACTATACAGACAATAGAAAGACTGCCTCTTACGGCGGTCTTTTTTATTTTTTTTAAAAGAAGATAGGGGTCATTCCTTTTTACCGCGTCTTATTAGCGAAAGATGCCATCGGAAGATGACATCGATCATTGGACAGTTATAATTAAAAGTGTGACAGTTATAGGGATATGCCACTACGTATCTACGTGATGGCATTTTTTATATGAAAGACAGCAAAAAAGGGAAAGACTTTCGTCCTTCCCTTCTGCTTTTATAAGGAGTTAGGATAAGCTACATAATTGCTTCCACTGCCTGACGCACCACCTTGGGTTTACCCAGCGTGTAATAGTGCAATACCGGCACGCCAAAGGCTTTCAGTTCTTTCGACTGTGCAATGAGCCACTCAGTACCCACTTGTTCCACATCCTTGTCTGTTTTGCATTTCAGGATTTCTGTAGAGAGGTCTGTAGGAAGGTCCACATGGAAAATACGTGGCAGCATGGTCATTTGCTTCCTGGAAGTTAATGGCTTCAGCCCGGGGATAATAGGCACGGTGATACCCATTTCACGGCATTTGTTTACGAAGTCGAAGAACTTCTGGTTGTCGAAAAACATTTGAGTAACGATATAATCGGCCCCGTTTTCCACCTTACGTTTCAGGTGCGACAGGTCTGTTTGCATATTGGGGGCTTCAAAATGTTTTTCGGGGTAACCGGCTACGCCGATGCAGAAATTGGTTTTTACACCGCTTTGCAGATCATCTTCCAGGTAAACGCCGTTGTTCATATGTGCCACCTGGTCCAGCAAATCAATTGCATAGCTGTGTCCATGCGGGTCGGGTTCAAAGAAAGTTTCATTTTTGGGAGCATCTCCACGTAAAACCAGTACATTGTCGATACCCAGGAAGTTAAGGTCTATCAGGGCATTTTCTGTTTCTTCCCGGCTAAAACCACCGCAAATGAGGTGTGGTACCGCATCTACGTTATAATGGTTCATAATGGCCGCGCAAATACCCACGGTGCCGGGGCGTTTACGGATTTCCACCTTTTCAAAGGATCCGTCCGCCTTTTTCTTGAACATATGCTCGCTGCGGTGATAGGTCACATTGATAAATGCGGGCTTGAATTCCATCAGCGGATCCAGGTGGTCGTAGATAGACTCAATGCTCTTTCCTTTAAGCGGAGGGAGGATTTCGAAAGAAATCAGGGTGTCTTTGGCCTTGGCAATATGTTCAGTTACTTTCATAAAGTTATAAGCTTTGAGGAAGGCGGCTGGATATAAAGCCAGCTTCCTGCTAAAATTACGCGGGCAAAAATAAGATATCCCCTTATTATTATCAGATCATTTTTAATCTTAGGATAACTATAACTAGGCTAACTGAATGAATTGTTTATTTTTGCTAAGTTTGATCATATGACATTAAGAATACATACAGACCAGCTGGTAAAGCGTTACGGCAACAGAACCGTGGTAAATCACGTATCTGTGGAAGTGTCCCAGGGGGAGATTGTAGGGCTGCTGGGGCCAAACGGCGCCGGTAAAACCACCTCCTTTTACATGGTGGTGGGGCTTATTAAGCCTGATGAAGGGAATGTGTACCTGGATGGCCAGAACATTACCAAGCTGCCCATGTACAAGCGGGCGCAGATGGGCATTGGTTATCTGCCGCAGGAGGCTTCCGTGTTCCGGAAGCTGAGCGTGGAGGATAATATTTCCGCTGTCCTGGAAATGACTACCCTGAAAAAGGCGGAGCAGAAAGAGAAGCTGGAAAGTCTTTTGTCTGAGTTCCGGCTTACGCACGTAAGGAAAAGCCCTGGCGACGTATTGAGCGGGGGAGAACGCCGTCGTACCGAGATCGCACGCGCCCTGGCCGTAGACCCGAAGTTTATCCTGCTGGATGAGCCTTTTGCCGGTATCGACCCCATTGCCGTAGAGGATATCCAGGGAATAGTAGCCAAACTGAAATACAAAAATATAGGTATCCTGATCACCGACCACAACGTTCAGGAAACATTGTCCATTACTGACCGGGCTTATTTATTGTTTGAAGGTAAAATCCTGAAATCAGGATCTGCCGAAGAGCTGGCAGCCGATGAACAGGTAAGAAAAGTGTATCTTGGCCAGAATTTTATTCTTCGCCGTAAAGATTACCTGGACGAAGCAGCTAAACAATAAAAATAATTCTACAGCATCCTATATGAGAATTTTAAGTCCTGCAATATCACAACTGGCAAGATTGCGAATGGGGCGTATTGCGTATTTCATGCAGTATCCCGTGCAGGTGCAGCAGCAGGTATTCCAAAACCTTATCAGTGCCGCCCAGTATACCGAATTCGGTAAGCAGTACGGCTTTTCAAAGATTTATAAGATAGACGAATATAAACAGCGCGTTCCTATTCATACTTATGATACCATCAAGCCCTATATACAGCGTACGATGGAGGGACAGCAGAATGTACTCTGGAATACACCCATCAAATGGTTTGCAAAATCCAGCGGTACCACCGCGGATAAAAGCAAATTTATCCCTGTAACAGTGGAAAGCCTGGATGAATGCCACTATCGTTCCGGCAGGGATGTGATCTCCCTTTATTACAATAATTTCCCCGACTCCGACGTATTTACCGGTAAATCACTGGTAATAGGAGGCAGTCACCAGGTGAACAAACTTTCCGAAAACAGCGATTCCTATTTCGGGGACCTGAGCGCCGTAATGCTCCAGAATATGCCGTTTTACGGCAATATGATCCGTACACCGGACCTGGAAATAGCGCTCATGGACGAATGGGAAGAGAAAATAGAACGTATGGCCAACGCCGTGATCCATGAAAATGTAACCTCTATTGCAGGGGTGCCTACCTGGACCATTGTGCTGATCAAACGTATTTTTGAACTCACCGGTACAGACAACCTGGCCGATGTATGGCCTAACCTGGAGCTTTATATGCATGGCGGCGTAAGCTTTACCCCTTACCGCGAGCAATTTAAAAAACTGATCCGCAAGCCTTTAATGCATTACCAGGAAACGTATAACGCATCCGAAGGCTTCTTTGCAGCCCAGGATGTGGTAGGAGAAGAAGGGCTGTTGCTGTTCCTAAACCATGGCATCTTCTATGAGTTTATGCCAATGGAGGAACTGGACAAGGAAAATCCGCAAACCCTGCAACTGCAGGAAGTGGAGCTGGGTAAAAACTATGCCCTGGTGATCAGTACCAATGGCGGCTTATGGCGCTATATGGTAGGAGATACCATCCAGTTCACCTCCCTGATTCCTTACCGTATTAAAGTCAGCGGCAGAACAAAGTCGTTTATTAATGCTTTCGGTGAAGAAGTGATCGTGGAAAATTCAGATACTGCAGTGGCCAAAGCCTGCGAAGCTACGGGTGCAGTGGTAAATGACTACACCGCAGCCCCTGTTTATTTCAGTGATCATGGCAACGGCGGACACGAATGGCTGGTGGAATTTGAAGTAGCGCCGGATGACCTGAACCGCTTCATTACGGTACTGGACAGTACTTTAAAAGCCATTAACTCAGATTACGAGGCCAAAAGATACAAGGATATCGCCCTGCACATGCCGGTAGTGCGTGTATTGCCGGAAGGAACTTTTTGCGAGTTCCTGAAAAGCAAAGGCAAGCTGGGCGGACAACATAAAGTTCCACGACTGAACAACGACCGCAAATACCTCGAAGAAATTCTGCAATTTGCGGCGGATCATATGAATGCTTAAAACCTATCAACTATAACATGAAATTACTGGAGAACAAAGTAGCCATAGTAACAGGCGCCAGCCGTGGTATCGGGGAAGCAATTGCTTTGAAATTTGCAGCACAGGGAGCAAACGTAGCATTTACATACGTAAGTTCCGATGAAAAAGCCCAGGCACTGGAAGCAAAGCTCACCGCTTTGGGTGTAAAAGCAAAAGCTTATAAATCCAATGCAGGCGTTTACGAGGAAACTGAAGCGCTGGTAGCGGATGTATTGAAAGAATTCGGAAAAATTGATATTTGTGTGAACAACGCGGGTATCTCCAAAGATAACCTGCTGTTGCGTATGAGCCCTGATCAGTGGGATGATGTAATGAACATCAACCTGAAGAGCGTGTATAACATGACCAAACATGTAATACGCCCCATGATGAAGGCAAAAAGCGGTAGCATCATTAATATGAGCTCCGTAATCGGTATCATGGGAAACGCCGGCCAAAGCAGCTATGCCGCTTCTAAAGCCGGTATCATCGGTTTTACCAAGTCCATTGCACAGGAGCTGGGCAGCCGTAACATCCGCTGTAATGCCGTGGCCCCGGGTTTTGTAGAAACAGACATGACCAGCTACCTCAAAGAAGGAGAGGGCGCTGCCAATTATATTGCTCAGATTCCGCTGGGCCGCTTCGGCACACCGGAAGATATTGCCAACGTTTGCCTGTTCCTGGCGTCTGATATGAGCGGTTACGTAACCGGTCAGACAATCAGCACCTGTGGCGGCTTGTGTATGTAATTCAACGAGTTAAAGATGGTAAAACGCGGGTCTATGATCCGCGTTTTTTTATTGAACCTACTTTACGTATCTTTTGCCGCAGTGAACAATCTTGTGGACGAAGGAATACTTTGGAGGAAGTAAGTAAAAATATTAACCGGAAACAACGTCAGCTACCCGCTTTTGAATCATTATTCAAAGAGTATTACGCCGCGCTCTGTACATTCGCCTTTGATTTCGTAAACAGACATGAACTGGCAGAAGAAATTGTGCAGGATACTTTTTTGAAGATATGGGAGAAGTACAGGGAGCTGGACATCCAGGTATCTGAAAAAGCATACCTGTACCGCGCTGTTCAGAATAATTGCCTCAACTACATCAAGCAAAACAAGGTGAAAACGCAATACGGCAGCGAAGAGCTTCAGCAGCTGGAGTCCCGTATTTCCCTGTTCAGCATTGCCTCCGGTCATTCGCCGGCAGAAAAACTCGAACAATCCGAACTGGAGCTGATAGCGGAAAAAGCCATCCGCAAATTACCACCCCAGTGCCAGGATGTATTCCGGCTTAGCCGCTTTGAAGAATTGAGTTACCCCGAAATTTCCCGCCACCTCGGCATCTCCATCAACACCGTCAAAACACAGATGACCCGCGCCCTGCAAAGGTTACGCGACGAACTACTTCCTCTTTTGAAGTAGAGGTTTAAAAAAAACAACATTTATTTTCTTCGCTTGTCACCCTACCCGGCATTAAATGTTGTCTTACTACTTGTTTTCTATATGATGGGTCCTAACTATACACAGGAGCAGGCAGATGACCTGATCGCACGTTTTTTATCCGGTAATATTTCCCCGGATGAGCAGGCGGCGCTAACGCACTGGATCAATGCCTCGGCGGAGAACCAGTCTTATTTCCTTCAGCTCAGGGATGCGTGGCAGGCAACGGCACGGGAAGGGAGTTATGATACCGGCACCGCCTGGGATAGTTTGCAGTATAGCACGGCCATAGAACCGCCATTGGCGGTAAACAAATGGAGGTACTATTTCCGTGTGGCCGCCTCCTATACATTGCCTTTTTTAATCGGCGGCGGCCTGGTGTATGCCTGGGCCTCCGGTAAAAAAGATAACAGCAGTAATGCGCTGGTAACGGTAACCAGCCCGAAAGGGGCTACCACCAAAATTGAATTGTCTGATGGTACGGAAGTATGGCTGAATGCAGGGAGCAAGCTGCAGTATGCACAGTCGTACAACCTCCGCGGCCGCGAAGTAAAACTGGAGGGAGAGGCCTTCTTTAAAGTGCATACCAACGCACAAAAGCCTTTTACGGTAAGAGCCTCCGACCTGAGAATACTCGCGCTGGGTACATCTTTCAATGTAAAAGCATACCCGGAAGATAAAACCGTAGTAACCACGCTGGTAGACGGAGAAGTGAAGATAGACGGCAGCAAAACCACTACGCCTTTCGGACTTATGATGAAACCACATCAACATGTTGTGTATAAAAAACCGTTGTCAAACGGCAGTGAACAATTGAAAACGCCTGTATCTGGCGGAGACAGCTCCACCGCTGCTCCGATAGAAAGCAGGGAAGTGAACAATACGGAAATATATACCGCCTGGAAAGACGGCAACTGGATAGTGGCCGCTCAAACCATGGAAGAACTGGCGGTAACAATGGAACGCAGGTTTAATGTAAAGGTGATCTTTAAAGAACAGGAACTGAAAGAATACCGCTTCAGTGGCACTTTCCGTCAGGAAACGCTGGAACAGGTACTGAACATTCTAAAGCTCACAGCACCGCTGAAATACACCATCAACAAAGGTGTAGTTACCCTGGCGCTGGACGAAGAGCTGAGAGAAAAATATAATAAAGCATTTAAAAGCCGGTAATGGCCGGATAGAAGGGACAACCATCATTCAATCACCTGTAAAACCAACTTACATGCCCGACATGAAGGACTAAAAAAATTGGGGTAATGCGACTTACCCCAATCAACGAAAATCACTTAATGGCGAATTGCCTTTGCGACGGGCAATCGCCGTAATTATCGTTTAACTAAAATCTATACAAGTTTATGAAATCCACTGCAAACCTGGCGGCATTATTTTGCCCCGGGCGAAAATTATTGCTCATGATGAAATTGACGGGTCTGCTGATTTTCGGAGGTTTTTTACAGGTATCCGCTAATGCATACGCGCAGGATAATATAAAAGAACTGCATGCTGAAAATAAAAGCGTGAAAGATGTATTTAAACTCATCGAAAACAACAGCAATTATCGCTTCTTCTACAACGAGAACTTTACTGATCTGAATAAGGCAGTGACTATTGATGTGAAAGATAAAAAGATCAGTGAAGTGCTGAAGGAACTCTTCAACAACTCCAATGTTACCTTCCGCGTGCTGGAAAACAACCTGGTGGTGATTACTCCCACCGGTACCGCACAGGTAAAAGTAACAGGATATGTAACAGACGCCACTACCAAAGATCCGTTGCCCGGTGTAACGATCACCGTAGAAGGCGCCAGCACCGGCGCCGTAACAGATGCTACCGGTAAGTTCACTATCCAGGCGCCTTCGGAAAACAGCGTGCTGATATTTTCCTATATCGGCTACCTGCAACAGAAAGTAGCAATAGGCGGCCGCTCTGAACTCAATATTAAACTGGAACCGGATACCAAGAAACTGGAAGAAGTAGTAGTAATGGGTTACACCACCACTACTACCAAAAACCTCACCGGTGCAGCGCAGGCAGTAAGCGGCGCTAAACTGAAAGACGTTACTGCCAGCAGCATGGATAAAATGTTGCAGGGTAAAGTAAGCGGCGTATTTGTAGGAAATACTTCCGGAGATCCTGCCTCGGCGCCCGTGATCCGCATCCGTGGTAACGGAACCCTTACTGCGGGCAACTCTCCCCTGGTAGTTGTAGATGGTATCATAGGCGGATTACCCAACCCCAGCGATATTGAAAGCGTTACCATCCTGAAAGATGCCGCCGCTACTACACTGTACGGCGCCCGCGCCGCCAACGGCGTAATGGTAATTACCACCAAAAGAGGTAAAGCCGGCAAAACCCAGGTAAACTTCCGCACCAACGTAGGAACCGCCCAGCTTAATACAGGACATTTCCATCTCATGAACGGAACAGACCTGTACGACCTGCAGAAAGCCGCAGGCGCTACGCTGGATCCATCTCTCCATAATATCAATACCAACTGGCAGAAGCTGGCCTTCCAGAATGCCACCAACCAGAACTACGAATTATCTACCAGCGGTGGTAACGAAAAAACAAAGTTCTACCTGGGCGGTAACTACTATAAAGAAGATGGTATCCTGAAAGGTACCGGGGTAGAGCGTTTCAGCGCCCGCCTCAACCTGGATCATAACATCACCGATAAGTTCCGCATCAGCGCCAACTTCGCCGGAACGCAAACTTCCGACCACGATAATTCAAACGGCTCATTGTATCAATACTATACCAATCTCCCCTGGGACAAGGCGTACGACGAACAAGGCAAGCCGGTAAACCCGCTCACCGCCGCTACCTGGTACGGAAGGGATATGACTAACTTCCTTTACGACCAGCAGTATAACTATATTAAAAATAAAAGGCAGTCGCTCGAAGCACTGGTGAAACTGGAATACGACATCACCAAATGGTTGTCCTTCAGCTCAACCAACCGCGCACAGTATTACCACTTCAACCAGGAAAGCAACGGCGATGTGCGGACTTCTTCCGGCACCGACGACCGTGGCAACCTGTATAATTACTACCAGGATTCTGCGAGCTATATCAGCTCCAACCTGTTGAAAGCAAGATATACCATCAACAAGGTGCATAACATCGACGGACTGGTGGGCGCTGAGTTCCAGCAGGCCAATCTTAATGATATCAATGCAAAAGGTAAAGGTATCCTGCAGGGAGTAGAGGTACTGGATGGTACTTCTTCGCCGATGTCTATTGGCGGTACTAAAATAGCCCGCGCCTTTAACTCCTATTTTGTACAGGCGAACTATAACTACAATTATAAATATTACTTCACTTCTTCCTTTAGAAGAGATGGATCTTCCAAGTTTGGCGCCAACCAGCAGTATGGTAACTTCTATGCCTTCGGCGCATCCTGGGCAGCATCTGAAGAAAACTTTATTAAACAGATAAAAGCCATCACCAACCTGAAGTTAAGGGCCAGCTACGGAACTACCGGTAACGCGGAAATAGGCGACTACAGCGCTATTGGGGCCTATTTGATCAATACGCAGTACAACGGTTTCCCCGGTGCTTACCAAAGCGTGTATAATGTGCCGAACCTTTCCTGGGAAAAAGCATACAATACCAACATTGGTATCGACCTGGGATTATTTAACCGCATTAACCTGACCGTGGAATTATACCAGAAAGATAACAAAGACCTCCTGTTCAATGTGCCGCTGCCTGCTACTGCCGGTTACAGCTACATTTCACAGAACGTAGGATCTGTGCGTAACAAAGGACTTGAAATCAACCTGAGTACAGATAACCTCGTAGGCGCCTTCAAATGGAGCACCGACTTCAACATCGGCTTCAATAAAAACAGGGTAACCGAACTGTATACCGGGAAGAACCAGATCGTAGATCCGATCAGCGGCTATTTCATCCTGCAACAGGGTCAGGATATGCGCAGTTTCTACATGCGTAAATGGGCCGGTGTAGATCCTGCCAATGGTGATCCGCTGTGGGAAAAACTAGTGACAGATGCCAATGGCAACGTAACCGGTAAAACCACTACCAATAACTATAACGATGCGTCCCTGCAGATTGTGGGTTCTGCCACGCCGAAATTCTTTGGTGGTATGCGTAATACGTTCTCCTATAAAAATTTCCAGCTAAGTGCCTTCCTGGCGTTTGTTTCCGGTAATGATGTGTATAACAGCACCCGTGAACTGATGGACAATGACGGCGCATATTATACCTATAATATGATGTCGCTGGATAAAGACTGGAGCCGCTGGGAAAAGCCAGGTGATGTGGCTACCCATCCAAAGTATACTATCAAAGGAAATAAAAACTCACACAAACCATCTTCCCGTTTCCTGGAAGACGGAAGCTACCTGCGTCTGAGAAACGTAAACCTGAGCTATGCGTTGCCGAAGGCCTGGCTGGACCGCGCGCATATTGGAAACGCCAGAATTTCTATTGGCGGTGATAACCTGTGGACCTTAACCAAATTCTCCGGTCTGGATCCGGAAGTAGATGATCGCGGTATCAACTACATCAAGTATCCGTCCAGCACCAAGTGGTTTGCAGGCCTTGAAATTAATTTTTAACAGGAGCTAAAAAGAGATGATCATGAAACACATGTCAAAATACTTTGCAGGGCTGTTGCTGTTATCAGTGGCTACTTCCTGCTCATTGAAGAAAGACCCGTACAGTGCTGTTCCGGATGATAATATTCTGAAAGATGAAACTAAATGGCCGGCGGCCACTGTAGGTAATTATGCGTTACTGAAAGAAGAAAACTTTACGCGCAACTATTTCCAGATGGGAGAGTTCCCCAGTGATGATGTAGCACTGAGTGGCGCTACTACTGATGCGCTTTTTTATTCATACACTTACGGGCACCTGACCAACCAGGCCAACGCATTGCAGATCTGGCGGGCAGGATACAAGGCGATCAACGGCTGTAATAAGCTGCTGGAGGTAATGACAGAAGGTAAGTCGGACGCCGTGAATAAGATGATCGGGGAAAACCTGTTCATCCGCGCCTTTGTACATTTCAGCCTGGTAAGATCTTTCGGCCGCCCTTATACACAAAGCCCGGCAACCAACCTGGGGGTACCGGTTGTTACTAAATTCGATATAACTGCCATGCCTAAACGTAGCACTGTACAGGATGTATACGCGCAGGTGGTAGCAGATCTGAAGAAAGGAAAAGACCTGATGGACAACTCCAACACCAACAGCTACGCCACCAAATATGGCGCTATGGCTTTACTGGCGAGGGTGTATCTCTACATGGGGAAAAATGATTCTGCCCGTATTTATGCAGATTCTGTTATCACTTCGGGTCAGTATTCCCTGGTGAATACTTCTGATCTTCCCGGTTATTACACCAAAACCAATGAAAACAACAAGGAAACCATCTTCGCTATTCATCATACCTTGCAGGACGACCGTACCTGGAGCTCTATCGGCTCTATGTATTATATGTCGCCCGGTGGTATGGGCTATGGCGAAATGTATGCTTCCCAGTCGTACCTCGACCTGCTGCACAAATACCCGGCAGATGCCCGTAACTCCTTTGTGCAAGCGGTGTACCTGAAAGGCGCTGATGGCCGGGATTCCGTGAATGCCGGCGGCCAGAAAGTAATGGCTTCCCGCAATGGCGTTCCAAAATGGTACGTGCTGAAATATTCCAACCAGGATAACGTGCCTACCCTCAGTTCACCGGTGGTATTGCGCCTGGCTGAAATGTACCTGATCCGTGCGGAAGCGAATGCGAAGCTGAACAACAACGCTGCCGCCATCGATGATGTGAATACCATCCGTAAAAGGGCCGGGTTAAGCGGCGCGGCGCTGTTTACCGTATCTGACCTGCATGGCTATCCTTCCGTGCTGGATGTAGTACTGGACGAACGCCGCCTGGAACTTGCCTTTGAAACACATCGTGTATTTGACCTGTTCCGCAATAACCGGAATGTATACCGCAATTATCCCGGCGTACAAAATAATCCGCAAACAGTTTCTTATACAGATGCAAGGGTGGTACACTTTATTCCTGAACAGGAAATATTGCTTGATCCTAACCTGGTGCAAAACCCGATTCAATAGTATTACCCGGTGAAAGCCCCGTTCTGCGGGGCTTTTGCTTTTATAAAATAATCGGGAAAAGAAACCGCAACAGTAGTAAATTTATAACCGGTGAACATTTAAAAAATTGCTTATTCTTCATGTATCAGACAAACCACCCTTCCCGCAATTTCAGGAGAGGATTGCTGCTGGCAGGACTTACTTTCAGCTTCCTTACCACAGCACTCGCCCAGGAATTGAAGTATACCAATGGCAACAATAACTGGAACGCAGACTCGCTCGGTAACCACCGTGCGGTAGTTTCCTTTAATGGCGCCGCCGGCGTAGCCCGGGTTATAATCCCCTGGCGCCGTAGAGACGAGCATCCGGAGCTGAAACGGATCATTGTTGAAGATGCAAAAACAAAACAAAAAGTTACCAATGTAAAAACGTTGACACTTAACCGTGAGCAAGGCGATATCTGCTTTGAACCAACTTCCGGTAAAGGCGACTACTATATTTATTACCTGCCTTCCAAAAACGAAGGCCGCGACAACTACCCGAAAGGCGTGTACCTGGCGCCGGAACAAACCGCCGATAACAACTGGCTGCAATCCATACCAGCGGGCATAAAGCCCAATACCACTGTGAAGCAACTGGAAGCTATTGACAGCTTCAATACCTTCTACCCGATGGAAGTAATCGCCACGGAAGCAGAAAGAAAGCAGCTGCTGCTGAAACATCCGGGTGGCGGCTATATGCTGTTTCCCGAAGACCGGCAGTTCCCTATTAAAATGACGGACGACCTGCCACAGCGCTGGATAAAGAAAGGGCCTTCCCAATCCTTCTCCGGCGAAGCCGATAAAGGCGAATACTATGCCTTTCAGCTGGGCGTTTATGCCCGCCATGAAATGAAGGATGTGCAGATTTCTTTTGCCGACCTGAAAACCACTGGCGGACAAACCATCCCGGCAACGCAACTCAACTGTATCAATACCACCGGTACCACTTACGATGCCAAACCTTTTTCGGCAACGGTGAATATCCCCGAAGGAAAAGTACAGGCCCTGTGGTGCGGGATAGATGTGCCGGAAAACGCTGCAGCAGGCATCTATAAAGGTATTGCCACCATAAAGGCAGCCGGCATGCCTGCCATGCCAATAAGAATCACACTAACGGTAACGAATAAACTGGCCGTGAACAGTGGCTTTAATGAGCCCTGGAAACAAACCCGCCTGAAATGGCTAAACTCCACGCTGGCACAGGACGATGCCGTGATTGCACCTTACACGCCACTGGAAATGAAAGACAGCGTGATCAGTTTACTGGGCCGTAAAGTAGGTATCCATAAAGATGGCTTCCCTGCGCAGATCCAGACTTTTTTCACGCCTGAAATGACGTCGCTGTCTGCACAACCTAAAAATATTTTCACCGAACCGGTACATTTCCATTTCATTGAAGCCGCTACAGGAAAGGATCTTCGCTGGCAAAGCAATGGCTGGAAAGTTACCAGTCAAACGCCGGGGAAAATCAGCTGGAAAGCGGTGAACACTACTGCCGGCCTGGAGATGGAAGTAAGCGGCACCCTGGAATTTGATGGTTTCCTCGACTATACCGTGAAAGTAACAGCGCTGGAAGACGTATCCCTGAAAGATATCACGATGCACCTGCCGTTTGATAAAGGCGCTGCAAAGTACATGATGGGGCTGAACCAGAAAGGTGGCGTACGCCCGGAGAAGATCGACTGGAAGTGGGACGTGAAAAACAAAAACCAGGATGGCGCCTGGATTGGCGATGTGAACGCGGGCATCCAGTTTAACCTGCGGGATGAAAATTATGTACGCCCGCTGAATACAAACTTCTACCTCCAGAAGCCGCTGCTGCTGCCCACTTCATGGGGTAATGGCGATAAAGGCGGTATCACCGTGGGCGAAAAAGGAAAGGCTATACTGGTAAATAACTATAGCGGTGAAAGAACGCTGCATAAGGGAGAGGTACTGTATTACAACTTCCACCTGATCATCACGCCATTCCACCCGGTTAACACCGATTTCCAGTGGTCTACCCGTTTCTATCACCGGTATAATAACCTCGACAGCATCAAGACTACCGGCGCCACGGTGGTAAACATTCACCATGGCAACGAGATTAACCCCTGGATCAACTATCCGTTCATTGAATGGAAGGCGATGAAGGACTACATTGCGGAAGCGCATCAGAAAGGGCTGAAAGTTAAGATCTATAATACCGTAAGGGAGTTATCGAACCATGCCTGGGAAACCTTCCCGCTGCGCAGTTTAGGGCATGAAGTATACAGTCCGGGTAAGGGTGGCGGCTTCTCCTGGCTGCAGGAGCATGTAGGAAAAGACTACATCGCGGCATGGTTTGTACCGGAGTTTAAGGATGCCGCCATCATCAACAGTGGCATGAATCGCTGGCATAACTACTATGTGGAAGGGATGAACTGGCTGGTGCAAAACGTAGGGATCGATGGTATTTACCTGGACGACGTAGCTTTTGACCGGGTAACCATGAAACGTGTGAAACGCGTGCTGACAAAGGATAATCATCCGGGCATTATTGATCTGCATTCGGCCAACCAGTATAACAAATCCGATGGATTTATTAACAGTGCGGTGCTTTATATGGAGCACTTCCCTTACCTGAACAGGCTTTGGTTTGGGGAGTACTTTGATTATGAAAAAAACAATCCTGATTTCTTCCTCACAGAAGTAAGCGGTATTCCTTTTGGCCTGATGGGCGAAATGCTCCAGGATGGTGGTAACCAGTGGCGGGGTATGGTGTATGGTATGACCAACCGCATGCCGTGGACTGCTACTTCCGATCCGCGTCCTATCTGGAAAGTGTGGGATGATTTTGGTATGCAGGGAACAAAGATGATTGGTTACTGGGTAGAAAATAACCCGGTTAAAACCAACAACCCGTTGGTACCGGCCACCATTTACCGTAAGGATGGCGCAGTACTGGTATCCCTCGCCAGCTGGGCGCCGGAAAACACCACCATTAAACTCACCATCGACTGGAAAGCACTGGGCATAGACCCTACAAAGGCAACGATAACGGCGCCGGACATACGCAACTTCCAGCAAGGGCAGGTATTTGGTAAAGATGCCAGTATCCCCGTAGAAAAGAACAAGGGCTGGCTGCTGATTATAAAGTAGTTTGATCGCCAGCGGATTTTGTCTTTCTCAGGATTACGCTGATTTTACTGATTAGTTTGATTTTTACTTCTGGATTTTATAAAGGATTAAGGGAGATAGAAGCGGATATATTCGCTTATCTCCCTTAATTATATCTTAAGAAAATCAAAAAAATCCAAAAAGTAAAAATCAAACTAATCAGTAAAATCAGCGTAATCCTGAGCCAAGACAAACTCCGCGTTAAAAGCGTTTACCCGGTACGTTTACCCGGAATGTTTCCACGCATTTACGGTCTTGCAGGGTTACGTATACGGTTTTGCCGTCTTTATCCCCGAATACCAGGTTGCTGCATTGTTTTCCTTTGAGGGGTACTTCCTGGATCAGTTTTCCTGTTGGCGAGAGTACAGCGATCACGCCTTTTCCCCACCGGGCTACGTAGAGGTTGCCTACCTTGTCGCATTTCATTCCGTCGAAGCCAAAGTCGGGGAAGCTGGCGAATAAGGTTTTACGGGAGATGTTACCTGCTTTATCCACCTTGTATTTCCAGATCTTGCGTTGCACGCTTTCGTTCACATATAATATTTTTTCGTCGGGACTGAGTTCAATGCCGTTGGTGGTGCCCATATTGCCTTCAAGCAGGATGGGGGTGTGGTGGCCCGGGTCTATCCGCCAGATCTGGCCGGTGTTGCTGGCCCATTTCGGGTCGGTGACGAAGATCTGGTCCTTGCTGTTGATACAGAGATCATTGGGCTGGTTGAACTGATCGGAGTGAACGTATACGCCTACTTTTTTGGTTTTCATATCAATGGTGAGCACATTATGCCGGATGAAATCCGGGAGAAACATGGTTCCTTTACTGTTGAAATGAATGCCGTTGGCCACGCTGCTATCGGGGAGGGTAACGAATATTTCACCGGCGCCGGTTTTGGTATTTATTTTACCGATGGTGCCATCCTGTTGAAAATTTACCACGTAAAAATTGCCTGCTTTGTCAAAGTTGGGTCCTTCAATATTTACGGAAAACATATTTTCTGCCGTGAGGTCGCGGGTTTCGAATACGGGCCTGTTGGTATTTTTTTGCTGCGCCATCAGCGGGAGACCGTATCCGGCCGTCATTGCCAGCAGGCAGATATATTTTCTCATGTTCGTTTTGTTTTGAAACTTTAAATTAAGGAACTATTCCATATTTTTCAGCGTATATGGATGGGAGGGAGGGTATGTAATGAAATTATCAAGAAATAATTACCGGGAGAAACGGATCTGTTGCCTGTCAACTAATTTATTAATTTTGCGCCCATGATCCATGTTTCGGAGTTTAAAGATTTGGCGCAATTAACGATACACAAGGTAGGGAATCCCACTAACGATGAGGCCCTGCTCTGTTCCAAAGCGCCTTTGCAGCTGGAGGATGAAACGATCAGCCAGTTATTGGTGACTTATTTTATTCAGCCGTTTGCCAATGCAGCAGAGTATTTCAGATTCCGTCATGACGCAGATCTGCAATTGAATGAAATATTTCAATATTGTCGACGTATATTTACTGACCAAAATGAATTCCAGGAGCAGTCGGTCAATATTGCCAAACATCTATATAAACATTCCACCCATCCTAAAATAAAAGGGGGAGAGCTATATATAGCCTACTTTAGCAAGTGCCAGGTGGATGGTGAAGAGGTGGAAGCCATAGGCATTTTTAAGTCGGAGAACCGCGATACCTATTTAAAAGTATTTCTGGCAGACGAGAATTATCAGGTAAATTACGAGGACGGTATAAATATTAATAAGCTGGATAAAGGTTGTCTGGTATTTAATACAGAAGAAACAGAAGGCTTTAAAGTAAGTATAGTAGACAGTAACAGCAAACAAACCGAGGCGGTGTATTGGAAGGATGCCTTTTTACAGGTACAACGCCGGGAGGACAGTTATCATCAGACAGAAACCGCGGTGGACATGTGTAAACAGTTTATACACAACAAATTGCCAACGGAGTATGAGATGGACAGAGTAGATCAGGTAGATCTGTTAAATAAATCAGCCGCTTATTTCAAAGAAAAAGAACAATTCCAACTGGACGATTTTGCGAAAGAGGTACTAGGTCATCCCGACGCTATTGCTTCTTTTAAGGAGTACCGAAACGAATATGCGAATCATTTTCAACAAGATATCCCTGACGAGTTTGAAATATCTGCACCTGCTGTAAAGAAACAGCAGAAAGTATTTAAGAGCATTCTGAAATTGGATCGTAACTTTCATGTATATATTCATGGCAACCGTGAGATGATTGAGCGCGGATTTGATGAAGCCACCAACATGAACTATTATAAACTACTGTTTGAGAATGAAGCGTAAGAGTGTGTGATAAGCAGTAGAGGCGCCTGTGTGATTGATTTTGTGAAGAGATATAAAATAGCATTTTTTAAGTTTTCTCATAAGCAAAAACCAATTGTTAACAAAGGCTGCCTCGTCTGGGCGGCCTTTTACTTGGTTTTCTCTAACAATTTTTCCTCACCATCTGATATTCAAAAAATAATAGGTCCCGGAAGGGGCATAGTGTATTCATAGTGCATGGGGAGTGCATTGATAGTGCATCATGAGTCCATGAAGAGTGCATGGATACTCCATGGGATACGCAGGTATGCGGCATGGAAGAGGCATCCGTGAAGTAAGGGTAATGAAGGTCAGTCAGCTCCGTGTGCCGGCTTGAACATATAAGAAATGCTTGCAGTATGCAACAAAAAAGACAACCAGTCCGGTTGTCTTTTTTGTTTTTATTTATTGTCCTTTTTCAGGATTGTTGTTCTTGTTAGGGTTGGGCGGCCGGTGTTTATGCCGTGGTGGACGCCTGTCCTGTTTGGGATTGGTAGGTCCCTGTCCTCCAGGCATGCCTGGTTGGGCTGGTTGCTGACCGGGTTGCTTTGGCGCAGGTTGTCTTTGTCCCTGTTCCTGCCGGTTTGATGGCTGCTCGTTACGGGGTTGTTGTTCACGTCCCTGTTTGGGCTGGCCTCCGCCTTGTTGCCGCTGGCGGTTATCCGGTTTGGGTTTACGCTCTGAAGGCTGGCGGTTGTCGGGCCTTTGACCTGCCTTAGGGGAATCAGTTCTTGGCTGACCCTGACCCTGGGCTTGTTTAGGTTCTCCGCGTTCGCCACGATCCGGACGTTCGCTACGTTCGCCGCGTTCACCACGATCCGGGCGTTCACCACGTTCGCCGCGTTCTCCTCCGCGTTGTTGTTTTTGTTTGTCTCTATCCTTCTGTTTACGCTTCTGAGCTGTTTTTTCGAGAGATTTCAGACTGATTAATCCCACCACATCTGCGTATCCGAGATCCGCTTCTTTTGGTTTGGCGGTTACTACTTCTACCGGTTTCAGGTCGTCTGGTTTAACGCCCTGCTTGTTCAGGAGGCGTATTTCCTTAGCCCTGGAGATGGTGAGTGGATACTGTTTGTTACTGCCTTCATAAGAGTACCACATGAGGCTTTTGAAGATATCCCGTTTCTGCAGGTGGGCAACGCCGCCGGCAGTTTCAATGTTATCGGCATCGTCGGGGAAATCTTTCAGGGCATCGAGGTAGGTATCGAGCTCATAGTTAAGGCAGCATTTTAAACGGCCGCATTGTCCAGATAGTTTGGCCTGGTTGATAGACAGGTTCTGGTACCGGGCAGCGGTGGTATTCACGCTTTTGAAGTCAGACAGCCACGTAGAGCAGCATAACTCCCTGCCGCAACTGCCGATGCCACCTACTTTTCCGGCTTCCTGGCGGGCGCCTATCTGGCGCATTTCCACCTTGGCCCTGAATTCAGAGGCATATACTTTAATCAACTCCCTGAAATCCACGCGATCATCTGCGGTATAGAAGAAGGTGGCTTTACGGCCATCGGCCTGTATTTCCACTTCTGCCAGTTTCATTTCAAGTCCGAGGTTGCGGGCAAGGGCTCTGGATTTTATGAGCGCCTCTTTCTCGCGGGACTTGTTGTCATTCATTCGCTGCAGGTCGTCGTTCGTTGAACGGCGCAGCACTTTTTTTACTTCGGGTGTGTCTTCAGCGCGTCGCTTCTTCATCTGTAGTTTTACCAGCTCGCCCGTCAGGCTTACTGTTCCAACGTCAAAACCGCTGACCCCTTCCACGGTAACCATTTCTCCTTTATCAAAGAATTGTTTGGTTACGTTACGGAAAAAGTCCTTGCGGCTGCCATTGTTAAAACTCACTTCTATAATGTCAAATGGTGCTAAGCTATCACCAAGGGGAATATTGGACAGCCAGTCAAACACGTTCAGTCTGTTACAACCTCCTGTGCTGCATCCTCCATTACTCTTGCATCCTGACGGCTTCCCTTCCACACCCGTACCACATCCGGCACAAGCCATATTATTAATTAGTTTAAATTTTATAAATAAGCATTTCAGGTTATTCCAGTTCTTCAAAATACGTTTTTCCTTTCAGAAAAACAAAAGGCCGGAAGCAACAAAGATAGGGAAAAGGAGCTGATAGCTCCGCAGGAAGCCGGTGGTTATTACATAACCGGTATAGGTTTCTTTTTAAATATATATTGCAGCTTGATGGACAGGGCATGAAATAGCATCTTTCCGTTGGCATTGCGTTCTATATAGTAGCTGGCGTTGTTCAGCGCCTCCGTGATTTCCTGCATTTGGTCCAGGTTGGCCAGTTTAGCCAGCTTGGCGGCGAAGTCCATCTCCTCCGTGGAAAAAGCCAGCTGGCTCTTATCCAGGTATTGCAAACGGAGCGTATGTTCCAGCAGGTTAATGAAATAACGGAGGAACTGCTTTTGGTTTTCCCTGCCGGTTTTTGCACTGGAAATCCCTTCTATCCATTCCTGCAGGGCTACCCGGTTGCCGGTAAAAAGGTGGTTCAGCCAGCTGCGGAGCAACTCGTGGTAGTCGTCGTCTGAATGCTGCAACAGGTACAAGGCTTCCCGGTAATTGCCTGCTGTAATGGTGGCCATTTGCTGGGCCTTTGCAGGGGGAACATTACTTTTCTGCACCAACGCAGTCACCAGGTCTTCTTTTGCCAGCGGGTTTATTTTGATAAGATGTGTTCTTGATAAGATGGTGGCCAGTATCTGTTCCTGGTTTTCAGCGATCAGGATAAACAGTGTATTCTGAGGGGGTTCTTCGATCAGTTTCAACAGGCGGTTTCCTTCATTGCCCAGGTATTCGGGCATCCACATCACCAGTATTTTATAACCGCTCTCAAAACTTTTCAGGTTCAGTTTATGGATAATGTCCTGGCATTCGGTGGCAGTGATGTTACCCTGTTTGTTTTCGGCGCCTATGAACTGCAGCCAGTCGTACGCATTGCCATAGGCATGCGTTGTTACGAACTCCCGCCATTCGGTAATATAGTCTGTGCTTACTGGTTTATCGCCGGTTTTGCGCGGAATAACCGGGTAGGAGTAATGGATATCCGGATGTACAAATTGTGAAGCCTTGGTGCAGGCGGGGCATTGTCCGCAGGCATCGTGCGCTTGTTTGTTTTCACAAACCAGGTATTGGGTAAAGGCCAGTCCGAGCGGAAGACCACCTGCACCTTCCGGGGCAAGCAGTATCATGGCATGACTTAGCCGGTTATGCTGTACGGATTGAACGAGCTGTTGCTTTACATCCCCTTGTCCTATAATATCAGAAAAAAGCATGGGCGCAAGATAATGAAAAGGGGGCTAATCATTTATTGAAGAGATACATAACAGGCATTTTCAAAGGTGCCGGTGCCGCTGATGTTCTTCTCATTATCTGTAAAATAAAAGCTGCCGGATATGGTTTGTGTCCGGAGATTCATTTTACGGATGGTTACACTGGAAGAGTCGGTGGTGAGATAGGTGAATTCCCCATTGTTGTTTTTAACGGCTACGGCCACCAGTCCGCCGGTTTGCACTCCCTGCCGGGTGTAGGTATAAGTTTTCAGGTGCAGGCTGTCATTCTTCAACCCCGCTTCGTCGTACATACCATCCGTGAGATTAAATACCACCCTGCAGGAATCCGATACAGTTTCCACACTGAGGAATTTGAGTCCGCCGGTATCCGTCCGTTCACGGAACAGGAGGCTGCGGCTGAAGGTCATATTGTTGCTGCTGGTTCCTATGTTGGTAACCATTTGCATTTCGGGGCACGAGAGTGAAGGGGGATCTACATCGTGCTGGCACGCGGAAAGTATCAGTAAAAAGCACAGCAATGCCATTAGCGGCAAGGCGTTATTGGTAGGAACAAAGTAGTGTTTCATGAATACGGTTGCGCGTTGTATATTAATAACAGGATACTTACGTAAACGGATATACGTTTACGCAAGTATCTGCAAAATTTTTTGTCTACGCAAAAGTTGGTAACAGTTATAAAAACTATTTTTCAATGGCCGCAATCACTTCCGCTGACTCAGGTTGAGTTTTGGGAGAAAATACTGCTACCAGGTTACCTTTTTCATCCAGCAGGTATTTCTGGAAGTTCCAGGTAACTTCTGCCGGCTCCATGTGTTTGGCTTTACTTTCATCCAGCAGCCATTTGTACAGCGGATGAATGTCTGTTCCCTTTACAGAAATTTTGGCTGCCATGGGGAAGGTTACTGCATACTGTTTTGTGCAGAATTGTTGTATTTCCTTGTTGCTGCCGGGTTCCTGTGAACCAAAGTTATTAGCAGGGAAACCAACGATAACGAGTTTGTCGTGGTATTTCTTGTAGAGTTTTTCCAGGCCTTCATATTGCGGCGTGTTACCACACAGGGAGGCGGTATTCACGATCAATACTTTCTTTCCTTTGTATTTGGAGAAATCGATTTTTCCTCCGTCAACAGCATCTACTTTGAAATCATAAAGATGGGATGAGGCAAAAAGCATAACAACTGATAGTATAGCTAATCTGAACATATAGATTTTTTTTAAAGACAGATTAAAATACAGCGCGGGGCTGTATTTGTAAAGTTAGCATTCCCGGAATAAAAAAAGAGAAGAATTTAGCCGTCTCATTTCCAGGCATAGGCAAGGCAGCAGATGCTTACCCGGGCGCCCGCCTGTTGAAGGGCCCTGGAGCAGGCTTCGGTGGTGGCGCCGGTGGTAATAACATCATCGACCAGTAGTACGTGCGATCCGGCTGAAAGGTTGCCATTGGCACTGAAGGCGGTGGCTACGTTCTCCCACCGGTCTGTTCGTCCCTTTTTTGTTTGGGTGGCGGTGAACTGTTCCCTGCGGAGAGTGGCCGGATGTACCGGCAGCTGTATTACCTGCGCAATGCCATTGGCCAGCAGGGTGGCCTGGTTATAGCCACGTTTTTTTTCCTTGCGGGGATTGAGTGGAACCGGCGCCACAAAATCGACGGTGCTGATCCAGGCGCTTTCCTGCAACTGGTAACCGGTTTGTTTACCAAGCCAGGTAGCAATATCCGGACGTTGTCCGTATTTAAACCGGTGGATCAGGTGTTGCAAACCGGATGACTGGTTGTAATAATAAGTGGCAGTGGCCTGTTGTACAGGTACCCTTCCGTTGAAGATCTGCGCTACGGGATTATTGGCGTAACGCTGGAAATGGGTGAGGGGTAGGGCCTGCACGCAGCGCAGGCATAACAGTTCATCTGTTTGATGCAGATCAGTGCCGCACAGCTCACAGCAATGCGGATAGAACAGATGAACCAGTGGGGAAAACAAACTGGTGAGCATCGAATGGTTTTTTAAAGATATGTGGTAATCAGAATAACCGCTGGTATACTTCTTCTACTCTCCCTACAGCAATTACTTCGATATGGAATTTACTGAAATCAATTCCTTTTTTGTTGTAACGGGAGATAAATATTTTCTCGAAGCCAAGTTTTTCTGCTTCTGCAATGCGTTGTTCAATGCGGTTTACGGCTCTTATTTCACCGCTGAGGCCTACTTCTCCCGAAAAACAGATTTTGGGTGAAATGGCATTGTCTTCATAAGATGAAAGCAAGGCGCATAACACGGCGAGGTCAATGGCGGGGTCCTCCACGCGGATGCCGCCGGCGATATTGAGGAACACATCTTTTACCCCGAAGTGGAATCCGCCGCGTTTTTCGAGTACGGCCAGCAGCAGTTGCAGCCTGCGCAGGTCGAACCCTGTGGCGGTACGTTGCGGGGTACCGTAAACGGATTGTGTAACGAGTGCCTGTACTTCTACCAGGAGCGGGCGCATTCCTTCCATGGTGGCAGAAATGGCTACACCGCTCAGGAGATCTTCCCTTTGTGAAATGAGGATTTCTGAAGGGTTGGTAACTTGCCGGAGCCCGGTGCCGGTCATTTCATAAATACCCAGTTCGGCGGTAGAACCGAACCTGTTTTTGATGGTACGGAGAATGCGATAGGCGTAATGTTGGTCGCCTTCGAACTGTAAAACCGTATCCACCATGTGTTCCAGCACTTTCGGCCCTGCAATGGAGCCATCTTTGGTAATGTGTCCGATGAGAAAAACCGGGGTATTACTTTCTTTGGCGAAGCGTTGTAATTCGGCAGTAGTTTCCCTGATTTGTGATACGCTTCCCGGTGCAGATTCTATAAATGGTGAATGCAGTGTTTGAATAGAATCGACAATGACCAGTTGTGGTTGTAATTTTTTAATTTCCTGGAAGATTGTCTGCGTAGAAGTTTCTGTGAGCAGATAGAATTGTTCATTGGAATTCTGGATGCGGTCGGCCCGCATTTTTATCTGTTGTTCACTTTCTTCACCGCTGATATAAAGTGTTTTGATATGCTTCAGCTGTAACGCGTTCTGAAGGAAGAGTGTTGACTTCCCGATGCCGGGCTCTCCGCCAACCAATACCAGCGAACCCGCTACTATGCCGCCTCCCAGCACACGGTTCAATTCATTATCTGGTGTTAATATTCTTTCTTCATCTTTCGCAACTACTTCCGAGAGGTTAATTATTTTGTGTGTCCGGGGAGAGGAGGTATCATTGTTTTTCCATTCAGCTTGTTTAAGTGGAATGTCTTTTTGCACTCTTTCTTCCACAAACGTATTCCATTCTCCGCAACTCGGACATTTTCCATTCCATTTCGCTGATTCATATCCACAATTCTGACAGAAAAAAGCGGTTTTAATTTTACTCATAATTTTCATAAAAAAGATGCGTTACAAAGTAACGTTTTTACGTTTATTGAACCGAAATGATAAGAAGAGAAGTGTTAAAAAAGGAGAGGAAGAGGTATAAAAAGAGAAAAGAGCCAAACGGAAGATTCCGCTGACTCTTTCTACTTACTAACCCATTAAATTCAGGTCTAAATTACAAAATGGCTTCAGAATAAAAAAGTTTATTTAATTGATGTGAATAACTTTTGGGGTATTTGCCTGATCTAAGAAAGTGGCTGCCATCGCTTGTTTCAGGGGTTGTTTTTATCTAATATTACTTTCATTGGGGGCTCGTAAAATGTTGATAAATAGGGTTGATGTTGATGATTTTTGTATATAAATAAAATTTAATAAAACACATTTTTGTAAATGACAAACAGGCGCTTTTTCACACAGAAAAATTATTTTAACGCCATAATGACAGTGTTAAATTTATAATTTACAGACAAAAAGCAAGGTTGGCAGTCAAGTGCTAAATAAACCTTAAAAGGGATGATCTGGTGAGATATTTGTGCCATAAGACCACCTAACATTTATCATTATGACACCTGGAATCATGTTTTTATCGTTGATTTTTGTGGGGATCAGCCTGCTGGTAAGCTTCGTACTCAAAAGTAAGTTCCGGGCTTACAGCGAAATACCCACCTCTTCCGGTTTAACCGGTAAGCAAATTGCAGAGAAGATGCTGAAAGACAATCAGATATACGGCGTTCAGGTACGTGAAACAGCAGGATTTCTGTCGGATCACTACAATCCGGCCGATAAAACGGTGAATCTGAGCCCCGATGTGTACAATGGCGCCAATGTAGCCGCTGCGGCAGTGGCCGCCCACGAGTGCGGACATGCGGTGCAGCATGCGGCAGCCTATCCCTGGCTGGGCCTCCGGTCCACGCTGGTACCAATTGTTCAGTTCAGCTCCAATATCGTTTCATGGGTATTGCTGGCCGGTATCCTCCTCATAAATACCTTCCCGCAGCTGTTATTGGGGGGTATTATCCTTTTTGCCCTCACCACGCTATTTTCGGTGGTAACGCTGCCTGTGGAGTTCGACGCTTCCCGCAGGGCGCTGGCCTGGCTGGATAATACCACTATTATGCGCAGGGAGGAACACGACAAGGCGAAAAACGCCCTCTGGTGGGCTGCCATGACCTACGTGGTAGCGGCACTTGCCTCCATAGCCACGCTGGTATATTATATTTTGATATACACCGGGGCAAGAAGCAGGGACTAATTAAATAATATTGTTATATTGATAAAAGGCGACCAAAGGTCGCCTTTTATCGTTTAATAACCTGTAAATAAGCGATTTAACATTTTGTTAAGAAAAACAGAAAATATTTTTTAGTTTTACCATACGGATGACGATTAACCAGTTTCCGGTGTTTTTGCTTATATGAGAGTTGAGCCCGATGTAGCATTCAACCAGATCATTCAATCAAATAGTTCAGCCTGCTGACATTAAACCAAATCTAAACTAAGAACCATGATACGATCCTTCTCGTTTATGGGCATCCTATTGCTATTTTGCATGCTTTCGTTTGCCCAGTCCAAACCAGTTACCGGTAAAGTTACCGACCAGAAAGACGGCAGCGCCCTGCCTGGCGTTACTGTCAAAATTAAAAACGGCACTATAGGAACCGTCACTGCCTCCGACGGAACATATAAACTGAACGTTCCCGCAAAAGGAACCACATTGGTCTTCTCCTTTGTTGGCTATGGTGATAAAGAAGTGGTTGTAGGCGACCAGCAGGTGGTGAATGCCGAGCTGGGAACCGGTAACAAAGAGCTTTCTGAAGTAGTGGTAGTAGGTTATGGTACGCAAAGCAAGCGGGAGGTAACCGGCGCAGTAAGTAAAATTGCGGCGAAGGAAATCGAGAATCAGCCGGTAGTGAGCTTTGAATCGGCCATCCAGGGTAAATCGCCCGGCGTGGTCATTGAATCCGGTAGTGGTAAAGTAGGCCAGGCAATGAAAATACGCGTGCGCGGTACTTCTTCCGTTTCTGCCAACAGCCAGCCGCTGTATGTGGTGGATGGAATGCCCGTATTGTCTGTAAGCAGCTCTGACATAAATAATGACCCCACCAATCCCCTGGCCGACATAAACCCCAACGATATTGAGTCCGTTGAAGTACTGAAAGATGCTGCCGCATCCGCCATCTATGGTGCACGCGGTTCTAACGGTGTTATCCTGATCACTACCAAAAAAGGTAAAACAGGTGAGAAAACAAGGCTGGAGCTGAATGCAGCCAGCAGCTGGGGTAAACCAACCCGTAAAAGAGGATTCTTAAACGCACAGCAATATGTAGACCTGCTGGAAGAAGCAGCTACCAATGATGGCAGAACCGCTTTTGCTACACAAGACCCCGATAATCCCGAATATGCTACAGTAGAAGAGGCAATTGCTGCGTTTAAAGACGGACTTGAAAACCCCGACTATGGCTTATTCCCTTATCTGACTGTTGGAAAGGACTGGCACAACCCGGGTGCAGGTACTAACTGGGAAGACTTGTCGTACCGAGATGTGGCCCACACTAACCAGATTGACCTTTCTGCCACAGGAGGAACCGAAAAAACAAAGTTCTTCGTTTCCGGATTTTATAACAACCAGGAAGCTATTGTGATAAACAACAAGTTCCAGCGTTATGGCGGCCGCCTTAACCTTGAACATAGCGCTACAGACAAGCTTTCATTTGGTATGAACCTGAATGTAAGCCGTACACAGCTGGACAGGGTAGCGAATGATAACATATTCTCCACACCAGGTCAGCTGGTAGCACAATCGCCATTGTCGCCACTCTATTATGAGGATGGTACTATTAACAACGACAATGTGCTTTATTCAAACGGTTTGTATGATGCGCAGTATAACAGGGATAAACAGGTTACTTTCAGAACCCTCGGCAATGTGTTCCTGAACTACAGGATCCTGCCTTCATTAAGCTTCCGTTCAGAGCTTGGAACAGATATCACCAACCTCACGGAAGATCAGTTTATCAGCAGGCTGGCATCAGATGCCATTGGAAAAGGTTTTGCACAATCCTACTTTACGCAGAATGTGGGCCTTAATACCAACAACTATTTTACATTCACACCAAATCTCGGCACAAAGCATTCGCTGAGTACCACCATTGGTATGAGTTATCTGCAGAATGATTTGTCCCGCACCCAGGTACAAGGTGAATACCTTCCTTCTGATCTTGTGAAAACAGTATCTGCAGCAGGATCTATTGTTTTTGGTTCTTCTGAAGTACAACGTTATACCTTTCTTTCCTACTTCCTGAGAGCCAACTATGCTTTCAATAACAAGTATATTGCTTCCTTCAGCATACGCTCAGACGGATCTTCCCGTTTCGGACCTAATAACCGTTATGGTGTATTCCCTGCAGGATCCCTGGGCTGGATTATCTCTGAAGAAGATTTTCTTAAAGAAAATAAAACCCTTAATTACCTGAAACTCCGCGCGAGCTATGGTAATACCGGTAATGCTGAAATCGGCGAAAACAGGTACCTCACTTTGCTGGAAACAACGGCTTATCCTTTCCTGCCTGGTTACAGACCAAGCCAGATGGGTAACTCTAATCTGAAATGGGAAAAAACAGCGCAGTTTGATGTTGGCCTTGAGTTCGGATTATTTGACAACAGGTTAAGTGGTGAAGTGGATTATTATAACAAGCAAACTTCCGACCTGCTGTTGAGAGCCAATCTGCCATATTCCACGGGTTATGAGTTCCAGTACCTGAACGTTGGAAAGATGGAAAATAAAGGAGTTGAAATTCTCCTGAACAGTGTGAATATAGACACCCGTAATTTTAAATGGACCACCACCCTGAACCTTGCCTATAATAAGAACAGGGTTAAAAACCTGAACGGACAGATCATAGAAAGTCCGGCTAAAGAACAACGCGCGGTGGAAGGCCAACCTATCGGTGTATTCTTTATGCCCAAATTTGTGGGTGTGGATCCGGCTACCGGAGACGCTTTATACCAGGATTCTACCGGTAAGGGCACCACCGATTATTCGAATGCGCCACGTGTAGTAGTTGGAAAATCCAATCCTGATTGGACAGGTGGTCTTACCAATACCTTTACCGGTTACGGCTTTGACCTCAGTGCGTTCTTCTCTTTTGTGCAGGGTAATGACATCTTTAACCGTGCAGGTCAATACCAGGACAATAGTTTTGCCGGTTACGACAACCAACGCAGCACTATTCTGAAAAGATGGCAAAAGCCAGGCGACATCACCGATGTGCCACGGTTAACACAAGCGTTTGCTGATGGAAGTTCTGCCGCGGGCTTATCCAGCCGCTGGATTTCTGATGGTTCTTATGTGCGTCTGAAAGCATTAACACTGGGCTATACACTGCCAAAGAGTGTGGTGAACACGCTTAAAATATCCAGCCTGCGTGTATATGTAGCCGGATACAATCTCTGGACAATCACCAATTTCGATGGCGATCCGGAAGTGAACTCCGGTGCTTCATATAGCACAGCCGGTGAACCTGATAATATTGGTGGTGGTATTGATTATTACACACCGGCACAGGCCAGGCAGATCACAGTGGGACTGAATGTTAAATTTTAAGCTTTAAAAGAGAAAAGATGAAAATCTATAACAAATATATCAGCGCAATAATGTTGGTGGTAGCAGTGGCTACGTTCTCAGCATGTAATAAAAAACTGGACGTGACGCCTGGTAAGGACATTGTTCCTGACCAGATTAAAACGGCAGATGATGTGCGGGGCGTTTTAATGGGCGCATATACCAACCTGCAAAATTCAAGTTCCCTGGGGGAAAGATTGATATTGATTCCTGATCTGCTGGCTGGTAATGGAGAGTTGAGTTTTCGCGGAACCTTTTTTAACTACGGGCAATATGATTCCAAAACCCAGGACGCTACCAGTGATATCGCAGAAGAGATCTGGAGACGTAGTTACTTTACTATTAATAATATTAATCTTGCCATAAACAAGATCAACCTGGTGCCGGAAGACGAGCGTCCGGCAATACTGGCCGAGGCCAAATTTATCAGGGGGATGATTTACTTCTACCTGGTTAATTTATATGGCAAGCCATATTCTGCCGGTAATATTACTACTAACCTGGCGGTGCCGCTGGTAACAGATGCCATCACGGATATTGCTGATCTTCCCAAAGGCTATCAGGGCAGGGCTACTGTAGATGCTGTATACAAACAGGTGGTGGCGGATTTGCAGGATGCCGCCACTAATTTGCCGGAAGACAATGGCAGCGAAGGCCGTGCAAACAAATATGCTGCATATGCTTTCCTGTCGAGGGTATACCTGGCTGAAGCAAAATATACCGAGGCAGTAGCGATGGCTGATTCTATAATTCAGAGCGGTGCCTATACACTGAATAATGCTTATGATAAGGCGTTCAACAGTGTTATTAATACTTCTGAAGATATTTTTGCTATTCAGCAAACTGCTCAGAGCAATGCGGGTACTTCCAATAACGGTCTGCAAACTTTCTATGCGGGCAGGGGATTTTCAGGCAGGGGTGATATTACCGTTGACCTGACCGTTGTGCCTGGTTTTGAGAGTGGTGATGCACGCAGAACCTTTACGTATCTTGACCGCGGTATCAATGTAGGCAGCGGTACCTATACTACCAAATGGCAGCGTCAGTACAAAGTGATCCCGGTGGTACGCTATGCGGAGATCCTGCTCACCCGTGCGGAGGCTAATCTTCGAGCGGGAACAGCTGTTGGTGCGCCTCCTTTGGAGGATGTCAATGAAATAAGAGCGAGGTCCAATGCTTCGCAGCTGGCGGCCGTTACGGCAGACCAGGTGGCGGATGAGCGTGTACGCGAGTTGTTGTTTGAGGGGGATAAGTTATGGACATTTAAAAGATTAAAGAGGAATATCGGCAACAAGAGCTACGATGATAATAAGTTGGTGTTACCTGTTCCCCAGCGGGAAATAGATGCCAGTCAGGGTAAATTGACCGGACAGCAGAACCCCGGGTATTAAAAAGTATTGTATAATATAAAACAGTAAGGGCGCTCAGGCGCCCTTTTTTTATTCATTTATATGAGAAAAAAAGCAGTTATTAACCGTGCCGGTACTTGCTGTTAATAACTTTTATACAAATTTTTTATTGAAAATCAATCAATTGCAAAGGTGCTCCGTAAAAAAGTCCCTAAAATGTATGGTTATTAAGAATGGGCAATGTACCTTTGCACTCCCCATAATCGGGGAATTGTTTACAAGACGTAATTTTTATCGTATACAACAATGAATACATTAAGTTTCAGAACTAAATCGGCTAACGACGCTTACGTAAAGCGTGACTGGCATATAGTAGATGCAACAAACCTGACACTGGGAAGAGTTGCTGCTAAGATGGCTGCTATCCTGAGAGGTAAAAACAAGCCATACTATACGCCTCATACTGATTGTGGTGATTATATCATCGTAATCAATGCAGAGAAGATTGCCCTGACCGGCAATAAAATGCAGGAAAAAGAATACATGCACTACACTGGTTTCCCAGGTGGTCAGAGAATCGAATTAGCAAAGGACCTGATCCGTCGCCGTCCTGAAGTGTTGATCGAAAAGGCTGTTAAAGGTATGTTGCCTAAAAACCGTCTGGGCCGTGCGATGTACAAAAAATTATTTGTATATGCTGGTGCTGAACATCCTCATGCTGCGCAGAAACCACAACCATTAACTTTCTAATTTTTCTCTGATACATGGAAAAGCAAAAAAATACAATAGGTCGTCGTAAGGAAGCTGTTGCCCGTGTTTATATCAACAAGGGTACCGGTAACATTACAGTTAACGACAAAGATTATAAAAACTACTTTTCTTTGATCTACCTGCAGAACCAGGTGGAACTGCCTTTCAAAACTATCGAGGCGCTCGATAAATTTGATGTGAAAGTGAATGCACAGGGTGGTGGTATCAAAGGTCAGGCAGAAGCTATTAAGCTGGGTATTGCCCGTGCTTTATGCGAAGTGAACATTGAGTTCCGTCCTGCATTGAAAGCTGCAGGTTTGCTGAAACGCGATCCACGTGGAGTTGAACGTAAGAAACCAGGTAAAGCGAAAGCAAGAAGAAGCTTCCAGTTCTCTAAACGCTAATATTTTTGAGCTATTGGCCGTTAGCTCCGGGCTAATTCGCCGGATGCTAAAAGCTAAACATTATTTGATCCTTTTAATTGAGCAATATAAACATGGAAAATAATACCTCATTGCAGCAGCAGTTACTGGAGGCAGGTGTTCACTTCGGTCACCTGAAGAAAAAGTGGAATCCCAAGATGCTGCCTTATATTTTCGCAGAAAAGAAAGGTATTCATATCATTGATCTGAACAAAACCGTAGAAGGATTACAGGAAGCAGCAGCTGCCCTGAAATCTATCGCTAAGAGCGGTAAGAAGATCATGTTCGTTGCTACTAAAAAGCAGGCGAAAGAAATCGTGGCAGATGCTGCGCGTAACATCAACATGCCTTTCGTAACTGAAAGATGGTTAGGTGGTATGCTCACTAACTTCTCTACGATCCGTAAGAGTGTAAAGAAAATGCAGAGCATTGAAAAAATGCTGCAGGACGGTACATTCGATAACATTACCAAGAAAGAACGTCTTACTTTAAGCCGCGATAAAGAGAAAATGGAGAAAGTGCTGGGTGGTATTGCCCAACTGGCACGTGTACCGGCAGCGCTGTTTATGGTTGATATCAGCCACGAACACATTGCACTGGCAGAAGCTAAGCGTCTGGGTATTTCTACTTTCGGTATGGTGGATACCAACTCCGATCCTACTAAAGTAGATTTCGCTATCCCTGCGAATGACGATGCTACTAAATCTATCGCTATCATCACCAGCTACATCTGTGCAGCTATCGCTGAAGGTCTTTCTGAAAGAGCTACAGAGAAATCTGAAGAAGTAGAGGAAGAAGAAGAAGCAGACGATAAAGCACGCAAATTTGAAGTTGAAGGTGGTGAAGACCGTGAAAGAGGTCGCAAACCAGGAGCACCAGGTGGTGGTCGTGGTCCAGGCGGTCCCGGTGGCGCTAACCGTGGTGGCGGCGGCCGTGGTCCTGGTGGCCAGGGTGGCGGCGCTAACCGTGGCGGTGGCGGTCCTAACCGTGGTGGCGGTGCAGCAGGCGGACAACGTCGTCCATCTGGTGCCGGCAGCAGCGGTCCTAGAAAACCAGGCGGCGGAAGATAATATTTTAAGCTTTTAGCTATTAGCCTTTAGCAGTTAGTTCAACCATTATGGTCTCTAACAGCTAAAGGCTAATAGCTGAAAGCAGATTAAGTACTTGCAATAATTTTTACAACAATTAAACTAATTATAGCTCATGGCAACAATTACAGCAGCTGATGTAAATAAACTGCGTCAGCAAACTGGTGCTGGTATGATGGATTGCAGAAAGGCACTGGTAGAAAGTGATGGCGATTTTGAAAAAGCAGTAGACTATCTGCGTAAGAAAGGTCAGAAAGTGGCCGCTTTACGTTCCGATCGTGAAACCAAAGAAGGCGTTATCATCGCTAAAACATCAGCAGATGGTAAATCCGGTGTTATCGTGGGTCTGGGTTGTGAAACTGACTTCGTTGCCAAAAACGAAGACTTCGTAAAATTTGCACAGTCAATCGTTGATCTGGCACTGTCTAACGGTATCAAAACCGTTGAAGACCTGAATGCCGCTCAACTGGATGGCGCGAGCGTTGCTGATAAAGTAAACGACCAGGTTGCAAAAATCGGTGAAAAAATCACCCTCAATAAATTTGAATTCGTTGAAGCTGGTGGCGTAACCTCTTACATTCACGGTAACTACCGTATGGGTGTACTGGTTGCTTTCTCTAAGCCTGTTTCTGAAGAAGTAGGTAAAGATATCGCTATGCAGATCGCAGCAATGAGTCCTATCGCAGTAGATGCTGACAGCGTTCCTGCTGAACTGATCGCCCGCGAAAAAGAAATCGCTGTTGAACAGGTGAAAGCAGAAGGCAAACCTGCTGAAATGGCGGAAAAGATCGCTGCCGGTAAAGTAAATAAATTCTTCAAAGAAAGCACCCTGCTGCAACAGGCTTTCGTTAAGGACAATAACAAGTCAGTAGCGGATTACCTGAAATCAGTAGATGCTGACCTGAAAGTAACTGGCTTTAAGCGAATTGCTTTAGGTTAAGAAAAACATATCAAAAAAAAGGAGAGAATTCGTTTCTCTCCTTTTTTTTGCGCATAACTAATCATACACATAAAAGGACAGTAAACAGGTATCAGAAAAGGCATTTTTTTCTTCCTTTCCTCCTTTCTGCATTTAAGTTGTATATTAGAATACCGTAATCAGTATTAGGAAAATCACAATCTTACAATATTTTATAGCGTCATGTTGCCAAAGTATAAGCGTATTTTGCTCAAATTGAGCGGTGAGGCCCTCATGGGGGATGCAAATTATGGTATTGATCCGAAGGTGATATCTCAGTATGCCTACGATATTAAGGCAGTTACCGATCTGGGAGTTCAGGTAGCCATCGTTATAGGCGGAGGTAATATCTACCGCGGAATGAACGAAGCCGATACCGGTATTGAAAGAGCCCAGGGAGATTACATGGGAATGCTCGCTACCGTTATTAATGGTATGGCGCTCCAAAGCGGCCTGGAAAGAGTGGGACTTTATACCCGTCTCCAATCTGCCATCAAAATGGAACAGATCGCAGAACCCTATATCCGCCGCCGCGCTATCCGCCACGTGGAAAAAGGCCGTGTAGTAATTTTCGGAGGAGGTACCGGTAACCCGTACTTTACCACTGATACCGCCGCTTCCTTACGCGCTATAGAAATTCAGGCCGATGTAATCCTCAAAGGAACCCGTGTAGATGGAATCTATACCGCGGATCCTGAAAAAGATAAAACAGCCACCCGCTACGAAACCATTACTTTCTCAGAAGTATACCAGAAATCCCTCAACGTGATGGATATGACAGCCTTTACCCTTTGCCAGGAAAATAAGCTGCCTATTATCGTGTTTGATATGAACCGTCAGGGTAACCTCCTGAACGTGATCATGGGTAAAAATGTGGGTACCTTAGTAAAGGGATAAGTAAACGCATAAAAAAAGCAGCGAAGAGCATTTGTTCTTCGCTGCTTTTTTATGTCGTCAAACGGCTGCTATTTTAATATACTCTTCATCTCCGCAAGCGGGATGTATAAAGTTACCTGGCCCAGTGCATATGGCCCGATCTCGTATGGCACATAACTAAACGCTACTCCCTTGCCGGTAACAATCATATTATTATTCGGAGGGATGTTTTTTACCAGCAGGTGCTGATCCAGGGCATCTTCTTCACCCATATTGAACCGTTTCCTGAAAGCTTTATCCAGCAAGCCGCTCAGCGTTTCTTTATAGCCTGATTTAAAAATATCGTCGGGAGTAAGCACTTTACGTTTCGACAGGTCCAGTGTGTAATAGGTGGCGCCCCAGTTGCCATGGGCCCCGCCGGTAAAGTTGTAAGCATACTTTTCTATCACCAGCAGAGGCCAGGTGTTATACACTACTTTCATGTCGTTATCTGTGGTCCAGTTCCACGACGCGGCAGTGGTGTTATCATTAAACGTTGTGCTGTCGGCATCTTTGGCCGAATAACGGTAGATCAGGATAAAGGAGTCGATTCCTTTTCTCAGGAATTTCTGCGGGTCGGCAGCCCGGCTGTTCCCTGTTACCTGACCAATAATAAACCGGGCGGTGGTGCTATCCACCAGGGAGTCGGGCCATATGATACTGTTGGACACGGTGCCTGCCGGTGATTGGGCCATGGAAGGCGCCAGCTTTGCAGAATCAATCTGGTAGAATACTTTCAGGGGTACGGCGTTTTTCAGATCGGTGTGCAGTTCAAAATGATAGGAAGTGCCGTTGCCATGCCATACACCTTTGAATTTTCCGTCGTCAGAAAGATAGCCGCTGAAGAGGCGGTCTTCCGAACTGTTATTGGTTTCTTCATAGATGTTCGCCAGGGTTGAATCCAGGGTGCCCCATAAAGGAATGGGCTGACCGGTGCTATCATCGCAATAGTACCCGCGGAACAGGTGGGGCGCGGTTTTCAGCAATTGCATGGTAATTTCTTTATCGCCCAGTTTTCCTTTGAGCTGGGTATAGAACAGGGGAGTAGAAGCCAGTGGTACAACCAGGTTGGCTGTATTAGCCGGTGCCTTGCTGTTGTTGTTATTCCGTGTGTTACAGGAGAGGAGTACAACAGCTATCAGCAGTACCAGTAGAGAAACTCTTTTCATAGTATGATTTATATCAGGTACCTCAAAATTACTATTATCCTTCCATACCTTTGAGTACCCGTTTGAATCATAAAAATAACAGACCATGTTGAACCAGAAAATAGCTGATTTACGAAAAGATTATAAACTGGCTTCCCTGGATGAAAGCGAGGTGGCGCCGTACCCTTTGTCCCAGTTCGGGAAATGGTGGCAGGATGCGATCACCAGTGAAATTGATGAAGCCAATGCCATGACACTGGCCACCAGTACGGCGGATGGCCGCCCATCTGCAAGGATTGTATTATTGAAAAGCTTTGATGAGGATGGCTTTTTGTTTTTTACCAATTACGAAAGCCGTAAGGGACAGGAACTGGCAGAGAATCCGCATGTTAGTTTATTGTTTTTCTGGCGGGAGCTGGAACGGCAGGTTCGTATAGAGGGTACCGTTAGTAAGGCGCCGGTATCGGTGAGTAATGAGTATTACAACAGCCGGCCGGAAGGCAGCCGGATTGGCGCCATCGCCTCGCCGCAAAGCAAGGTCATTCCGGACCGTACTTTCCTGGAGGAACAGGTAGACCAGGTAGCGGCAAAATACCGGCAGGAGGCCCCCCAGAGACCTGATTACTGGGGAGGTTATGTGGTGAAGCCACAGGTGATGGAATTCTGGCAGGGGAGAAGCAGCCGGTTGCACGACAGGATCCTGTATACATTACTGCCGGAAGGCGGCTGGAAAATTGAGCGGCTGGCTCCATGATATTCCAGGTGTTAAAATAAAAATGCCGCTAAGATTATGTGAATAATCTTAGCGGCATTTTACTAAAGCGTAAAATTAAGCTTTTGGTGCAGCAGCTTTTGCGGCAGTATTTTTCCTGGTCTTTGCAGATCTAACCTTACCGAAAGATTTACTGAAGATCTTACCTTTTTTGGTTTTAATATCTCCTCTACCCATAACGAATAATTTGAAGTTTGTTGTTGTTAAATATGATGTTATCAGGCTGCAAAATACTGCAATTCGATGAAATAGCGTAGTACTGGCCGTTTGATATAAAAAAAAAGCAAGAAACATAACTGTTCCTTGCTTGAATAAGTTGTGTTAACTGATTAGAGCTTGTCGGATAAAGCTTTACCAGCCTTGAACTTAGCAACTTTCTTAGCCTTGATCTTGATGATCTGACCGGTTTGTGGGTTTCTACCGTTACGTGCTGCACGTTTAGAAACGGAGAAAGTACCGAAACCAACCAAAGTTACTTTACCACCTTTTTTCAGGGTATCAGCAACAGCTTTGGTGAAAGAGTCCAGCGCTTCGTTAGCCTGGGTTTTGGTAATAGCTGCATCTTTAGCAAGCTTGTCGATTAATTCGGCTTTGTTCATAGTTAGTAAGATTTAACTAGTGAAAAAATGTTTGATGTGAGCAAATATAGCGCGTTTTATCAGATTACCAAATTTTTTACAGCTTTTTTATAGAAAATTTTATCGGCTGAAAAACGCTACTGGTAACGGTTACAGCTGATTGGTCTTTTATCTGCTAAAGGACTCCCCTTTAGCAGAATCGCATAGAACCCTGTACCGTGGCATGTTTGCATGCTTTTTTACTATTAACGCAGGATCGAACCAACTATTGTACCAGACTCCTGACACCCCGAAAATAGTGGATTTCCTGTGGATAAGTTTAGTAAAGATCCCTTACTTACAGCACCTCCATTACGGTGTTAAAGGCAATAAAACGATCGCCGAAAAGGTCATATCCTCTTTGCCGCAGGGCCTGTTGGTGCTGGTCTGCAAAGGATTGATAGTCGTCCAGGCTGTCTGCAAAATATTGCACAACATAGGTAGGACCCTCTTCATCATCCTGTTCAAGCAGGCGGCTGATGCGGTAATCACGGAATAATCCGGTGGCCAGCATTGCCGGAATATGTTCTTCCCGCAACCATTGCATCCACTGTAAATATGTATCTGTGGCTACTTTGGTGGTTACATTATATATAATCATACGCCTCTTTATTTATACGGCCAGCTCCACAAATACCGGACAATGATCCGAGTGCTTTACCTGTTGGTAAATAGTGGCATGTTTGAGCTGTTCTTTCAGTGGAGCGGAAACGTTGATATAATCAATACGCCAGCCTTTGTTATTGTTCCTTGCATTAGCCCGGAAGCTCCACCAGCTGTACTGATGGGGATCCGTATTAAAATGACGGAAGCTGTCTACAAAGCCGCTTTCAAAGAAGCGGTCCATCCACGCGCGTTCTTCCGGCAAAAAGCCGGTGGAGTTCTTGTTACTCACGGGATCATGGATATCTATTGGCTTGTGGCAGATATTGTAATCGCCGCATACAACCAGGTTCGGGCGGGTTTTCTTTAACTCTTCAAGGTATTGAAAAAACTCTTCCAGCCATTGGTACTTATAGGTCTGACGCAGCTCGCCGCTGGTACCGGATGGGAAGTAAGTATTGATCAGGGTAATATTGCCGAAATCAAGCCTTATAAAGCGGCCTTCCAGATCGCTTTGTCCGTGGCCACTGCCATACTGCACAAAGTCGGGTTTAATACGGGTGAGCACTGCTACTCCGCTGTATCCTTTCTTTTGCGCGGGATACCAGTAATGCGCATAGCCAAGGTTGTCGAATTGCTGAAAGTCGATATTTTCCTGGTGGGCCTTTATCTCCTGCAGGCAGATAATATCAGCGGGATCTGTTTGTAACCATTCTGTGAAGCCTTTAGTCATGGCTGACCTCAGGCCATTCACATTGTAAGATATGATTCTCATGTTGGCTGTAATGCTTTTAGATATCGTATTCGAGGTTTGGACGGAGCCATTGTTCAGCTTCTTCCACTGTCCAGTTTTTGCGGGCAGCGTAGTCTATCACCTGGTCTTTTTCAATTTTTCCGAGGCCGAAATATTTGCCTTCCGGGTTGGCAAAATACCAACCGCTTACACTGGAGGCGGGGTACATCGCCAGTGATTCGGTAAGGGTAATACCAGTGTTCTCGGTAGCATTCAGCAGATCAAACAACTTCCATTTTTCGGTATGGTCGGGGCAGGCGGGATATCCCGGCGCCGGACGGATACCTGCATAGGCTTCCTTGATGAGGTCTTCGTTGCTCAGGTGTTCTTCGGTAGCATATCCCCAGAACTCTTTACGTACACGTTCGTGCATCAGTTCTGCGAAGGCTTCTGCGAGCCTGTCGGCCAGTGCTTTCAGCATGATGCTGTTATAGTCGTCGTGTTCCGCTTTGAATTTATCCAGCCACTTTTCAATGCCAACACCGGTAGTTACCGCAAAGCCGCCGATATAGTCGGTTTTGCCGGATTCCGCGGGAGCAATGAAATCTGCAAGGGAAAGGTTCGGCTGACCCGGTGCTTTCTTTACCTGCTGACGGAGGAATTCCAGTTGTGCCGGTTTGATCTCCGGTTGTTCTGGTGTTACCAACACAGAGTCAGCAGCCACCCTGCTGGCAGGGAAGAGGCCAATAACAGCGTTGGCGCCCAGCCATTTTTCTTCTATCACCTTGTTTAATAATTCCTTTGCATCATTAAACAGGCGGGTGGCTTCCACGCCTACTACATCATCAGTAAGGATCTGCGGGAATTTACCATGCAGTTCCCAGGCAATGAAGAAAGGCTGCCAGTCGATATACTTTGCAATTTCCCCGAGATCGTAATTCTCAAACTTCATTACGCCGGTCATTTTAGGTTTTACCGGGGTAAAGGTATCCCAGTTAATGACGGTTTTATTGGCTTGCGCAGCAGCGATCGGGAGGAATTGTTTAGTTTGTTTTTTATTCTTGAAAGCCTCGTTGAGCTTTTGATATTCTGTTTGTATACCCGCGAGGAAGCCGGGTTTCAGTGCTTTATTGAGCAGGCTGCCGGTAACGGTTACGCTGCGGGATGCGTCCAGTACGTGTACTACCCCATGCGCATATTCCTGGGCTATTTTAACGGCCGTATGTGTGCGGCTGGTGGTGGCGCCCCCGATGATCAGCGGGATATTGAAATCCTGCCGTTTCAGTTCGCGGGCCACGTGTACCATTTCATCGAGGCTGGGCGTGATGAGGCCACTCAGGCCAATGATATCCACTTTTTCCTGGCGGGCGGTCTGGAGGATTTTTTCAGCCGGTACCATTACACCGAGGTCAATGATTTCATAGCCGTTGCAGGCCAGTACCACGCCTACAATGTTTTTACCGATATCGTGTACGTCGCCTTTTACGGTGGCCAGCAGGATTTTTCCGGCTGCTTTTATTTCTCCGCCGTGTTCGGCCTGTATGCGTAATTTCTCTTCTTCAATATATGGCGTGAGGATGGCTACGGATTTTTTCATCACGCGGGCGCTTTTTACTACCTGCGGGAGAAACATTTTACCACTGCCAAACAAGTCGCCTACGATATTCATACCTGCCATCAGCGGACCTTCAATTACATCCAGCGGGCGCGGGTATTTCTGGCGGGCTTCTTCTGTATCTCCATCTATATAGTCGGTGATACCATTTACCAGGGCGTGGCTTAAGCGGTCTTCCACAGAGCCCAGGCGCCAGGTTTCATCTTTCTCTACTACTTTTCCTTTGGCCTTAACGGTTTCTGCAAATTGTATGAGCCGTTCGGTAGCATCGTCCCTTCTGTTTAGTATGGCATCCTCACAAAGTTCACGGAGCGTTGGTTCTATATCGTCATAGATCTGCAGCATCCCGGCATTCACAATACCCATATCCATTCCTGCTTTGATGGCATGGAACAGGAATACGGAATGCATGGCCTCTCTCACGGTTTCGTTACCGCGGAAAGAGAAGGATACGTTACTTACACCGCCGCTTATTTTTGCCAGGGGCATCAGCTGTTTGATGCGGCGGGTAGCGTTAATGAATTCTACCGCGTAGTTATTATGTTCTTCGATACCGGTGGCGATGGCGAAGATGTTGGGATCGAAGATGATATCCTGGGGATCGTATCCTACTACTTCCGTGAGTATTTTATAGGCACGGTGACTGAAGCTGACCCTTTTATCTTCGGTGTCGGCCTGGCCGTGTTCATCGAAGGCCATTACAACCACGGCGGCGCCATAGCTTTTGCAGATATGCGCCTGTTCAATGAATTTGGCTTCTCCTTCCTTTAAGCTGATGGAGTTCACAATACATTTACCCTGTACGCATTTTAGCCCGGCTTCAATCACGGAAAACTTACTGGAGTCGATCATTACCGGGATACGGGAAATATCCGGTTCGCCTGCCAGGAGATTAAGGAAGGTAGACATGGCCGTTTCCCCGTCGAGCAGGGCGTCGTCCATGTTTACGTCGAGGATCTGCGCACCGCTTTCCACCTGTTGGCGGGCAACAGACAGGGCTTCTTCGAACAGTCCTTCCCTTACGAGGCGGGCAAATTTCTTGGAGCCGGTTACGTTGGTACGTTCCCCTACGTTAATGAAGTTGGTTTCAGGTCTTACCACCAAAGGTTCCAGTCCGCTCAGGCGCATAAAGGGTTTGATGATCCTGCGTTCTTCGCTGACAATAGGTTCGTTGATGATATCTGTATTATTTATAGTTGTTTCGCTCATTTCTGCTGTAAGTAATGTTTAAATAGAAAACCTGCCACGGTTGATCAGGCGAGTGTTTCGGCCAATACGGGTTTGAGGCGTGGTTTGATATGTTTCACATGTTCTGCAATGTGGCGTATATGATCGGGTGTAGTACCGCAGCAGCCACCTACTATGTTAACAAAGCCGGAGGCGGCAAAGTCTTCAATGATGCAGGCAGTATCTTCCGGTTCCTCATCATATTCCCCGAATGCATTCGGCAGGCCGGCGTTGGGGTAGCAGCTCACATAGCAGCTGGCTATGTTGGAAAGCTCCTCTACATAAGGGCGCATCTGCTGACCGCCTAAGGCACAGTTTAAACCGATGGAGAACGGGTTGGCGTGCATCACGGAAATATAGAATGCTTCCAGGGTTTGCCCGCTGAGGGTTCTGCCGGAGGCATCTGTGATGGTACCCGAAATCATTACCGGGATCTCAGGTTTCCCTGTTTCGCGGTAGTATTTCTTGATGGCATAAATCGCTGCTTTGCAGTTCAGCGTATCAAAAATGGTTTCTATCAGGAGGATATCCACACCGCCTTCAGACAGGCCTCTTACCTGTTCTTCGTAAGCGGCGGCCACTTCATCGAAGTATACGGAGCGGAACCCGGGATTATTTACATCCGGCGACAGCGACAGCGTTTTGTTCATAGGGCCGATGGCGCCAGCCACAAAGCGGGGCTTATCAGGGTTTTTAGCGGTATACTCAGCAGTAGCTCTTTTGGCTATCTGTGCGGCGGCTACATTCAGCTCATAGGCCAGCGATTGCATGTCATAGTCGGCCATGGCAATAGAGGTGCTGCTGAAAGTATTGGTTTCAATAATATCAGCGCCTGCTTCCAGGTACTCCTTGTGAATGGCTTCAATAATTTGAGGCTGTGTAAGATTAAGGAGGTCGTTATTGCCTTTAAGATCACTGGGATAGTCAGCAAAGCGGGTGCCCCTGTAGTCGGATTCCTGGAGTTGATATCGCTGGATCATGGTGCCCATTGCACCATCGATGATAAGTATGCGCTCATTGGCGCAGTCTTGTAAAGATTTCATATTTATCAAGGCGTTTATTAGTTACAGTTAAGAAATGAACAGGGTCGAACAATAAACAAATCCACCCTGAACGAGTTCACAAATATAACCTTTTCCCAGCTATTTTATTGTTTTGTGATTTGCATGGATTCCCGGACCTGACCGGCTTTGATCCATCCTTTTTAAGCCTATATATCTTTATGGATATGTATAGATTTTGTTTATACTTATAAATTTAATTTGGAAGTAGTCTACAAAGTCTACTATATTTGTAGGGTAATAGAAAGATACAATGCAACAAAGTGATAGAAATATAGTGATTTACCCGGTTATGGCCACCCACCAGCCCTCCGCCCGCACTCTTTGTAGTTGCCGTTGCCGCAATTAACAGATTCATCATTAGTTCTTCTCAAATATTTATTACAACAAAACTAACGTCAGTCATGACTATATCAGAACATATTCATACCCTTCATCAGCACCTGGCGAGCCTGGGATTGCAACCGGTACCACAGTCCGGCAACGGAAACCAGTCTGAAGTGTTTAAGGTATGCTTCTTAAATAAATATGAAATGCAGCGGTGGAAAGAGCTGCAACAACAACAGGAATCAGAAACCAATCATACAATATTTACAGACCATCCTTCAAAGGATGCTGTCTGACAACTTTTCATAACGTGGAATTACAGGTTAAACGAAGACGGGTGCTATTGAGCACCCGTATTTTTTTATATAACCCCGAGAAGTTGTTTATTTGTTCTGTACATAGTTTTCCAGCGGTAACCGGTTACTGATAGACCTGGCCAGCGTCATTTCATCTGCATACTCCAGCTCACCCCCAAATGCAATACCACGGGCAATAGTGGTAATTTTTACCGGGAATTCTTTTAATTTTTTAGAGAGATAGTAAATGGTAGTATCCCCTTCAATAGTAGGGCTCACCGCCATGATCACTTCTTCTACACCCTGGTACTGAACTCTTTCCACCAGTGAATGAATATTCAACTGGTCCGGGCCAATACCGTCAATAGGAGAAATGATACCACCCAGTACATGATATAAACCATTGAACTGCTGTGTGTTTTCAATTGCCATCACATCACGGATGCTCTCCACTACGCATACTACCTGCTTTTGCCTGGAATGACTGCTGCAGATGCTGCATACTTCCGCATCAGATACGTTATGGCAAACCTTGCAAAACTGTATCTGTTGCCGCATCCGTGCTATCACATCGCCAAACTGTTCCACCTGGGCCGTCTCCTGCTTCAGCAGGTGCAGCACCAGCCGCAGGGCGGTTTTTTTACCGATGCCCGGCAGTTTGGCAAATTCATTTACCGCGTTTTCTATCAGCGCAGAGGAAAATATCATAGTGCAAAGTTAGGAATATTGGAGCGGAGGGAGCAGCACTGTTCCTTCCGCTGCGATTATTTAGATGCTGATCTTCTTGGGTACCGTCCAGTACGCCTTCAGATTTACTTTTTCAACATTGATGACCCGTTCCGGCTGCTTCTTAGGCTTGGTATAATAATTACCCCGGTCCCATTTGCCATTGCCATTGGTATCGAGCAACAGGCGGATTTCGTATTCACCGGGTGTAATAAACCGCTGGCTCCATTTACCGTTTACAATGGTGCCGGAATATTTAATGGTTTTATCCTGCACCAGTTGTACCACATAATTCATAGCGGTATCGTTGATGGCTTTTTTGGTACTATCGCTGATATTGAGTTCTGTAACCGTGAAAATGGCATAATCGGCCACCTTTTTGGTCCTGAAATTAAGCGTATCCGGCCTGGCCAGTTGCTGCCCCGCAGTATCTGTAGGCGCATCTTTAGGAATAATGAACCGGTACGGCGTACCTTCTTTCCAGGTATAACCGATGGTTAACTTGGTGCGCGTGGAATCCATTGTGCTGGTAAAGGTAACCGGGGTATAGGCGCTGTCTTCCGCAAGAATGGTCCTTGCACTGTCCAGGTTCCTCAATGGCAGCGAAAACGTGATCCTCAACGGCGCCGGCAATTCCTGCATCCCTCCGTCGAGCGTAGGGGTGGCCGTTAGTTTAGGCAGCTTCTTCTTTTTCTTTTCTTCTTCTTCCTGTTCAAGCATCGACGAATCCACGGGCTCCGGTGGTGGCTTGATGGTACTATCAGCTTCCATAAACAACAGCAGGTTCACATCGGCCAGGTTGCTTTCTGTTAATACAACCGGCGCTTCCACGAAGGCAATCATTTCTGTAGGCTGATTATACTGCAGGTCGCGGTCTTCTTCTTTCAGTGCAAAAATTTTATAAGAACCGGGTGCAATGTTTTTAAAACGGAAGGAGCCATCCCCTTTGGTTTTGGCGTAATATACCGGCTTTTCCTTCGTCACAACGGAGTCGGTCAGATCGCGGTACAGCATAACAGCCACGTTACTGTCTACCCGGCCGTTTTCCGCATCTATCAGGTGACCGGACACCTGGAGGCTGTCGAGATAATCGCCTGTAGACACCACATACTGGAAATCAGCGGCAATATTACGTTCGTTGATATCCCGGATGGCATCTGCAAAATTGAACGTGTAGGTAGTATTGGGCTTCAGCGTATCCTTGATTTCCAGGGTTACTGTGTGCAGTTTGGCTGTTACAATCGGCGTGCGTTTCAGTGTTGGCGACACAATCAGCTTATCGTTCACATTATCCAGTTCCACATATTCATCAAAGATAAACGTCACTTTTTTGCTTTTAAAGTGAAGCGTAGAGTCGCCGGGAGTTGCCTGCAGCAATACAGGAGGCAAGCTGTCCCTCGGTCCGCCGCTGGGAGGCACAATGTTGGCACATCGCGTAAATGAAATGGAAACGAGTATGAACATCAGCCAGAAAATCCAGCCCCTGATATATTGATTCATGTACCTGATCGGATTAATCAGGCACAAACTTACGAACTCATTTCAAAGAATCACGAATTTGGCAGCTGCTTATGACCAGAACCATATTTTTTCCTTAATCTTATATATGGCAAGTATTTATTTGATGCAGCATACCCAGGTGATCCCGGCCCAGCCGGAGGAGGTTTGGGACTATTTTTCCAACCCCAATAACCTGGCGCATATTACGCCTCCCGCTATGCGGTTCACAGTAACTTCTCCGCCTTATACCGGGCAGGTATACCCGGGACAGATCATCACCTATTTTGTATCGCCGGTAGCGGGTATCCCGCTGGAGTGGATGACCGAAATCACCCATGTGGCCTACCTGGATTATTTTGTAGATGAGCAACGGGTGGGTCCCTACAGCATCTGGCACCATGAACATCATTTCCAGAAAGTGCCCGGTGGTGTGAAAATGACGGACCTGGTTCATTACCGGCTGCCTTTTGGCTGGCTGGGAAAGCTGGCCCACAGGCTGTTTGTAAGAAAACAGCTGGAGGACTTGTTCCGATACCGGTTTCAGGCCGTTGAAAAAATATTTGGTCTGCCTACTGCTGAGTAGTAATCGTTTTTGTTAAATGCTCACCACTGTAAAACTGGAAGGTGCTTTTGCCGGTTTTGGGAACGGCGCCCAGCCACAGGGGAACTGTACTGGCACTTCCCCTGCTGGGATTGGAAGTAGCCACGAAATGCAGTGCGGCATTATTGTTTACGTTGTCTGAGGTAGCAGATTCCAGTTGAATTTGTGTGCCATAGAATGTAGGCGGCATAGTGGCTGCCACTACGATATGGGTGCCAAAGTCGGGTTGATCGATGGTGTTGTTCATGGTTTTAGCCGCGCCAAACAGGCTGTCGAAAGAGGCCTGGTTATCAATGAGCCAGAAGGTAAGGCTGTCGTTTACTATAATGGTGTTTTTCAGGAAATAGCCGGAGATAGGTTTTACTTCGAGCTGGCTGTTGGGGTTTGCCTGTACATTTATGGAGGAATCACCGCCGGCGGCAGTGCTGTCGCTCCCCGTTTTTGTACCGCTGCTGGCGCAGGAAACAGCCGCCATTGTACAAACAGCAAGTACCATTAATTTAACATGCATGGGATATAGTTTTGATAATAACATTAATGGCCGGGAATAGTTGTAGGGGAGATAGGAATGAGGAGAGTTATATTGCCTACAGAATGGTTCCCGGTACCGATCATCCATGCCGTCCGGGTTTTCTGTGTATAGCTGATGGTGGCGCGGTTAGTAACATCAGCGGCGCCTCCCATTCGGTATGTATGCTAACCAGCCGTACCTTTTTCAGTTCATGGCTGCGGACGGTCATGGCGTTCACCAGCTCCCGAGGCGTAGCTGCCGCGGTGTGAATAAATACGGTTTGGCCGGACTGGATCAGTTGTGCGGCTGCTGTGATCGAAGTGTAGGACATACGGTGATTATTTTCTTCAAAATTATCGTGCGGGAAAAAGAATAAAAATGAGCGTTGTCATGTTGTAATTTAAACCTTGTTGCGCTGATAAGTGTCAAGCCCAAGGGGAATTGCCGTATCTGAGGCGCCTCTGCCGGGGCCATACCAGCTGGATTTGGGGCAGTAGTTATCCATTTTAGCTAACCATGTTGATAAATTCATATAGGTGTTATGACGTACACCTATTTTATTTCTATATATTAGCATTCTAAACCTGGTACACAATTTCTTTGCGGCGAGATTTGGCAAATATAAGTGAGCATATGCTCATTGAGCGGTTAATGATAGGGGATCCTGCGGCGAAAGAGCAGCTATATGACCGTTATGCCGGGGCCCTTTATAACATTGTATTACAGCTGGTACCAGTAAAAGAGCGAGCAAATGAAGTAATTGTAAAGGTATTTCTCTGGTCGTTCCAGCACATTGGAACATTCCGGACCTCGGGCCACCATACTTTATTTGCCTGGTTATTGCGCAAAACGAGAGAATTCGCCATCAAGGAGGCCCTGCCGGAAACCGCGTTAGCCGGCACGGAGCTGATGAAGCAGGAAGATGGCTTACTGCAGCAATTCTACCTGATGCTGCCGGCCGATCAACAACAGGTGTTCCGGCTTAGTTATTTTAAAGGATTATCAATCACAACGATAGCTCGTTTGCTGGCTTTGCCGGAGGGGCAGATAAATGAAATCCTGAAAGAGGCGATAAAGTCTTTCAGACAATTCTTAAAAAAGACTTGGAACTAAAATTTTACATAGAAAGCGGTATTATCGAGTCCTTCGTGTTAGGCCTGGCTTCTGAAGAGGAAGTAGAAGAGCTGCAGCACATGAGAAGGCTGTATCCGGAACTGGATACAGAAGTCGAATACGTTGAACGCCGCCTGGAAAGAGCCGCGTTTGATGAGCCCGCCATGCCGCCCGTGGAAATACGCGAACGGGTGCTACAGAAGATCAGGTGGGAGGAGGGACATGCCTATTCAGATCCTTCTTCCAACTATACTTTTATTAACATTCAGCCAAAAGACGGCAGTCATATCACTGTTCACCGCTGGTGGAAGATCTTCTTTATTATCTTCTTTATCATGTCCAAGGTATTTCTTTTCCTGGCCATTTTTTATTACCTCAAGTATCGTATGTCGCAGGAGCAGCAGCGCAGCGACAACCTGCACCAGATGATCCGGCAGGAGCAAACGCAAAGCCACTTGTTATAATTTTCTATCCGGATTATCGTTATTTTAAAGATTTTACAATTTTGAGAATCCACCTGAAGTGGGTTTAACGTATCTATAGATATAGTATTTATTATTTATATTTCGTATCCGTTGGTTAAAGCGAAGGGTTTGAACATCAGTAACTATATAGAAAGCGGCATTATTGAGCGTTATCTGCTGGGACTTGCTTCTCCTGAACAGGAGGATGAGTTGCTGCACCTGCGCCGTATATACCCGTTGCTGGACCTGGAATTCACCGCCGCAGAACTGCGTATAGAAGATAAACTGATGGAAGAAGGCGCCTTACCCCCGGTAAAAATAAAAGCTGCCGTTTTGCAGCGGATTAAGCCGGATAAGGACTGGACAGACCGTTCCCGGAGCAGTTATAACCCTTATGAGCATACGAATTTCCATCATACCTACATTCCCCTCGACTCTTTCTGGAACCGCCGGATCACGGTGAGCGTATGGTGGCGGTGCGCCTTTATTGCCCTCGCGGTAACCGCCATGGCGCTGGCAGCCAGTACCTGGCACTTCTACCACCGCGCCCAGAGGCTGGAAGAAATCCTGTTTAAGCTTAAAGTCCCTCCTGCAGCCTATCCCGCTCCTGTAACCCGTTAAGCGGGGATACTTTCATTTGGTACGTTTATTGCAAATGCTGAAATTGCCCCTGTATTCCGGCTGTTATAAAACCTTATCCGATAGCTGCGTGTTGAATACATTGGCATTTAAACACACAAACTAACTTCCCATGAGAAAATTTTCATTTGCAGCGTTATTAATGGCGATAGTTGCCGTTTTTGCATCTTCCTGCTCTCCCAAACAAGGTGTTACCCAAGACATTAATAAAGGCGCCGTAAAAGGTAACTGGGTTTTAACTGATATTAAATACGAAGGAATCCCCGAAAACGCCAAAGTAACTGTATTTGATGAAGCCAACGCGAAGTGCTTTATCGGTAGCCAGTGGATCCTGCCGGACAACTATGCCATGGGTTCCTACACGCTCACCTCAACAGATAATGGTTGCAGCGCAGTTACCCAGAAAATTGCCTGGTCGCTGACCAAAAGTGGCGGCGTAAGCATGTTCGGCTTCAAGAAACTGTACAGCGGCGATAAAGCAAAGAATGTAACCGAAGGTTACCGCATGGAAATTACCGGCGCGGGTAGCGTGATGACCTGGAGAGCAAATATCAGCTTCGAAAATAAAAGTGCAGCAATTATATATACCCTGCAACGTAAATAACCACTGTCACGCATCGTGTCAGCTCATTAATGCAGCGGAGATCATGTTCTATGATCTCCGCTGTCTTTTTTTCAAAAGATGTATATTTAGATCATTAACCAGCAGTACTATGAGCACGCAACAGTCACAGATTCAGTTCCTGGCGCATGCAAGCTTCAGGATTACCACCCCCGAAGGTCATGTGATATTGATAGATCCCTGGTATACAAATAATCCTGCCCTGCCTCCCGGTTTAACAATTCCGGATAAGATAGATCTCATCCTTATCACACATGGGCACCGTGATCACCTCGACAGCAAAATGGTGGACATTATCCGCACCAGGTCGCCGAAAGTGATTGCCAATCCTATAGTGAGGTTTTATTTGCAGGAACAGGGCGTGCCCGATCATGCGTTTGAACCACTGAATGCCGGGGGTACCTTATCTGTAATGAATGTAAAAGTGACCATGACCAATGCCTTTCATTTTGCGCACATCAACCTGCCCGATGGTAAGATCGGCTACCCACATGCCAGCAATGGATTTATTGTCTGGATGAGCGACGATATCTCTGTATATTATTCCGGAGACACGTCTGTGTTTGGCGATATGGAATTGATTGGGGAGATATATCAACCGGATATCGCCATTTTGCCTATCGGCGACCGTTTTACGATGGGCCCACTGGAAGCTGCATACGCAGCGCGTTTGCTGAAAATAAAGCATTTGATCCCCTGTCATTACGGAACAATGCCCACCCTCACCGGTACGCCTGAGCAACTGCGGGCGCTGACAAAAGACCTGGACCGCTTACAGATCCATGAACTGAAACCAGGCGAAATACTGGATACCGCCATGGTGAAGGCCGGCAATCATTAGTGAACAATTATGCCTTAAATCCTGATATATGTTACCCCTCAATACCAACCGACTGTTCATACATCCCTGCCGTTTACCACTGCTTACGGAGATATTCCTGGGGCATCCGCATGCCCGGGAAACGTTGCAGGCAAATATCCCGGAAAACTGGCCACAACCCGACCTGAAAGAACAATTACCTCATTTTATTGAATTGCTCCAGCACGACCCCAGGTCGTTTCCCTGGATGCTCTGGATCATCGTAAATAAAGAAGAAGGAACCGTGATCGGGGACATCGGGTTTAAAGGCCGGCCCGATAAAAACGGCGTGGTGGAAATCGGCTATACGCTGCTGCCTTCCTGGCGCAAAAAAGGTTATATGCGCGAAGCCGCCACCGCATTGGTGGAATGGGCTTTCCGGCAACCTCATGTGAAAAAGCTCATTGCTGAATGCGACGTTACCAACACGGCATCCATGAAGGTGCTGCAACACCTGGGGATGGAAGAAGTGAAATCGCCCGGGGAAATGCTGCACTGGCAACTATTGAATAAATAACGTAGGTACATGACCGTTACTCCACCATGTTCTGTTTTGCAAAACGGATGAAGAGCTGGCAGAGCTTATCCTGTAAGCCCTGGAGATAGGTGAAGTGAAGTTTTCTCACCAGTTTGAAATTCTTTACCGGTAATATCCTGAATTCGCCCAGTTCCAGTTCGCGCTGCACGGCCTGTGAGGAAATAAAGGCTGCACAGGGCGAATGATGCAGGTAGGATTTAATGCTTTCAGTACTACCCATATACATGGCTACGTTCAGATCGGTGATCTTTAATTTCAGGCGTTTCAGTTCCTCGGTGATCACTTCCAGCGTGCCGGAACCATGTTCCCTCATCAGCAGGGGAATAGTTTTAAGATCGGCCGGGCCAAGCGGTTCGCCATTGCCATACTGATGCTTCATATTGCCGACCAATATAATTTCATCTTTCGCAAACTCCACATATTTCAGTAAAGGATTTTTAGAGCTGCCTTCAATGATACCCAGCTGAATACTTTTTTCAAATAACGCCTGTTCAATCTGTTCTGTATTTCCGCTGGTGAGCGATGTTTTAACATCCGGGTACCGCTGGTTGAATTTGGCCAACAACGGCGGGATCAGGTATTGCGCAATGGTAGTGCTGGCGCCTATGGGCAGCAGGCCACCCTGCATGTGTTTCAGCTGGTTTACATCATACTCCAGGTTGCGGTAATCGGTAAAAATAATTTCTGCGTGATGCATTACCAGCACGCCGGTGCGGGTAAGTTTTATTTTATTCCCGATCCTTTCGAACAACGCCATGCCCAGTTGCTGCTCCAGTTCATGAATATGTTTGGTAACAGCCGGTTGTGAAATATATAATTCCTCTGCAGCTTTGGTGAAGCTGAGACGCTTGGCGACGGTGTGAAATACCCTGAGTCTGAAATCGAACATGCACTAAAAATACAAAAATACCTTACAACTCAGGCGGCGTAAAGCCGAAGTGTTTATAAATACCCTGGCCGGCAGGGCTCCAATCCTTATTGGCGATCCGCATAAAAGGTAAAAGGCTGCATGTTGAAAAATATAACTCAAAAAGAAAGCCCTGCACAGTATTGACTGTGCAGGGCTTAAAGATTTATGATTCAGTAACAGGTAATGGTTATGCTTTTTTCTTACCTGCGCTTTTATTGTTTGATTTGTAGCGCATATCAGGCGTTCCGTCTTTCTTTGTTGGTCCTGCAGGAGCTGCGGCTGTTTTGTTTTCTTTATATCGTTTATCCGGTGTGCCGTCTTTCTTTGTTTTAGTAGTAGCGGCTGGAGCGGGAGTAGCAGGTGTTGCTTTCTCTGCTTTCTTTTCTGTTTTTGGTTTTGCTTCTTTTTTGGCGGTGGCGGGTGTTTGAGCCATTGCTACGGTTAAACCCATGAACATGGCCAATAATCCGGTGAGGAACTTTTTCATATTAAATATGTTTTATGAAAATTAAGCTTTTCCCAGCATTGCTGTATCCGCTGCTGCTGTTTTTAAGCCAGATTTAATAATCAGTTTTTTTCCACCCACATGCCGTTTTCCCGGATCAGGTTTATCAGTTCGTTGACGGCTACATCGCTGTTGAGGCCACGTTTCACAATTTCCTTACCGCGGTAAAGAGTAATTTTGCCTACGCCGCTGCCAACATAACCAAAGTCGGCGTCGGCCATTTCACCCGGACCGTTTACGATGCAGCCCATGATGGCGATTTTTACGCCTTTCAGGTGATGGGTCACGGCGCGGATGCGGGCGGTAGTTTCCTGAAGGTCGAATAGCGTGCGGCCGCACGACGGGCAGGAGATATATTCCGTTTTGGAAATGCGGGTACGCGTAGCCTGCAGGATGCCGAATGAAATATTGTTCAACGTGGCATGCTGGCCGGGTTGTGAGGGTTGATTACTCAGCCATAATCCATCGCCGAAGCCATCGAGCAGCAGTGCGCCGGCTTCGGTAGCATGGTGGATCAGGTGTTCATCTGCCGAAGGCTGATTACTGATACTATGGATGATGACAGGTACCCTGATATTTTTATTGAGCAATAAGATAAACAGGCGCCTGATAGCCGCCATCGCATTGCTGCCGGAAGCGGTGGCCACAAGTACGGTGCCGGCAGCTACGGCGGGGTTACCCAGTTGCAGCAGCAGTTGTTCATGATGTTCGGTATCCAGGTGATTGCAGTCGAATTGTACAAAGTTGATACGGCCGATTTCCTGTTGTTCGCAGGCGGTTACATAATGACGGGCATCAAAGTAAGGCACCAGTTCCTGTTTATTGGCGATGCTCAGCCAATACTCCGCATCTATCACTACCCGCAGGGTGCCGGGCAGGCCGAAGGCAGGTAACTGTTTGCCGGTGTAAATGTAATCTGCGGCGGCATCCCCGATATTCCATTTATCGCTGGGCTCATCGTACGTATACCCGATGGCATTCAGATCGGCGGGCTGTAAGCCGTTGTTATCGCTGAAATCTGCCACTACCACCGGTACCTGCTTTTCGCCGGTATTCTCTACAGGCGTGCTTTCGCGGCGTTTGTATTCGAAAGGGGAATAGGGGATATCTGTTACGGGCGGAATAGCCGTATAGTCGTTGCGGTTAGTATATCTTTTCACAATATCCTTACAAACCGGGAGTTCAAATTCAGGATCTTCTGTGAGGGAAACACGGATGGTATCACCTACGCCATCTTCGAGGAGTGTGCCTATGCCGATAGCAGATTTAATGCGGCCATCTTCCCCGTCGCCGGCTTCTGTTACACCGAGGTGCAGCGGATAGCAGTGGCCCAGTTCCTGTTCCATCGTTTGTACCAGCAGGCGGTAGGCCTGTACCATTACCTGCGGGTTACTTGCCTTCATGCTCAACACTATATTGCGGTATTGCAGGTCTTCCGCAATACGTAAAAATTCCATGGCACTTTCCACCATACCCATCGGGGTATCGCCGTAGCGGCTCATGATCCGATCGCTCAGGGAGCCGTGGTTGGTGCCTATCCGCATAGCGGTACCATATTCTTTACAGATTTTTACCAGGGGAGAGAAGCGTTCGCGGATGCGGTCTATTTCCTCGAGGTATTCGCTGTCGGTATAATCGATTTGTTCAAATTTCTTTTTATCTACATAATTTCCCGGGTTCACCCGCACTTTTTCTACAATCCGGGCGGCTATTTCGGCTGCATTGGGCGTAAAATGGATATCGGCTACCAGGGGAGTCGTATACCCTTGTTTGCGTAGTTCGTTTTTGATGACCAGCAGGTTATCGGCCTCCTTTTTACTGGGGGCGGTGATGCGTACCAGTTCTGCACCGGCTTCGATACAACGGATGGTTTGCGCCACGGTAGCAGCGGTATCCATGGTATCGGTGGTAGTCATGGTTTGAATGCGGACCGGGTTAAAATTTCCGATGATAAGATCTCCCACCTTTACTTCCAGTGTGGCCAGTCGTTTGTATTCTGTCAGAGAGTTGCAATAAAGCTGCATACGTTGTTTTTGTTTTCCTGCGGAAGCAAAGTTAGTAAACCTGTGGTATAATAAAGCCGCAGCTTAAAGCTACATTAAATTCCACGAACGGCGGGCGCCAAAGGGCACAAATAGGGGATAAAAGTGTATTTTTGAGCCACTGTATGTTACTGAATAAAAGCATAGATATACCTTACCAGCAATTGCCCTTTTCCGGGCAGTTCAACGTAGCTTCCCTGGGCATGTTCCGCAATGAATTAACGGACCAGCCTCACCGCCATGATCATTTTCAGATTATATGGATCACCAAAGGGAAAGGACGGCACATGGTGGATTTCGTGTGGTATGAAGTGGAAGATGATATGATCTTCCTGCTTCGCCCGGGACAGGTGCATCAGCTGGATTGTGAGCGGGAAGGGTATTTCCTGTATTTCACGGAACAATTTTACTTTACCAATAAGCACGATAAAGAAACCCTTTACGATTTTACTTCGCTTTTCGATAACTGGCACGGATACGGGCCCATCAGTACCAGCGGCCATACCTCGGAGTCTCTCCTGGGGCTGATACAACTGATGAGCAGGGAAAAATCCTGCGCGCCTGCCGGCAGCCAGGGCATTGTGAAACATTACCTGAATGCCTTCCTGTTGCTGATAGAACGGGAAAAGAAACGCAATGCCGCGGAAACCATGATGCCGCTGGCGCACGACGCACGTGTTGTGCAGCTGCGCCGCCTGCTGGAACAACATTACCGCACAGAACACCAGGTGGCCTTTTATGCAGGCGCCTTTGCCCTCACCCCCAAAAGGCTGAACGAAATTACCAAAGAAACCACCGGTCGTACCGTCACCGAATTATTACACGACCGGATTGTGCTCGAATCAAAACGAAACCTGGCCTTCAGTCACAAAAGTGTCAAGGAGATCTGTTATGAGCTTGGATTCGAGGACCCTGCTTACTTTAGCCGCTTTTTTAAGAACAATACCGGTATCTCTCCCCAGGATTTCCGGGATATGATGTTCAAATAGTCCAAGTCAATAGCTGATTTGTCCTAACACCCGCCACTTACCCCGTTCTATATTTGCATTCTTATTTGTGAGCCCGCATCAGTCGGCTTTTAAGACGCTATAGATTAATATATGAACATCTGGAAACCGCTTTGCCTGCTGGTGATTGCAGGCTGCTGTTCGGTGGCCGTGATGGGTCAGCCCCGCCCGCTCACCTTACAGGAAGCACTACAAACAGGATTGAAAAATTATCAGTCCATCAAAGCAAAAGAAAACTATGCTAAAGCAGCTATAGAAAATATCAGTGCAGTAAAAAGAGAATACTTACCTGATCTGAACCTTGCCGCCCAGAATAGTTATGGTACCGTGAATGGTGAAAATGGTCCTATGTGGGGATATAAAGGCTGGACTACCGGCGCTTCCGGGCCGGCCCTGCCATCACAGAACTGGAATGCCGCCTTCGGTGGATTATACCTGGCCAATATCAGCTGGGATGTAGTCACCTTTGGCCGTCAGCACGCAAAAGTGCAGGCCGCGAAAGAACAATTGTATACCAACCAGGCCGACCTGGAACAGGAGAAATTTGAACAGCAGGTACGCATCGCCGGGGCATATCTTAACCTGCTGGCAGCACAGCGGTTGCGGGGCTCCATGGAATCGAACCTGAAACGAGCGCAGGATCTGCAGCATATCATTGTTTCCCGCGCATTGAACGGGCTCAGTGCCGGGGTAGACAGCTCCATCGCCAACGCAGAAGTATCCAAAGCGAAACTGACACTGGTAGACGCTGTGAATTACGAAAATGCACAAAGCAACAAGCTCGCGGAAATGATGGACGTGCCTGCGCAGGACTTTACACTGGATACCACGTTTATTACCAAGATACCTAACCAGCTGCTGGAAACGGTGTCTGCACAGGATTCTGTATCACTGAAGAATCAGCCCTTGCTGAAACTGTTCAGTTCGCGCGTAACATTGAGTGACGCAAATCAAAAGCTGATCAGCAAAAATGCCATGCCGCGACTGTCCTTTATGGGTGTGATGCAAACGCGCGGTTCCGGGTTTGACTACGACTATGGCGCTGCTAATCTCAGCCACTACAGCCAGGCATACTGGTCGGGCGTGAAGCCGCAGGTATCCAATTACCTCGTGGGCCTCAATCTTTCGTGGACGGTGACGGATCTGTGGCGCACACATTCGCAGGTTGCCCGTCAGCACTACACCACAGAAGGATTAAAAAATGAATACAATCAAACCTACAGCCGTTTGCAACATCAGCTGCAGCTGTCGGAACAACAGATAGATAATGCGGTGAAGAAATACCGGGAAGCGCCCATTGGCCTGAAAGCCGCCAGCGACGCCTTCCTGCAGAAAAGTACCCTGTATGAGAACGGCCTGACCAATATTGCCGACCTGGCCCAGGCACTGTACAATATTAACCGCGCGGAAACAGACCGGGATATTGCATACAATGGCGTGTGGCAGGCGATATTGTATAAATCCGCTACCGTAGGGGATCTGCAATTGTTTTTGAATCAACTGTAATTAACCGGAAAGCATCATTTCCTGAATATAACTGTATGAACCTGATTAAAACCGCATTACAAAAGCCGATAGCCATCATCGTGGTAGTGATGGGACTATTGTTTTTTGGTATTCAAGCAACGCGGGATATTAAAATAGATATCTTTCCGGATCTTAACCTGCCGGCTATATACGTATCACAGCCATATGGAGGGATGTCGCCACAACAGATGGAAGGCTTTATTGCCACCAACTACCAGAACCTCTTCCTGTATGTAACCGGCGTAAAAGATATTGAGGCCAAAAATATCCAGGGCCTTACCATGATCAAGATCTCTTTTTACGAAGGGACAAACATGGCCCAGGCCGCGGCGGAAGTAACAGCGATGGCCAATCGCGCCTTTGCATCGATGCCTTCGGGTACGCAACCACCCTTTATTATCCGTTTTGATGCATCCACCTTGCCAATCGGTCAGCTGGCACTGAGCAGTCCCACACGCACCAATAATGAACTACAGGATCTGGCTATGACCGTCGTACGTCCATCGTTCAGCCGGATTGCCGGGCTTACTTCACCTGCGCCTTTTGGCGGTAACTCCCGCACTATCGTGATCCATGTGGATCCGCAACTGATGCGCAGTCACCATCTTTCGGCCGACCAGGTAGTAGCCGCTATAAAAGATAATAACCAGATATCACCGGCCGGCAACGTGCGTATCGGCGATATCACTTATCTCACACCCGCCAACACCGTGATACGCACGGTAAAGGAATTTGAGAATATTCCGCTGGTAATGGGAGATGGCCCTACCGTATTTGTACGGGATGTGGCAAAGGTAGAAGATGCCGCAGACATCACCAGTAGCTACGCCGTGATCAACGGAAAGCGCTCTGTATATCTACCTATCATAAAAACTGCAGATGCCTCCACGTGGACGGTAGTAAATAACCTGAAGACAGCATTACCCAATATTCAGAAATTATTACCGGAAGATGTAAAGATTTCCTTTGTATTTGACCAGAGCGTGTATGTGATCAATGCCGTGAAAAGCCTTATCAGTGAAGGCGTAATAGGCGCTGTACTCACGGCGCTGATGGTATTGCTGTTCCTGGGCGACCGGCGCAGCGCCTATATCGTGATCATCACCATCCCGGTATCCATCATCATTGGCGTAATGTTGCTCAAGCTCTTCGGGCAAACGATCAACATCATGACCCTGAGCGGGCTGGCGCTGGCCATCGGTATCCTGGTAGATGAGTCGACGGTAACCATTGAAAACATTCACCAGCACCTGGAAATGGGGAAGCCCAAAGCCCAGGCAATCTGGCATGCGTGCCAGGAAATCGCCTTTCCAAAACTCCTGATCCTGTTGTGTATCCTTGCGGTGTTTGCGCCTTCGTTTACCATGAAAGGCGTGCCCCGTGCGATGTTTATGCCACTGTCGCTGGCCATCGGCTTTTCCATGATCGCTTCTTACCTGTTGTCGCAAACGCTGGTGCCCATTCTCGCCAACTGGATGCTGGATGCCAATAAATTCAAGCATCATGGCCACCCACATGTGCCTAGCAACGACGTGCATAAAACAGCCGGGTATATTGAAACAGAAATTGCAGATGAAAAGCAACACGCCAAAACTATTTCCGGCTTCGATCGCTTTAAGCTGCGCTTTATCGGCTGGCTGGAAACGCTGCTGAAAAGACGGAAGCTGGTGATTGGCGCCTACTTTATTGGGGTTTTTGGTATAGTAGCGCTATGTATGAGTATTATAGGCCGTGATATTTTACCTAAACTGAATAACGGGCAGTTCCAGTTAAGGCTGAAAGAACCTACCGGAACGCGCCTCGAACGGACGGAAACCATGCTTATTAAATCCACGGAAATTCTGAAGGAGGTGGTCGGCGCCAAAAACATCGACATTACTTCTTCCTTCATCGGTACTCATCCATCGTCCTATTCTACCAACCCCATTTACCTGTTTATGGCTACGCCTAATGAAGCCGTGTTGCAGGTGAACATGAAAGAGGATTTTAAGATCAACATGGATGAGTTCAAAGAAAAGCTGCGCAAGCGGATCCATGAACAGATGCCGGAAGTGAAGATGAGCTTTGAGCCAATAGATCTTACCGATAAGGTAATGAGCCAGGGCGCCTCTACGCCGATTGAAATTGCCATCATGGGTAAAAATCTCAAAGAAAGCGTACCCTATGCGAAAAAGGTATTGGCAGAAATGAAGAAGATTCCCTACCTGCGGGACGTGCAGATCAACCAGGCGATGGATTACCCGGCTATCCGGATAAACATTGACCGGGAGAGGGCCGGACAGCTGGGTGTAAGCGTTACAGACATCGCTAAATCACTCACAGCTTCCACCTCCTCCAGCCGTTTTACGGAAAAAAATAACTGGCTGGATGAGAAAAATGCAACGTCTTATTTTGTTCAGATCTCCGTACCGGAAAATGAGATGTCGAGTATTAATGATATGGCCGCTATTCCTATCAGCAAAAACAACACCCGGCCTTCACTGGGGGATGTGGCTACGTTACAGCCGGATACCGTGGTGGGAGAATATGACCGTATCGGCGCTGTGAGAATTGTTTCTATTGGCGCCAATATTCACAAAAAAGACCTGGGCAATGCCTCTGCTGCTGTAGCAGCGGCCATCAAACGTGCCGGCGAGCCACCGCGTGGTATTACCGTAGAGAAGCGCGGTTTGATGAACCTGCTGAATGAAACACTGGATAGTTTACAGTCGGGATTACTGGTAGCCATTATTGTGATCCTGTTATTGCTGGCGGCTAATTTCCAATCGTTCAAAGTAGCGTTGGTGGTGGTGTCTACGATCCCCGCGGTACTGGCAGGGTCACTGATCATGTTGCTGATCACGGGTTCTACGCTCAACCTGCAATCATATATGGGGATTATTATGTCGGTGGGCGTGTCGGTAGCCAATGCGATCCTGCTGATCACCAACGCAGAGAAGCTGCGGCTGGAAAATCATGATGCCCGCAGATCTGCACTGGAAGGTACTTCTATCCGGCTGCGTCCTATCCTCATGACGAGCATCGCCATGGTAGCAGGTATGATCCCGATGGCATCGGGACTGGGTGAAGCGGGCGATCAAACAGCGCCGCTTGGCCGCGCGGTAATTGGCGGGTTGATAGCCAGCACTTTTGCTTCCCTGTTTATTTTACCGCTGATCTTCGCATGGGTACAGCAGAAGTCAACCGTGAAATCGGTATCACTGGACCCTGAAGATGAAAACAGCCCGTATTATGTTCCGGGAGCGGCACGCGTTTAACACAGGTATAACTATAATGACTAAACGACATATCAATATCATGAATATAAATAAATACAGCCTGTCGTATCGGGTCATGACAGCTGCTGCATTATTATCTGCCGGTTTGTATTTCACCTCCTGTCACAGTTCCCGGGCAGACGATGAAAATGAAAAAGAAGACGGAGGTGTTCAGGTGAAAATTATTCACCTGCAAAAAAGCCAGCTGGATGCATCCCTGAAATTACCCGGAGAAATAAAGCCGTTTCAATTTGCCGATCTCTATGCAAAGGTGAACAGCTATGTAAAAAATGTAAATGTAGACCTGGGCAGCCAGGTAACTGCCGGCCAGGTGCTGGCAACGCTGGATGCGCCGGAAATGAATACACAATTGCTGGAGGCGCAATCCAGGCTTCATACAAAGGAAGCGATGTTTCGCGCCAGTCGTGCCACGTACGACCGTTTGCTCAAAACCAGTAAAGTGCCGGGTACCATTTCCCCCAACGACCTGGATATGGCGTTTGAGAAAATGAGCGCCGATAGCGCGGAATTGTTATCCTCCCGCTCTTCTTACCATGAAGTACAGCAAATGCTGGGCTACCTGGTGATCCGCGCTCCGTTCAGCGGAGTGATCAGCCAGCGTAATGTGCACCCAGGCACTTACGTAGGTCCTGCAGGCAAGGGTTCAGATAAACCGTTGTTCCGTTTGGAAGAACAGCAAAAACTGCGTTTGTCCGTGGCCGTGCCTGAGATCTATACAGATGATGCCCACCACGCCGGTGACGTGCGTTTTACCGTGAAGTCCTTGCCGGGAGACACTTTTACGGCGAAGGTAACCCGTATAGCCGGTAGCCTGGACGTAAAGCTGCGTTCTGAAATACTGGAAATGGATGTGGCCAACAAAGAAGCCCGCCTGCTTCCGGGTATGTATGCAGAAGTGCTGATGCCAATGCCGGGCAAGAAAGATGTGTACATCGTGCCTAAATCTGCCATCATCAGTAATTCAGAAAGGGTATTTGTGATTAAGTCGGTGAATAACAAAGCCGTGTGGATCCCGGTGAAATGTGGAAATGAATCCAACGGCCAGGTGGAGGTTTTTGGTGATTTGTCCGACAACGACCAGCTGGTACAGAATGGCAGTGATGAAATAAAAGAAGGAACGCCGTTAACGGCAGTTGCAAAATAATGTGTGTTTAAAGGGGGGAAGTTGTTTGCAGGAAAAATGGATCAACAGGTAAATGAATCGTCAGAAAAAAACAGGAATCAACGGACAAAAGAATCATTTAACAGACTGTATTCGGCAAGGTAAAGAGTGACGGATAGCAGGCAAACATACTTCCCTGATGAATCAGGCAATACAGCGCTTCCGCAAGGGGCGCTGTTGCTTTAAAACACGAAGAGAATTGTTACGCCGCGTAACAATTGTAGGTTTAGGTAAAACGGCCGGAATATTCCTATTCCGGTTTTTTTATGCGCGTATGTTGTCTTACTCAGGATTAGGAGGATTAGATGGATTGCTTTGAGTTTTTTAAAGGAATTTCATGGGATAAGCTGTTTTTACCTTGCCTTTTGTGATGGCCCGTAGTTTATTTTTCAGCAGCTTTTTTTTTAAGGGAGATAGATAATCGAGATGGAGTTTTCCGTTGATGTGATCATATTCATGTTGTATAACCCTCGCGATGTTTCCGCTGAAAGTGGCGGTGTGCTTTATAAAGTGTTCGTCCTGGTATTGTATTGTAATGGCAGCTCCGCGTGGCACATCTTCCCAGATATCCGGAATGCTGAGACAACCTTCTGCATCATAGGTGGTGTCTTCGCTGTACCACAATATTTCGGGGTTAATAAATACATTTTTAAAATCGTCTGTGGAAACAATGAAAAGGCGTACCGGCCTGTTCACCTGCGGTGCGGCCAAACCCGCTCCGTTAGCCCGTTCCAGTGTGGTCCACATATCACGGATCAGTTCCCCTGTGCCGGCTGTTGCGGGCATAATTATTTCACATCGTTGTCTTAATATAGCGGCGCCATAGGCGATGATCGGCAGGATCATATTCTTTCTTTTCTGCAAAGAAATTCAGAAGGAAACAGCGGTAATAGTAAATTTTAGACACTTGTAAAATGGGTTGCTGGTTTATTCCTAATTTTGGATGGTTATGCCGGTAGATATTCTTGCACATCTTATTTGTCATCAGCCATCAGCGGCGGTGAGATCCTTGCCGCCATCATCTGCACTGTTGCGGGTGGTGGAATGCTATTGCTGGTATACACAGCTACACAACAGGAAAATATTGGCTGCGTTAGACGGGCAACCGGCGTTGGTATTTTTGCTGAACCGGCGTAGCGTCCAGTTTACCGGGCGGCATAACTTTACTATTAGTGAGGGTTTTTTCTGCAGCGGAATCCTGGAAAATACTTACCTCGAAGATATTACCCCCGGCGCCCGACTGCTGGTAGTAAAATTTACAGCAGATGGGTGGGCCTGGTTAAAGCCACTGCTGCCGCAAACGGACGCGCCATTGGCGCCGTTACCGGCAACATGGCGGCCATTGTTACAGGAGATAAGAGCGGCCGGATCCCCGCAGCGGCAATCCGGGGTGCTGAACGCATTCCTGGAGCGATGGATACCCCGCAACGTCATGGGTAATTACCTGCTTCAAACGGCGGCGATGATGATCCGGCAATGTGGAGGAAAAATAGCCGTAGCGGATATCTGTGAAGCCCTGAAAGTAAACTACAAATGGCTGGAGCGGAATTTTCGTATGTCCACCGGCGTTACTCCCAAACATTATATCAGTAATATCCGTTTTTTGCATGCGTGGAGCGATGTGCATAAAGCGGCGCAGCCATTAACCGGTATAGCCCTGGATAATGGCTACTACGATCAGAATCATTTCATTAAGGCATATAAGAAATACACCGGCAGTGTACCTTCTGCGCCTAAATAAAACATCCCAAAGCGGGACTACCAGCTTTGGGATGTTTGATATGGAGAGGATGAAAATGTTACCAGTCTTTGTCTTTTGGTACAATCTGACCTTTTACTTTCTTCGCTTTGTCCTGCAATTTCTTTTCTTCCTGTGATAAAGCCTGCAACAGGCGTTCTGCTTCCTGCTTGCTCATCTTGCTGGGTTGTGGCTCCGGCTTCTGCTGATCCTCTTTGTCTTTATCGCCTTTGTCCAGGTCTTTATTCTGCTGGTCCTTGTTCTGGTCTTTGTTTTGATCCTTGTCTTTATCCTGTTGGTCTTTGTTCTGATCTTTATTTTTGTCTTTGTTCTGATCGTTTTTGTTCTTGTCTTTATTCTTGTCCTTGTCTTTGTTATCTTTTTTATCGTTGCCGCCGCCGCCTTGCTGTTGTTTTTTCAGCATGGCCTGGGCATAGGCGAGATTATAACGGGCATCCTCATCGGAGGGATTGACCTTCAATGCCTGTTTGTAGGATTTGATGCTTTCTTCCCATTTTTTGCCTTCCATGAAGGTATTGCCGATATTATAATCAGCGTCGGATTTGATGGCTGGTTTGCCACCCAGTTTCAGGCTGTTGGCATATTGCGCGCGTGCATCATCGTAACGTTTTTGCTGATAGAGGGAGTTACCTAGGTTATAACTGCCTTCGGCGGATTGGGCGTTTTGTTCCAGCGCTTTTTTGTAATTGGCTTCCGCATCGGTGTATTGTTGTTTTTTATACAGTTCGTTGCCTTTGCGGATATACTTATTGGAGCCGTTCTGCGCGAAGCCGGTAAGGCTGGCGAGCATTACTGCAATAAGGAAACTATATTTTATAAAAATGATTTTCATGAGTAATGAATTAAACTGCCGGTGATTCAGGAGTGCGCTTGAAGCGAACTTCAGGAATAAAAAATTCAATCAGCAGCAATGCCAGGCATACACCCAGGAAATACTGAAAATAACTGTTGTAGTCGGTGAATACGTTCTCTCCAAATTCTTTCTGCTCCATGCCGTCTATCTTATTGACAAGGGTATTTACTACGTCGTCGGTATTATTATCCAGGTGCTGATAAATGCCTTTGCCGGCGGCAGCAATGCCTCTGAGCTCCGCTTCATTCAGTTTGGAAATAACGGTATTGCCTTCCCTGTCCTTTTTATAGCTCCCGGTTTCCGGGTCCGGCAGAGGAGAACCCGCTACAGAACCGATGCCGATGGTATTGGTAACGGCGCCGTTCTCAAAAGCGGCTTTGGTACGCTGGATAGCAGTTTCATCATGATCTTCCCCATCAGAGATAATGATGAGGGCTTTATGCTTACGTTCTTTTTTGTTAAAAGCGTCGTCGGATACCTGTATTGCCTGACCAATGGCGGTACCCTGTGTAGGGATCATGTCCGGGGATACGGTGCTGAGGTACATTTTGGCAGCAGAATAATCAACGGTGAGGGGCATTTGCAGATAAGCGTTACCGGCAAATACCACGAGGCCTACGCGGTCATTATCCAGTTTATCCATCAGCTTACTGATGAGCTGGCGGGCGCGGGTAAGGCGGTCCGGCTGCACATCCGTAGCCAGCATACTTTTACTTACATCCAGCGCTATCATCACATCCACGCCTTTGCGGGTGATTTTTTCCATGCGGCTGCCTTTCTGCAGGTTGGCCAATCCAACTACGCCGAAGAAGAAAGCCAGGAAAATAAGCAGGAACTTTAATATAAACAGTTTGCGGGAGTAGCCGGTAAAGAGTTTTTCTACCAGTGCCTGATCCCCGATGCGGCGTATAGAGCGGCGTTTCCACCACGACACGCCCAGGAAGGCCACCTGTAAAACCAACAGGAGCACCAGTGCCCATAAATATTCACTATGCTGAAATCGTAACATATTCGATTTTAAGATAACCGTTACCGGGAGTACACCAGGTAAGGTATCAAAAATAATTTTTTTGTCACGTATTGCAAGCTGTAGGAGTGGGGTTTTATCGTTTTTTTAACGATCCCGGTCCCCAGGCCGGGCAGGTTAAGCCCGAATTGCTACATTTCGCCCTTAAAGTAACCGGCATCTGTGAGGATGTTTCTCAGGATGGCCATCCGTACTTTAGGAATATCCACTTTAGGATCTTCTGTTTCTATATTCAGCACAAAAAAGGTAGGGTGCCTGTTTTCTTCAATCCATCCTACTACCCATCCTAATTTTTTTACGTCGTTATAATCCCATCCTGTTTTGTAAGACAGTTCATATTTCGGCGTTTTTTCCATGAGCATTACTTCCCGTACAGTTTTCATGGTTGTTTTTGCAAAAGGCAGCTGGTCGAAATAGAGTTTTTTTACAAAGCCCAGTTCTTCATCCGGTGAAATGAGCAGGGAGTTATCCAGCCAGAAAGTATCCAGGCGGCTGATTTTCATATTGCCGTACTTAATGGAGTCGAGCCACAGTTGCATCGTTGGCTGGCCGATGCGCCGGGCTACTTCCTGAAAGTAGGGTACGGCCGATTGTTTAAATGCCTGGGCCATGGTGAGGTCCTGGTTCCATGCAGGAAACTGGCGGGTTACGCTGTCCCAGCGGATTACCATGCTGGTATCTTTGATAACGCCGGTATGCAGGCCCACGAGGGAATTGAATATTTTAAAGGTAGATGCAGGCTGAAAGCGCTTTTTAGCCCTGTCGAGGTTATATACTTTAAAGGTGCCCTGGCTGTTGTTGAATAACATGAAAGTGCCTTCTACTTTGTATTCGGCAAAATATTTTTCCCAGTCTTGTTCTTCTTTTACATTATTCGGTGCGCAGGCAGCGAGGAACAGGCCAACCGCCAGCAACATCCAACCAAATCGTTTCATCTGCATAATGATTGAGTAGTTATGAGGTGCAAAAGTAAGAATTACGGCGTAAGAAAAACGATTACGGGTTAGCAGGGAGATGGCAACCGGGATTATTCCGGCGTCTATCTCCCCACTAACCCGCAGTCTTATTTAATCATACTCAATCTTTATGCACCGGGTACGGCAGCAAGTTTTATTTAATCACGCCCAGTTCCTTACCTACTTTGGTAAAGGCGGCGATGGCCCTGTCGAGGTGTTCCTGTTCGTGGCCGGCGCTGAGCTGTACGCGGATGCGGGCCTGGCCTTTTGGTACCACCGGGAAGAAGAACCCGATTACATATATGCCTTCCTGGAGCAGTTTGTCGGCAAACTGGGCGCTCAGTACAGCATCATAAAGCATTACCGGAACAATGGGGTGGTCGCCTGGTTTGATATCAAATCCGGCTTCCGTCATTTTGCTGCGGAAGTATTTGGTATTGTATTCCAGTTTATCGCGCAGGGTGGTGGTTTCGCTCAGCATGTCCAGTACCGCGATGGAAGCGCCGACAATGCTGGGAGCCACTGAGTTGGAAAAGAGGTAGGGCCGGCTGCGCTGGCGCAGGATGTCGATCACTTCCTTTGGTCCGCTGGTGAATCCGCCGGAGGCGCCGCCCAGGGCTTTACCGAGGGTGCCGGTAATGATATCTACCCGGCCCATTACACCACGGTACTCATGGGTACCGCGACCGGTTTTACCCAGGAATCCGGAAGAGTGGCTTTCATCGGACATTACGATGGCGTTGTATTTATCAGCCAGGTCGCAGATCTTGTCCAGCTGGGCAATGGTACCATCCATGCTGAATGAGCCGTCTGTAACGATGATCCGGCTGCGGCAGTCTTTGGCTTCCTGCAGTTTTGCCTCCAGGTCGGCCATATTGTTATGCTCGTAGCGGAAGCGCTGTGCCTTGCAGAGACGAACGCCGTCGATAATGGAGGCGTGGTTCAGGGCATCAGAAATAATGGCATCCTGTTCATTGAACAGGGGCTCAAATACGCCACCATTGGCGTCGAATGCCGCTACATATAAAATAGTATCTTCTGTACCCAGGAATTTGGAGATCTTTTCTTCCAGTTCCCGGTGAATATCCTGTGTGCCGCAAATAAAACGAACGCTGCTCATGCCATAGCCATGAGTATCAATTGCATCTTTGGCAGCTTTCACCACAGCGGGGTGTGACGACAGACCCAGGTAATTGTTTGCGCAAAAGTTAAGCACGGTTTTGCCACCCACCTGTATTTCAGCTCCCTGCTCAGATGTAATAATGCGCTCTCTCTTGTACAGGCCGGCTTTATTGATATCGCCGAGTTCCTCCCGTAAACGGGTTATAAACTTCTCATTCATAAAAATTGCAATATTTAAAGTGGATCTACCAAAGTTATGGCAATAAATGTATTACGATTATTTATCGCGTAAATCAGTAACGACCGGATAAGCAAAAAGTTTGACCCAGGTGTAACATTTGCCCGCCGCCCTCCGTCATAGTACTATCATGATTATTGATGCCATGAAGTGGAAAACTGATAATTCACCCCTTTGGTAAAAGATGCTAAAAGAGCATACTTGATAAGAGGTTGATGCTCAGTTTGAAAGGAACTGTTACTACAACTGTGGGGAAGAATGTACCAGCTTTAGAGTAGGTGTGGGTAACAAATATGGATTTGGTCAATGATGGGTATTAAAGTATTTGTCGGAACTTAGCACTAAAATCCCGCACCACCGGAATGACGGAAAAGGAGTACAATAAATGCGTGGATCTGTATTCGGACAATTTATTCCGCTTTATAGTAAAGAATCTGGAGCATGCGGAAGATGCCAGAGACGTAGTACAGAATTCATTCGAGATATTGTGGAAGCACTGCCAGGATGTGCCTTTTGAAAAGGCAAAGTCATACCTGTTTACAGTCGGCTACCACAATATGATAGATCATGTACGTAAGGTAAAGCGGATCACACTTGTAGACCAGTTCAAAGACGAGGATAAAGTATCGGATCATAAGATACATAACGCGAAGGAAGTCATAGAAAAAGCATTATCCAAGCTCAGTGAAGTACAGCGCTCCTTAATTATGCTCAAGGATTATGAAGGATATTCCTACGAGGAAATAGGAGAAATGATGGAGCTGAATCCTTCGCAGGTAAAGGTTTACCTGCACAGGGCCAGGATACATCTGAAGAACTACCTGGTAAAAATGGAGAATGTTATATAATATTTTTATAATAAATTAGATTTTTGTCGATAGAAATTAACATATCAAACTACGAGTCCTATCTCCTCAGCTACATTGATGGTGAGCTGAATGAGACAGAGCTGGCTGCACTGGAACGTTTCCTGGAAAAGCATCCTCCTTTCCGTCAGGAACTGGAACTGCTGGAAGGAGCGAAACTGACGCCGGATAAACACGTTGTTTTTGATAATAAAGCTGCTTTGTATAAAACAGCTGCCGTTGATTACGAAGTATTAATGCTGAGCCATATCGACGGGGAGCTGACCGCTGCTGAGGAAGCCACTTTGCAGGAATACCTGCAGCAACATCCGGCAGCGCAGCGTGAACTGGCATTATTGGAGGCCACCAGGCTGGTACCTGATACCACTTTGGTATTTGCTGATAAAGCATCTCTTTACAGAAGCAGCAAACGCCGGGTTACCCCGGTATACCGCCGCATGATGTGGGCAACTGCTGCCGCCGCGGTAGTAGCGGGCCTGCTTATCTGGTTATTGCCAGCCAGCGATCAACAACCAGCACAAAAACCTGCCATTGCGGTAAACACACCACCTGCGGTTACTGTACCTGCACCAGCCGTAACTCCTGAAGTAACTACGCCGGTTGCTCCTGACCAATCCGCAGCTGCAACACAAAATGCGCCTGTTGCTGCGCCGCGGAGCAACCAACCCGTACCGGCCCAAAACCATAAAGCCGTAACGCCACGTGAAAACAAACCAGTTGCCGCTCCTGCAAATGAGCCTGCACTGGCTGCCGCAGACGTACCCAAAGCAGATTTGCCGGTTATTTCCCAGTTGCCGCCGCAGCGCAACTCTATGAGTGAAGTAGTGGAAGAGCACCTGCAACAGGCTGGTAACGCCCATGTTGTGGCGGTTCGGCCGGAAGTTAATAAGGAAGCGGTACTGGCAGCCAATACCAATACAAACGATCATTTAAATAATAAAATAGTTCCTGCAACCGAACAGCCAGGCGCTCCCGGTGAGTTGATCATGTCTGTAAGTGGCAGCGACAGCCGGATTTTAGATAAGGTAACCAATGTTGCAAAGCTTTTTTCCCGAAGAAGGAATAAATAATAAATCATGGTCATAGCATATGAAGCATAAATTTTTACTCATTTTGTTACTGGTATTATGTGGCGGGTGGGCTCATGCGCAAAAGGCAGATAAAACTACACCGGCACCACCGGACACCATACAGATCAAAGGATTGATCATTATCAAAGGAAAGAATGATAAGGGCCGAACCAGTTATAAGTTCTATAACGATACTGCCTATGCCCGCCAGAAGCTCAAAAAGAACCTGCAAACCAAATGGTTCGTTTTTGACCTGGGATTCAACAATTATATTGATCACAGCGACTATAACGGAGCCAGCTTTATTAATTACTACCCCAATAACAGCGCTTATTACAATGGAGCACCTGCCCCGGTGTCTAAATCATATGATTATTCTGCCGTAGGCCTCGCCACTTTTGCCCCAAGGGATGCCAGTGCGCCGTTGACGCCTTCAGAATTTAAGCTAATCACCGGAAAATCAATCAATTTTAATATCTGGTTATTTCAACAGCGACTTAATATAACAAAACACAAACTTAACTTGTTATATGCTTTAGGATTAGAGATGAATAACTATAGGTATGCCCGGAGCATTACGTATTTACCGGGTTATCCTACACAAATAATCAGAGATTCCGTAGAATTTTCAAAAAATAAGCTGTTTGCCGAATATATATCGATCCCGGTAATGCTTAATTTTAATTCTAACCCTGCCCGCCCGAGCCGTGCGTTCCAGGCGAGTTTCGGTGTCTCTGGTGGTTATCTCCTCAAATCCAGAACCAAGCAGGTAAGTGAAGAAAGAGGCAAGGTTAGAAAAACGGACGACTTTAATCTTAACAAGTGGCGTTTCGGCCTTACCAGTGAACTGGGCTATGGACCTGTAAAGTTGTATGCAAATTTTGCCCTTACGGCATTACATGACTATGGGTTACAACAGTATCCATTTTCAATAGGTATCCGGTTAAACGGATTCTAAGATTTATTAGCCAGTCCTAAATTGTGTTTATGCGTTCTTTTGTTGCTTTGATGACATGTATTGGTTGCATTGCATGGATTCACTCCTGTGAGAAACGTTTGTTAGGCGTTAGACTCGAAAAAAATAACTTACTTATTGATCAGCCAGAGCAGTTGCCCGTAGCAGTTGCACCAGCCAGCATTCCCGCTGCCAGGTACATTTCCCAGGTAATTCCTGCCACCAATACCATAACCGCTCCCGTTAGCCATAACAGGCGCCGGGCGAAAGCGAAAAAACAGGCCGGTAATAGCATGGCCATTGACTCGCTGCTGCTTAACCAGGTTTTTGTGCGCGGAAAGTATACCATTTATAATAACCAGAACCCCTGATATCAATCCTCTTCTTGTTAATTTGATCACCGGCCAGGCAACCGGTTGCAATTCCTATGCATCTACCGCTCATACAATTCTCCCTTTTTTTCCCGCTTTATAATTTTGACTTCCGGTATATTTGACAGACTAATTTCAAAAAACCAACTATTTGTATGAGTCTTAAAAGAGTCGTATTACTATTCCTGTTTGCCTGCTCGCTCAAAGTAGCGGGAGCCCAGGGAAAATATCAATGGAAGGAGGCTACTGGTGGCGGTTATACCTATAAGTACGTTTCCGATGATCCCATGAAGGCACGCTTTTATACGCTGAAAAACGGCCTGACAGTTATCCTGAGTGTCAATAAAAAAGATCCCCGCATCCAGACATTGATCGGTACCCGCGCCGGCAGCGATAACGATCCAAAAGACCACACCGGCCTGGCGCACTACCTCGAACACCTCCTGTTTAAAGGCACTGAAAAATTTGGTTCGCTCAACTGGGCAAAGGAAAAACCACTGATCGATGAGATCTCCAATTTGTATGATAAATACAATAAAACAGTGGACCCTGCTGCCCGTAAAGCTGTTTATCATGAAATAGACAGCGTTTCCGGAGTAGCCGCCAAATATGCCATTGCCAATGAATACGACAAAATGATGTCGGGCATGGGCGCACAGGGCACCAACGCCCATACCTGGGTAGAAGAAACCATTTATGAGGAAGATATTCCTTCCAATGCCATCGACAAATACCTGACCGTACAGGCGGAGCGTTTCCGTGACCCGGTTTTCCGCCTGTTCCACACCGAACTGGAAGCCGTATACGAAGAAAAGAACCGCGGACTGGATAATGATGGCCGGAAAGTGTACGAAACCATGCTCGCAGCCCTGTTTCCTACCCATAACTATGGCCAGCAATCTACCATCGGTACCGTTGAACATCTCAAAAATCCAAACCTGAAAGTAATCCGCGAATTCTACAATGAGTACTATGTGCCTAATAATATGGCCATCGTAATGGCGGGTGATTTTGATCCGGATTATGTGATTAAATCTATCGATCAGAAATTCAGCTATATGAAAGCCAAACCGGTAAAGGAATACAAGCCTGCCCCGGAAGCGCCGATCAAATCGCCGGTAATGAAAGAAGTACTGGGTCCGGATGCAGAAAGCGTAGATATCGCCTTCAGAATGCCCGGCGCCCTCGATACCAAATCCAACCTGGTACTGGGTGTGCTCTCTTCCATTCTCCAGAATGGTAAAGCCGGTTTGATGGATCTCAATATCAACAAGCAGCAAAAAGTACTGAACGCCAGCGTAAGTGTACTTGGCCTGAAAGACTACTCCATCTTCTCACTTAGCGGTAAAGCCAAACAAGGCCAAACCCTGGAAGAAGTAAAAGCGCTTTTACTGGGTCAGCTGGATATCCTGAAGAAAGGAAATTTTGATGAAACCCTGGTGAAAGCCATCATTAATAACGCCAAGCTGAGCGAACTGCAGGGCCTGGAAAGCAATAACAACCGCGCTACCGCCCTGATGGACGGATTCATTAAGAGCAGGGGTCAAAACTGGTTATATGATGTAGCCTATGTGGATGATATGGGCACGGTTAACAAAAAACAAATCGTTGATTACGCCAATAAATTCCTCAATGATAACTATGTAATTGTTTACAAACGCAAGGGCGAAGATAAGAACATCGAAAAGGTTGAAAAACCTGCCATCACCCCGGTGGAAGTAAACAGGGAAGCACAGTCGCCTTTCCTGCAACAGGTAGCTGCTATGCCCGCCACACCGGTAAAGCCACAGTGGCTGGATTATGAAAAAGATATCCAGAAAACCGCGATAGGTAATACTGATATGATGTATGTACAGAACAAAGACAATGGTCTTTTCCACCTGTACTACCGTTTCGATATGGGTACCTGGAACAATAAGAAACTGGCCCTGGCAGCGCAATACCTGCAATATCTGAGCACCGACAAATATACCTCTGAGCAGATCAGCAAAGAGTTTTATAACATTGCCTGTAACTTCAGCGTATCCGCTTCTGCTGAAAACACCACGGTGGTGATCAGCGGTTTGCAGGAAAATTTTGATAAGGCCGTTACCTTATTTGAACATGTGATTGCCAACTGCAAACCTAATGAAGACGCGCTGGCAGCACTGAAAGGCCGCATCCAGAAAGGCCGCTCCGACAGCAAACTGAATAAGGGCGCAATTATGAAAGGAGTAGTAAACTATGCAATGTATGGCGCAAAAAATCCGTTTAATAACCAGTTAAGTCAGGCTGAGCTGGATGGTGTTACCGCATCAGAACTCGTTACTATTTTGCATGAACTACCTGCTTACAAGCATACCATTATTTACTGGGGGCCTCAGCCACTGGCTGCTGCCGCGGCTGAAGTAAAGAAACTGCACCCGCTGCCGGCAACCTTTAAGCAGGCACCGGAAGCTATAAAATTTGCGAAAGATAACCAGGATAAAAGCCAGGTGCTGTTTGCAGATTATGATATGGTGCAGACAGAAGTAAACTGGGTAAGGAATTCAGCGGCATACAGTCCTGCCAACACAGGCGTGGTGACGCTGTTTAACAGCTACTTCGGTGGCGGAATGGGATCTGTTGTATTCCAAACCATCCGCGAGTCCAAAGCACTGGCTTATTCCACCTATGCCTACTACGCATCTCCCGATAAAAAAGACGACCGTTATTCTGTATTGGCCTACGTTGGTAGCCAGGCAGATAAAATGAATGACGCCATTTCAGGTATGAACGAATTGCTGAATGATATTCCCCGTGCCGATAAACTGTTGCAAACTGCTAAGGAAAGCATGAAGCAGGATATTGAAACAGAACGTATCACCAACGATGGAATTGTTTTCAGTTTCCTCGCCGCACAGAAGCTGGGATTAAATACGGATATCCGCAAACAGGTGTACGAGTCGATCGACAAAATGAACTTTGACGAAGTGAAGAAGTTCCATGATGAGAACCTGGCGCACAAACCATATACTTATTGTATTGTTGCTTCTGAAAAGAAGATCAGCACAGACGATCTGAAAAAATATGGCGATGTGAAGAAGCTCACGCTGGAAGAGATCTTCGGCTACTGATTACCGTAAGAAAAAATCTGATAAAATACAAAGGCACAAAGTTTTACGCTTTGTGCCTTTGTATTTTCAACCATCTCCCAAACAATAAATGATTATTCTGCTACGTTATCTGCATATTTATTACTCCTATGAAGAAGTGCTGTCATTACTGGTTGGTAGCTGTTCTGTTGCTGCTGCCGCTAAGTGGATTTATCAACGAATCTGATTTGTATAGTGTAAGGTTAAATGCTGCCAACATTGATCCTGATAAAATTTTCCTGCTGATAGATAAAAGCGATTACCGGTTGTATGTATACGAAGACGTGACGTTGAGAAAAATCTACAAGGTGGTATTTGGTAACCGCGACCAAACCGATAAACAAGTTGAAGGTGATCGCAGAACACCGGAAGGAACTTTCCATATTTTAACCAAAAGAGTGGATAAAAGCTGGAGCAGGTTCATGCTGCTGGACTATCCCAATGAGGTGTCCTGGCAGAAGTTCCGTGTCCGTCAGTCACAGGGCATGGTCTCCTCCAGTGCCAGTATTGGCGGGGCTATCGGCATCCACGGAGTGGAATATAATTCCGGTATCTGGGATAGTTATGTGGAAGGACGTATTAACTGGACACTGGGTTGTATCAGTATGAAGAACTCAGATGTTAACGAATTATACGAGGTAATCAAAGTGGGAACCCCGGTGGTTATTCGCCGGTAAGGTTTTTGCTGATTATTTCGCAGTGACTCCCGGTGGCAGTTGCATGTTGTAATTTAGCATCCACCACAAACCGGTACGGCATCTAGTGGGGCAGTACTACTGCACCATGACTCAAATATAAACGGCGGGTCAGATCCTGTGAAGAGCGCGCTCCACTCGTATGGTGCGCGCTTTTTTATGGTTGCAGAAAAGCAGTGACTTCCTTCATCCAGGTTGTGGAATCTTTGCCGCAAAACGACTGGTGTCTGGCGTTGGGGAAGATATACAGTTTTTTTTTCCGGGTACCTAAATGAGCAAATACCTCCCGTGTTTCCTGTTCCGTAACCCGGATATCCTGTTTCCCGTAAAAATATAATACCGGCATATCTATTTGGCTGGCATAGCTTTCCGGCTTAAAACCGGCGCCCCAGAAACCTTGTTCTATTCCTCCCCAGAAGGTAAGGATCTGTGAAAAAGGGAATGCCGGCAGATGCACCGCGCGCATCCTGCTTTTTACAGCGTCTGTAAGGGTAGCAAACGGGCACTGGAGGATGAGTTGCTTTGGTGTGAGCCCGTATTCAGGAACAGCCTTTAAAATAGCGGCAGCGCCCATGCTTACTCCCCACAGGATCACCGGTTGCTTGTTTTTCTGTTTTACATACTCCCACGCCAGCTTTACATCTTCTGCTTCTTTGTAGCCTACGCTGCAGGTATATCTTTCGCTGTTGCCATGGGCGCGAAAATCCAGTAAAAAAGTATTGTAGCCCAGCGCGCGGAAACGATTTGCCTCCGGCAACAGTGAGCCTTTATTGCCATTGTAACCGTGGAACAGGATAACTGTGCCGGTAGCCGCTTTGGCTGGGATCCACCAGCCTTCCAGCCGGAGGCCGCCGGCAGTGTGCAGCAATACGGTTTCGTAAGGTACTGATGGGAAACTGGTGGTAGCGGATTTGGCAATGCGTACACCAAACAAAATGGTTTTTATCTTTTCACCCGTACTCATTTGTTCCGGGAGTTTGTTCCTGCGGCCGCCATCGTCATAAAAGTGGGTAAACTTCCACGCGTGAAAGGCCCCGATGATATTGAGTAATACGAAAAGGATGATGCAGGTCCAGGCCAGCTTTTTGAAAAAACGCTTCATAGTATAATCAGGTACAACAAAGGGATGCAAAATAATCTGCATCCCTTTGTTTTTTAAAAGCTTTGAAGCTGTTACAGTTTTCCTCTTTTGATTTCGTCTACCACGCCAGGATCCAGCAGAGTAGAGGTATCGCCTAAGTTGTCCATATCGTTTTCGGCAATTTTGCGCAGGATGCGGCGCATGATTTTACCGGAACGGGTTTTAGGCAAACCGCTTACGATCTGTATCTTATCCGGCTTGGCAATGGGACCGATGATGCGGGCCACTGTTTGCGCGATATCTTTTTTAGTCAGTTCAGGATCATGCGTGAGGCGTTCGGTGATCACGTAAGCATAGATGCCCTGGCCTTTAATATCGTGAGGATACCCAACCACGGCGCTTTCCACAACGCCGGCGTGCATATTGATGGCGTTTTCCACTTCCGCTGTACCGATACGGTGACCGCTTACATTGAGTACGTCGTCCACGCGGCCGGTAATTCTATAGTAGCCATCTTCATCTCTCAGGCAGCCGTCGCCGGTGAAGTAGAGATTTTCGTAGGTAGAGAAATATGTTTTACGGAAACGTTCGTGATCGCCGTAGGTGCTGCGCAGCATACCGGGCCAGGGGAACTTGATGCAGAGGTTTCCGCTTACGCCGTTGCCTTTGAGTTCTTTACCATTTTCATCTACCAGGATCGGTTGTACACCCGGCAGTGGCAGGGTGGCGTATCCTGGTTTTTCTTTGGTGATGCCTGCAATAGGGGTGATCATGATACCACCGGTTTCTGTTTGCCACCAGGTATCTACGATAGGGCATTTGCCTTTGCCGATATTATCTTTAAACCAATGCCAGGCTTCTTCGTTAATCGGTTCTCCTACGCTGCCCAGTTTTTTGAGGGAGCTGAGGTCTTTATGATTTACAGGGCCGAGGCCATAGCTCATTAGGCTGCGAATGGCTGTTGGTGCGGTATACAGGATGTTGACACGGAATTTATCTACAATTTCCCACAGCCGGCCTGCGTCCGGATAAGTAGGCACCCCTTCAAACATGAGCGTGGTGGCGCCTGCGCTGAGCGGACCATAGGCAATGTAGCTGTGACCGGTAATCCAGCCGATATCTGCTGTACAGAAATATACTTCACCGGGTTGGTACTGGAAGGTATTTACGAAGGTATAGTTGGCGTATACCATGTAGCCGGCGCAGGTGTGAACCACGCCTTTGGGTTTGCCGGTAGAGCCGGAAGTATAAAGGATGAACAGGAGATCCTCCGCATCCATTTCTTCCGCCGGGCAGGGCGGATTGCCCATTGTTTCTACCTGTTTTATTTCATCTTCCCACCACAGGTCTCTGCCTTTCAGCATGCTTACCGGGGTGCGGGTACGTGTACATACAATTACTTTTTTTACAGATGGACATGCCATCAATGCGTCGTCCATAACGGATTTCAGCGGGATATCCTTTGCGCCGCGATATGCGCCGTCGCAGGTGATTACCAGGCTGCACTGGGCATCCTGTATCCTGTCGGCAATAGACTGTGCGCTGAAACCCCCGAATACTACGGAGTGAACAGCGCCGATACGGGCGCAGGCCAGGATGGCGATAGCCAGTTCCGGGATCATGCCCATGTAAATACATACACGGTCGCCTTTTTTAACGCCATTGTTCTTGAGCACATTCGCAAACTGGCAAACCTTGTTGTATAAGTCGCGGTACGTGATAATGCGGTGGTGTTCTTCCGGGTCATTGGGTTCCCAGATGATGGCGGGAGTATTGCCCAGTGTGCCCAGGTGGCGATCCAGGCAGTTTTCTGTAATGTTCAGTTTAGCGCCGGTAAACCATTTGATTTCCGGGTCTTTGAAGTTCCAGTCCAATACCTTGTCCCATTTGCGACGCCAGTAAAAATGGTCTGCTACATTGGCCCAGAAGCCTTCCGGGTCAATCACACTCTGTTGATAAGCCTGCTGATAATCTTCGATACTCTTGATCTGGTATGGGTACGACATAGCACCGTAATTGTTTATTGGTTAAGTACAAGCATTTTCCTAACGGGCTTTAAATTTAAGAAAAACCAGATGGTTTGGTAGAGATAATCTAAAAAATCATATTAAAAGCAGATTATTTTTCAACATATGAGCGGAGGTATTTGTAAATATCTGCTTCCTGGGGATTAGCAGGGTTGCCTAGTTGCAGGTAGCGTTTATAGTAGCGGGTAGCCAGTGGTTTGTTGCGGAGATGTACCTCGTAGATGCGGCCAATACTGTATTGGTGCAGGGGTTGGTGAAAAAGGTAGTAGGCGGTATCCAGGTTGGCGACGGCTGATTTGTATTGGCGGAGGCCTTCGTAGTTCACCGACTTCCCGCTGTAGTAGCTGTTCAGGCTTTTCGAGGTAGCCATGTCGATGCAGGTTTGCAGCAGTTCATTGCTGGCCGTATAGTTTTTTAATGCGGTATAGGCAAGGGCTGCGTAATACGTAATGGTTTCAGACTGCCCTTTATTGGCCTGCACGTATTCATATACGTTGATGCATTGCGGGTATTGTTTGAGCGTGTACCAGGCAGCAGAAACGATGCTGAAGGTGTTGGGTGACAGGATATTCATGCGCATCAGTTGCGTGCCGAGATCGGTACAGCGGGTATAATTTTTCAGAAACCAGGCGGACCTGATGGCGGTCATGATAACGGTGGGCTGAAGCGAGTCTGTTTTCAGAAAGGTTCGCAGGATGCTGTCTGCCAGCGGATATTGCTGCTTTTCGATCAGTTCTTCCCCGAAACGTGCGGTTACTTTTGGATCTGCCGGATTGAGCGCATATGCTTTTTGGAGGTAGAAAAATGCCGTATCCGGCTGTTGTGCTGCGAAGCAGGCGAAGCTGAGTTGTTTGTATGCAGTGGCATTGGCGGGTTGTAGGCGGACAATTTGCCGGTAGTGAAAAATGGCGGGGAGCGGGCTTTCCAGCTGCATGCTGATGCTGGCCAGGTATTGATGTGCCGGTACATTGTTGCTGTCCAGTGCCAGTACCTTTTCATAATGGGTCATGGCATCTTTTGTTTTTCCCGAGAGGTAGTACGTATATGCCAGGAGGGAAAGCTGCCCGATATTATTTTCCTGTACGCGCGGCTGCAGGTAGTTGATGGCGGCTTCATATTGCTGGTTCTGGAGGTATTCCATCAGCTGCGTGCGGTCGATAGATTCCTGTGCCAGGGCCATGGTAGCGATATTTATAAGTAGCAGCAGGCTGATAAACCACTGGGTTATCCGATATATAATCCGGTTCATAGACATTGTATTTATCCTTAAAACTAATAATTTAGTTTTAAAAAGAAAAACTTAGTTGATCGTAATCCGGAAGTTAAAATCCTAAAAGATATCTCAGTGAAATCAGTATAATCAGCGTAATCCTGCTCCAAGACAATTTCCATCGCCGAAGGCGATGCTAGTAAAAGTAAAGCCTCGTTTGCCCGGGGTGGGGAACAAGGCTTTACGGAGCATGATTACTTTTACGTAAGATGTTTTTACAAACGGCGGATGAAAGGCAACAGTGGTCATTTGGAAGGTTTCCGGTATTTGGCCAGGTCATCTTCACCGGATGCAAATACTTCTTCCATAATTTCAATGATTCGTTGCTTTTCCGCATTACTGAGTGCAGGAATGATTTTTCCTTTCTCATTTGGATTCGGCTTATCTCTTCCGCGCATTTTGCGATAAAATGTGGGTGTGCTCCAGTTACATTCTTCACATACTTTCTCCCTGAACAGCACAGGAAGACTGGAAAGTTTGGTATGAATGTCAAGTAGCACATTTATTGGTTCTTTGCTCATAGTGGGTATTATTTTCAGAATGATTGGATATGGTTAACAAATGAATTGTCGGAATAGTAGAACATGTTTTAAAGTTACTTTAAGGTGTAAGCAAATATATTTATAATCATGCAATTTATAATTATAAAACTTTACTTTCTTTAAAAAAAATATGTAATGATGTAACCGTTTGCAGTAGCGCGTTTGAGAGAATTATTATGCTTTTGTTTATGATTCGTTAATCTATAAATGATGTGTATCGTTTACACAATAATCCTGTTTGTTATCATTCTGATTTCATCGTTATTAAATCGATAAATATTTCTTGTTATTTTTTTGCGTATACCCTTTATAGTTAGTACGGATATTTGTTGCCAGGGCTGGTTACGGACTTATATTTTTTTCGTTAAATTGATATTTTTATTTACAGAATGAAATATTAATTGTTAAATTATACGATAATACGACAGGTCATCCTGTATGTAGCATTATAATTTAAAATGAAAAGGGATGCAGTCGAGCCTGATACACATGGGACACCGGTTGAAACAGATCTTGAAGCAAAAAAAAATAAAGATTGTTGATTTCGCCACTATGGCCGGTTTTACAAACCAGATCGCTCATTATCACTTGCGGAAAAGTGACATGAAACGCGCTACGATGGAGCGCTTTTGCGCGCTTATTGGTATTACCCCGGAAGAATTTATGAGATGGAATGGTGCGATGCAGCTAACGAATGGTAAAAGTATACATCACGGAGAACGCTTACAGCATATCATTGCAGAGAAAGGGTTGAATAAAAGCAAACTGGCCGGCCGTTTGGATATGAGCCGCCGTACCATGTATAACTTATTTGAGAAAGAAAGCTTTTCGCCGGACGAACTGGACAGGGTGGCGAAAGGATTGGATATGAGCGTGGATGCCTTTCTTAACCCCGGTACCGTGCAGGAAGCCCGTAATACGGATAGCGAAGAAATGATGTTGCTTAGGGAAAAGTATTATAAGCAGCTGGAAGAATATACGCAGTTGCTGAAAAGTCATGCTGCACTGAAAGATGAGTTGCTGCAGATAAAGAAAGAACTGGCGGCTTTCCGCAAACAAAATAGTTAAAATAGCATCCAGTTTGTTATAATGATATTTGTTGATAGTTTTAGCCAGTGTGCTTTAAAATTCAAGAGAACAACCGCTGTTTTGAGAATATAAAAGTATTATATTTGTATACACACCCCATTCTTCACCAAAACAGGAATCGTATAAATGTCAGTTCCATATTATGTTCATGCAGGCGCCAGGTTGCGGCGTATACTGAGGCAAAAGGAAATTGTGATCCTGCATTATGCTAAGAAAGTTAAATTAACCCCGCAAGGCCTGTATCGTTATTTTTCGCAGGCAGCTATTAAAAAGGAAAAGCTGGATATATTGCTGGAAGCTGTTCCCGTTACGCTGGAGGATTTTTACCACTGGAACTCACTGGAAGGAAATACCTGCCATCAGGGTGAACTGCTGCAATTATATCTTGCGAAGCAAAAAATAACAGATGAGCAACTGGCGGCTCAATTGCACATATCGTTAAATAATATGCATGAATGGCTGGATACTGCGGTATTTAGCGACAAGCAGTTGGAGCTGTTACAGGAACATCTGCAATTATCACCCGGTTACTTTACCGGTCCACCTGCTATAAAGCAGGAGGTTAACTGGGTGGAAGCCTACCTGGACAAATGTATGGAGGTACAACAGTACGTCCGCAAGGTAAGCACCCTCGAAAAAAGGATCAGTACCCTGGAATCCAGGTAAGCCGGGATCAATCCGGTGTTAGCTCACAGCCAGCAAATGGTTTTCATTTTTTACAGCACTCAATTCAAAATATTCAGCTACTTCTTCCCAGTTGTTTACCCGTCTGTAATCGGTAAGGGGTAAATTGTGCGGTGCTGTAAACAGGAGTGGCGTTCCTTTAAAAGCAGACAGGTTTTTATCGTGGTCGTCAATCATGTAATCCGCTTCCACAATGGTTTTAGACCCGCAGAATACTATGTTTTTCCAGCTGATAAAAGGGAAATGTTCATTCAGCCATGCGTGTTTTTCCGCCAGTGACAATGGAAATTCCATGGCTGCGGATACTACAAAAACTTCGTGTTGGTCTGCCAGTGCCTTTACTACTTCCTGGCTGCCCGCCATTACCGGTATCCCCCTGAAAAATCCCGGGGCACTCAGTATTTTCGTGGCTACACCTTCAGGGAATGCGCTGCCTTCGGGGATGTTGTTCAAACGCTCCGGATCTATTATTTCGCCATATTCTTTTGCGTATACATCCAGCAGATGTTGGGTAAGGTCTGCCATTACATTGTCCATGTCGATTGCTATTCTTGCCATATTTTGCTATTTTGTGCAAAGTTATGCGATATTCTGCAAATTATTGCATAATCTTTCATAATATTGCATAAAATAGCACGACCCATGTTGAGAGAGGAAAGATTGGATTATATCCTCAAAAAGCTGCAAACAGATCATAAAGTGCTGCAAACAGAGCTTAGCAGCGATTTGCAGGTATCGGAAGACACCGTGCGCAGGGACCTTGAATCGCTGGCGCAAAACGGGCAGCTGATCAAAGTAAGGGGAGGAGCGATCCCGCATTCACCAAATCCTTATTCTTTTAAGGAGCGTATTGTATATCATGAAGATGATAAGAAACATATTGCTACCAAAGCCCTGGCGTATCTGCATAATGGTCAAACTATTATTCTTGACGGGGGGACTTCTACTTTAATGCTGGCAAAACTGTTTCCTGCTAATCTTCATATCACCGTTATTACGAACAGTGTACCGATAGTGGCGCAACTAATAGAGCACCCCGTCATAGAGGTGATTTTCACGGGTGGGCTGATTGGTAAAGATTCCCAAACGGCCGGTGGCATGGATACGATCCGTATGCTGGAAAAAATGCGGGCGGATATCTGCTTCCTGGGCATCTGCAGTTTGCATCCGGATGCGGGCGTAACAGGCCTGGATCTTGGGGAAGCAGATGTGAAAAGTGTAATGGTGGGATCTGCCAATAAAACCATTGCACTGGCTACCAGCGATAAAATGGGTACAGCGGAACCGTTTAAAGTATGCGATATCACTGGCCTGGATACGATTATTACAGATAATCCGGACCTGCCATCACTAAAACCTTATATTAACCTGGGAATACAGGTGATCTGATCAATTCAACTTTTATCTGACCGAAGATGTTACACGATCTATCGATGGTAATGATTAATAAAAGAGCCACGCGTATTGCGGTGAGCGCCTTGTTTTTTTTAACCGGACTATGCTTTTCCAGCTGGGCTTCCCGCATTCCGGATATTCAGCTGGCATTAAAATTAAATGATGCCGGGCTGGGAAGCGTGCTGCTGGCGCTGCCGGTGGGTTCCATTATTTCCCTTCCGGTGGCCGGCATACTAGTATCGAAATATGGCAGCCGCCAGGTATTGCTGATTGCGGCGGTAGCATACGCCGCAGTGCTGCCGGTGCTCGGACTGGCGCATACTTCCCTGGAGCTGAGTGCATTCCTGGTATTCTTTGGCTTTTTCGGTAACCTTGCCAATATTGCGGTGAACACACAGGCAGTAGGCGTGGAGGCCATGTATGGCCGTTCTATTATGGCTTCGTTTCACGGATTGTGGAGTGTAGCGGGTTTTACCGGGGCGGCTTTTGGTACCTGGATGACAGGTTTGCACCTGGCGCCGGTATATCACTTTTTAATTGTTACCGCGGTTTCCTGGATCCTCATCGTCATCACAATGAACCGGCTGGTGGTTCGTGTAACCAATGAAAATAATGCACCTTCTTTATTTGGCAGGCCGGATGCTTTCCTGTTTACGCTGGGAATTATCGCCATGTGCTCTATGATCTGCGAGGGCACTATGTTTGACTGGAGCGGGGTTTATTTCCGCAGGGTGATACAGGTCAGGGAGGGATGGTCCGGCGCGGGTTATGCAGCCTTTATGAGCACCATGGCATCCGGACGCTTCATAGCAGATTACCTGACTACACGGCTCGGTGTTAAAAAGATGCTGCTGATAAGCGGCGGACTTACTGCCAGTGGTTTGCTGGTAGCGGTTATCTTTCCTTACTTTGTTCCGGCCATGCTGGGCTTTATGCTGGTGGGCGCGGGCGTATCGGCAGTAGTGCCGCTGGTATACAGTGCTGCGGGCAGATCCACAAAGCTGCCGCCGGGAATGGCGCTGGCCACGGTATCTACCATTGGTTATTTTGGATTCCTGTTTGGTCCTCCGCTAATTGGGTTTGTAGCGCAGGCTACGAATCTTGGCGTGGCTTTTACGATGATTGCTGTTATGGGCGCTGCTATAGCCGTGATGTCTTCCAGGATCAAATTATAATCCTGCAACCGCCGCTGCTCCATTTTTGTGGGGCAGCGCGCGGAAAGAAAGTTCTTCTTCCCGGTGGTCGAGCATTAGCCAGTATTCACCGGTATCTTCTTCCCGTTCTGGTAGCTTCATGCCTGCAAGCGCTGTGAGCAAGGGTTCCGGCGGATGATCAAATGGCACCAGCCTGACCAGCGGATGTAGGCTTGTTTCATCGTCACCGGTTTCCATCAGTGATTCCCGCGGTAAAAATTTCAATTCATTCATGGCGAGCTCCATTACTACAATTTCCCGCAGGTAAGGATTCACCATTTCCCCGCTCAATAATTTCTGCAACAGGAATTCCCCAAAGATGTTGATTTCCCTTTTAAACTGCAGATCCGACCGGTTGTCGATGGCCCAAAACGCTTCTATTACCGGCATCAGTTGCCCGCCCAGTAAAAAACAGGTATAAGGAAGCATCGTGTAAATGGGCGTGATCCTGTTTACCCGGTACAGGGTACAACTTACCGACATGCCCTGCTGGTACACTACTGTTTGCAGCCGTCGCTGCTCACGGCCGGTAAGATCGTACCGTGATAATACTGCAGCGGCATCATTCCGCAGCTGCAGGCATAATTGCGGGGAGGCAATCAGGTCCGTCAGTGCTTTCTGAAAAGATAGAAGTGACATAGTATTCAGGTATGATAAAGGTTCCAGGCTGCTTTCGCCCTGTTCAGCTCGCGGGTAACACCGTCGAATTGCAGCAGGTGAAAATAAGATTCATGAAACTCGAAGGTGATGCCGCATAAGTTGGGTACTAACGGTAACGTATAATCGAGTAATTCCCATACTTCCGGCGGACACGGCCCTGCGTGGGAGTCAGTGTACATGCCGGCCATTTCGTTTCCGCCTGCAATATGTATTTCAATGACTTTATCCAGTTCCAGTTGTGCAATAAAAGCTTTTGCATCGAAGTGATGATTTACCGCATTCGTATATACATTGTGGATGTCCAGCAGCAAACCACAGGAAGTATCGCGCGATAACTCATTAAGGAAGGCGGTTTCGCTGAGTTCCTGTTCGGGAAGGTCGATAAAGTATACATTATTTTCCACCAGGAAAGGTGTGCTGATGGAGCGTTTGATGGCATTGATGCGGCCACCGATCATATCCAGCACTTCATAATCGTATGGTACCGGTACAGCAAGTCCTGCATTGTGTTCTTCCTGTTCTTCGTTATGCACTTTTACAAAAGAAAGGTGATCGCTATGCCATTTAAAGCGATAGCGTTCATGCCATTCTTTCATTTTTTGCAGATAGGCTTTATCGAAGATACCTGCACTGCCGAGGGAGTAGGAGATATTGTGAGAAGTTAGAGGATATTGGGCCGCTATTTTATCCAGCACTTTCATCCAGGATTCAATTTCTTCAAACCGTTGTGGAGTATTGTTTCCGCGATCCGTCCAGAACATATCCGGGATAATCTCCACGTAATCGCAAATGCCGGGGCATGCGTCCAGGTATAGTTCCAGCGCAGGATTGTAGAGGAGGCCTACGCCCAATTGTGGAATAGTTTGCTGATAAAGACGGCCCACCCTGGTTGTTGATAATACTTGTGACATGGTGAGGAGGTTTAAGAACCGTCCCGGCAAGGCCGGGACGGTATCCGCATTAATGTTGTTGTTTGATAGCAATGTCTTTGATGACCGCCATTTTATCCAGGTCAACTTTAATCACTTCTTCCAGCTTTTCCCGGATGTTAAAGTGAACACCGGATAAGCAGGCCTGGCATCCGCGGGGATTGATTTGTTTGATCACCATGGATTGCAGTTTGGCGATGTCTTCCATTTTGGTGCCTTTGGGAACGGCAACATCTACGTGACCATTGTCGCCGTAATGAATTTCAGCTGTGCGCATGACGTTTAATTTTTGGGGTGTTTAAATAAAAAATAAAAGAAGGATTCCCTGCGGGCAGGGCTGTCGTAGAATTTAGTGCCAGTCTTTTTTGGGGTTGCAGCGCAGTATATTTTTAACTGCGGATGATAAAGTTAGGAGAATAAGATGAAATCATGATAAGTATTTATACGGGAAAATGAGGAACGGGGTAATTCCCGGAAGATCATGATCAGGGGATCTTTATCAGCATCGGCTTAATTGATTCGTCAGCTTAAAGGTATTCGCCAGGATGAATTCGAGGTCTTGTTCATCTGTTATCAATTGGTTGATTTTTAGTCTTAGGTAGAATAGTGCTGTTTCTGCATCTTGCCAACTGATATTAAGCGACAATGAACGGCCAAGTGAGGGATGCAATAAAAAGCCCAGATATGGCATTAGACTTGGTACTATGGACGCTGGTTTCGCAATGGTGATGAAGGTTTCATCAAAGTTAGCGTGACCTGTGCTAATTTTGCCCGGATATAGCCAGTTTAACAGGTTCATGAGCGGACCAGTAGTAAAAATTTTCAACCTGTTTTTTTGCACTGGTAGCTCCATTAACAGCACTGTCTGAGTATCATAGATGTTTCCGATTTGTCGCCTGGGGTCATCGATTGCGTGCCATTTGAATTTTTGCTGTTGTTCGTAGGTATTCTTGGTGTGTCTCCAGGAAAAAGACAAATGTCCTTCTGCAAGGTGATAATTAAAGTCAAAATTGAAGCTGTAATTCGGCTGGATATAATCACCTTTAATAAAGATTGCCTTGCTTCCATATTTATTTTGAACAGCTTTCCAGGCTTCGGGGATTTCTTGCATGTCGGATTTATTTCTACCAAATAACGGATTTATTCTATATAAATTCAGCTACATTCATCCATCTCCACAAAAAATCTTCTCCCAAAACAAAATTTATTTCTGTTTATAAATTTCAAATCCCGTAACTTTGCACGATTTTTTTGTTCCCTCACACGGCAGAAAAATCAATTTGGTTTTTCATTTTCAATAGATTACACAAATGCCAAAAGACTCATCTATCAAATCTGTACTCATTATCGGTTCTGGACCCATTATTATTGGTCAGGCTTGCGAATTTGATTATTCCGGTTCCCAGGCAGCACGTTCGCTGCGGGAAGAAGGAATTAAAGTGATTTTGATTAATTCCAATCCGGCTACCATCATGACGGATCCTATGATGGCCGATAAGGTTTATTTGCTGCCGCTGACCGTGGAAAGCATTGAGCAGATTCTGGAAGAAAACCAGATAGATGCCGTATTACCCACGATGGGCGGCCAAACTGCGCTGAACCTTTGTAAGGAAGTAGACGAACTGGGAATATGGGAAAAAAATAACGTTCGCCTGATTGGAGTAGACATCAAAGCCATTGATAAGGCGGAAGATCGCGAACAGTTCCGTCAGTGGATGATCCGGCTGGGAATACCCGTAGCGCCTGCCAGAACAGCGAACTCCTACCTGGAAGGTAAAGAGTTTGCCCAGGAAATAGGATTTCCGCTGGTAATCCGTCCTTCTTTCACACTGGGTGGTACCGGTGGTGGTTTTGTGCATAGCAAAGACGACCTGGATGAAGCACTGGACCGTGGTTTAAAAGCTTCTCCGATCCATGAGGTTCTGGTGGAAAAAGCCGTACTCGGATGGAAAGAATTTGAACTGGAATTGCTGCGTGATAAGAATGATAACGTTGTTATCATTTGTACCGTGGAAAATCTTGATCCCATGGGGATCCATACCGGTGATTCCATTACAGTAGCTCCTGCAATGACCCTGAGCGATACCGCTTTCCAGGACATGCGTAACAAAGCGATGGTTATGATGCGCGACCTCGGCAACTTTGCCGGTGGTTGTAATGTGCAGTTCTCTCTCAACCCTGAAAATGAAGAGCTGATTGCCATTGAAATCAATCCGCGTGTAAGCCGCTCTTCTGCACTGGCTTCCAAAGCAACCGGTTATCCGATTGCAAAAATCGCTGCGAAACTGGCGATTGGTTATACACTGGATGAACTGGAAAACCAGATCACCAAAACTACTTCCGCATTTTTCGAGCCGGCACTGGACTATGTAATCGTTAAAATGCCGCGCTGGAACTTTGATAAATTCAAAGGAGCTGATGATACTTTAGGATTGCAGATGAAGTCGGTAGGAGAGGTAATGTCTATCGGACGTACTTTCCCCGAAGCCCTGCAGAAAGCCTGCCAGAGCCTCGAGAACGATGCGCTGGGATTGGGTTACTATGGTAAATCACTCATGAAGAGCGAGCAACTGATTGAAAAATTAAAGCGTCCAACCTGGGATCGTATCTTCCGTATAAAAGATGCTTTGATGGCGGGCGTATCGGTAAAACATATTCACCAGCTTACCTTTATTGATCGTTGGTTCCTGCACCAGATACAGGATATCGTGAACCTGGAAAAACAATTGCTGGAACTCGACCTGCAGACTGTTTCCGTTGATATGCTGAGAGACGCCAAGAAAATGGGCTTCTCTGACGCGCAACTGGCTATCCTGTTTGGCGATTGTGATGAAGATGAAGTATACGCTAAACGTAAAGAGCTGGGTATCCGCCGCACATTTAAAATGGTAGATACCTGCAGCGCAGAGTTTGAAGCAAAAACGCCTTACTTCTATTCTACTTTTGATACAGAAAACGAAAGTGTTCCTACCGATAAGAAAAAGATCATTGTACTCGGTTCCGGTCCCAACAGGATTGGACAGGGTATTGAGTTCGACTACTGCTGTACGCATGGTTTGCAAGCCATCCAGGATTGCGGATATGAGGCCATCATGGTGAACTGTAACCCTGAAACGGTATCAACCGATTTCGATATGGCGGATAAGCTGTATTTCGAACCGGTGTTCTGGGAAAACCTCTGGGAAATAATAGAACTGGAGAAACCGGAAGGTGTGATTGTTCAGTTGGGTGGTCAAACTGCGTTGAAACTGGCGAAGCGCCTGGAAGCAAATGGCGTGAAGATCATAGGTACATCCTTTGACAACATGGATATTGCGGAAGACCGCGGCCGTTTCTCCGACATGCTGAAAGAACTTGGTATTCCTTATCCAAAGTACGGTACTGCTTACAACACGGATGACGCTATTGATGTGGCGAAAGAAGTGGGTTACCCGGTGCTGGTGCGTCCATCCTACGTATTGGGTGGGCAGCGCATGAGGATTGTTATCAATGAAGAAGAACTGGAAGAATCTGTACTGAGCCTGCTCAGACATCTGCCAGGTAATAAAATTCTGATTGATCACTTCCTGGATCGTTGTCAGGAGGCGGAAATAGATGGTATTTTTGATGGTACTGATTTCCATGTAATGGGTGTGATGGAACATATTGAACCAGCGGGTATTCACAGTGGCGACAGCCATGCGTTGCTGCCGGCCTTCAACCTGTCGCCAATTGAGGTAACCACTATGGAGTACTATGCAGAAAAGATTGCACGTGCACTTGATATCCGTGGTTTGATCAACATCCAGTTTGCCATTAAAGATGGTAATGTGTTTGTGATCGAAGCTAATCCGCGTGCATCGCGTACTACACCGTTTATTGCGAAAGCTTACCAGGTACCTTACCTGAACATTGCCACTAAAGTGATGATAGGCGCCAATAAGCTGAAGGACTTTACCATTGTAAAGAATCTTACAGGTTTTGCTATTAAGGAGCCGGTATTTTCTTTCAATAAGTTCCCGGGTGTAAACAAGGAACTCGGACCTGAAATGAAATCTACAGGAGAAGCGATCCGCTTTATCAAGGATCTGCGTGACCCGTATTTCAGACAGCTTTTCAAAGAAAAGAGTATGTATCTGAGCAAGTAGTTTCCTGTTAAGAAACCAAATATTAAAAGCCCTTCCGTTACATCGGAAGGGCTTTTTTATGTATAAATCGTTTTATCTGAAAATGAACAGAGCCTGATAAAAATCAGGCTCCTTCTTTTCCCTCAAAATAACCATTAAAGACACGACTATTGAATCTTGATACAATTCATATAGCGTGACCGGTAATGCAGTTTACAAATAATATTATATTTAAAAGAGATGTTAACTAATCAATAACAGATGCGGTAGTGTATAATATGATACTATATGATTATTAATAACTTAAAAAGAAGATGAGCTTTATTAGTTTGCCGGGATTTATTTAGGTAAAGTGAAAGTTTTCAAGATATCATATATAAATATTAGCAGTCAGAAACATCCCCTTTTAACATTTCCAAAACGCTTTTACTACTCATAAATGCGAGGTTTGTTTACCCGATAAAGTTAACCCTGCATGGAATTTGAATCTGCATTGTTTGTTGTGAAATGGTGGAAGCGTGCACCTTTTCTGCGTATCATCGCACCATTAGTAGCTGGAATTACCCTTCAGCTGTATATACCGGTGAATCCTGTTTGGTACATTACAGTAGCCTGTTGTTGCATGGCAGGTGTATCAGCGTTTCGTTTTTTACCGCTGCAATGGCGTTTTGCCTCGGCCTGGCTACCAGGAATATTATGCTCCCTGTTGATCTGTTGTTGTGGCGGTTTGCTGTTATATAATGCCGATATCCGCCATAGCAAAGGTTTTTACGATAGGTACCTGGTCGATACACCATTTTACCTGTTGCGCATAAATGAACCTCCACAGGAAAAGCCCCGTTCCTTTAAAACCACCGCACAGGTAATAGCCGTTTGCAAAGAGGGTGAATGGGTGCCTGTTAAAGGCTGTTTATTGCTTTATACGGGCAAGGACAGTCTTTCGCCTGCTCTTCACTACGGAGACGAATTAATTGCCCGGAAACGGCCCGAATTCATCAAATTTAACGGTAACCCCGGGGCGTTTAACTATCAGCAATATATGGTAACACAACAGGTTTACCAGCAGGTGTATCTCGGCCCGGCAGACTTTTACCTGTTACCGTATAATCGTGGGCATCCGGTAAGCAGGTTATTGCTGCAGGCAAGGGATTATTGCCTGTATAATCTGAAAAAGTATATTGGTAACGGACCGGAAGCCGGTATGGCAGAAGCATTGCTTATTGGTTACCGCCAGGACCTTGACCAGGATGTGGTGCAGAGCTACAGTAATACTGGTATTGTGCACGTGATTGCTATTTCGGGAATGCATCTTGCGCTGTTGTACAGTACACTGCTATGGTTGCTACAATGGCTACCAGCCCATCGCTGGATGCATGTAACAAAAGCAGTGATCATCCTCGTTGTGCTGTGGGGATTTGCCTTACTCACCGGTGCATCTGCCTCTGTACTCCGTTCTGCGGTGATGTTTACAGGTATTACTGTCGGACATTTTGTATTGCACCGGTATAGCAGCATTTACAATACTTTGGCGGCTTCCGCAGCCATGTTACTATGTTTTAATCCCTACCTGGTAGTGGATGCAGGGTTTCAGTTGTCGTACCTCGCCGTACTCAGCATTCTGCTTTTTTACCAACCTATTTACCATCTGTTCGAGTGGAAACGCCGGTGGGCAGACTGGCTTTGGCAAATGACGGCGGTGTCGTTGGCGGCACAACTGATCACCACACCGGTGAGCCTATTTTACTTTCACCAGTTTCCCAATTATTTTTTACCGGCTAACCTGATCGCGGTGCCGCTGTCAACCCTAATCATTTACGGAGAAGTAATATTGTTGCTCCTGTCGCCTTTGGGAAAGCCGGCGGTTTGGCTGGGCAGTGCATTGAAATATATGATCCTCGGAATGAATAGCTGCATCAGGTGGATTGGAGAGTTGCCTGGTGCAGTGATCAGGGATATTCACTGTTCGCTGGCGCAAACCGTACTGCTTTATCTGCTGATCGCGGCACTGGCGCTGTGGCTACTGGTAAGGTTCCGACCCGGATTGTGGATGGGACTTCTTTGTATCTGGGGGTTTCTGATCGCCCGTGTCAGTTGGGTGACCGCCTGCAAGAGACAATGCAGTATTATTATCTATAACGTGCCCGCCTATACGGCCATTGATTGTATTAAAGGTAACCTGGTACAATTTGCCGGCAATGATAGTGTATGGCAATTACCCGTAGCACAGCAACTCCTGAACACGCGCGCAAACCTGCGCGCGCATGCCGGTACACCCGCTTCTTTTCAGCAATATGGCCGCTTCCTGAGCTTCGAGGGAAAACGGATACTGATTATAGACAGCGCATTGCCGGATCGGGCGCCATCTGAAAAATTTAAGACCAATTATATTTTATTAACACGTAATACACCAGTGAATATCAGGTACCTGTGTGATTTTTATACATTTGATACGCTCATTTTTGCGGCTTCAAATAGTGCGCGAAGGATTGAGAAATGGAAAAGTGATTGTTACGTGTTAACTTTGCGCTTCTTTTCGGTTCCGGACCAGGGAGCCTATGTTATTAATTTCTAATGTTTTCCATTCATGCAAAAGCAAATTAAATCAGCGCTGATCTCCGTTTTCTATAAAGATAACCTGGAGAACATTGTTAAAAAATTAGGTGAACAAGGTGTTACCATCTATTCCACCGGCGGTACCCAAAAATTTATTGAGGACCTGGGTGTGAAATGTGTAGCAGTAGAAGACCTGACTGCTTACCCGTCTATTTTGGGTGGACGTGTTAAAACCCTGCATCCTAAGGTATTTGGTGGTATTCTGGCCCGCCGTGATAATCCACAGGATCTGGAACAACTGAAGGAATACCAGATTCCGGAAATAGACCTGGTAATCGTTGACCTGTATCCGTTTGAGGAAACCGTAAAAAGCACGACGGTAGAACAAACCATCATCGAAAAAATTGATATAGGCGGGGTGTCACTGATCCGCGCAGCCGGCAAGAACTACAAAGATGTGGTGATTGTTGCTTCGAAAGATCAATACGCCGACCTCGAAAAGGTACTGACCGATAACAACGGCGCTACCACCATTGAAGATCGCAGAAGCTTTGCTGCCAAAGCGTTTGAAGTATGCGCTCACTATGATGTGGCGATCTCCCAGTATTTCCTGAATAATGAGCCCGGCGTAAATTTCCAGCTCTCTATTCCGGAAGGACAAGTGAACCGCTATGGCGAAAACCCACATCAGCGTGGTGTTTTCTATGGTAACCTGGATGAAATCTTTAACAAATTACATGGTAAGGAATTATCCTTCAACAACCTGGTGGATGTAGACGCTGCGTGCCAGCTGATCCAGGAATTTGAAGCGACTACCTTCGCTGTGATCAAGCATACGAACGTTTGCGGCATTGCTTCCCGTGGCACACTGAAAGAAGCCTGGGATGCAGCACTGGCAGGCGACAAGGAAAGCGCTTTTGGCGGCGTACTGGTAACCAACAGGGTAATCGACAAAACCACTGCCGAATCCATCAGTGAAATTTTCTTCGAAATCCTCATCGCTCCTGGTTTTGATGCCGATGCACTGACCGTGCTGCAGGCCAAAAAGAACCGCATCCTCCTGGAACAGAAACAACCGGTAAAGAGCAAATACATGTTTAAAAATGTATTGAACGGCGTTTTACTGCAGGACAGCGATAATGGTAACTACAAAGAATGGAACGAAGTAGGCGCCCGTCCTGCTACACCCGCTGAAAAATCTGACCTGGAGTTTGCCAACATCGTTTGTAAACACCTGAAATCCAATGCGATCGCATTGGTAAAAGATCAGCAGCTGATTGGTAAAGGATGTGGCCAAACCTCTCGCATCGACGCACTGCGCCACGCCATTGAAAAGGCCGGCCAGTTTAGTTTCGATCTGAAAGGTGCAGCAATGGCTTCCGATGCTTTCTTCCCCTTCAATGATTGTGTAAGCATTGCCCACGAACATGGCATTACAGCAGTAATCCAGCCTGGTGGCTCTATGAGGGATAACGACTCCATTGAATTCTGTAAAGAGCATGATATGGTAATGGTAATGACCGGCATGCGCCACTTCAGACACTAATCGTAATTATTGGAATTTTTAAGAGAAAGCACCGGAATTCCCGGTGCTTTCTTATTTTCATCTCATAATATTCAAAAAAAATAATAGTATTGTCGACTTGTAAATCAATATCATCCTAAAAGCCAAGGCCATAAGCGAATAGCTGCTACAAATGTCTTTTATTCAACAAAATATCATGCAGGATGCAGATGATGCCTGGTTGATCGGGGAGTTTAAAACCACCGGTAAACTGGATTTTCTTGCCGCCCTTTACCAGCGTTACATGAACCTGGTATATGGGGTATGCCTGAGATATTTTGATGAAGAAGCCAGCAAAGATGCCGTAATGCAGATCTTTGAGGAACTAATTATCAAGGTAAAGCAACACGAAGTTCAGAATTTTAAAAGCTGGTTGCATGTACTTGCCCGTAATCATTGCTTAATGAAGCTGCGGGCAATGAAAAATAAGGAATCCCGGCAGGTATCTATTGATGATCACCTCGTTGTGGAAAACGGTGAAAACGGGCATCATGAAAACGGCGTATCACTGGAAGATAACCTGCAGAGTATGGAAAAATGCCTGGAAACTTTACCGGAAGAACAAAAACGCAGTGTAGACTTGTTTTACCTGAAAGAGAAGAGCTACCGGGAAGTGAGCGTTATTACAGGATATGAAATGAATAAGGTAAAAAGCTACATCCAGAACGGAAAGCGTAACCTGAAAATATGTATGGAACAACAAGATGACTGACAAGCGGCCACATATAAAACCGGAAGAACTCGCCGGGCTCATCCGCCAATACCTAGCGGGAGAGCTGGACGATAAAGCCATGCATGCCCTGGAACGCCAGGCCCTGGACGATCCGTTCCTGGCCGACGCGCTGGAAGGCTATGCACTGCACGCTCCGGAACAAACGGTCCACCAGGAAGATCTTGCCTCCAGGCTGTCGGAAAGGGTCGCGCCCAGAGGCCGCATCCGTCCCATGATTTACCGGGCCGCAGCGGCAGCAGCTATTTTATTGTTGATGTTTTCTGCAGGCTGGTTCCTTTGGAACCAACAGCGAACAGCACCTATTGCCAACGTAAGCACGCCAAAACCATCACCGGAGACGGCACCGGTATACTCCGAACATGGAGACACCGCCCCATCGGCGGTAAGTGCTGATCATCCCGCTAAAAAAATTATGCCTGCAACACCCGTTAAGCCGCTAACAGTTGAGAAGCAAGCAAAGGAAGAACAGGCAGCAGGCGCCTATAAAACAAAGCCCGACTTCAAAAGCGAAGCAGCAGACAAAACAATTTCTCTTGAGAACAAAAGAGTGTCTGACACAGCAGATATGTTTGCTGCTGTACCGGCCGCTCAGGCCGAACGCACGGACCAGCAGCGGAACTTTATTCCTCCTCCTTCTGCCGAAAAAGAGAAACAGATAATGATCAGGGGACGAAGTAAGATGCTGAATATACCAGACAGCCAGCATAACGCATTAAACGACGTAGTAGTAGTGGGTTACGGTGTGCAGAAGAGGAAAAATGTCACAGGGTCGGTGAGTGTGCTCAGACGCGACTCTGTTTTCGACTCCAGTACAGAGACTGCATTAGCCGGAAAAGTGGCCGGGGTAGAAGTCTCGTCCGATGATGCTGATAACACCGATTACCGGGAACCCGCTCCGATAACAGGGGAAACAGCCTTTGAAAACTATCTGAAAACCAAAACAGTTAACCCGGAAAATAAATACAGTGGTACAGTGCGAGTATCCTTCATCGTTATGCCGGATGGTAGCCTGCAAAACTTTAAAGTCATCCGTCATCTGAATGAGGCCTGTGATGCGGAAGCTATACGGGTAATCAAAGAAGGCCCCGCATGGACACCCGCTTCAGACGGAAAGCCCGCTAAAGTAAAGGTGAGGGTAAAGTTTACCGTGCAAAAAGATAAGTAGTTATTTCCGCTCCTTCCACTGCTGGTTAAAGGATTTAGACGCGAATACAGGCAGTTCCCTGTTATCTCCCCAGCTTTTGGCAAAGAATCTTCGCAGCAGGAAATTTTTCATTCTGCCGCTGGCCATGTTCATCATTTTACGGCTGGTACTCCCTTGTTTCCACATAAACCACGCAAATTTTTCTCCACCGGAAGTATAGTTTTCCTCTACGGCTTTCTGACGGTTATGTAGCAGCAGTTCATGCAGGTTAATGCGCACCGGGCATACTTCGGTACAATTACCACACAACGATGAGGCAAAACTCAGGTGCATGTAGGAATCCATCCCTTTGAGATGAGGAGTAATGACAGCGCCGATAGGGCCGCTGTAAGTGGCAGCATAAGAGTGCCCACCAATATTTTTATAAACAGGGCAGGCGTTGAGGCAGGAGCCGCAACGGATGCAGTATAAGCTTTCACGTGCAGTAGTATCCTGAAGGATGTTGGTACGGCCATTGTCCATCAGGATGACATACATTTCTTCCGGACCGTCTATTTCACCTTCCTGCCGGGGACCGCTGAAAATACTGTTGTAAGCGGTGATCTGCTGACCGGTGCCATAGGTCGCCAGTAAAGGCCAGAACAGGCTGAGGTCTGTAATAGAAGGAAGTACTTTTTCAATACCTACCAGTACGATATGCGTTTTGGGGAAAGCAGTGGTTAAACGTGCATTGCCCTCATTTTCCGTAACAGCAATGGAGCCGGTATCTGCTATAATGAAGTTGGCGCCGGTGATACCTATTTCGGCCTGAAGGTATTTGTGGCGAAGTTTTTCGCGGGCAACAAGGGTTAATTGCTCCGGAGTGAGACCGGGATCAGTGCCAAGTTTTTCCGCAAACAAGCGGGCCACATCTTCCTTGCTTTTGTGCATGGCCGGGGTAACGATGTGGTAGGGCGGCTCTCCGTCGAGTTGCTGTATGTATTCGCCGAGGTCAGTTTCTACACATTCGATGCCATTACTTTCCATAAAGGCATTCAGGTGTACTTCTTCGGTGGCCATTGACTTGCTTTTTACAATGCTTTTGCATTGTTTCGCCTGGCATATGGCCAGTATTTCCTGTTGTACCTGTTCGGCAGTTTCAGCCCAGATGACCTTGCCGCCGCGACGGGTAAAGTTTTGCTCAAATTCTTCCAGGTGATTATCCAGGTGCTCAATAGCTCTCCACTTGATATTCTTGGCCCTTTCCCTTGCGCCAGGTAAATCCGTAAACTGTTGTTTACCGGCCTTTACAGCTGTATTGTATTTGCCTATATTGAAGTTGATCGTCTGGCGGTGGCCGAGATCAGACGCTTTCTTTTCACTTTCTTCCAGAAAAGTAGATGCTGTTTGATGCATAAGCAAGCAATATTCCTAATTAAAGATAGTTAAATCCGAAAATGATTTACCCGTGTTCTTTTCTTGCGATGTTATCCAGCACTTCATAAAATTCCGTGCCGTATTTTCTGACCAAAGCATCTTTAAGGAAACGATACACTGGCACTTGAAGGGTTTTACCGTTCTTACACGCGGGTTTGCAAACCTCCCAGCGGTCATAATTTACTGCTTCAAATGTTTCGTACTTTTTAATACGGATAGGGTACAGGTGACAGGAAATCGGTTTTTTAAAATCAACCACACCATCATTGTATGCTTTCTCGATGCCACAACCTACTACACCGTGATCGTCTATGGTTGCGTATGCACAAATACCTTTATTTACAATCGGGGTAACATATCCATACTCATCGTCGGTAGTATTGGTACCAGTGTGTTCAATTTCTTTGATACCATCTTCCCGCAGGTAAGATTTAATCTTCGGATAAATTTTCTTCAGGGTTTTAACTTCCGTTTTATCCAGCGGAGCCCCACAATCGCCCGCTACGCAACATGCGCCTTTACAAGCGGACAGATTGCATACGAATTGCTCCTCAATTACTTCGTCACTTATGTATTTATCGTCAATGATAATCATCTGGAATGCTCTTTTGCCTGAAATAACAGACAGACAATCTTATTTAAGACCACAAAGTTACAGCATTCAGGGCTTATCTCCAGCGCAGGGTTTCTACCATATGCCACATATCCTGTTCCAGGAACCGGTAAACGGGTGCGAGGGAATCTGCATTGGGCGTAACATCAAAATAAAGGGCGCCGCGCAGGAAGTGTTTTACGGAATCGGTAGCAAAGAATTGCTTTGAAGAGGCGGCATTACCACCTACTTCATAGAAGGTGCCGCTTACGTTATTAGCTGTATGGATCTTGTTTTCGTCGATGTATTCGGCCTTATAGGTATGCTTGTAGGTCATTTTAAAAGCATCGTCTACCAGCTTGCGGAAACTGTTGTTACCGGGGCCGATGATCTTGTAGCTCATATAAATTTTCCCGTTCAGGGAGGGGAAGTCAATATTGATCCAGTACGGGTTTTCCGGTGCTGCGCCAAAAAAGGAGGTGTCTTTGATGATATTGGCGTATGCCGGGTACTCAAACGTATAGGGGTATCCGGGCATATCGAAGGTGCGGTATTTTCTCTCCGGAAATTTCACCTGGAAATAGCCTCTGGGCTTTGGTGTGGGTACGTTTTCACAGGCGGCAAATATACACATCAGCCCCACGAACAGGGTGAGGGCCTTTCCTTTAATCGCTGGCATTTTACGCTTATTTAGCAGGCAGTTACACTTTATCAGCTGCATCCGGCCTGATGGTTACCTGTACTTTCTGGATCCTCATTTTATTGACTTCCAGTACAGTGAAATCGAAGTTATTGTAGTTAATAACGCTGTTTTCTTCAGGAAATTTTCCGGCCAGTTCAAGTATAAGACCACCGAGAGAGTCACTTTCGCCTTTTACGGTTTCAAATGTTTCAGGGGAGATGTTCATGATGCGGCAAACGTCGTTCAGCATGGTTTTGCCTTCGAATACGTAAGTGAAGTTATCTACTTTGTTGTAGTTAAATTCTTCTTCATCAAATTCGTCTTTAATATCGCCGATTACCTCTTCCATGATATCTTCCAGGGTTACAATACCGGAGGTACCGCCAAATTCATCCACTACTACTGCAAAGTGCATTCGCCGGCTCTGGAATTCAGAAAGGAGGTCTTCGATCAGTTTATGGCCATGTACAAAGAAAGGCTGGCGCATTACTTCGTGCCAGTCGAAGGTGTTGCCTTTGTCGAGGTGAGGCAGCAGGTCCTTGGTATGGATAACGCCTACGATGTTATCCAGGTTATCCTTATAAACAGGCAGGCGGGAATAATGCAGGTCGGCTACGCTTTTCACGATATCGCCGAAAGTGCTGTCATATTCCACGCCATTTACGTCCAAACGGCCGCGCATGATCTGTTTTACGGTAATATTGCCAAATTTCAGAATGCCTTTCAGGATATTTTTTTCCTCCTGGGAGGCGGTGGCGTCCACGCTCATTTCGATGGCCTCATCAATTTCGTGGTAATTAACCGGACCGCTGCCACGGTGAAAGAAACGATCTTCAATGCTGGTGCTGAGGCCCACAAAAAAATCGCTGACCGGTTCCATGGTGGCATGTACACCGCTTACGAACCAGGCGAAATAGGTGGCAAAACGGATATTGTTTTGAGCTGCCCATACCCTGGGGAGTATCTGGCCGAAGAACAATAAGATGAGACAGATCGCGGAAATCCTTACCAGGAGGGATACTACCGGCAGTGTTTGCAGGTCTTCCATCTGGGTAACGAGGTAATTGGTGATCATAATAAAGGCGATCATGAGCAATATACCTGCAATTTGTAAGGAAGCGAGCAGTGATTTAGGTTTTTCCAGCAACCGGGTAATTAGTTTGCCGGATGCGTTCTGGCGTGTTTTAAGCACATTCAGATCCTTGTGATTAAGGGAAAAGAAAGCTACTTCCGCACCGGAAACAATAAAGGTTAGCAGCAGCAGAATAAAAATAACAAGCAGAAATACCACCACGTTAGGGGCGCCAATTGGTGCGCTGGCTTGTAAAAAATAGGATACGTAGCTTGCCGAAAGGATGCCCAAGATGTTCAACTTTGATGTAATTAATCAAAAAATAGGGGAAAGTAATTCATGGAATTGCTTTCCCTGCACGCAAATATAAGTAATGTCCCTATATGGGATTACGTACATTCAAAACTTAATATTTTTTTGCAACTAAAAAGGCAGATCGTCTGCGGGTTCGTTCAGTGAAGGTGGTATTTCCAGTCCCGGAAAGCTTTCTCCACTGCCTGACCCTGTACTGCTATGGTGAGGTATGGGGTGATCTTGGTTGTTGAGGTCCATGCGTTTATCCAGCATAACCAGGTTATCTCCTACAACTTCGGTGGCAAATTTCTTATTGCCTTCTTTGTCTTCCCAGCTGCGGGTGCGCAAGCGGCCTTCAATATAAACAAGACTGCCTTTGTGCAGGTATTTCTGCGCCAGTTCGGCCAGTCCCCGCCATAGCACCACCGTATGCCACTCTGTTTGTGAAATGAGCTTGCCGGCTCTGTCCTTGAATGTTTCAGTGGTAGCCAGTGAAAATTTGGCTACTGCAATATTCCCTTCCAGAAACTGTACATCCGGATCTCTGCCCAAATTGCCTATCAGGATTACTTTATTAACACCTCTCATAGTTGTAGGTTTTTTTAGTCTATTGTTAAAAAGTTCTTCTTTTAATAAATAAACAACCTTCTTAAAGTTAATATTTTTTTCCAATCGATAGGGAAAAATTTCTTACTGGCAGCAGGTTAAGCCGGATTTTGTTACCAGGCACTATTCCTAAAGTGCCTTAACACTTAATGTATATTTTTATTCTCTATGCGTGTTCACTAGAATAATTGCAGGTGATTACTTTCCAGAAAAGTGGTGATGGTCTTGGGAAAGGCATATCTATTCAGGCTGTTGCGGGGTACCAGGGTATACCCGGGGATGGCCGGCACCTTCTTCACGGTGATGCTAATGAACTGGCTGTGAATGGTTTGATGGGTGAGTTGCTGCTTAAATGGAGCAGACACCCGGTCTATTTCGAAAGGCATTTTTCCCAGCAGCGGTTCAAAGGCTCCGGACGATTGCAGCGCGGTGATGTCCGACGGACCAGCTGTTTCAATGAGAACAAACTCATGCAGGTTTTGCCAGATATCGCTATCTGTTCTTTTGCGGATATATATACCTTCCTTATAATGAACTAGGAGATAATTGAAATATCTTTTTTTGATCAGGAGTTTTTTTGTTTTTACCGGGAGAAGTGGAACAAGATGTTCATGCAGGGCCACGCATTTTTTGCGGAGCACACATTCCCCGCAAAAGGGCTGCTGGGGCTTGCATACCACTGCGCCAAAGTCCATGATACTCTGGTTATATTCAGCAGAGTGGCCTTGCGGCAGCAGTTCCTGGGCAAGCACATCGAACTGCTTCTTTCCCGCGGTGCTGTCGATCGGTGTTTCAATCCCGAAATAGCGGGAGAGGACCCTGAAAACGTTGCCATCCAGCACGGCGTAAGGAAGATTGAAGGCGAAAGAGGCGATGGCTGCGGCCGTATAGGGACCTATTCCTTTAAGCGCTTTAATCCGTTCATACTGGTCGGGGAACTTACCTTGATAGGTAGCCGAAATTTCCCTGGCGGCTGCCAGCATATTTTTACAGCGGGCATAATATCCCAGTCCCTGCCATAAACGGAACACTTCTTCATCCGGTGCGGCAGCCAGTTTTTCAACGGTGGGGTAGTGTTGAATAAACCGCTCATAGTATGGCCAGCCTTGTTCCACGCGGGTTTGCTGGAGAATGATTTCAGATAACCAGATCCGGTAGGGATTTTTTTCACCCTTCCAGGGCATGTTGCGGGTATTCGTTTCCCGGTTCCATTCCAGTAATTTTTCGGTAAAAAATTGTCGGGGTGATATCATTTATATATTATTTTAATAAAATTATTTAGTATATTGATATGGCAAATGCTGTACAAAAACCCTATGAGGTATACCGGATACCTATTTCCGGGCCTGCAAATAAATATAATTTATCGCCAATACCAGTTATAAGAAAAAATGATAAAATTTATTTGCTTAAAATTCAGCAATTAGAATTTTTAAATTAACTTTGAGAGTAAAGTAATCCTCTCGCTTTCATATGAGAAAAGCTGATTTAATTAACAACATTGCTGAAAAAACCGGCATCCCCAAAGTTGATGTATTAGTCACACTTGAGGCCATGTTTAAAGAGGTGAAAGAAGCTCTTGCTAACGGAGAACATATTTATATCCGTGGGTTTGGAAGTTTTATCACAAAAAAACGGGCCGCCAAGATTGGGCGTAACATCAAGAAGAACGTAGCTGTGGAGATCCCCGAGCACTTTATTCCGGCATTTAAACCTTCGAAAGAATTTGTTGCTGAAGTAAAGAAGCTCAAAAGTTCTTAGTTTTGCAGCCTAATAATTTAGGCGATGCAAAAATCACAAGTTCTTCTGGTGGGTGCTGCGGTAGCACTATTGGTGATATTATTCGCCTTTGGCCGTACTGTGCCCCGGTCAGAAAAGAAACCTATGTCATCTGCCGCCCCTATGCAGGGTGGACAGGATGTAGCACCTATTGCCTTCTCCGAACTGCTGGAAACAGCTAAAGGGAAAATTCCTGCTGAAAAACTTTTACAGGTAAATACTATTGAAACAAATGTTGTCCGCGGGGATGTGAAAACCCAACAGATAGCCGCGTACCATCAATTGTACAACACCTGGGACAGCCTCAACCAGCTGCCCGTAGCCGCATATTATCTTGGCGAAGCCGCTAAGTTGGAAAATTCCGAAAAAAGCCTCACCTTTGCAGCCAATTTATTTTTGGCCCACTTGCAACATGCAGAAGATCCGCGCGTAGCAAAATGGGAAGCCCAGCAGGCAATCACTTTGTTTGACCAGGCGATACAATTGAATCCGGCAAACGATACGCTGAAAATATCACAGGCCATGGTGTACATGAACACCGGCGAACCTATGACCGGCGTAGCAAAGCTGAGAGAAGTCGTTGCAGCACACCCTGATAATATTGATGCACAGGTTACTTTAGCTAACCTTGCTATTACATCAGGTCAGTACGATAAAGCTATCGAAAGACTGGAAGGCGTTGCGAAGAACCACCCGGATAACGCAAAAGTGTTATTTGTGCTGGCAGAATCGTACAGAAGCAAGGGAGATAAGAAGAAAGCGATTGAACTGTTTGAAAAAAGCAAACAACTCATGACCGATCCAGAACTGAAGAAGGAAGTAGATAGTTATATTAAAAGTATTCAATAATATTATTTTTCAATCATTTAAAAAAGTATCAGCGTATGCCTTGCGGTAAGAAAAGAAAAAGACATAAAATTGCCACTCACAAGCGTAAAAAAAGACTGAGAAAGAACCGGCATAAAAGTAAGAAGAAATAATTACTCCAGTTTCCCGCCATTTATACTAACAAGGTATGCTCCCGGCGCGGTGGTCGGATAAAAATTTTCATATATCCTGCATGATTCTAGCATTTACTTCTTAAATTGCTATAGTCATGCAGGTTGTTTCCATAGATCCCGCAATTGAATTCTCCGGACATTACCTGCAGTGATCGCTGAACCCTTAAGCAATCCATTCATCACGAACGTGAAGAAATACGCTAACTTTATAGGTGAGCTATTGTTTTGGTATGCAGTAAGCTGTTCTTAAATAGCCGTGTGCATAGCATAAAGGTGAAGTTTTAAAGGTTAAAATTTTGGACGCTTGAATAAGGAACTTATTATAAATGCGGCTCCCACAGGGGTGGAAATTGCGTTACTGGAAGATAAGAAGCTAGTGGAGTTACATCACGAAAGTGGCAATCCTAACTTCTCAGTAGGCGATTTGTACCTGGGCAAGGTGAAAAAGCTGATACCCGGCTTAAATGCTGCATTTGTCGACGTAGGCTTTGAAAAAGATGCCTTTTTACATTACACGGATCTCAGCCCCTATATCCGCTCCATTCTTAAATTTACTTCAATGGCCATCAGCGATAAAACGCCCGATGGATTTGATTTTACCAAATTTAAAAATGAACCGGAAATAGTCAAGACCGGTAAAATTACGGATGTACTGGGCGGTAAACCCAATATCCTCGTACAAATTCTGAAAGAACCCATTTCTTCTAAAGGCCCACGCCTTAGCTGCGAAATTTCTTTACCCGGAAGATTTATAGTGTTAACACCCTTTAATGATATTGTTGCGGTTTCTAAAAAAATCCACTCCTCCGAAGAAAGAAAAAGATTGCAGAAAATCGTGGAAGCCATCAAAACGCCCAACTTTGGCGTTATTGTACGCACCGCCGCTGAAGGAAAGAAAACTGCAGAATTACACGAAGATCTGACCACCCTCGTTCAAACCTGGAAAAATATCCAGGCAAATCTCAGTGGAGGCGTAGCCCCGCAAAAGATCCTGAGCGAGCAAACCAAAACCGCCAGCATCCTCCGTGATCTGCTCAATGAGAGCTTTAACCGCATCGTTGTAAACGATAAAAATATCTACACTGACACCAAAACGTATATCCAAAAGATTGCGCCGGAAAAGTCTGATATCGTTAACTATTACAACAACGGTTCCCCCATCTTCGACAACTTCGGGATTACCCGGCAGGTGAAAGCCTCCTTCGGTAAAACCGTGAACCTCGACAGCGGCGTATATCTCATCATTGAAGCCACAGAAGCACTACACGTTGTAGACGTAAACAGCGGATACAAAAGCTCCAGCAACAACCAGGAACAAAATGCCCTCGCATCCAACCTGGAGGCAGCTGCTGAAATAGCCCGGCAATTAAGACTGCGCGATCTGGGCGGTATCATTATCATTGACTTCATTGATATGAAACTGCCGGAAAACAAGAAAGCTATCTTTGAAGCTATGGAGAAATTCATGGCCCAGGACAGAGCTAAACACACCATCCTGCCTATCTCGAAGTTTGGACTCATGCAAATTACCCGCCAACGGGTAAAACCTGAGATCACCATCTCCGTGGCAGAAGATTGCCCTACCTGCAGAGGAACCGGTAAAATCGGTGCATCCATGCTGATCCTCGAAGACATTGAAAAGAACCTGCAATACCTGCTTAATCACCAACACAAAGGCCTCACCATCCGCGTTCACCCCATACTGCATGCCTTCCTTACCAAAGGATTCCTGGCATCCAAACAATGGAAATGGTACTTCCAATATAAAAAATGGATCAAACTCAAAGCTGACTCCAATTACCATCTTACTGAATATCGCTTCTTTGACGCTAACGACGAAGAAATCAAATTATAAAAGAAAAGGTCCTGATACCATCAGGACCTTTTCTTTTTAATATCTGTAATCATCCCGGGCAGGACTGAAACTGTCGATGATCTTACAATCTTCCAACGCCCGCCCGCCATGCGGCGTATCAGGCGGAATCACCAGCGTGTCATGCTGTTTCAGTGTATACTTCCGCCCGTCAAGGCTCATCTCAAAAGTACCTTCGGCTATATAAGTGATCTGCTCATGCGGATGCTGATGTACCGGCGATTCAAATCCCGCCTTTATCTCCCAGAAAGCCAATGTACTCTTACTGCCATGCACAAACCGGCCGTAATGCCCGGCAATCGTATTTTTTACAGGAATCGTATCCAGAGGAGCAGGTTTGTTCATTTTTATATCTTTTAGAGATTAAATATAACTGATACAGCAGATTTTAACAACGGTCTGAAGCGATAAGTACATATATTTCATACATTTACCACATAATACCCTTCTGATCCCAACAGTTTGATTGTCATGTTTGTTTTTAAGTAAATATTCAACATCCATTACGCTTATGACTATACGTCTCTATTCCTCATTGGCCTTACTGACATTGATTATTTTTGCTGCCTGTCAGCAGCAGAGCGGCTCCCGGAAAAGAACAAAAGCAAGAGATACTACTCACTATACCAAAGAAGAGTATATTGATCAGGCTCTCGACAGCAATTATGTAAATAATTTCCTGCAGTCACATTCATCGTATGACGCCTACGACGAATATATTCGCAACTTTTACCGCAAACGCGATTACCATTTTGCCTGGATTAATAAAGATGGTCTTACCGAACAGGCAGGCAACTTCATCAACATGATGAAGAACGATGCCGCCTATGGTATAAAAGATAGCAGCCTGATGAACCCTGACCTGCAAAGGCTCACAGATACCCTGCTGGTGAGTGATGTGGGGCTGAAACCCGGCGATACTGCTATTCCCCGCATTGAAATGCTGCTTACCGCGCAATTCTTTGCCTACGGAAATAAAGTATGGGGAGGACTCACCGCCGATTCCGCCAAGGACCTGGAATGGTTTATCCCCCGCAAAAAAATAGATATGGAGAGTCTGCTGGACTCTATGGTGAATAAAAAGAATAATGCTTTTGAAGACGACGAGCCGGTGAACAGGCACTATATCATGCTGCGTCAGCAGCTGAAAAAGCTGGCGCAGATTGAATCTTCCACCAAATGGGATTCTATTCGCACCACGCAGAAGAGCTTTAAAAAAGGAGACTCCTCCGAAGTTATCGCCGCCGTGAAAGAAAGGTTGAAAGCTTATGGCGACCTGAAAGAAGCCGATACCACCCGGCGGTTCACTGTTGCCCTGGACTCTGCAGTGCGTAATTTTCAGCTGAGAATGGGATTGAAAGAAGATGGCCTCATTAACAAAGGGGTACTGGATGCATTGAATACGCCCATACAGGACCGTATTCAAAAGATCCTGCTTAATATGGAACGTTTACGCTGGGTGCCATTAGAACCCACTACAGATTACATCCTGGTCAATATCCCCCAGTTTAGAATGCATGTATATGATAAGGGAAAATTATCGTGGAGCTGCAACGTGGTAGTGGGCAAACCGGGCGCCAGCACGGTTATCTTCACAAAAGACCTGCGTTATGTAGTGTTCAGTCCTTACTGGAATGTACCTCCGGGTATCCTGGGCGGAGAAGTGCTGCCTGGCCTCAAACGTAGTGGCAGCGCTTATCTTGCCCGTCAGAATATGGAAATAGTGGGCGCCAGCGGTAAAGTTATTTCACCAGGCTCCATTAATTTCGCGAGGTATTCAGGCGCGAATTTCCCTTACATCGTCCGGCAAAAGCCTGGCGGTAAAAACTCACTTGGCAAAGTGAAGTTCCTTTTCCCTAATGAGTACAACATTTATCTTCATGATACGCCTGCACGTTACCTCTTCGGAGAAAACAAGCGTTCCTTCAGCCATGGCTGCATCAGGGTTGCGGAGCCTAAGCACCTCGCGGAATGGCTGCTGCGGGGAGATTCTTCCTGGACAGAAAAGAAAATTGATGAGGCCCTGAATGCAAACAAAGAGAAGTATGTGACGATAAAAGAGAAAGTGCCCGTGTTCATTGTATACTTCACCGCCTTTGTAGATAGCGATGGGCGGCTGAATTTCAGGGATGATGTGTATGGCCACGATAAGAAACTGGCCGCCTCTTTATTTGGTAAATAATAGGAAATGCAGCAGAGGGAACAACTGTTTCCTCTGCTGCATTGCTGTAAAGTTAAGCCCCTACTGCGATTACAGAGATCTCCACGTTTACGCCTTTTGGTAATCCAGACACCTCTACGGTTTCCCTGGCCGGAAAGTCGCTGGTAAAATAACTGCCATATACTTCGTTCACCTGCGGGAAATTTTTCATATCCGTTATAAAGATGGTGGTTTTTACAATGTGCTGGAATCCCAGCCCGGCTGCAGTGAGAACGGCCTGTAAATTCTTCATTACCTGGTGGGTTTCATCCACGATACCTGATTTGATCAGTTCGCCGGAAGCGGGGTCCAGGGCTATCTGACCGGATACATACAAGGTGTTGCCTGCCTTCACAGATTGGTTATAAGGCCCTATTGGAGCGGGCGCATTGTTGGTATTAATGATTTGCTTTTCCATGAAAACGAAAGTAAATAATAATTGAGAACGCACCAATGTATGGAAAGCAGATGTACTATAATTAATGATTCTTTATTAGGTTTGCCGAAATTTAACGCATGAATATCCTGGTAATAGCAGATGCGCAGCGCTTTGATGAATTGCAGGAGAAGGGAATGGCCAAGCATCATGATGTACAATGGAAAACAAGCCTGGAGGAGGTATTATCTCTTAAGCCTTTTGACCTGGTACTGGATCTTATTTTCGATGACCGGCCGGATCACGCGCAGGTGTATGCGAAAAATCCGGGTATCCCGGTGCTGGCAGGAATAGTGAAAACCTCCCTGACGGAAATCATTGGTCAGTATGCGTTTGAGCAGGGATTCAATATCATGGGCTGTAATTTTTTGACAGGGATGGTGAATATGCCGGTACTGGAAGTATCGGTGCTGGATGAAGGGCAAAAGGAAACATTGGATACCCTCATGTATAAGCTCGGCTGGCAGTACTTGCTGGTAGCGGATGCGGTGGGACTGGTAACACCGCGGGTGATCTGCATGATTATTAACGAGGCTTATCTCACAGCGCAGGAGGGCACTGCAACACCAGAGGATATTGATACATCCATGCGTTTGGGCACCAATTATCCTTACGGACCGTTTGAATGGAGTGAACGGATAGGCATCAAGCAGGTGTATGAAGTATTAAAAGCTATACATGATGCTACCGGAGACGACCGGTACCAGGTGGCCGCCTCACTGCAAACAGCCTACGAAGCGATTTAATTTTTCTTACATGGCACTTATACTGAATATAGATACTGCAACAACAATAGGCTCTGTGAGCCTTTCCCGCGATGGGCAGGTGATACAAACACTGGTAAATGAAAAGCAGCAGGACCACGCCGCTACTATGATCGTGTTTGTTCAGCAGATATTGAAGGAGCAGGGAATTACTCCTGCGCAGCTGGATGCGGTAGCGGTAAGTGCCGGACCGGGTTCTTACACGGGACTACGTGTAGGCGTGGCCACTGCCAAAGGATTATGTTATGCCTGGAATAAGCCACTGCTGGCCATTTCCACGCTTCAGATGATGGCGCAGGGTTTAATCTCCGAAGTAAAAAATGAGCAGGCATTATATTGTCCTATGCTGGACGCCCGCAGGCAGGAAGTGTTTATGGGCTTGTATGATGCCCGTTTACAGGAGATCATGCCGCCACAGGCAATGATCCTGGAGCCAAACTCTCTTGATGGCCCCCTGGCGGCGCACCAGGTCTACTTTTTCGGTGACGGCAGCCCTAAGTGGCAAGTAATGGTATCTTCACACAAAAACGCTATTTTCGCAGAATATGTGATAAGTGCCGCGCATATGGCGCCGCTGTCGGCCCAGGCTTATGAAAAAAAGCTATTCGTTGACCTGGCTTATTTCAGTCCGTTTTACCTCAAGCCTTTTTATTCTCCTCAAAAGCCCTGACATATATCTTAGTTTTGTCATGGGAGAGTCAAATTACATCTAATTTGCAAGTATCCGGGGCATATATATGATAATTTAAGGTATGGAAATTTTTTTTATTGTGATAGATATTATATTTTTGTATAAATCGATTACCGCAGTTGTTGTCTAACTGTTTGCGAGTACTGTCCGTTGATCCCTTTCATTTCATCATTTTTTTAAAACTATTATGCGATGGAAAAAACATTATTAACTACCTCTTCTAATACTCTTATTATTTCTAGAGGTACCAATGAAAAAGACCAGATCAAATTGGATTACATTGCCGTAAAGAAGGCTGCTATGGTTTTACGTGCTATCAACCATAAGCTGCGCCAGCAGATGATTAAGCTGCTGGAAGATCACAAGAAAATGACCGTGACGGAGATTTACGTGAAATTGCGTCTGGAACAATCGGTAGCATCGCAACATCTCGCCATATTAAGGCGTGCTGGCATTGTAATTACAGAAAGAGATGGTAAGTTTATTCACTACACCATCAACAAGCAACGTATTGCTGAAGTGGCGAAGTTTGTGGAAGAACTTGTTGGTTAAAAGCATTGATCCGTGTACTACGGAAAAGTATTATATAAAAAAGTAGCCCCAGGGCTACTTTTTTATTTTGGTATAGATTTTATCCATAAGTGTACAGCCTCAGAAGTTGTAAATTTGTAAAAATCAAAAACCATGTACGTAAAACAATTGTACACCAGCTGTTTGTCGGAAGCGGCATACTTCATAGAATCCAACGGGATCGCGGTAGTGATTGACCCGTTGCGTGATATTGAAGTATACCTCGATCTGGCAAAAGAACGCAACGCCACCATTAAATACATCTTTGAAACTCATTTTCACGCTGATTTTGTTTCAGGACACCTGGAACTGGCAGAAGCTACCGGCGCCAAAATCGTATATGGCCCGGATGCAGAAACAAGCTTCGATGCTTATATAGCAAAAGATAATGAAGTATTCGACATCGGCGCAGTAAGCTTTAAAGTGCTGCATACACCCGGCCATACGATGGAATCTTCCTGTTACCTGCTATCGGACGAACAGCAACAGCCGTATGCCTTATTTACAGGAGATACCTTATTTGTCGGAGACGTTGGCCGCCCGGATCTTTTCAGCGGCAACCTCACCAAAGAAGAGTTAGCCGGATACCTGTTCGATTCGCTCAACAACCGAATTAAAACACTGCCGGACACCGTAATCGTATACCCGGCACACGGCCCCGGCTCTGCCTGCGGCAAAAACCTGGGACCAAACACCTACAGCACCATTGGTGAGGAAAAAGCCACTAACTACGCATTGCTGGCTACAGATAAAGATAAATTTATCGAAGAAGTGACCAGTGGCTTAGCTACGCCGCCATCTTACTTTCCTATCAACGCAAAAATAAACAAGGAAGGATACGATGCCCTGAAAGCCGTAATGGAAAAGGCAATGCAGCCGCTTACCCCTGCAGCATTCAAAGCAAAAGGTAAAGCCGGCGCACTGATTCTCGACACCCGTCCCGCCACTGAATTTGGCGACGGATATGTACCCGGCTCCATCAGCATTGGCCTGGAAGGACGTTTCGCTGAATGGGCGGGCAGCCTCCTGCCGTTTGACCAGGACATTATCCTGGTTACCCCCATCGGTAAAGAAGAGGAAACCGTGGTGAGAATGGCCCGCGTAGGTTTTGATAATGTGGTAGGCTACCTCGATGGTGGCTATCCTGCATGGGAAGCCGCCGGTGAAGCAAAAGACCTGATCATCACCGTAGAAGCAGATGAACTGGCAATGGATATTCCGCATGATCCCAACCTGGTGATCATCGACGTTCGTAAGCCTATTGAATTTGCGGATGGCCATATCAAAGGTGCACTCAATATTACCCTCGGTGATATGATGGACCCCGGAAAATTAGCTGACCTGGAAGATAACCACAACCTGTATGTACATTGTCAGGGTGGTTACCGCAGCATCATTGCCTGCTCTATCATGAAAAGAGAAGGCATCCACAATTTGCGTAACATAGAAGGAGGCTTCGCTAAAATGAAGGACCAGAAAGGATTACAGGTTGTGCAGGAAAAAACGGTATTGAACTAATTACCTTCATATTTTTAAATGGGATCGATAAAAAGAAGCACTGGCTTCTTCTTATCGGTCCCGTTTTCTTTTGGCTATTCCCTGCGTATTTGTTATCTTCTTGCTATAAAATTGTTTGGGCATGACGATAAAAACCCTGGCAATAGCCTCGCTGATGTTTATAAACATATTGATGTTTGGCTGTAAACCTTCAGATGAAGAACTAAAGGAAGAAGTAAATGAAAAGCTGAGTCATATTCCCGGCATCACTGCAGACGTGAAAAACGGCGTCGTGATCCTGGGTGGTGAAGTGGGCGACGAAGTGGCCAAATCGGCCGCTGAAGACGCGCTGAAAGGAGTGAAGGGAGTGAAGTCGGTACAGGATAATATCACCGTGAAAACAGCCGTGGTTGCACCGCCACCGCCATCACCCACAACAACAACGCCATCGCCTGCAGGACCTGATCCCGATGTTATCCTCAAACGCTCTCTCGACTCCGTTTACGCTGCCCGCAGGTTTACTAACGTTACCGTTACTGTTTCAGACGGGGAAGTCATCCTCAGCGGAGCCGTTAAAAGGAAAAACGTTCATAATATGCTGCAAATCGCACAAAAGTACTCCACGAAAAAAGTAACGAATAACGTACAGGTCAAGTAAGAAAGCCGGGTGAAAGCCTGAAGCAGCACAGGAGATAATCAGGTATCCATCTCCTGTAAAAAAACTATTTTTTAATTCCCTTTATATTCATGTTTCCAGCGCCGGTGGCTCCATACCCACACTTCAGGTTGTTCATGAATATTTTTCTCGAGATATTTTACAAAGGCTTCTGTGATAGCGCCCTCGGACTCCTGTTGCGGATTTTCAAAGGCCAGCTTCAGTGAAGCATGGTAATAACCTCTTTTTACTTTACGGATATCCACAAACACCACCGGGATATTACTTCTCCTGGCGCCCATTTCCGGGCCTTTGTAGAACGGCGTCATTTTATTGAGGAACGGGTACCAGTAGCAGCTGCGCGGATTACCGGGATTCTGATCTGCCACCAAAGCAATCAGGTATTGTTTGTTGGTCCATGCCCGCATGCTGTTGCCCATATCATTGGCAGGAATGAGAATAGTGCCGAATTTTTCCCTGAAATGACGGAACATCCGGTCGGCCGGCCTGCTCGTAAGCGGCATATATACTACCAGGAAAGGAAATGCCACGCCCTGCATGCAAAACAGGTTAGCCCATTCCCAGTTAAAGTTATGCCCGAGGTGCAGCTGGCAGCTTTTACCCTGTGCGTATAATTCATGCAATACCGTAAGATCGCAGCGGAAGCGTTTTTGCAGCTGCGCTTTACTCATGGTGAGCAGTTTGATGGTTTCCACCATCATATCGGTAAGGTTGTGATAATATTTTTTTGCAAGAAGGGTGAGTTCTTCCTTTGACTTATCCGGAAAGGCCTGGGTCAGGTTCTCCATCACTACTTTCCTGCGATATCCGATCACATGGTACACCAGCACGTATAATACGTCGCTGATGAAGTAAAGCACCGGAAATGGCAATATGGAAAGGCTATAACAAAAAGCAAGCAGCAGATAATACATATTCCTGATGGTTGTAAATCCAACGCAAAGGTAATGAAAGACAGCCGTTTAGCTTACAGCACAATGTTTTGTACGAGATCGCTCTTAAACGGATAATCGGTATTGAAATGAAGTCCCCTGCTTTCTTTGCGGAAGGCGGCGCCTTTTACGATCAGGTAACCTGCAGTAATAAGGTTGCGCAGTTCACATAATTGCGGCGATACCATTGTTTTTTCGTAGAGGTCTTCCGTTTCTTCGTGCAGGATATCCATCCTGCGGAGGGCGCGTTGTAAACGTACATCGGTCCGTACAATCCCTACGTAATCGCTCATGATCTGCTTCAGCTCTTTCAGGCTTTGCGTGATCAGGATCATTTCTTTGGGGGCGCTGGTGCCGGTTGCGTCCCAGTCGGGCACATTTTCCTTAAACTCCAGCAGGTCTATTTTGCTGGTAGCATCCATAAAACAGCGGTGGGCAAATACCATTGCTTCCAGCAGCGAGTTGGAGGCAAGGCGGTTGGCGCCATGAAGGCCGGTGCTGGCGCATTCGCCGCATGCATATAAATTACGGATAGAGGTGAGTCCCCATTCATTGGTTTTAATACCGCCACAGCTGTAATGTGCGGCGGGCGATACCGGGATCATCTGATGGGCCACATCAATTCCTGCGGCTTTACAGGTTTCATAGATATTGGGGAAATGATGGATAAATTTCTCCAGGTCCATGTGCCGGCAATCGAGGTATACATGTTCTGTACCGGTGATCTTCATTTCGCTGTCGATGGCGCGGGCAACAATATCGCGCGGAGCCAGCGACAGGCGCGGATCGTATTTTTGCATAAAATCCTCTCCGTGGATATTCCGGAGAATACCGCCGTCGCCTCTTACTGCCTCGGTAATGAGGAAGGAAGGGCTTACACCCGGCTGGTAGAGGGCTGTAGGGTGAAACTGGATGAACTCCATGTTTTCGATACGGCCCTTTGCGCGGTACACCATTGCCACGCCATCGCCGGTAGCGATGTTGGGGTTGGTGGTGCTGCGGTATACCTGGCCATTGCCGCCGGTAGCCAGCAGGGTTACTTTGGAAAGGATCTTTTCAATTTTATTGGTAGCGAGGTTTAATACATATACCCCATAGCATTCTATATCAGGTGTGGATTTGGTAACCAGGTAGCCCAGGTGGTGCTGGGTGATGAGGTCTACCACAAAGCAGTGTGTGATCAGTTCTATATTCGGGCGGCGGTGGATGGCGTCCAGCAGCGCGCGTTCAATTTCTTTACCGGTAATATCCTTGTGGTGGATTACCCTGAAAACGGAGTGTCCGCCTTCGCGGCCAAGAGAAAAGTCGCCGTCGGCGTTTTTGTCGAAGTTGGCGCCCCATTCAATAATCTCATTCACTCTTTCCGGCCCTTCGGTCACCACGATCTTTACTATCTGTTCGTTACAGAGTCCGTCGCCCGCGATGAGCGTATCGTCTATATGTTTTTCGAAACTGTCATTCTCCAGGTCATTTACTACCGCTACGCCACCCTGGGCGTATTTGGTATTGGTTTCATCTTCCCGGCTTTTTGTGATGATGGTAATCTTTTTATCCGGACATTGTTGTGATACCTTGAGCGCATAAGTGAGCCCTGCAATTCCTGAACCGATGACAAGAAAGTCTGTTTGCTGCATAGTTAGACAAAAGTAAGAATTACCGGCTAATTTTTACCCGGAAGTACTCCGTACTGCCATACACCAGCCCCCATTGTGCAAAACCATAGGTGAGCATCACCAGGATATCGCCGCCGGGAAACGGATGATAGAATTTGCCCACTGCTATCATGGCATCTGAAATGACGAATAGCATTGCGCCCACCAGCGCATACCAGCCCGTAGGTTGCCGCCGGAAATGAAAGGCATGCAGTACGCATTGCACCAGGAAGAAAAGGGTAATTGAATACGCGATAACGGGTATGGCTAAACCGCCCAGATAGGGTAGCAGGAAGAGGATGAACAGGATTATCACCGCAGCGTTCAGGAATATATACGGATACCGGCACAACGGTACCGGCAGGTTGCTGTATCTTATTTTCAGGAAGAAGATACAATACATCACCTGTGCAATGAAAAAGCTGCCGAGGCCCGGCAGGAAAAGATTTTCAAACAACAACAGGTCATCTCCCAGGGAAGAAAAAAATAATGCCAGCAACAAAAAAATACGGAAGGAGCGGGGCATTTTTACATTGGCATACAACACATACACGGCCAGTAAAATCATCAGCAGCGGCTTGGTGGCATACCGGTATTCCTCGCTGCCAAAGGCAATCAACAGGATATCAGCCAATAGTACAAGAAAATAAATAATCAGGTGTTTTGGGCGGAACATGGAAAGGGATTGTACCAGTAATTTACAAATATTCTGTTAAGTATTCAACAGGATATAAAACGTAGTACCGTTACCGTTAATACCCGGACTCATCACTTTTAGCTGCCCGCCATGCATTTGTATGATCTGTTGGGACAAGCTCAGGCCAATGCCGGACCCTTTCTTTTTGGTGGTAAAGAAAGGGATAAAGATTTTGTTCATGGCGTCTTTATCAATGCCAGGGCCATTGTCGGTAATTTCAATACATATCTGCTGGATGTTGTTGAGATACAGCTTCATGCTGATGGTCGCCTCAGGTGTATGTTCCAGGGCATCCATCGCATTTTTAACGAGGTTGATCAACACCATTTGCAACTGCGATATATCCGCATGGATCTCCATATTTTCGGCGTCCGTTTCTACGGAAAACCGGATGCCTGCCTGCTTCATATCGGCCTGGAACAGGCTGCTCACGGAGTTTACCAGGGTCCTTACATTCACCGTGGTAAACTGTGGTTGCGGAAGGGTAGTATAATCGCGGTATGCATTTACAAAATTCATGATGCCTTTGCTGCGGCTTTCCACGGTTTGCAGCGCCTCGCGCAGGTCGGAAATGCCTTCCTGGTGCTGCGCGCCAGGGGCAATATCCAGGTCCACAATTTCCTGCATGGTACCAATCAGCGACACAATGGGCGTTACGGAATTCATAATTTCATGGCGCAATATTTTGGTGAGGTTTTGCCATGCTTCCAGTTCTTTTTTCTGTAATTCCGAGTGGATATTCTGGATGGAAATAAGTTTGATGAGCCGGCCCTGTAACCGCACAGTAGCAGCGTGAATAGACAGTTGTTGTTCCTGCCTTGTTGCATACAGTGTTTTATTTCCCGACGACAATTCCATCAGTAATTCGGACAGGCCTGGATGAACCGTTTTCAGTTCGTGAATATTACGCAGCCGGTAGATGCCCATCAGGCGGAAAGCGGCGGGATTAATGAGTTCTATTTTCCCTTCTGCATCAAACGACAATACCCCGATGCTGATATGCTGCACGATGGTGTCGATATACTTCAGGTTAGCTTCTTTTTCTGCGCGGGTTTGCCGGAACGCCTCCAGTACTTCGTTGAACTGGTGGTTGAGCATACTGAAGCTTTTGCCTAGCTTATTATCGGCGCTGAAGCGGATAGAAAAATCTTCATAGCGGATTGACTCGAGGAACAGGGTAAGTTTCCGGTTAATCCGGTTGAGATAATGATAGATGCCGTACAGCTGTATAAATACCAGCGGGATCAACAGGAATGTGAGTGGCTGCATACCGTGCATGAACAGCCAGATAGCGGCTGTGAGCGTGGCGGCCAGCAGGATGACCCGGAAGCTGATATTAATGCTGAAACGATTCATTGGAGCGCTTTTAGCTGTTTGGCTTTCAGTGATTATTAACCGCTGAAAGCCAACGGCTATATGTTATATTTTTCCAGTCTTCTGTAAAGTGCGGCCCTGCTAAGTCCCAGCTCTTTGGCGGCTTCGGTGATGTTGCCGTTGCATTTTTTCATGGCCTGGGAAATGATGTTGCGTTCCATTTCTTCCAGGTTATAGCCGGTGTCCATCGCCTGATCTGCGTTGTTATTGTTTTTTACAAATACATCCTTTGGCTGGAGGGTTTTTCCCTGTGATAGGATAACAGCTCTTTCCAGCGCATGTTGCAGTTCGCGGATGTTGCCGGGCCAGTCGTAGCGCTGCAGTTGCGTGATGAGTGATTCGTGCATGCTGTTTACCGGGCGTTTATATTTATCGCGGTACAGCTGCAGGAAGTGTTCTGCCAGCGGGATGATATCTTCCACACGTTCGCGCAGTGGCGGCAGGTGTACTTCAATGGTATTGATACGATAGAGCAGATCCTGTCTGAACAGGTGTTGCGAAGCCATGTGCGAAATGTTGCGATTGGTGGCGCAGATCAGTCTAACGTCGATGGGTATACTTTTATTAGAGCCTACTTTTGTAACTGACCTGTTTTGCAACACGGTAAGCAGTTTTGCCTGGAAGGGGATGGAGATGTTTCCTATTTCATCCAGGAAGATGGTGCCGCCGTTGGCTTCTTCAAAGCGGCCGGCGCGGTCTTCGCGGGCATCAGTGAAGGCGCCTTTTACGTGGCCAAACAGTTCACTTTCAAACAGGGTTTCGCTGATGGCGCCGAGGTCTACGCTTACGAAGGGTTTGCTGCTCCGGTTCGACTGTGTATGTATCTGGCGGGCCAGCATATCCTTACCGGTACCGTTTTCGCCGAGGATGAGGATATTGGCATCCGTGGCAGCTACCCTGGATACGGTATCAAATACGGCGAGCATGCCGGGGCTTTTGCCGATTACCTGGTTGCCCGGATGATGTACGGCAGCGGGAGGTTTATCCTGTTGGGCTGCACGTTTGTTATAGGCAGTTTGAATAGTGGCCAGGAGCTTTTCGTTTTCCCAGGGTTTGAGCACAAAGTCAACCGCACCGGCCTTGATGGCCCTTACCGCCATTTCCACGTCGCCATAAGCAGTGAACAATACAACGGCCGTTTGCGGTTTTATATCCAGGATCCGGTCCAGCCATTCAAAGCCTTCTTTTCCGCTGCTCAGGTCGCGGGTAAAGTTCATATCCAGCAGGATTACATCGTAATCGAAGTTGGATACGAGATAAGGGATTTTTTGCGGATTCTTCTCAAAATCAACCTGTTCGAAATGTCTTTTGAGTAACAGGCGGGCCGCACGTAAAACATCTACATCATCATCAACAATTAAAATCTTTCCTGGTTGCATGGTAGTCATATGCGAATGGTGAATAGGTGACAATATTAAACAAAGATTCTTTCAAACCCACAGCTAATTTCAGGAACTTTTAAAAGTGTCCGATTATGGACACCGCTTGTCCGGCAAAGGACGTTTTTTTAAACCATTTTTCCTTGAAAACGTTGCTGGTAAAAGGTTTTCAGCTTTGGCATGTGGATTGACTTTCTCCGGTCAGCAAACTTTTCGCTAAAGAACATGGATAGAAAATTAGAAAAGAAGTTTTGGAATAAAAAGCGCATCCTGATGATAGGTGGCGGAGCAGTAGTAGTAATGCTGCTGTTGTACACGTTGCTTTTTGCGGATCACAGGGCCACCCTGAATGTAGAAAAAGACAAGATCACTATCTCTACAGTAAAGAAAGGAACCTTTGACGTATATATTGCCGTTACCGCAGTGGTAATGCCCCTGAAAACCATCCGCCTGGATGCCATTGAAGGCGGATATGTAAGCCGCAAGTACCTGGATGGCGGTAGTATGGTAAAGGAAGGCGACTCTATCCTGCGGCTGGACAACCAGCACATGATGATGGACTTCGTAAACCATGAAACAGAGATCTACCGTTTACGCAACGAACTGCAGAATACCCGCCTGAGCATCCGCCAGCAGGAATTTACCATGCAGCAAACCATTTCAGACATTGACGCCAAGATAGCCGCTGCACAGGACCTGTACGACCGGAACAAGCAACTGGTGGAAGAAAAGATCGTGGCCCGCCAGGAATTCAACAAAAACAAGTTTGAACTGGAAGGACTCCTGCGTCAGAAAGATATCCAGCTGCAATCCCAGAAATACCAGCAGGACAATGCCAAAATGCAGATTACCCAGCTGGAAGGCACCCTGGCCAGAACCCAGCGCAACCTGGACCTGATGCGGGAAAACCTGAACAGCCTGATTGTCCGCGCCCCGGTATCCGGGCAGCTCTCTTCCATCGATGTGGAAGTTGGTTCCAGCATCACCGCCGGCCAGAATATTGGCCAGATCGATGACCTGAATGGTTTTAAACTACGCGCCGATATAGACGAACATTATGTTTCCCAGGTATTTGCCGGGTTGAAAGCCACCTTCGAATTCGATGGGAAATCTTACGAAATGCTGGTTACAAAGGTATATCCTGAAGTAAAAAGCGGCCGTTTCCAGGCCGATATGACCTTTCAAAAAGATACGCCGGAAGGTATCCGCCGTGGACAATCCTCTCCTATCCGCCTTGTATTGGGTAAGTCCGCAGAAGCTATCCTTTTACCGCTCGGCGGATTTTTCTCCGACACCGGTGGTAACTGGGTATACGTAGTAGATAAAAGCGGCAACCGCGCAGTAAAACGTAATATTTCGCTGGGCCGTAAAAATCCGCTATATTTTGAAGTACTGGAGGGCCTGCAGCCAGGCGACCAGGTAATTACTTCTTCCTATGAGAATTTCGGAAACAAAGATGTTTTATCCTTTTAGTTCATCCATTTTTTTATATAAACTAGCATTTAAAATTAAAAACACATATGATACGCACTGTTAACTTACAGAAGCTGTTTACAACAGAAGAGGTAGAAACCACTGCTCTCAATGGTATTAACATGGAAGTGCAGGATGGAGAATTTGTGGCGATCATGGGACCCTCCGGTTGCGGCAAATCCACTTTGCTGAACATATTGGGTTTGCTGGATAACCCCAGTGATGGCGAGTATCACTTCTGGGATAAGGAAGTAGCGCGTATGAGTGAAAGACAAAGGGCACAGCTCCGCAAAGGCTCTATTGGTTTCGTGTTCCAGAGCTTTAACCTGATCGATGAGCTCACCGTTTTCGAGAACGTGGAGTTACCCTTACTTTATCTGAAAGTTCCTGCCGCCGAAAGAAAGGTGAAGGTAGAAGAGGTGCTGGAACGCATGAATATTATGCACCGCCGCAACCACTTCCCGCAGCAGCTGTCCGGTGGTCAGCAACAAAGAGTAGCTATTGCCCGCGCCGTGGTAGCCAAACCTAACCTGATATTGGCGGATGAGCCTACAGGTAACCTGGACTCCACCAACGGGGAAGAAGTGATGAAGTTATTACAGGAGTTGAATAACTCCGGCACCACCCTGATCATGGTAACACACTCCCCATATGATGCAGGGTTTGCACACCGTATTATCAACCTGTTTGATGGACGCGTGGTGACAGAGAATATCAAGGAGCAGTTTCATGTGTGATTTTTTTTCCGCCATTCTAAAACCACATCATGATGTTTCGGAACTATTTCAAAATTGCTGTTCGTCATTTACAGCGTCATAAGTTCATTACGGTGATCAATATCTCCGGGCTGGCTGTAGGCATGGCCTGCTGCATACTGATTACGCTGTATGTGCGCGATGAGCTGGGTTTTGACAGGTTCCACCATAATGCGGACCGTCTCTACCGCGTTACAACTCAAACTACCCGTCCCACAGGTAATACCGAACATGACGCGGCTACCCAGTTTCCTGTTGGCCCCAATCTGAAAAAAGATATCAGCAGCATCAAAGAAGCAGTACGTATTTACGCACCGGGAAATACCCTCTATACTGCAGGAGATAAAAGAATATGGGAAGAAAATACAGGCTTTGCCGATGAACCTTTCTTCCGGGTTTTCAATTATCCGCTGCTGGAAGGAAATCCGGCTACCGTTTTAAAAGAACCATACTCCATCGTATTAACTGCATCTGCTGCAAAAAAATACTTTGGAAATGAATCGCCCATTGGAAAACTGATAAAGGTAGGCAATGGTTACAGCTGCACGGTAACCGGTGTGGCTAAGGACTTTCCATCCAATACAGATCTCCGCATGACCATGATCATATCGTACCCCACCATGCTGAAAGAAGCATTAAAAGCGGGCACCGATATGGAAAAACAGTGGTTCATGTTTGGCAATAATGTTACTTATGTGCAGCTGGCAGACCACGCAGATCCTGCTAAACTTACCAAAGAACTGGCCACTTTTGTATCTACTCATATTGGTCGAATACTGAAAAAGCATAACATACAGTTTGCGCTGGAATTGCAACCCATTCAGCATGTACATCTGCACCCGCAGGGCGATAAAGGAATAGATAATTCCCCGTTGATCTGGTTATACATTGCTATCGCGGTTTTCCTGATCCTGATTGCCTGTATCAACTTCATGAACCTCACCACTGCGCGGGCACATGAAAGAGCAAAAGAAGTGGGGCTGCGTAAAGTACTGGGCGCTGAAAGAAAAAGCCTTATCCTGCAATTTCTTACAGAATCACTGGTGATCAGCCTTATCTCTTTTGTGCTGGCTATTTTGCTGGTAGGATTGGCGATGCCATTGTTTAATACTATTACCGGCAAACAATTGCTGTTGCTTTCTTCCGCAGATAGTTTTTTATATGCCGGCTTATTATTGCTGGTATTATTGGTGGGCCTGGTGGCCGGTAGCTATCCTGCGCTCTACCTGTCCGGGCTGATACCCGTACGCGTATTGAAAGGAAATTTTGTTACCTCCGGCTCCCGTGTGCTGGTACGCCGTGGATTAGTGGTGGCACAATTTGCGGTAGCCGTGGCATTGATCATTTCCACGGTGGTGGTATTTTCCCAGCTCCGCTACTGGCAAACAAAAAACCTCGGATTCGATAAAGAACACCTCGTAAATATATACCTCTCCGGCGTGGATGGCGCCAAAGTTGCTTTGCTGAAATCCGCCTTCTTAAACCAATCGGGTGTGCAGCAGGCTTCCATGCATAATTTTTTAATGGGCAGTGGTGTGTTTAATAACAACCCGATAGTACGTGAAGGGGGAGATGATAAAGACGGCTTTGTTGCAGGAATCATTCAATCGGATTTCGACCTGCTCAAAACAACCGGCATCAAACTGGTGGCCGGACGTGATTTTGACCCTGCGCTGGCTACTGATTCTTCCGATGCCTATATCGTTAACCAGGCCGCTGCACGACAGTTAGGCTTTAAGGATGATGCAGTAGGCAAACGGATTGAGTGGCGACCCGGGTATATGGAAAGACATGGTACCATTATAGGAGTGGTAGAAGATTTCAACCTCCGCTCCCTGCAAATGCCGGTAGAGCCTATCGTCTACCTGGTAAGGCAGGATGAAGTAGCGATCATTACCCTGCGGCTTGCAGCAGGCGATCAAAAGGCTATATTAAAACGTGTGGAAGCCGCATGGAACAGTATGATTCCCGATGTGCCATTTAATTTCACTTTTGTGGAAGATGATATACAGGCACAGTATGCATCTGAACGTACACTGGGCAAATTATTCGGTATCTTCTCCGGCCTCGCCATCTTTATAGCCTGTATGGGCCTCCTGGGATTGTCTATGCTCATTTCCCGGCAGCGTACAAAAGAAATCGGTATCCGCAAAGTGCTGGGTGCTTCTATTGCCAATATTTCACTGTTGTTATCTAAAGACTTTCTCAAACTGGTTTTGATAGGGATCTGTATCGCTTCTCCCATAGCCTGGTACGGAATGGAAAAATGGCTGCAAAACTTTGCTTTCAGGGTGCACGTGGAATGGTGGGTGTTTTTACTCACCGCTGGAATGGTGGTGCTGATTGCATTGTGTACCGTTAGTTTGCAATCCATAAAAGCGGCGTTAATGAACCCGGTTAAATCACTTAGATCCGAATAAACATGATTAAAAACTATTTCCAAATTGCCTGGAGGAATCTGAAAAGAAGCCAGTTTTTCGCTGCTGTGAATATTGCAGGATTGGCCTTTGGCATGGCGGTGTGCATGTTTATCCTCTGCTGGGTTTTAGACGAATATAGTATTGATAAGTTCCATTCAAATGGCAAGAATATTTACCGGCTGCAGGCGAATGTGGACTGGGGCGGTATACGCACCATGACCGTCACTCCAACTGTGCTGGCGGATGACCTGAAAAGTAACTTCCCGGAGATCATGGCGAATGTGAAAGTCCGGGTGACCAACAGCAACATGCTGTTTAAAACAGCGCAGCGATCCGCCCTGGAAAAAAATTACATATTCGCTACCTCTAACCTGCTGGAAGAGATGGACTTCCCGGTAGTAGCAGGAGATAAGCATACCGCATTGATGCAGCCGGAATCTATTGTACTGACGGAATCATTTGCAAAAAAATATTACGGCACCACCGATCTTGTAGGAAAGATCATTAACGTGGAAAAGAACAAAGCGCTGCAGGTAACAGCTATCGTGAAAGACGTGCCCGCTGCATCGTCCATTCAGTTCGACTTTATACTGCCCTTTGCGCTTTCCCTGAAGCAGGATCCCTGGCTGTTGAGGCCGGGCAGCTATAGTATTTCTAATTACATGGTGGTGAAAGCCGGAACAGATATTCCCCGCCTCACCGCAAAGATGCAGCAACATTACGCTAAACTCAACCCTGGTAATAAGAATGAAGTATGGCTGCAACCTTTTGAAGATACCTATCTGCATGAAAAATATGAAAATGGAAAAGTAGCCGGTGGAAGAATTGAATATGTACGTTTGTTTTTCATCACGGCGCTTATTGTACTGGCCATTGCCTGTATCAATTTCATGAACCTTTCCACTGCACAGGCATCTAAAAGAGCCCGTGAAGTAGGTGTGCGTAAATCGATGGGCGCTTCCAGGCTTTCGCTGATGTTGCAGTTTACCGGCGAAGCAATCCTGATGTGCGCTATAGCGGCTGTTGCCGCAGCAGTAGTGGTGTACTTACTGATGCCGGTATTCAATAATTTTACCGGCAAGCATATTACGTTTACGCTGTCTGTTACTGTTAAGTACCTGGTGGGGCTGTTAGGAGTAATATTGATCACTGGCTTGCTGGCAGGCAGCTATCCTGCTTTTGTGTTATCGCGTTTCCTCCCGGTGAAGGTATTGAAAGGTGATTTGAGCAGCGGGAGCGGAGCCTCCCTGTTCCGGAAAAACCTGGTGGTATTGCAGTTTGTGCTCTCTTTCATTTTTATTGTGAGCAGCGTAGTGATCTACAACCAGATGCAGTACATCTACCACCGTAACCTGGGGGTTGACAAGGAAAATGTAATGTATGTGGAATTGGGCGAAGGCTTTGCCGCAAACCAGCAGGCGATTGAGCAATCAATGTCGCAGCTGCCGCAGGTGAAGTCATTTACCTACAACAGTTTCCTGCCATTGTCTATTGGCGGCTCAAGTGCCGACCTGAGCTGGGAAGGAAAGCCGGATAAGCTGATTGTAAATACCGCGCCGCAGCAGGTAGGATACGACTATGTTTCCACCATGGGAATGACGATGAAGGAAGGCCGTGATTTCTCCCGGGACTTTGCTTCGGACTCCGCTGCCTATATCATCAATGAAACCGCCGCCCGTGTAATGGGAATGAAGGACCCTGTAGGAAAACAAATCAGTTTCTGGAAGGGGAAAGGCACCATCATCGGCGTGGTAAAAGATTATCATTTTGCCTCTATGAGGGAAAATATTTCGCCGATGGTAATGATGCTGGAACCGAACGATAATAATTACATGATGATCCGCCTGGCAAAAGGAGAGGTTTCCAATCAGGTGGCCGCAGTGGAAAAAGTATTCACTACGCTGAACGCCGGCTACCCGGTAGATTATCACTTCCTCGATGAAACTTTTGATAACATGTACAGGTCGGAAACGATGTTGCGTAAACTGGCGCAGGTATTTGCGGTGGTAGCGGTAATGATTTCCTGCCTGGGGCTGTTCGGACTATCTGTTTTTACTGCAGAACAGCGCAGGAAAGAAATTGGTATCCGGAAAGTATTAGGTGCTTCCGTAATGAACGTTACCCGTTTGCTTTCAAAAGAATTCCTGACCCTGGTGATCATTGGTATCTTACTGGCCACGCCTATCAGCTGGTACATGATGAATAACTGGTTATCCGGATTTGCATATCATACAAATTTATCTGTCTGGATCTTTATTATTGCTGGCTTACTGGCAGTGGTGATAGCCCTGGCAACTGTGAGTTTCCAGTCGGTGAAAGCCGCCATGGCCAACCCTGTAAAATCTTTAAAAGCCGAATAATTTAACGTATATGTTTAAGCGTTATATCGTCATAACATTCAGAAATCTGCAGCGGCAAAGGTTGTTTACCTTTATCAACATCGCCGGGCTGGCTGTGAGCATGACAGTATGCTTGATCGTATTGATATCTGTCAGGGAAAATTTCAGTTATGATAATTTTCATCCTGCTGCTTCGCGTACCTGGAGAATCACTACCCATGCGCAAACGCCGGATGGCAGAAAATATCATATGGCCAGTGTGCCATTACCAATGGGAGCGGCATTAAAAAATAATTATGCTGCCGTTGAAAATGAGGCCACCTTATATGGTGTTTTAAATGGAGACGGGAAAATAGATAAGAAGAAGATCCATATCTATGGGGCATTTGCCACGCCTTCCTTCTTTGAGGTGTTTGGCTTTAAACTGGCTGCGGGCAATCCCCGCACCGCCCTGCTTACGCCCAACAGCATTGTGCTTACCGCAGAAACTGCCCAACGGTTTTTTGGGACCACTGATCCAATGGGAAAGGTAATCCTGTTCGATCGCTTTGGCAGCTTTATCGTTAGTGGCGTAATGGAACCTGCTCCCTCCAAATCCCATATCGATTACGAAGCCTTTGCGGCAATGTCGTCCGTGCCTTTACTGGAACAAAGCAAAGTATTGCCGGATAAGCTGAATAACTGGGACCAGGTACAGAGCAGCTACACCTATGTGGTGCTGCGCCGCGGCGAAAAGGTATCCGCCCTGGAGTCGGCGCTGAAGGACCAGGCCCATCGCTACGACGGGTTGGTGCAGAAAGGGCAGGGCAGCATGGCTTTCGAACCACAGGCACTCGGCAAAATCACGCCGTCGCAGGAGCTGATGGACGATATCGGCGGTACGCCGCCCTGGGGCAAATTACTCGCGGAAATAGGCGTAGCGCTGGGACTGATTATCTGCGCCTGCTTTAACTATACCAATTTATCTATTGTACGTTCCCTGCAGCGGGCTAAAGAAGTAGGCGTGCGAAAGGTAAACGGCGCGCAACGCTGGCAGATATTCTTACAGTTTATTACCGAATCTGTGATCATGTGCATATTGTCGCTGATCATGGCGGTTTTATTGCTGATGCTGATGCAGTCCACTCATTTCAGCGGATTACCTGTTCCGGATAACAACCTCCTCGAACCCAGGCTGCTCCTGTTGTTCCTGTTATTTAGCATCGTTATTGGCATAGTAGCCGGGGCTATACCGGCATGGGCTTTATCCGCCTTTCAACCGGCTAAGGTGTTAAAGAACCTTATCGACATTAAACTTTTTGGCGGATTGGGATTGCGGAAAACACTTATCGTCATCCAGTTTTCCTTATCGTTAACCGCGATCATCTTCCTGGTCACCGTTTATCGTCAGTTCCATTACAAAGCCATTAAGGACATGGGCTTCTACCGTGAAGATATCCTCAATGTTCCGCTGGCGGATGTGGACTTTCAACGGATGAAGGAACGCATGATGCAATTGAAGGAAGTGACGACGGCAACAGCCAGCTCCGGAACATTAGGCATGCCAAGACATTGTAACTTCTGCGTTATCCGCACCGGCGACAGCAAAGACAGGATGGAGTTTGGCTATTATGCCGGGGATGCGGACTTCCTCAAAGTAATGCACCTGAAACTAGTGGCGGGCACTACTTTCCCTGAATCCGCTTCTGCTGAAAAAGAACAATATATTATCGTCAACGAAAAGGCGGTCAGTGTAATGGGTATAAAATCACCGGCAGATGCTATCGGAAGAACACTGTTCCTGTCGGATTCCCTTCCCGTAAGCATTGTTGGTGTAGTGAAAGATTTCAACTATCAGCCGATAGAAGTAAATATCCGCCCGATGGCGATCCGTTTTGCTCCCAACGAATTCCGTCAGCTGCAATTAGCGATGCTGAAAGGAGATAAAGAGCAGCAGGTAGCGGACGTGAAAAAAATATGGACAGCCATGCATCCCGGAGAAGTATTCACGTCGGAATGGATGGATGAACAGCTCCGTAGCCGGAATGGGAGAGAAGTAATTTCCATGCTGGGTTTCCTGGTATTCATTACCACCTTGATAGCTGCATTAGGGTTGCTGGGCATTGTAGCCTACACCTCTTTTACCCGCAGAAAGGAAATTGCTATCCGCAAAGTACTGGGCGCCAGTGCAGCGGGGCTATTAATGCTGTTGTCTAAAAGCTATATAAAATTAATCGTCATAGCAGGCTGTATTGCCCTGCCACTGGGATATATAGGTAGCCTGCTTTTCCTGCAGATATTTGCTTACCGGGTAAGCACGGGCATTTTGGCAATGCTGGGAAGTTTCCTGTTCCTGGTATTCCTGGCACTGATTACCATTTTTTCACAAACCTGGAGAGCTATTGAAGTGAATCCGGCAGATAACCTGAGAAACGATTGACTATGCTACTATTCAACTACATAAAACTTGCCTGGCGCAATCTTGCAAAAAGAAAGCTATACAGCTTCATCAATATCGGTGGGCTGGCAGCGGGTTTGTGCGCCTGCATGCTGATTATGTTGTATGTAGTGCATGAGCTGAGCTATGATCGTTTTCATAAAGATAGTTCCAGGATTTATTCACTGTTTGAGAAGATTAAACTAGAGAAAGATACGATGCAGCTGGAGCGTTTTAACGCAACAACGGCAGCCTCTATCCAGCAACAGAACGCGGCCGTGGAGAGTTATATCCGCATGGGCAACCTCGCCAGCGAATCCATTATCATGCAGAGTGTGGCCAATCCCAATATTAAAAGCGAGGAGCGTGACACCTGGTTTACAGACGCCAACTACTTCAGCTTTTTCTCTTTCCCCTTGCTGTCCGGTGATAAGAATGAGGTATTGAAGCAGCCTTTTACAGCGGTAATTTCGGCTTCCACTGCCAGGAAATATTTTGGAAGTACAGATGTAATAGGAAAACAGCTGCGATATAATGGCAAGTACATTTTCCAGGTATCAGGAGTAATGGCCGATGCACCTTCCAATTCCAGTATCCAGGCTAATATACTGTTGTCGTATTCCAGTATGGCCGGCATCGAATCAATGAGGGAAATTATTTCCGGTGAACGTGGATTTGCCGGCGTCTTTTTTAAAGTGTTCCTGAAGCTGGATGATCCCGCTCACGCAGCCGCCGTAGTACAAAATATCGACCGGCTGATAGCTGCTCAGTTGGATCAGGGGAGAGCGGTGATGGTACCCATCACCCGGATGCATACTGATGCTAATTTCAGCCCGGGGTTTAATCTTCGATATCTGAAGTTGTTTCCCCTGGTAGCAGCGCTGATCCTGCTGATGGCATTGATTAACTATATGAGTCTCTCCACCGCCCGGGCAACGATGCGCGCCCGTGAAATAGGGGTGCGGAAATCGCTGGGCGCTGATCATAAAAGCATTGCCAAACAATTTTATGTAGAATCGGCCCTCTATGCTTTCCTGGCATTTTGCCTGGCGCTCTTGTTGTGCCAGTTATTACGCCCCTGGTTCTTCAACCTGCTGCAGCTGAAGGTGGATGTAAGCTTTCTTTACCACCCGGTAGTACTCATGATTTATATGCTGTTATTGCTGATCACTATTTTACTGGCAGGCAGTTATCCTTCGTTTGTTCTTTCCCGTTATAATCCTGTTTACATTTTGTCGGGGAAGATGAGCCGCGTAAGCGGCGGCGCCTCCGTAAGGAAAGTATTAACGGTATTGCAGTTTGGAACCGCAGCAGTGCTCATCATTTGCAGCATTGTTATTAACCGGCAGCTGTATTTCTTCCGTCATGCTGCAACCGGCATCAATAAAGAGAACGTGGTAATGCTGCCATTTCAGGGCTCTATGGGGAATCACTACCAGGCTTACCGGCAGCAGGTGGCTGCTTTGAATGGTGTGCAGCAAACGGCTACAGCCCGTTATCCGTTGTATGGCGGTTACGATATGTGGTTTGTGATGGGAGAAGGTAACCGTCCGCCAATGGCGTTGTCTATGCTCAGCATGGATCATTCCCTGTTTGGGTTAACAGGACTGCAATGGAAATTTCCGCCGGCAGATTCCACACAGCTGGGCATGCCGGATAAAATAGTGCTGAATGAATCTGCCGTGGAAAGCTTTGGTTTTTCGGGATATCCGTTGGGGAAGTATATAAATTTGGGAGATAAGAAGGTAGAGGTGATTGGCGTAGTAAAAAACTTTCACTATAAATCATTGCATTCAGCCATCACCCCGCTGGGCATAAATGTGGAGAAGGATAATACCGCTTTATGGGGCGCTAACAGCCCAGGATGCATGTTTGTAAAAGTGGCGCCAAAACAGAATATGCCTGCCCTGATGGCGAAAATACAAAAGATATATGCTGCGTATGATATGCAGGAACCTTTTGAATATACCTTCCTGGATGAAGCATTTGGCAGGTTGTATACTGCGGAAGACCGGTTGGCCGGGATCTTTGGCTGGTTTACGGTACTCACCGTGCTGATATCGGCACTGGGATTACTGGGACTGGCAGCCTTTTCGGCTGAGCAGCGTACACGCGAAATTGGCGTGCGTAAAGTATTGGGCGCCAGTGTGGCGCAGATTACCACCTTACTGTCGAAAGAATTTATCCGGTTAGTAGTGATCGCATTAGTGATTGCCTCACCGGTGGCGTGGTACCTGATGCAGCAATGGTTACAGCAATTTGCTTTCCGCATCGATCTGCAACCCTGGATGTTTATATTGGCTGCCATTATCGCCGTAACAACAGCGTTACTGGCCATCGGCCTGCAAACCGTAAAAGCCGCCGTCGGGAACCCGGTAAACGCATTAAAAATTGAATAACAAGTGAACAGCAAATCAGAGTGTGTGTCTACACGCCCTGCTTTTATTTTTATCACTTTAAATATAACCGTATGTTAAAGAGCTATTTAAAAATTGCCTGGAGGAATTTGCGGAAACAGAAAGTGTTCGCTGCGGTTAACATCGTGGGAATGAGTACCGCATTATGTGCTGCATTGCTTTTGTCTCTTACCGCATACCGGGAATGGACTTACGATAATTTTCATAAAAATGGGGAAGATATATACCAGCTGATTGGCGTGGAAGATACCGGAGGCCAGGTAAAAACAGGCGCCAGTATGTCGAAGCCACTGGCAGTAGCTTTGCAGAAAGAAGTACCGGGCGTAAAGTATACCACTTTTATAGCCGGGTATAACGTGCCTGTAAGATATGGTACCAACCACTATTACCTGGGTGCGCAAATGGTAGACAAGGATTTTCTGAAGATGTTCACCTTTCCACTGCTAAAGGGAGATAAGAATAGCGCACTGCAGCAGTTGAACCAGGTGGTGCTCACAAAACGCGCTTCCGGCATACTGTTTAAAGATACCGATCCGGTAGGCCAAACGGTGGAACTGAACCTGGGTGGTAAATGGCAGCCTTTCATTGTAAGCGCAATAGCAGCAGATATCCCCGATAATTCTGGAATGGGCTTCGAATTACTCACACGATTTGAGAATGAACCGGAGTATAACATCACCAAAAACGATTGGAGCGCCTCTAATTTTCCACTGTTTGTTCAGTTGGAACCTGGCGTCAGTAAAACTTCTTTCGAGAAAAATATGAGTGTGGTGGTGAACAAATATTATAAAGGGAAGATAGAAGACCTTCAGAAGAATGCGGGTGGCGTTAAAAATGTGTTTTACCTGAAAGGATTGCCGCTGAAAGATTTTCACCTCAATGCAGAGAGTACTTTTTACAGTGGCCTGAATAAATTTTATCCCTGGCTGATGATCATCCTTGCTACGCTGATCATCAGTATAGCCGCTATCAATTTTATAAACCTTTCCATTGCCAGATCCTTTGCCCGCAGCGGTGAGATAGGATTGCGGAAATCGCTGGGTGCACAAAATGGCCAGCTGCTGCTGCAGTTCTGGGCAGAAGCTTTTCTCCTGTGCTGCTTTGCACTGGTACTGAGCCTGGGCCTGATGATCCTGCTGCTGCCTTATTACAACCAGGTGTTTGGGCATCATATTGCATTGGGCATCTTCCGTAATATTTGGGTGTTAGCCGGCGCCATTGCCGGTTTCTTCGTGATCACATTACTGGCAGGTGGTTATCCCGCCTGGAAAGTAGCGCGACTCAATATCCTGGAGGTGCTGAAAGGCAAGCTGGGTATGGGTAAAAGCAGCGGGGTGCGCAACGGGCTTATTATAGTACAGTTTATGGTAGCAGTGGTGCTGATCAGCTGTACCTCCATCATCTGGCAACAGCTTAATTTCATACAGTCGGCCCCGTTAGGATACAACTCATCCCAGGTGATCAGCATCCCGCTTGATAATGCTACGCCGTCTGATATCACTTCCATGAAAAACAGGCTCACAGAGCTGAGCGAAGTAAGAAGCGTGAGTGGCAGCATGTTAAACCTCGGCCTGGGAAAGGACGGGTCTTCCGGCAACTGGACCAGGGGCTTTATGTATAAAGATCGCCATGTTTCCACGCAATGCCTCGCAGTAGATTACGACTACGCCAAAACACTGGACCTGAAAATATTATCCGGCCGCGATTTCTCCCGGGAGTATGGAACAGACAGTAACGCTGTGGTGATCAATGAACTGATGGCGAAACAATTAGGCGTAACTGATCCTATAGGCGTAAGCTTCCGCATGAGCGAGGACGAGCCGCCGTTGCACGTCATCGGCATGGTGAAAGATTATCACTTTGAATCATTACATAAGAAAATCAGTCCGCTGGTGATGATCATGAACGCTCCCCTGAATTATATCTTCGTTAAAGTAGAAACATCCAACCCGGTGGCATCACTGAAAAAGATCACTGCACTCTGGAAGGGAATTAATGAGCTGTCAGAAAGTGATCCTTCTTTCCTCGATGAAAATGCACAACGGCTATATACACAGGAACAACGCTTTTCAAAGATATTTATGAGCGGGGCGGTACTCGCCGTTATCATTTCCTGCATGGGATTATTTGCTATTGCAGTACTGGTGATGGCACACCGCAAAAAAGAAATCGGGATCCGTAAAGTACTGGGCGCATCAGTGAGTGGAATTGTGATGCTGTTATCGAAAGATTTTCTTCGCCTGGTACTCGTAGCCGTATTAATAGCCGCCCCGGCAGCCTGGTATTTCATGCATCAATGGCTGGAAGGCTTTGAATACCATACCACCATTCACTGGTGGGTATTCGGGGCAGCAGGGCTGATGGCGGTATGTATCGCATTCTTAACCGTGAGCCTGCAATCCGTGAAAGCCGCGCTGGCAAACCCGGTAAACAGTTTAACAAGGGATTAATATTAAAATATCACCTATGATGTGGCGTAATTATCTGAAAACAGCTTTAAGAAATCTGAAGAAACGTAAACTGTATTCGGCGATCAATATCACCGGTCTGTCTGCGGGCATTGCCTGTTTCATACTGCTGGCGCTGTATTTAAGGAATGAATGGACCTACGATAACTTCCATGCACATGCCACGGAATTATATCGTATCCGCTTCGACTATGGCGAGAAAGACCAGGAAGTAACCCATACCGCCCTCACCCCGAGCGGACTGGCGCCGGTGATGAAGGATTTTCCGGAGGTGAAATACATCTCCAGGGCCTATCCTTCAGCTACTACGGTGGCTTATGGCGACAAGGTAATGAACGAGAAGGGGTTTCTTTATGCAGATCCTGCTTTTTTCAACATGTTTTCTTTCCCGCTGATAGCAGGAAATGCAGCCACTGTTTTGAGCGGGCCCAATATGGTGGTACTATCTGAAACAATGGCCAGGAAGTATTTTGGCACCACGGATATAGTAGGCAAAACACTGAAGATTAATAACAAAAATGAATACCAGGTAACCGGTGTAGCCATAGATGCTCCTGCGAACACCCACCTGAAGTTTGATTTTGTAGCCAGTTATGCCTCGCTGGGTAGGCAAGACACCTGGAATTCAGCCAATGATTACACCTACGTACAGATGGCCGGCAAAGCCACTACCGGCGCGCTGCACGGGAGGTTACAGAACCTGATAAAAGAACAGATGGGGAGTGTTACCAGGAGTGGCGTTACGCTTGATTTTGTGCCGGAGTCCGTACCGGGAATTCATCTCCATTCTATTGCCCTTAATTCAACAGAAGCTGGCGGGGATATCCGCTATAATTATATTCTTACCATCATAGCCGCGCTATTGCTGCTGATTGCATGTATCAACTTTATGAACCTCGCCACGGCCCGTTCCGCGGAAAGAGGCCGTGAAATCGGTGTGCGGAAAGCCCTGGGCGCCGTGCGCGGGCAGCTGTTCTGGCAGTTCATTGCCGAGTCTACGCTGATCAGCTTCTGCGCTGTGGTGCTGGGAATAATGATTGCGTTGGTATTACTGCCGGTATTTAACAATATGGCCGGCGTTACCCTGAAGCTCGGACTGGACAGCTATCACATCTACCTGTGGCTGGCGGGTGTTTTTCTTTGTACCACCTTTTTTGCAGGTACCTATCCGGCCTTGTTCCTGTCGGGCTTCCGGCCGGTACAGGTATTAAAGGGACGGGTCATGCACACTTCAGGTGGCAGCATCCGTAAAAGCCTCGTCGTATTCCAGTTTGCCGCTTCCGTGTTCTTTATCATCTGCACATTGGTGGTGAGCAACCAGCTAAAATATATTCAGCAAAAGAAATTAGGACTGGACAGGTCGCAGGTGTTGGTATTATCAGGAGAAAATTTTAACCGGCAGATGCTGGAAGCCTTCAAGGGCAGGCTGTTGCAGCAGTCAGGTATCAAATATGTCAGCGCCTCGTACGACTCACCGGTATCGGTGGGCGGTGGCTACACTATTGGTAACCTGGAAGGGAAACCGGCGGATTACAGTATGAATATTACCGCGATCCCCGTGGAGAAAGATTACCTGCAAACAATGGGAATTTCATTGCTGGCCGGTGCAAACTTAACCGACGCCGATGTACAGGATATTTTAAAGGAAGATAAAGACCGGGTATATCATTTCCTGCTCAACGAAACCGCCATAAAGCAGCTGGGCTGGACGGCTGAAACGGCAGTTGGAAAACGCATGGTGATGAATGGCCGCGCAGGAACCATCAAAGGGGTGATGAAGGACTTTCACTTCGCTTCTATGAAAACCAAAATTGAACCTATTGTTGTTTTCCCGGAATATGAATGGTTCGGGGAAGTGCTTATCAAAACTTCAGGAGATAACCAGCAGCAGGTGATAGCAGGGATAGAAAGGATCTGGAAGGAATACCTGCCCGCTGTGCCTTTCGGATATCATTTTATGGACGAAGACTTTAACGGATTATATAAATCGGAATTCAGAACCGGTACCATTTTATCAACCTTTTCTATTGTTATTATCCTTGTTTCCTGTCTTGGTTTACTGGGGCTGGCTGCGTTTACTGCAGAACAGCGTACCCGCGAAGTGGGTATCCGCAAGGTGTTGGGCGCTTCGGCCACCAGTGTAGTGGCGTTGCTGTCGAAAGATTTTATTAAGCTGGTGCTGATATCGCTTTGTATTGCTTCCCCGTTTGCCTGGTATGCTATGCATCAATGGCTGGAAGGCTTTGCCTATCACACCCGTTTACATGCAGGCACCTTTCTCCTGGCAGGCACTATCGCCATTGTAATCGCTTTGCTCACCGTGAGTTTGCAGTCAGTGAAGGCGGCATTAATGAACCCGGTTAAAAGCCTGAGATCAGAATAAACTAATCTGGATAACCGGAGCAGCTACTTTTAATTATATTGCTGAGCCGATATGCAGAAAATATCAACATAAATTAAAAACAAATTACCGATCATGATACAATTGCAGAAAATTTCCAGGCATTACCCGGTTGGATTCGGAAAAAATTATATCCTGAAAGATATCGACCTCACTATCAATGAAGGCGAGTTTGTATCTATTATGGGGCCCTCCGGTTCCGGGAAATCTACCTTGCTGCATATTATGGGTTTACTGGAAGAACCATCCGAAGGACAATACCTGTTTGAAGGAGAGCGTGTGGACAGGATGAACGAGAAAAAAAGGACCCAGTTGCACCGGGGTTCCATTGGATTTGTGTTCCAGGCCTATCACCTGATTGACGAATTAACCGTGTACGAAAATATTGAAACGCCGTTACTGTACAAGAACATTCCAGCTTCAGAAAGAAAGAGCCGGGTGGCAGATGTACTGGACCGCTTTAATATGGTAGCTAAAAAAGACCTGTTTCCCAACCAGCTATCCGGCGGACAGCAGCAACTGGTAGGTATTGCCCGCGCTATTGTGGCCGAACCCCGGGTGATCCTGGCCGATGAACCCACCGGTAACCTGCACTCCGATCAGGCGAAAGTGATCATGCAGCTGTTTAAACACCTGAATGAACAAGATAAAATTACAATCGTGCAGGTAACCCACTCAGACGTGAATGCCACCTATGGCAACCGCGTTATCCAGATCCGCGATGGACATATTCAGCCATAAGAAAGGCGGATCAGTTTTAAGAATTTGTAAAAAAAAGATTATGTTGTACACTCAATTAGTGAGGTATACTGCCATACCTACTAAATTTTTGCCTTCTATCAAGAAGGGTGGAAAAGTATCATCACAATTATTATATTTTTGGAATGTTATGAGAATATCCCGAATAGCAGGAGTAATCCTGATTTTATTGTTTGCTAACATAACATCCGCTGATGCGCAGGATACGTGGAGTTTACAACGTTGTGTGGATTATGCCTTGCAAAATAACCTGACAGTTAAACAACAGGAAGTTCAAAAACGCCTGGCAGATCTCACTTTACAGCAAAGCCGCCTGCAAATGATCCCCGGTTTCAGCGGGTCAGTAACAGGAGGGTATACGGATGGTAGAAGCGCCAGCCTGGGAGATAACCAGTATGTTAACCAAACCGTGTTTAACTCCAGTGGTAACCTGAATATGCAGGCGAACCTTTTTAGCTGGTTTTATCAGCAAAAAACAATTGCCGCCAACAAACTGGATGCACAGGCCAATAGCTTCCTGCTGGAAAAAGCCAGGAATGACCTCGCGTTTAACGTGGCCACTGCTTTCCTGCAGATACTGCTCAATATTCAAACAGAGAAAGTAAACGAAGAAAACGTCCGGCTGACCAATTCCAACCTGGATAATACCAAGAAACTGGTTATCGCAGGTTCCGTACCGGAAAGCAACCAGGCCGACCTGGAAGCGCAACTGGCACTGGACAGCAGTAACCTCGTAACCGCCCAGAACAACGTGACCCTGGCCATTCTCCAGATGAAGGCTTATCTCAACCTCGGATTTGAGATCCCCTTTAAACCGGATGTACCTGAAAATATTTCTTCCCTGCCATTATCTGCCTTGCAGGAAATGGCGCCGGAAATGGTGTACAGCGCCGCTTTAACCAACTACCCGCTGGTAAAATCGGATGAACTGAAGATCCAGAGCGCCGCCAAAGCATACCAGGCGGCCAAAGCGCAGTTGTATCCCAACCTGAGCATAAGCGGCGGCCTCAGTACCTACTACGCCAATAACTATTACGAGGATATTGCGCAAACAAAGGTGCTGCCGTTTCATGATCAGATCAGCAACACCTACCGGAAAAATATTGGATTAACGCTTAACATACCTATTTTTAATGGCTGGCAGCAACGTACCACTGTAGCCAGGGCTAAAATAAATGTATACAGCCAGGAACTGATCCGCGACCTGGATCACCAGAAACTCCGGCAGGATATTTATACCGCCCATGCCAATGCAATAGCGGCCTTACAGAAATATAATGCATCTGCCACAGGCGTAATGGCAGCCCAGAAAGCGTATGATTTTGCCACCAAACGCTTCAACCTCGGATTAATGAACACCATTGATTATATCACAACGCAAAGTAAATTGTACAATGCGCAGGTAAACAAGGTGCTTGCTCAATACGATTACATATTTAAAATGAAATTGCTGGAATTCTACCGGGATCAGAAAATATCACTGTAGCCGTTCCGGGAAATTAAATTGCTTTATGAAGAAGAAACAACTTTACTGGTTCATAGGCATACTTTGTTCACTCGTTATTTTGTTCCTGGTGCTTAAAGCGGCCGGGGTAATTGGTAAGGAAGAAGGACTTAAAGTTGCTGTAGACAATGCTTCTAATAGAAATATTATAGAAGTAGTTACCGCCAGCGGTAAAATTTATCCTGAAATAGAAGTAAAAGTAAGCTCCGACGTTTCCGGCGAAATCACAGACCTTCCCATCCTGGAAGGCGACTCCGTAAAAAAAGGACAGGTACTGGCACGTATATACGCAGATATCTACGGATCGATGGTAGATAAAGCGGCGGCCTCCATGAGCCAGTCGCAGGCGCAGCTGGCCAACTCCGCTGCGGCGCTGAACTCCTTTAAGGCCCGTCTTGATCAAAACAAGGCTGCCTACAACAGGAACAAAGAACTCCTTGCCCAGAAAGTAATCTCCAAATCAGAGTTTGAAACAGCCGAAGCAACTTATCTCGCCTCCCTGGCAGATTATAACGCGGCTGTGCAACAGATCAACGGAAACAAGTTTGCCGTTGCCAGTGCGCAGGCCAACCTGAATGAAGCCAATAAAAACCTGGGTCGTACCACCATTTCCGCTCCCATGGGCGGTATCGTTTCCCTGCTGTCTGTAAAGAAAGGAGAACGCGTGGTGGGTACTGCACAAATGACCGGTACCGAAATGCTGCGTATCGCTGATATGAACACCATGGAAGTACAGGTAGACGTAGGCGAAAACGATATTCCAAAAGTAAAATACGGCGATACCGCCATTATTGAAGTGGATGCGTATAACAGCCGGGAGTTTAAAGGTATTGTAACACAAATTGCCAGCTCCAGCAAAGGCGCCGCCACCGCTACGGTAAGCACTGCATCCTCCGCAGAGCAGGTAACCAGCTACATTGTACATATCCGCATCCTGCAGGAAAGCTACCAGGATCTTCTTGATAAAAACAAGAAAACGTATCCCTTCCGCCCTGGTATGAGTGCCAGTGTGGATATTCAAACCAGGCATGTAAATAATGTACTGGCCATCCCAATTAACTCCGTAACTACCCGCGACGCCGATTCTACCAAAGGAAAGGACGACAAAAAGAAAGCGGCGCCGGTACAGGATAATACTACCCCCGGTTCTTCTGCCGATACCAAACCCGTGCTGAACGAGGTGGTATTTATACTGCAGAAAGATGGTACCGTTAAAATGGTACCCGTTAAAACCGGCGTACAGGACGACGCCTGGATCCAGATCACTTCCGGCCTGAAAGCCGGCGACCAGGTGATCAGCGCTCCTTATACCGCCATCTCACGTACCCTCGAAAATGGCAAAAAAGTAAAAGTAGTACCGAAGGCCGAACTGTTTGAAGGGCAGGCAAAATAACGCAGTTACACAACTTCATATAAAAAAAGAGGTCGTTTTTCAACATAGAAAAACGACCTCTTTTTTTGGTGTTTTCGCTGATCAGTTTTATCTTTGAAAAATGTATAAAACATTGATATATAATACGAATTTCCTCGAAGCGCGTCTAAGCAGCACACCAAAACCCTGTGCAACAAACTGACTACCACCATCTTACCGATCAAGTCCACGTCACCTCCACATCAGCTCCATGTTATCTCCACATTAAAGACATGTTCAAAGTATCTCCATAGTATCTCCAAAGCATGTTAAAAGCAACTGCAAAGCATCACGTACATCATTTTCCCTCACTTCTTTAATTATCCCATCTCCAAGAGAAAAAGAATAAAAATCGTGGTAATCAGCAAAATCAGCGTAATCCTGAGTAAGACAACCTCCGCGCCCGCAAAACGGCTTTATTGCTTTTTAATTACATTGCATAAAAATTTGCATTGTGAGCAAGAGCATTGGAATTATAGGCAGTGGCAGCTGGGCTACTGCACTGGCTAAGATCCTGACAGATAACGGGCATCATATACATTGGTGGATAAGGAATGAAGACACCATACGTCATATGCAGCTGCGTCATCATAATAAACATTATCTCACCTCCGTATATTTCGATACCAGCCTGCTGAGCCTCAGTAGTGATGTAAAAGCAGTAGTGGCGGCCTGCGATGAGCTGGTGCTGGCTGTTCCAAGTGCCTTTTTGGAAGATGTGTTGGGCTTATTACCCGCCGATGCATTGATCAATAAAAAGGTCATTTCTGCTATTAAAGGGCTGGTACCAAGTACCAACGACCTGATAGGAGAATATCTTCTCAAACAATTCAATTTACCGGCAAGCCGGTATTTCACGATTACAGGCCCTTGCCATGCAGAAGAAGTAGCCAGCGAAAAGCTGTCTTACCTTACCTTCTCCGGCGCTCACCTGGACACTACCCAGTCCATTGCCGATAAATTTACCGGCAGTTACCTGCAAACAATTGTAAACACCGATGTGATTGGCGTACAGTTGGCGGCGGTACTTAAAAATATTTACGCCATGGGCGCCGGTATTGCACACGGGCAGGAGTATGGAGATAACTTCCTCAGCGTATTTATTACCAACTGTTTCCGGGAAATGCAAAGTTTCCTCGAAAAATATGAAGAACAGAAAGCGGCGGTGGCCGGAACGGAGCCGGTAGTGCATAATTACAGCGCCAGCGCTTACCTGGGCGATCTGTTGGTTACCTGCTATTCACTGCATAGCCGTAACCGTACTTTTGGTAATATGATCGGGAAAGGGTACAGTGTAAAAGCGGCCCAGCTGGAACTGAATATGATCGCAGAAGGTTATTACGCCAGTAAATGTATGCATGAAATGAACAGGAATATAGGGGCGTATATGCCGGTTGCCCAGGCCGTATATGCTATCTTATGGCAGCAGGTGCATCCTTCAGAGGCGTTCCTGTCCCTTGAAAAAGGATTTATATAAAATGGCCGGCTGTTAGTCTTCCCAGGCTAACAGCCGTTTGCCAGTCGCCTAAAAATCATCGTAGTCCTCATAATTATCTTCCCCGATCTTCATAATTGCCCGCACATTCGGGAAATACTGCTTAATAAGACTGGCAATCCGGGTGAAAAGATACTCGCTTAACACCGGTCCCTCGTAATACTCAATCTCATTGGTCTCGTCCGAGATGATATATTCCGTGATATTACGGTCAATAATGGCTTGAAAGCGCCTTTGCCGTGGGAGTTTCCTCAAACTGATTTTGGTTGGAACACCATCTACATTAAATGTACATGCAATGTTTCGCATAACGGCGATTGGGTTTAAATGAGAAAATGGAATGGTTAAAATTTGCGCTTCACATGGTAGCTTGGGTGCTTACTTCAGCTAAAATAAGCTGAAATGGACAAAGAAACATTATTGATTACCAATTACGATAATAATGTTGCTATTTGTATCCCTAATTACCACTATTTCGGGCAAATTGTAATACAATTATAAACAATTATGATTATAATGACTGTTAATCAAATGTAAATGGTCCGCCTTTATTTTATCCACACCTCCTACCTGTGGATACGGGACAATATGTGTAGAGTTATTTCTACACTTCCGGATAGCTGAATCCCCTGAAACCTAATACAGCAGGCATTGGATTGATATTTGAAACATCCTATGTCCCGATCTGGAAAATTGAGGACCTGGTTACTTGTTAACTGCGTAGTATAAAATTTTTACCATGAAGATTAGAACCTTGCTTTTTGTTACTTCTTACCCGCCCCGGGAATGTGGAATTGCAACTTTCGCACAGGACCTGGTAAACGCAATGAATAAGAATTTTGCCGGTAATCTGAATATTGAGGTGGCAGCACTGGAAGAAGCAGGCAAACCTGCCAATATGAAAGAAACACCCGTTACTTATTCGGTGAACCCGTTCGATATTGATGCATGTATTGATTTTGCACAGAAAATAAATGAGAACGACAAAATAGACCTGGTTTGTTTTGAACACGAATTTGGCCTGTATGGCGGAGAATACGGTCATAACCTCCTGGCCATGCTTTCCTTACTGGATAAACCTTTCGTGGTACGTTTCCATACCGTACTGCCTTATCCTGATCATAAATGCACCAAGGTAGTAAGCCTGATCAGTGCACTCGCCGCAAAAGTGATTGTAATGACACGCTCCTCTGCCACCTTACTGCAGCAGGTATATCATGTGCCCGCCGAAAAGATTGTGCATATACCACACGGTACACACGCGCATATCGTGGAAGATGTGGATGCACTGAAAAAACAATACAACGTGGAAGGCAGGATGGTGCTGAGCACATTTGGTTTGCTCAGTGAAAACAAAGGCATCGAAACAGGCATCAGGGCCATGAAGGATATTGTAAAACAGTATCCCAACGCTATTTACCTGGTGCTCGGGAAAACCCATCCCGTAGTATGCTCCCGTGAAGGAGAAAAATACCGCGAGTCACTGGAACAACTGGTACAGGAACTCGGCCTGGAAAACAATGTACGATTCGTAAATAATTATCTCTCCCTGAAAACATTACTCGATTATTTATCTCTTACAGATATTTACCTTTTTACGTCAAAAGACCCGCACCAGGCAGTAAGCGGAACTTTCGTTTACGCCATGAGCGCCGGTTGCGCGGTGATCTCCACCTCATTTGTACAGGCACGCGAAATGCTGGAAGACGGCGCCGGTTGCCTGGTAGATTTCAATAACCCGGAACAAATTGCTGCCTGCGCAATACCGCTGCTCGGCAATCCGGAACTGCGCGCACAGATGAGCCAGTCGGCCATCGAAAAAACACGCAGCTCCATCTGGGAAAACGTAGCCATCGCACATATGAGCGTAATCAGCGAAGCACTGGCAGAAGACAAGATCCTGCCCAACCTGCCGCCACCATACCTCGATCACATCGATCGTATGACCGATGAAATCGGTATGCTGCAGTTTTCCAAACATGACATCCCCGATCCTGCATTCGGATATACGCTGGACGACAACGCACGGGCGCTTATTGCTACCTGCATGTACAGCAGCGAATTAAATTCCAGCAGCTTCGTTAACTCGCTGACCCGTAAGTACATCGACTTTATCGCTTACTGTCAGCAGCCTTCCGGGAAATTCCTTAATTATGTGGATATCGACCGCCAGTTCAATAAAATGAATGAGGAAGTAAACCTGGAAGACGCCAATGGACGCGCGGTCTGGGCGCTGGGGTATGCCCTCGCTTCGCAGCATCACCTGCCCTTTGACGCCGTGCAAGACGTATCCGCCATATTCAGCAAATGCTTCAACTGGATGGAATCACTGCAATCACCCAGGGCGATGGCATTCACCATCAAAGGGCTGTATTATTACCTTTCTTATAAACCCGGTGGCAAAGCAGTGGAAATTTTGCAACATCTGGCTGCAAAATTGTACGACCATTACAAACAGGAAGCAGATGAAACCTGGCATTGGTACGAATCCTACCTCACCTACGGTAATGCCGTATTGCCTGAGGCAATGATGATGGCCTACCAGGTAAGCGGGATAGACGCTTACCGCAGAACCGCGGAAAACAGCCTGGCTTTCCTCTGCAGCAAAACCTTTACAGACAGCCATATGAAGGTGATCAGCAATAAAACGTGGTACCACAGGAATAACACCCAGCAACAGGAAGACGGTGGCGAACAATCTATAGAAGTAGCCTATACCATGCTGGCTTTGAATACGTTTTATAACACCACAAAAAATAAATCATATCTGGAAAAGATGCGTTTGGCATTCAGTTGGTATTTAGGGAATAATCACCTGAAACAACTTGTTTATAATCCATTAACTTACGGTTGCTACGACGGACTGGAAAAAAATAACATAAACCAGAATCAGGGCGCCGAGTCAACTGTATGTTACCTGATTGCCAGACTATTAATGGAACAATGGAATAAACATAAGTATGTTACACCGAAACAAAACAGCCTGGCACCAGTCAGACTTGGCTACAACTGAGAATAACATGAAATATCCCAGCATATTGATTATAGATGATGAACCGGATATATGCAGATTATTGCAACTTACGCTTGTACGTCATGGCTATAATGTAAAATACGTACATGAACTGGAGGCGGGCATGAAGTCCATTTTCAAACATCAGCCTGATCTCCTTTTTCTGGACATCCACCTGCCCGACGGATCGGGACTCGAGGCTTTGCCGGTGATCAAGGAACGTTGTCCTACGTTACCTGTAATCACTATCAGCGCCTATGACAATGCGATGGAAAAGCAAACAGCACTGAAAGCCGGAGCCGCTTTTTTCCTGGCTAAACCTTTCAGTCTCAAAAATGTTGATGAACTGATCGATAGTATCAAAATAAAAAGCTGATAACGCCCGATTGGTTATAATCAGTAATTTTAACCAGCTATTCTGTTGCCAATCACCACTATATTAAAGAAGTATGAAAAATATTCTAATAATAGACGACGAAATTAATATCTGTACACTCCTGAGTAAATTTCTCGGGAAACATGGTTTTGATGTAGATACCACCATGACAGGTGGTGCTGCACTTAAAATGATGAAAGAAAAAACCTATGACCTCGTACTCTGTGATTACCGGCTGAAAGATACAGATGGTGCACAACTGCTGCAGGATATCCATCAAATCAATCCTTCAACCATTGTTATCATTATTACAGGTTACACAGATGTAAGAGTAGCTGTGGAAATGGTGAAAAATGGCGCATACGATTATCTTTCCAAACCACTGTACCCGGATGAAATTCTCAACCTGGTACATAAAGCCTTCGCCCATAAAGAGGCGGAACAGGAAAGACGCGCATCCAGGCCAGTGGAGTCGGGCAGTGAACCCGAAGAAGTCCGGGAAACATTACTGTCCCGTAACCAGGACGATAAGAACAATAAATATGTATACGGTGAAAGCGAAGGTGCGAAAGAATTAATAAGACAAATCAAACTGGTGGCGCCCACAGACTACAGCGTTATCATTTTCGGAGAAACCGGTACTGGTAAGGAATCCGTGGCCCATCTTATTCACCATCACAGTAAAAGAAATCACCAGCCTTTTGTTGCGCTGGATTGCGGCAGCCTCTCCAAAGAATTGGCGGCAAGTGAATTATTCGGTCATGAAAAAGGCTCTTTTACCGGCGCTATCAATACCAAAATAGGCGCTTTTGAACAGGCCCAGGGTGGTACCCTGTTCCTGGATGAAATCTCCAATTTATCATATGACATACAGGTGGCCCTGTTACGCGTGCTACAGGAAAAGGTAATTCGCCGGGTAGGAAGCCTGAAGGAAATACCGATCGACGTACGTATCATTGTAGCCTCCAACGAAAAGCTCTCTGAATCAGTACAGCGCGGTAAGTTCAGGGAAGACCTGTTCCATCGCCTCAATGAGTTCACCATTTATATTCCGCCTTTGAGGGAACGCCGCGAAGACCTGCCACTGTTCACTACCGCCTTTGTAGACCAGGTGGAAAGGGAACTGGATAAATCATGCGGTAAAATTTCTTCTGAAGTATGGGATTGCTTCCAGCAATACAACTGGCCTGGTAATATCCGTGAACTGAAAAATGTGATCCGGAGAGCCTGTTTGCTTACGCCGGAAATGGAAGATATTACCATGATTGCCTTACCGCTGGAAATGAAAGAATCATTTAACCAGATCCCGGAAGAAGTACACGTTTCCGGTGAACTGGCGCTTCTTTCCAACGACAATGACCTAAAAACAGTGGCCCTCCAGGCAGAATACAATAAGATTATAAATGTGCTGAAAGAAGTGAAGTATAATAAAACAAAAGCAGCACAGGTATTGAATATCGACCGTAAAACCCTGTATAATAAATTACGGTTGCTGAATATAAATTATTGATCAAACAAATGTTTATTCCCTGGGAGAGCCATCTCCCAGGGAATAAATTTATACGATAGCGGGTATTGCAATCGTAAATACCGCTCCCTTTCCGGGCTCACTATCTACATGTATAGTTCCTTTGTGATTTAGTAAAATGTTCTGCGTGCTGGTCAACCCAAGACCGGTGCCTTTCGACTTACTGGTATAGAAAGGATCAAACAAACGCGCCAGTTTTTCTTCCGGTATGCCAGTGCCATTGTCGCGGATCATCAGTTTTGCCTTATCCTGGTTACGCATAGTGGTAATGGTGAGTATGCCTTTCCCCGGCACCATCGCCTCAATAGCGTTGATAACAATATTCAGTAAGGCAATCACCACTTTTTCTTCATCTGCATTAATGATCACATCCGGCGATACGAGGTTTTTTTCTACACGGATTTCACTCAGTTTCAAACGGTCCGCGGATAGCTGCAGCGCTTTCTCTATCAGGTTATTAATCCCCACAGGTTCCATGTGGAGTTCAATCATACGGGTGCTGTGCAGCAGTTCCGTAATCAATTGGTTAATACGTGTGCAATTCCGTTCAATGATGTCTGTATACATCAGTGTATCATCGTTGGCCACCACTTCCTCTTCTTCCTTAAACTGACTTACCGCCAGCAGTATATTGGTGAGCGGGTTTCTTACTTCATGCGCTATCACCCTGGCAATACGTCCGGTGATCACAAATTTTTCCTGGTGTTGTTTCTCCTGTTCTTCCCTCTTTTTATCAGTGATATCCTGGATTACACAGAGGAATATCTGTGCTGCTTCGTCCAGCATTACAGCATTGATCAGCACCACCATTTTTTTGTTGTCGGCAGTTTTAAAATCATATTCCTGTAAATTAGCAATGCCGCTGTTGCAGATATTATTCAGGAAATTCTCACTCTGGTCTTTGGAGATGAAGAGGTCCCGCAGATGCAGTTTTAGAATCTCTTCCCGGCTGTATTGAAGGGTTCTTAATGCGGCGGGATTGGCATCAATAATATTCCGGTCACAATCGGCCAGCACAATCAGGTCATGTGCTTTTTCGAAAATGCCATAGTATTTCTTCTCACTTTCCTCAATAGACCGGCGATGGTTAAATTCATCGAGCGCGTACCGGATGGATCTTTCCAGCAGGTCGGCGGTCATTTCTCCCTTCACCAAATAATCGTAGGCGCCTGCCTGCATCGCTTCCCGGTCGATATTATAATCGCCTTTACCGGTAAGCATAATTACCGGCGGCTGATGATGCATCTGATGCAGTCTGCGAAGGATATCAATACCCGTATTAGGCCCCAGCCGGTAATCTACCAGGAATACGTCGTGCGTATTGTCTTCTATGGCAGCCAGTCCCTTCTGATAGGTAGAAGCCCATTCAAGCACATATTGGCCGGGTGAAATATCATGCAGTAATTCTGTTACGAGAAAGAAATCGTCTTCATCATCGTCTATCATTAAAATGTGTATCGGGCGCTCGCTCATCGCAATAGATTAGGAGTTTTGCAATTTGTGACAAAATTCACAGCAATAAAGGTGCTAACCTTTATTGCTCCGCAGATTCATCATTCCGGTTTCTCTGTCGCAGGGGCAGGATAATAACAAAAGACGCGCCTTTCCCCGGGTCTCCGTGGGCTTGTATGAAGCCATTGTGGCTGTCTACAATTTTTTTGCAGATGGCCAGTCCGATCCCTGTGCCGGAATACTCGCTGATGCCATGTAGCCGTTGGAAAATGAGAAAAATCCGGTCGGCATAAGCCTGCTCAAATCCAATACCATTGTCGTCCAGGCTGATACGGCAGTAAGAATCGTTCCACCGGCTTTCTTTTACAATGCCCAATTCCTTCCCGGTTACTACCTCGTGATGGATATTGATTTCGAGGCGCCTGTCCGGGCTGGCAAACTTAATAGAATTGGCCAGCAGGTTCTGGAACAGCTGGTGAAAAGAAGTGTCGCTGCCTTCTATTACCGGCAGCTGGTCGTATTTGATCTGCACGTTCTTCTCTTCAAGGGTCACTTCCAGGTCGCTGATCACTTCCTGCAGGAGTTTGGTCATGTCCACGGGGGTGATGCTTTCCGGGGTAATGCGGCCGGCCCTGGAAAAGATGAGCAGGTCATTGATCAGTACCCGCATCCGGGAAACGGCCGACACCATACGGTCTATCAGCTGCGTGGCATCCGGCGGCAGCTGGTCTTTATATTTCATCTGCAGCCGGTCACTGAAGGTCGATATCTTGCGTAACGGCTCCTGCAGGTCATGCGAGGCCACATAGGCAAACTGCTCCAGCTCCTGGTTGGTTTTATTCAGGAGGGAGATATTTTGTTGCAGATCACGCTGATAGGATTTCATCCGGCTTTCAATATGCAGCTGCAGTTTGAATTCCCTGGTGAGGGTGATATAAGAGTAGATACCTATCAGGATGGCTACCAGCGAGGATATAAAGATCATGGGCACCCACATCACCGAGAAGAAATGAAACAGTTCCGATTTCTCCTGTACCAGGCTTTCTTCAATCCGGATCATGTCACGCACCTTATTGTCGATGAGATCCATGGACTTTTCGCCTTCCTTAACATCGGAGAGCTGTTTCAGCTGGGTGGAATTTTCTCCGCCCAGTTGCAGTTGCTGGTATTTGATGGCCAGCAGCCTACGGAGGGTATCCAGGTGTCTTTGCTGAACCGGGTTATCGTTGGTTATTTGCCGGAGCAGGAGGTATTCCCGCTCAATCCTGTTGCTGCGTTCCTGCATACTGGGATCCAGGAAGGCGCTGTCTTTTGTAAGGGCATATCCCCTGATGGCGGCTTCCGCCTCCTTGAGTTGCCGGGTAATTACCTCCAGCCGTTTGGAAACTTCAATGGCGTGATTAAGCCTGCCGGCATTGTCCAGCAGGTTCTTTGCCACCAGGTACGAAAATACCGAGGCCGCCACGATAACGGTAAATGCAATGAAAAACCCGAGTCGGATTTTCTTGTGTACTGAAAAATGCATCTGTATGTATGAGATCTTGAGAAAGCATTTCAAGTTACTATTTCTGCCTGAATTTCGCTACTAAAAAATATCCTTTTTCCGTGAAGGTCTTTCTGAGCAACATATTCCACAGAATGCCGGTAAATTCTACAAGCAATGTAAGCACACCTGTCTCACTATTACCGCAGAGATACGGGTGCCTTTAAACGCTGTTCTGTAGCGGGTTTTAGAAAGTTGTTTCCCGGGCAAAAATAACCTGTTCAGTTAGTGGAATGAACTTTGGATAACTAACAATAGTTCTTAACCAATAAAATTGTGAGTTATGAATAATCCGGATAGAAATAAACAGCCGATTCCTGATCCAACTCCAGATAAACAAGAGCCGGGAAAAGAAAACCCAACACCGGTTCAACCGCCGCCAAACAAGCCGGAAATTGAACCCATCCCGCAGGAAATACCGGACAGGGATACACCTCATACCCCCGCTAATCCGCAGGCTATAGAGGGAAAAGAAGAAGCTTTTAAAAGACAATCACCTGATAAACATTAACCATTCTTTCATCTAAAAAAAATCTGTTACAATGCCTACCACTAAATCCGCCGGCAACGGCACCGCAAGAAAAGCAGGCAGTGAAAAAATGCCGGAGTCCAAATTCCATGAACTGTTTATGGACGAACTGAAAGACATCTACTGGGCAGAAAAAAACCTGGTAAAAGCATTGCCCAAAATGCAGAAAGCTGCTACCTCGGAAGAATTGAGCGAATGTATCGGCAACCATTTGGAAGAAACCAAAGAACATGTAGCCCGCCTGGAACAGGTATTTGAAATACTTGGTAAAAAACCACAGGCTAAAAAATGTGAGGCCATGGAAGGTCTGATAGCTGAAGGACAGGAAGTGGTAGCAGATACCGATGCCGATACTGCCGTGAGAGATGCCGGTATCATCATTGCCTCCCAGAAAATTGAGCACTACGAAATTTCTGCCTACGGCAGCTTACGTACGCTGGCCAATGTAATGGGACACTCACAGGTAGTTAAATTACTGGAGCAAACTTTAAAAGAAGAAAAGAACGCTGACAGCCTGCTCACAGAAGTAGCTGAAACTACTGTAAACGAGGAAGCTGCAGCTGAATAGGTTAACGATCATTTGTATAATTGTTAATGGAAACTGCAAAAGTCCCTGCATACACAGGGACTTTTTTTAACCTGATACTATGCAAAAATCCAATCCCAAAAAACCAGTAAGGCCCGCCAGGAAACAATCCGTACAACCCGGACTGGAAGAGGTCATGAGTCCTGCCCCGGTGTTTGAAAAAGACAACGCAAAAAAAGGCAAACTGTACAATAAGGTAGCCCTTATTACCGGCGGCGACAGCGGCATTGGCCGGGCAGTAGCCGTAGCTTTTGCCAAAGAAGGCGCAGATGTAGCCATTGCCTATTTTAACGAACATACAGACGCTGAAACCACCTGCGAACACATTACCCTCGCAGGCCGCGAATGTATGCTCATTGCCGGCGATATCAGCAATGAAAAGCATTGCAATGATATTATTAAGAAAGTAATAAAGAAGTTTAAGAAGATAGATATCCTGGTAAACAATGCGGCTGTACAATACCCGCAGAAAAGTATCGAAGATATCAGTGCTGCCCAGCTGCATAAAACTTTCGAAACTAATATTTACCCTCACTTTTATCTCACCAAAGCAGCGCTGCCGTATATTCCCAAAGGCGGAAGTATCATTTGTACCACTTCCGTAACGGCTTACCGCGGCAGCAGTCATCTTATCGATTATAGTTCCACCAAAGGAGCCATCGTTTCTTTTGTAAGGTCTTTATCCGCCTCCTTGTCTGAAAAAGGAATCCGGGTAAATGGCGTGGCCCCGGGTCCTATCTGGACCCCGCTCATCCCCGCCACTTTTACCCCGGAGGAAGTAGCAAAGTTTGGAACAGATGTACCGCTGAAACGCGCCGGCCAACCCGTGGAAGTAGCCCCCTGCTACGTATTCCTGGCCAGCGATGACGCCAGTTATCTCACCGGTCAGATCCTGCATCCCAATGGAGGGGAGATTGTAAATGGTTAGCATAGACCTGATAACAGACCCCGTAGCCGTAGCCAAATCAGTGAAGCTTCGGTACGTAAAAGCAGATGCACCAGGGTATTCACGCGTCCGCAAAGGGAAAGACTTCATCTACCTCGACCGAGACGGCAAAACAGTGAAAGACCCCGAAGTGCTGGATCGCATCCGGAAACTGGTGCTGCCTCCCGCCTGGGAAAACGTGTGGATCTGTACCTGGGCCAATGGCCACCTGCAGGCCACCGGCACCGATGTAAAAGGACGTAAACAGTACCGGTATCATCTCGACTGGGGCAAAGCCCGCAACGAAACCAAATACTACCGCCTCCTGCAATTTGGAGAGGCGTTACCGGGAATACGGAAACGTATAAACGAAGATCTGAAACGGCCCTCGCTGGATAAAGATAAAGTTATTGCTATTGCCCTATCGGTGATGGAGGAAACGCTGATCCGGGTAGGCAACGCCTCCTATGAAAGGCTGTACGGCTCGCATGGCCTTACCACCCTGCGGGATAAGCATGTGAAGATCAATGGCAACACCGCTTTTTTCCGGTTCCGCGGAAAAAAAGGAGTGGAGCATAAAATAGAACTTCATGACGCTGCACTCGCAAAGCTGCTAAAAAAAGTGCAGGATATTCCCGGGCAGGTATTGTTTCAATATTACGATGAAAACGGCGAACATAGAGGCCTCGACTCCGGGGAAGTAAATGAGTATATAAAACAGTGCTGCGCCGACAATGAATTTACCTGTAAAGACTTCCGTACCTGGGCAGGTACCGTAAACGCATTAAATTTGCTGGCAGACCTTACACCCTTTGAATCCATTACGGAATGCCGCCGGAACATTGTAGCGATAATAGACGGTGTGGCGGGCAAATTGGGGAATACCCGCGCCGTGTGCAAAAAATATTACATTCATCCGCAAATCCTCAACAGCTACGAAAACGGGGAACTGGAACCCTGGCTGCAACAGCTACGGGCTAAACGCAATAAACCCGCCAGTGGCGGGTTACATGCGGATGAAAAGTTACTCATGCAATTTCTGAAGGAAGCCGGTAGCAGGTAAAGGCGCCTGCATAGCGGGCTACCCAAATATCAGCTGATCTTCTCTGTCTTCTACTTTGATCTTCTGGATAAATTCGTCAAAACCTGCCTCTTCGTGTGAACTGTAAGCGCCATACGCATCCAGTATATAGCCCTTATTGCCTTCCTGGTCTTCCATTACATATAAAATCGAGGAATCTGAAGGATCTGACTCTCCCTCAAAACGATAGGTTTTAATGATAGTCAGGTCTTCCGGGTTATAGATTTTCTGCTCATCCGTATTCTGCAACCTGCCATGATCACTCATCTTTAACTCGTGATCAAATCCTTTTTCATGCAGCTTTTCCAATACCCTTGATAAAGTTGTCATTTCGCCTGGCTTTTCCATAAATAAAGGTTTTAGTTAAACCTAAAAAACCAAAAGTTATGCCGCGATGTTTTAAGATCATGGTACCATTTGTGTTAACTTTTATTTAATACCAAAACTATCATTTTATGCGAGCTATATGGTCAGGATCCATAGGATTCGGGTTGGTAAACATCCCGGTAAAACTATTCAGCGCTACCCAGGACAGCCGCCTGGACCTGGACATGCTGGACAGCAAAAACGGGGCGCACATCAAATACCAGCGCATCAATGAAAATACAGGTAAAGAAGTGCCCTGGGAGCAGATCGTAAAGGGCTATCTGTATAAAGATGAGTATGTTATCCTGGAAGATGAAGATTTTGAAGCAGCCAGTCCTAAGAAAAGTAAAATCATCGAAATAGAGTCTTTTGTGGAAGAAACAGAGATCGACGATATCTATTTTGAAAATCCTTATTTCATTGAACCCGCCAAAGGAGGCGAAAAAGCATACGCCCTGCTGCAGCAAACCCTCGAGAAAACGGGTAAAGCAGGCATCAGCCGGTTTGTACTGCGCAGCCAGGAACACCTGGCCGTGATCCGGCCACGGGAAAATTACCTGCTGTTGCAACAACTCCGCTTTGCGGAAGAAATCCGTTCCGCTGAGGACCTTACCCTGCCAACGCATGTAAAACTGGCTAAGAAAGAGCTGGATATGGCCATAGAACTGGTAAAACAATACACCACCGAATTTGATATCAGTCAGTATAAAGATGAATACAAGGCAGAACTCCTGAAAATTATAAAGGCCAAAGCCGGTGGTAAAAAGCCGGTGGTGAAGAAAATGCGCGTGGTGCACACCAAGAGCGATAACCTGTTCGATCAGCTGAAAGCCAGCCTCGGAGGTAAACCGGCCACCAAAAAACGCGCATCATGAGTTTGTCGGAATATAAAAAGAAACGAAACTTCACGGAAACTACTGAACCTGCTACAGGTAAGCCGGTGGCAGGGAAACACATTTTCGTGGTACAGCGGCATCATGCTTCCCGGCTGCACTATGATTTCAGGCTGGAAGTGGATGGCGTGCTAAAAAGCTGGGCAATACCAAAAGGACCATCCATGAATCCGGCAGATAAACGGCTGGCAATGGAAGTGGAAGATCATCCCTACGATTACAAGGATTTTGAAGGCACCATTCCCGCAGGGAATTACGGTGCAGGTACCGTGTACATCTGGGACAAAGGCACCTTTGAGCTGATGAATCCCGATGGGAAAAGTTTTGATAAAGAAGCCCTCCGGGAGCTGAAATCCGGCGATCTGAAAATTGTAATGAAGGGAAAGAAGCTAAAAGGAGAATTTGCACTGGTAAAGATGAAAGGCCGCGAAGAAAATGCCTGGCTGCTGATCAAACACAAAGATAAATACGCCGTTGATGAATATAACAGCGAAGACTATACGCCGGAAAGAATAAAAGCACAGGGTGAAAAAAACAAAGCTGCCACGAAGGTGGCAAAAAAAAAATCAGCAGTAGCCGGCGTTGAAGTGAAAAATAAAACACCCCGCGCCGCCCGGAAAATAAAAAAAGTATATAAACCAATGCTGACAACCCTTGTCAGTGAACCGTTTGATGGCAAAGACTGGCTCTTTGAAACCAAGTGGGATGGCTACCGGGCCATTGCCAGCGTGGAAAACCATCAGGCAAATTTGTATTCCCGCAATGAGAAGTCTTTTAATGAAGACTATCCCGCGGTAGTGGCTGCCGTGGAGAAAATTTCGCATAATGTGGTGCTGGACGGAGAAATTATTGTACTGGATAATAAGGGCAAATCCCATTTTCAAACGCTGCAAAACTACAGGACTACAGGTAAGGGAAAACTGGTATATGTGGTATTCGACCTGCTTCATCTGGATGGGAATGAATTGCAGCACCTGAGCCTGCTGGAACGGAAAAGCCTGCTGAAAGATGTGATAACGGAGTTAAATGATAAAACCATCCGTTTTTCCCCGCACGTGCTTAAAAAAGGAATAAACTTTTTTGAGAAAGCCCGTACACGAGAGTGGGAGGGCATCATCGCGAAAAAAGCAGACAGTGTGTATGAAGAGGGCAGAAGAGGAATGGCATGGCTGAAAATAAAAATTGTGAACGAGCAGGAAGCCTTGATCTGCGGTTATACCGCGCCCCGAGGCAGCCGGAAACAAATAGGCGCCCTGGTGCTGGGAATGTATGAAAACAAAAAACTAAAATATATCGGGCACTGTGGAGGTGGATTAAATGAAGCCACTATCGCGCAGCTATACACGCAGCTGCAGCCGTTAATCACTAAAACGTCACCCTTCTCCGAAAAGGTGGGTACCAATATGCCGGTTACCTGGGTAAAGCCGGAACTGGTGTGTGAAGTGAAATTCCAGGAATGGACCGGCGACGGACATCTGCGGCAACCGGTTTTCCTCGGCCTGCGGGAAGACAAGCCGGCAAAAGAAGTACATCCTGAAACAGCAAAAAAGATAAATATGGCTACTACTATTGAAAAAGAACGCACCCTCACGCTCAACAGCAAGAAAGTATCCCTCACCAATCAAACAAAATTATACTGGCCGGATGAGCAGATCTCAAAGGGACAACTGATCGATTACTACCTGTCGGTGGCAAAATATATTCTGCCCCATCTGAAAGACAGGCCCCTGTCGCTGCATCGTTTTCCCAACGGCATCAAGGGCCCGTCTTTTTACCAGAAAGATCTCGACCTGGAGCAGGCCCCGGCATGGATAAAGAGTGTGCCGCTGCGGGCAGATTCTACCGGAAAGGATGTAGATTACCTGGTGTGTAACAACGAAGCCACGCTGGCCTATATGGTTAACCTCGGGTGTATAGAAATAAATCCCTGGCTGTCGAGGCTAAGCAGCCTCGACAAGCCGGACTTTATGATACTGGACCTTGATCCGGAAGATATTGACTTTAAGTATGTAGTGGAAACGGCCTTGCATATCAAAAACATGCTGGACAGTTTCAATATCACTTCTTTTTGTAAAACCTCCGGCTCTACCGGTTTGCATATTTATGTGCCCACTTCGGCAAAGCATCCTTATGAAGCTACCCGGCTGTTTGCGGAATATATTGCACGGCATGTTAATGAGGAGTTGCCGAAAAGCACCAGTGTGGTTCGCGCCAAATCTGCCCGGAATAAAAAAGTGTATATCGACTTTTTGCAGAACAGCAAGGGACAGACTGTGGCGTCTCCTTATTCGGCCCGTCCCAAACCCGGTGCTACCGTGTCTATGCCGCTGCTGTGGGAAGAGGTAAACGAAAAGCTCCGTATCAGCGATTTTAACATCCACAACTCACTGGAACGTATAAACGAAGTTGGCGACTTGTGGCACGATATTAAAAGTGTTAAAAATGACCTGCGTAAAGTGATCCGTGAAATAGAAAGCAATGCGCACGCCTGATCATTTTGTTCATTTAAAACTGATGTCATGGAAAAGCCTTTATCTTCAAAATCATTACCGGCATATGGTTTCATTCTTGGAGCAATATGCATCGTTTTTACCCTGATTTTTTATGTAACAAAGTTATACGGTAATTTATGGATGGGATATTTTGGTAACCTTATCATGTTCCTCGGTGTGCTGATTTCCATTATCCATTACAACAGGGTGCATAAGGATAAAACATCTGCCACGTCGGCCTTTACGATGGGGTGGCGTACTACGCTTATTGCCACCATCATATATGCTGTTTTTTTGCTCATATTTCACCTGGTAGTGGGTGGTAATCCTTCGCACACGCTGGTGGAAGAGGATACGGTGAAAGGAAATTTCTGGATCTATTTCCTGGGGAATGTATTGTTTGTAAATCTTTTTGTGGGTGTGGTAGCCGCCATACTCGGCGGGCTGGTATTTAAGGCTAACCAAAAAACAGATAAATCACGGAAGCCATAGGAACTATTATCTTTGCATGGCTATGTCTAAAGGCCATATTTTAATAATCGATGATGAGGACCAGCTCCGCAAGCTTTTAAGCCGCCTGCTGGCCCTGGAAGGATATACACTTCATGAGGCGGGCAATATAAGGTCCGCCTTAAAGATCCTGGAGAAAGAAGAAGTACAGGTGATCCTGTCTGATGTAAAGCTGCCGGATGGCAACGGGGTGGAACTGGTACAGCAGATACGCACCAGGTACCCCGAAATTGAAACCATTGTACTCACTGCTTATGGTAACATCGCCGATGGCGTACAGGCCATTAAAAACGGCGCTTTCGACTATATCACCAAAGGAGATGATAACAACCGGATCCTCCCGCTGGTGAGCAAGGCAATGGATAAAGCCCATCTGCAATTCCGCATCCGCGACCTCGAAAAGAAAATCGGCGGCAAGTATAATTTCGGCAGCATCCTGGGAGAATCCCCTGAAATACACGCCGCTATTGCTTTAGCGGAAAAAGTAGCGCCATCGGATATGACCGTGCTCCTGCTGGGCGAAACCGGCGCTGGTAAGGAAGTATTTGCACAGGCCATACACCAGGGAAGTCAAAGGAAGCAACAACCCTTTGTTGCCGTTAACTGCAGCGCCTTTGGTAAAGAAATCCTCGAAAGCGAATTATTCGGACATGTAGCCGGCGCCTTTACCGGCGCAGTAAAAGACAAAAAAGGTTTTTTTGAAGAAGCCCGCGGGGGTACCATTTTCCTGGATGAAATTGGGGAGATGGCCATAGAGCTGCAGGCTAAAATGCTCCGCGTACTGGAAACACAGGAGTTTTATAAAGTAGGGGAAACGAAACCCACTAAAACGGATGTGCGGATCATCGCCGCTACCAACCGGCAACTGGAACAGGAAATTGCGGCGGGGCATTTCCGTTCCGATCTCTACTACCGGCTGTCTGCCTTCCAGATTTCCCTGCCCTCGCTGAACGAACGGCGGAAAGATATTCCCCTGCTGGCTACCTGGTTTCTTCAGCAGATAGCGCCCAAAATGAATAAACGTATCACCGGGATGACGCCCGCCTTCCTGCACGCGCTGCAACAACACAGCTGGAAGGGAAATATCCGCGAACTGCGTAATGTAATTGAAAGAGCGGCCATCCTAACGGATACGGATATCCTGGATACCCCCGTGCTGCCGTTCGATTTCCAGCAAGGGAACGCGGAGGACGCATCTTCCCTTAAACTGGCAGATATGGAGAAAGCACATATTATCCGCGTGCTGGCCCACGCCAAAGGCAATAAAACCAGGGCAGCAGAACTGATGGGCATCGGCTTAACCACCCTTTACAACAAAATTAAGGAATACAATATCAGCGCATCATAACAGCCAGCCTAATAACAGGCACGCCAGTACGATAAAGGGCGAGGGCACCTTTGTGAGGCACAGCAGTGCCAGCGTACTGGCCATGATCAGCAGGTTGTACCAGTTGACCGGGATCACAAAGAAGAGAATAAAAGTGGCTGCCCACATAATGCCTACCACCACCGCATTAATCCCCTCCAGGGCACGGTATATCACCACGTATCTTTTCAGGTTGTTCCAGATCGGGAAGAAAAACAATACCAGCAACAGGCTGGGCAGGAAGATAGCGATAGGCGCTATAATACATCCCAGGAACTGGTATCCCATACCCAGGTTCCGCATGGCCATACCGCCAACATAGGCGGATATGGAAAAGGTAGGACCAGGGAGCGCCCGCATAATACCGGCGCCGGTAAGCAGTTCCTCCGCAGAAAGGTATTGCGATTTAGCGCGCGTTACATACTGTTCCAGCATCATGGCAATCAGGATATCGCCACCGCCAAATACCAGGCTGCCGAAACGGTAAAAGTTTTCAAAGAGGTTAAAAGGACGCCGCGTTATCCATTCATGGGTACGCGCCAGCTCAGACAGGACACCGGCCAGGATAAACAGCGACACAAATAACCAGATATTGCCCCACTGTATTTTACGTGGTTTTTCCGCCACCCCGGGAATACGCTTGTTACTGAAATTGGAAACAATACCACCCAGTATAATCAGCGCAGGAAAGGTCCATGGCGATTTCAGGAAGAAAGCGGTGAACATGGATACCACCATGATGGCAAATGTTGCCATACTATTAATACTGATCCGGAAAGCACGGATGCCGCCATAAGCAAGGAAGCCTACCGCCATCGGCTGTACGTACTTAAAGATATCTGTATGCAGGGCGTTCTTGCCGAAGTATTGTAACAGGAAACTCAGGGAGCCCATGATCAAACAGGCCGGAGAAATCCATATCAGCAGGGTAATAATAGCCAGTATCGCGCCACCGCGCTTATAGCCGATTAAGGTAAGGGTTTGGGAAGAAGAAGCACCGGGAAGCAGCTGGCAGAAAGCATTGTATTCCATTAGCTCCTGTTCCGTTACATCCTTCCGTTGCTGTACAAATGTTTTCATCATCATGGCCAGATGACCCTGCGGGCCTCCGTAGGCAGTGATGCTATGTAATAGCACAGCTTTAAGAAAAGGTATATGACGTAGAAGCACAGTTATTTTAGTGTATGCCGATTGGACAGGTTATAAGGTAATCAAATATCCGGACAAAATACAACGGTGCTGCTAATATCGGAAATCCCCAAAACAATAAAGGCACAATACTTGTAATATCGGTGACTATTATAACGAATATGGCCTTTTGTCCGTTGTATCAGTTTGTCAGACAGGTTAATCACCCACCGGCATGAAAAATGTTCGGATCTAAAGAATAACCATATCAGGAAGAACCGTTAAAGAAGAGACTTGCTTATACGCAGGATATTTATAAAGTCCCGGTAAACAATTTTACCGGGACTTTGCTATGTAATAGCTTTATTTTTTCAAGCCTATTTCGCGTAAGCGTTCATCCAGGTACTCACCGGCGGTGATAGGCTCATATGCCAGCGGGTTCTCTGCAGTAACGCAGCTTTCCAGGCTATCCAGTTTCATATTGGATTTAGGATGCAGGAAGAAGGGAATCGAATAGCGGGAAGTATTCCACATTTCGCGGGGAGGATTTACCACCCGGTGTGTGGTTGATTTCAAACGGTTATTCGTTAACCGCTGCAGCATATCCCCCACATTTACCACAATCTGTTCCGGCAGGGAGGTAACCGGTACCCAGTTATCTTGTTTATCCAGGATCTGCAAGCCATCGGCAGAAGCGCCTACCAGCAAAGTGATGAGGTTGATGTCCTCATGCTGCTCCGCACGGATAGCCGATTTTGGCTCCTGCGTAATAGGCGGATAATGGATGGCCCTTAGTATAGAATTACCGTTATGGATTTTATCATCAAAATAGTTTTCCTCCAGTCCCAGGAACAGGGCGATGGCCTGTAACAGGTACCTGCCGGATTTCTCAAATCCCCGGTATGCTTTAAAGAAGGTAGGCGTAAACTCCGGCACTTCCGCCACCTGTACGTTGGCAGGGTATTCAGAGCTGATAGGATCGTTGTCCTCTACCGTTTGCCCAAACTGAAAAAATTCCTTCAGGTCCGGCGCGTCATAACCTTTGGCGTGTTCCTTACCAAAGGAGGTATAACCGCGTTGACCGGCGAGCTCCGGAATTTCATACTGGTGTTTGGTGTCAGCGGGGAGCTGGAAGAATTGTTGTACGTATTTGTAGAGGTCTGCAATCAGATCGTCAGGAATCCCATGATTCTTTACCGCTACAAAACCAACTTCTTCATAAGCCTTACCTAACTGCTGCACAAAGGCTGCTTTTCGCCCTGCATCTCCGGATGTGAAGTCTGCAAGGTCCACTGAGGGGATAGAGTGGGTAGTTGCCATATTTTGAATTGTTGTTTTGGAGCGATAAAGGTAGGGAAAAATAGCTCATTTGAAGTAGCCGGCCTCTTTATCGTTAATATCCACCACGGCGTAGCGGTCTACTTTATTGATGAGCATTTCATCCATCATATCCACCACATTTTTATAGTTCGACGCCTGGTGTGCTTTGATCAGTACCATCAGTTCATTCTTTTGGAAAGCTTCATACACGGCAGCCTTCTTTGCCATGATCACATCCCGGATACCATTGCGGTTGGCATAGCTGCTATAGTGTACCTGTGGCGGCATAACGGGATCGTCGCCAATACCTTCATACCAGGCAATACGGTTGTCCGGACCAAGGATTACTGTCAGCGCTTTTTTTGCCGGCAACGACATCGGATCCCCATCGTCTTTTGGCATAATCAAATCCATTGTTTTGGGTTTGGCCATGGTGGTGGTGAGCATAAAAAAGGTGATCAGCAGGAAGCCCAGATCTACCATAGGTGTCATATCTACACGTGTGGATTTTTTATTGCTGCGGGTTCCCCTTTTACCCTGTTGCGGAGCAGTGTTCATTTCAGCCATATATAACGGTTTAGGTTAAACGAAATTGGTTGAAAGCGCTTTCATTGTTATAGATGCGGCGGCGGCGGGTTTCCATAAATACGGGGCGCCTTCGGCGCTTTTAAATTGTCTTGGTTCAGGATTACGCTGATTATACTGATTACCTGGATTTTTATTTTTTAGATTTTTTAAGATGATCAATAAGATGATAAAAATGAAGAAGGGAGATAAAAAGCAATTCGCTTCTATCTCCCTTAATCCTTTATAAAATCCAAAAGTAAAAATCCAGGTAATCAGTATAATCAGCGTAATCCTGAGCCAAGACAAAATCCGCGCTAGAACTCCGCACTCTTCGGGGTCCGCGGAAAGGCGATTACATCGCGGATGTTCGTCATGCCGGTAACAAACAGCATCAGGCGTTCGAAGCCTAAGCCAAACCCTGCGTGTGGTGCGGTACCAAAACGGCGGGTATCCAGGTACCAGCTTAGTTCTTCTACTGGTACGTGCATTTCTTCCATACGTTTTACCAGTTTATCGTAGCTCTCTTCACGCTGTGAACCGCCTACCATTTCACCGATGCCGGGGAACAGGATATCCATTGCCCGTACGGTTTTATTGTCGTCGTTGAGCTTCATGTAGAAAGACTTGATCTCTTTAGGATAATCGGTTAAGATCACCGGTTTCTTAAAGTGTTTTTCTACCAGGTAGCGTTCGTGCTCGCTCTGCAGGTCGGCGCCCCAGTCCTCGATCAGGTACTGGAACTTCTTGTTCCTGTTATGCTTGCTGTTTTTCAGGATGTCGATGGCTTCTGTGTAGGTAATACGTACAAACTCGTTATGCAGTACAAATTCGAGCTTTTCAATCAGGCCCATCTCACTGCGTTCCTGCTGTGGTTTTTGTTTATCTTCTTCGGTGAGGCGGTTAGCCAGGAAGTCGAGGTCATCACGATTGTTATCAAGTACATATCCGATAACAGACTTGATAAATGCTTCCGCCAGGTCCATATTATCTTCCAGCTCATAGAAGGCCATTTCCGGTTCAATCATCCAGAACTCCGCCAGGTGGCGGGCTGTGTTGGAATTTTCAGCACGGAAAGTTGGGCCAAAGGTATAGATATCACCAAATGCCATAGCACCCAGTTCGCCTTCCAGTTGCCCGGAAACCGTGAGGTTGGTGGATTTACCGAAAAAGTCTTCTTTGTAATCAATATCGCCGTTTTCGGTCAGGGGCGGGTTTTTCATGTCCAGCGTGGTTACACGGAACATTTCACCGGCGCCTTCTGCGTCGGAAGCGGTGATAATAGGCGTGTGCAGGTATACGAATCCGCGATCGTTAAAGAAGCGGTGTACTGCAAATGCCAGTGCATGACGTACCCGGAAGATGGCGCCGAAGGTATTAGTACGGAAACGCAGATGCGCTATTTCACGCAGGTATTCCAGGCTGGGCTTGTTCTTCAGCTGCAGCGGGTATTTTTCCGGATCACAGTCGCCCAGTATTTCCAGGGTGGTAGCTTTTAATTCTACTTTCTGCCCTTTACCCAGGGATGGTATAATTTCGCCGGTGGCGCTGATAGCCGCGCCGGTAGTGATACGCTTCAGCAGCGCGGCATCCGTATCCTCAGTATTAATTACAATTTGTAAATTATTATTGGTGGAGCCATCGTTCAAAGCTATAAACTGGTTGTTGCGGAATGAACGCACCCAACCCTTAACTGTAACTTCGTAATGCGCCTTGTCGTCTGACAAGATTTGCTTGACTTTCACCCTTTGGCTCATAATATATATAATTTTAGGACTGCAAAAATAAGTGGAAAACTTCATAGTAGGTAGTACGGGTTCCGGCCTTTTTCCGGGATGCCACTGCAAAGGAAATGTTAAAAAAGAGGGGTTAAACAGGCGCTACCCCAGTATAAACAAGGGTTTGGGCGCCCGGCTAACAGTACGATACAGCCCGGGGAAGAGCGGTTTTAGGGGCCACTTTGGGGCAATTTGCACTTAAATATTTTTGGATAATAGTAAAACTTGTTTTAATCTTGCGGTATATTCTGCCTGATTAAGTTCATTTTTCCATCTTCATCGGCAGTTCCTAAACTCAATCATTCCCTATCAAATTTAATAAGCTAATTAAATTTATTGACTCAAAAACAATTATTTGTAATTGGTGTATGTTGGTATGCAGTGGTACCCGCCTCACAACACTTCTAAAATTTGACAACACAGATGATGTACGACATCTTACAACTGAACGACATGCTCGTTCCTGAGCTGCTTGATATTGCAGAGAAACTGGACGTTCCCAACGCAAAAAAACTGAACAAACAGGACCTCATCTACAAAATTCTTGATAAACAAGCAGTATTAGCCTCAGAAGATAACCAATCCAACGGAGACGAAAAGAAAGCACGCAAACGCAAACCTGTAAAGAAAGACGAAGCAAACAACGCTGCTGAAGAACCTGCTCACGCTGAAGAAAAACCGGCTGCTAAGAAACCAGCAGCAAAAAAAGCTACCGGAACGAAATCAAAAGATAATGAAGAAGACGAGAAACCGGTATCTTCTGCCAAACCTAAAATAAAAGATTTTGAAATAGACCTGGACAGCATTCCTTCTCTCACTTTCGATGATGATGATGATATCATTATCCCTTCTTTTACAGAAGACGAAGATCCGGAAGAGGAAGAAGAAGTGGTAGTGATTCCTCCGGCAGAAGATGAGCTGGATGAAGACGACGATTTTGTAGTACCCGGAGAAATCCCGGTAGCGCCTGCAGCACAGAAGAACCGCTTCCCTAACAAGAAAGAACCAGTTTTCAATATAGAATTTGATGGTGTTATTGTAAGTGAAGGTGTCCTGGAAATGATGCCCGATGGCTACGGTTTCCTCCGCTCTTCCGATTATAACTACCTCAGTTCCCCGGATGATATTTACGTATCTCCGTCGCAGATTAAACTCTTCGGCCTCAAAACCGGCGATACCGTGAAAGGCTCTGTACGTCCGCCTAAAGAAGGAGAGAAGTACTTTGCTTTGCTGAAAGTGGAAACAATTAACAACAAGTCACCGGAAGAAGTACGCGACCGTGTACCTTTCGATTACCTGACACCACTGTTTCCTTTCGAAAAACTGAGATTAACCACTACCTCCAATAACTACTCCACGCGTATCATGGATATGTTTACGCCTATTGGTAAAGGACAACGCGGACTGATTGTAGCGCAGCCTAAAGTAGGTAAAACCATGTTACTGAAGGAGGTAGCCAACGCCATCGCTACCAATCACCCGGAAATTTACCTGATGGTGGTACTGATCGATGAGCGTCCGGAAGAGGTAACAGATATGGAGCGCAGCGTAAAGGCAGAAGTGATTGCCTCTACCTTCGATGAACCAGCTGAAAAACACGTGAAGGTATCTGCCATCGCGCTGCAGAAAGCAAAACGCCTGGTAGAATGCGGTCATGATGTGGTGATCCTCCTGGATTCCATTACCCGTCTCGCCAGAGCGCACAATACCGTGGCACCTGCTTCCGGTAAAGTACTGAGCGGTGGTGTGGAAGCTAACGCCATGCAGAAACCAAAGCAGTTCTTCGGTGCGGCACGTAAAATAGAACATGGTGGTTCACTGACCATCCTGGCTACCGCATTGATCGACACCGGTTCTAAAATGGACGAGGTGATCTTTGAAGAATTTAAAGGTACCGGTAACATGGAACTGTTGCTGGATCGTAAACTGGCTAACAAACGTATCTTCCCGGCGATCGATGTTTCTGCATCTTCTACCCGTCGTGATGACCTGTTGCTGGATAAAGATTCCCTGAAACGTATCCACATCCTGCGCAACCACCTTGGTGATATGAACACAGATGAATCTATGCACTTCATGCTGCAACATATGCGCGGAACCAAAAACAACGAAGAATTCCTGATCTCTATGAACAGCTAGAAACAGGTTATCTTATAAAAGTAAAAACCCGTTACGGTTGTCCGTAACGGGTTTTGCTTTTATAAGATACTGGCTATTGTTTTTTCTGCTGGCCGGGTGCAAATGGTTTGGCGGATTTAGTGCCATAGATCTTTTTTTGCTGACCGGGTGGTAGTCCATGTGGATTACCTCCGGGATGAGTAGTTACACAGCCACTGTAAATGATGGCAGCTGCAAAAAGCGACAGTACAAGTTTTAGGTTTCGCATGACAGGTTGTTTTAAGAGAATATCCATACAAATGCAAAAATCCCGCCACAGTATTACTGCGGCGGGATTATCCAATCTATCTAACCTTATAACTATCTTACATAAAACATCATATGATGCTTAGAATATCCAGTTTACACCAACCTGAAATTCTTTAGGGAAATCGAAGTTAAAAGTGCTGGTGTTGGTTTTAACACCTGTTGGTTCTGCTTTCTTCTGATCGTAAGCGTAGCTCAGACCACCGAATGCACCTTCCAGCATGAAATGTTTGCTTACGAAGTAAGTGATACCAGGCAATACTCTCACGGAGAAACCGTTGTAAGTAGCTGTTTTTGTATCATCAGTTTTGTCTGTACCAAAGTGGTAGCCGGCATTGGCTTCAGCGAAGAATGCAAATTTGCTTTCACCGATCATGTGGTAGTTACGAACAAAAACGCCCGGAGTGATATCGGATGATTTGGTTTTAACACCTGCAACATTTTTGTCGTTGCTGAATTCTGATCTTGCAAATACACCGATAACCCAGTTAGGAGTCAGTGCCACACCAACTTTCGGGCTGATACCGAAGGAAGTGCTGGTGGTTTTGTTGTCTGTGTCTTTTACTTTCTGTGAGCTGGTCGTAACATTCAGATTACCTCCTAAAATTACATCGCCTTTCGAAAACTGAGCCTTTGCTACTTGTGTGCCGAACAGTGCTACTGCGGCCAATACAATCAACTTTTTCATCTGTCGTTAAATTTAAATATTCATTAAAACTATTCCTGTGTTATTGGTTCTTCTACATACGTTCTAGCAACCCTGGTTGATGTTTGGTCGATATCTTAAGCCATTAAAAAAAATGGTCAGTACTTGTTTTTCACGAGCCATAAAGCATTTCAGCGCTTCCCGGTCGTGCGGATCAAAACCTGCTGCCTGCCACTTGCACCATATTACCCATAAACCGAATAATACATTTACCAGCAGCTGCGCCGTGAGTTCCGTATCCGTGTCTTTGTTGAGTTCCCCGCTGCTCACCCCTTTTGAAATGGTAGCTGAAAGAAAAGATATTTCCACCTGCTGCAGCAACTCAATCGTTTGCCGCATCCGGCTGGAAGGAACATCCTTGATCCATTCGTTTACACCAAACAGAAAATGATACTCCAGCAACATTTTTTCCTTCAATGCGAGGTAGCGATCCATGATATCCGCGGTGCATCGTGCTTCTTCCACATATGCCGACATGTCAATAAAACAATCGGCTATCATACGCTCTACCACCGCCACATAAATGGATTCTTTATCTGAAAAATAATAATACAAAGAGCCTTTTGAAATTTCCAGATCCCTGGCTATCTCCTCCATGGTAGTTTTCGACAACCCAAACCGCTTGAAGCGCTTTAACGCCGCTTCCAGAATCATCGTTCGTTTCAGGTCCTGTTCCGCCATAGTATGATGCAAACCAAAACTGACTGTTTGACTATTTCGTTTTGCGGGTCAAATGTACGACCAAAACTAAAACCACCAAATTTTTTTGTTAAGAAATTGTTACGTACCCTTCGCGCAACACATTAAAACGAAAGAAAACCCATCGAAATACTTACACGTTCACAAAAACGTTGGCAAATCGTTAACTAAATCGAAAGTATGACCCCGGAAAAATTGAAATTGTATAATTACCGGGAAGGGATATACGAAACGGAACGACTAATGATGTGCCATTTTGTGTAGCAGATCGCGTTGCCTTTTTTCAGTGATATCCAATGTGGTACCGCCTTTCAGCACTACCTTCCCTGAGGGGCCATCCAGGTGACTGATGTTGGATATCTGGATCATCTGGTTGTTATTGATCTGGTAGAAGTGGAGGGACGTAAAAAGATCAGCATAGTAGCGGAACGACTGTACTGCCGTAATCAGCTTACCGGAGTTTAAACGGAATATACAGTTATCGCCTTTTACCTCCAGGTATTCGATAGCGGGAATATTAATAGTATAGGCCTCCCCGTTAGTAGCAGGGATCAACAGCTGCCAGGCTACCGGTTTGCTGTTATTGAAATTTTCCAGTAATACACGGTAGCGGTCTTTGCTGCTGCCGGTGTTAATCCGTTCTGTTATGAGCGCCACTGCCTGCAACAGGCTTTCTTTGTCAATAGGCTTCAATATCAGTTCCACATCGCTGAAGCGGATCACATGCAGGAACTTTTTTTCAAATGCGGTTACAAATACTGCTTCAAAAGGAATGTCGGGTAGGGTGCCGGCCAGTACGTCGAAGCCGGTGCCATCAGGCATTTCCAGGTCAAGAAATACCAGTTCGGGGCGGTGCGCTTTAATCTTTTCGATACCATCCGCACAGTCGGAGGCCATGTCGGCAATCGTAATTTCGGGGCAGTATTTACCGAGCATTAACGCAATGATGTCCCGGCTGTTTCTCTCGTCATCAATTATAATAGCCTTTATCATAAAAAAGTAACATTAACGGATACACTAAATTATAACTGGGGGATCAGTATTTTAACGATCGTGCCGCTGTCCGATTCATCTTCAGATGATCTGTCAATAATTTCTATATGGATTTCAGTATTATACATTTTGTTCAGCAACTCTGCACGGTTCTGGCTTATTTCCATGCCGGACGACTGATGATGCTTTGGCAGCATGCGCAATGATTTGGAACGTGCAATGCCAATTCCGTTATCCGCGATCACACATTCCAGCATATCCGACGCCACCTGGTTAAAGTAAATGGAAAGCTTTCCTGTTGGCTGTTTGGGATTAGTCATACCATGCTTTACGGCATTTTCTACATAAGGTTGCAACAGCATTGCGGGGATTTCCAGTTCGGCGGTGGCAATCACGGGGTCTACTACTATTTCATACTCCATCCGGTTTTCAAACCGCATCTTTTCTAACCCAAGATAAGTATTCAAATAGGTAATTTCATCTGCCAGCGATATAAAATTACGCCGGGAGAAGTCCAGGGTTTTACGGATCAGGTAAGAAAAATCGGAGAGATATTTCTGCGCATACTCATAATCCCGCTGCATTACAAACAATTGTATGGAATTCAGGCAGTTGAAAATGAAGTGCGGATTGATCTGGGCCCGGATGGCTTTGAGCTCAATTTCTGTAAGTTTCTTATCGTATTCTGTTTCCAGTTGCTTTTTCCGCTGCTCCTCCAGTTCCTGCTTTTTGCGCAGGATTTCTGTGGTTTGTTCTTTTACCAGCTCTTCCAGCTGCTCATTCAGCTTCCGCTGCAGCTCTTTATTTTTATTCAGTTGCTTAATCAGAAGTTCCTGTGTACGGGTTCTTTCGAGGTGTACCAGTTTATTGCGGTAACTCAGCCCCGCAAGGAAAAACATGGCCTGTAACAATACGCCGCCTATCAGCAGGATAGTGGGCGCCGCCAGTTCTCCCAGGGCGCCGAGCAGCCCCAGTGGCCGCACATGCATCAGGAAGGAGCCTAGGCAGGCCAGGTATAAACATACGGATCCATACAAAAAGAATCGCACCAGTGGATGATGGCGAGAGCGCCGCGCCAGTGCCACAAATACTGCCAGCAAGGGTACCAGCGTTACAAAATATACATAACTGTATATGATGGTGGGCATATGGTATTGGCCTATCCTGATGAAATACACGCATAGGATGATCAGTCCCCCTACTATTGCCGCTACCCATGTAAATGCCCGTTCCATAAAAGGATACCGCTCGGTCAGGTTAAGAAAGGCATTGCCAAATAGCAGGTACATCAGGTAAAAGCAAAACAGCAGGCCCGGAATGTCCCAATAGTATTTCAGCATGGGCCAGCGGTGGAAAAAAGACAATTGGTAAGGCTTATCGTCCAGCCGTAAGGCAAAAAAGAGGATCAACCCAAGTATATAGGTCGCAAAATAGATATACGATTTGTCGGGTAACTGGATATAATTAATAATGGAAATGCTGAAAAATACCAGCAGCATACCCAGCAATACCTGGATTACCACGGCCTCCTTACGGAAGCCATCCAGTTGTTTATCCCGGAAAACGCCATAGGCTTCAGCGTTGAAGAGTGCCGGCATCAGGGCGCCTTCGTTGTACGACTTATTGATGATGTGAAGGTAAAACGTGCGAAGCGCTCCTGCCGGTACCTGTACGACAAACGCGTAGTGGTTCCATCTTTCCACCCCTCCCTTATCCAGCATTAAACCGGTTTCCATCAATAGCCGGGGCTTATCACCCGGCGTTTGCACATACCAGTACATATAGTCGTGCCAGCCTGAAAACAGCTGATAAGAGAGTGGTTTATTGCTTTTATTTTTTACGGTAAGTCGCAGCCAGCAGTTATTAACCCGTCCGTTATTCTGGGTATTACTATGAAAGATACTTTCCTGCCGGGTAAAAGGCATGTTGGCAGCCTGCTCCGGGCTCAGGTGCTGCTCGCCGGCTGTCAGCACGTACATATAAGGCCGCAGGTCCAGATTCGCGGGGGCGAAAGCAGTATCAGTGATCAGGGTGTCTACTGGGGTACGATCTACAGTGGCAAAGGATTCTGCAGTGTAACAATACAACAGCAGCATTAGAATAATGCGCTTCACAAAGTGTAATATAAGTTTGGTTATAGCAATTTGTCAATAGCTTTTGCCATTGCTTCATCCTTAGCGGTGATGATATCACCGGCATCATGTGTGCTCAGGAATATTTCCACTTTATTATAAACGTTGCTCCAGTTAGGATGGTGGTCCATTTTCTCTGCAATCAGTGCAACCTTGGTCATAAATGCAAATGCATCCCGAAAATCTTTGAATTCAAAAGCCCGGTAAAGCTGTTTATTTCTTTCTTCCCACATAAAAAATCAGGAATTTAAAAAGTAAAAAAACATCGGGTCTGTCATGGAATCTGGTCAAAATACTACCGCTGATGCGTTGTGCCTCTTCTAAAAAATAAGGTTCATCTTATTTTTGATATCTCTGATATCAAGTAAAGATACTAATTGTACAAGCGGAACAAGGCGTAATTCTTCTAATAATTTTTTTACATCGCCGGGTTGATAGTAATCACCCTTTATCATCCACAGAAAATTGATCTGTTTAAGTTCCGGCAGCAGGAATTCTGCCTGGCAGCGATTGTTGTAAAAATAGTGCGCTACCGAGTTGGTAGGTTCGTGAAACTCAAATACGGGAAAATGAAAGGATCTTGTTTTTTTAGACAGGGCGATTTCCAGGTTGTTATTTACCCTGAAATTGGTATGCAACTGCCGGTTAATATGCCAGCACAACTGATAATCCCGCGTGGTGGAAGCAATGCCTATTACGTAGGTACTTTCAAAGAAGTCCTCTACCAATTGGTCGTTGTCCAGTTTAAGCTTGAGTATTGTCATATAGAAAAGTAGCGCTGCACCCGGTCCGGATGTTGAATAAAAATTTATCCTTTCTTTTTACTGCCCCTTTTTAAAGGTTGTCCCGGGTCCCAAAATACGGCTTTAAAATTTTCTATTTTATCTTCTTTTACAATTACACCTTCCTGTTCCAGTAGTTCCTGCATCAGGGTAGGGGTGGCAAAATGACTCCGGCCGCTGAGTTCTCCTTTGCTGTTTACCACACGATGCGCGGGAACAGCCGGTTTGGCGCTGCCGGCTGCATTCATTGCCCAGCCTACCATACGGCCGGTGAGTTTTAAACCGGAAGCGTCGGCAATGGCGCCATAGGAGGTTACCCTGCCGCGCGGTATGGTACGTGCAATTTTAAAAACCGTTTCAAAAAAAGAAACCGGCTCAGCGGCTTTCTTTTCCTTCGTCCCTGCGACGGGCAAGGAGTGCTGATCTTTCGGGTTCGGGTACTTTTTCATAATTAAAAGGACAGTGCTTACAGCCATTGCCACAACAGAAGCCCCGGTCGAGGTGGAATTTTTCGGTAAATACCATATAGCCCTGGGCATTATAGTAAAAATCAATCTTCTCCACCAACGGTTGCTTCATCGGAAGGCAGTTTAATGCTTTGCCAGTTCAACGGTGCAGCAGGCAATTGAAATTTGAGATAACGGATCGTTCTGCCATCGGCGAGGTGCATGCCTTCATAAAAGGTCTGGATCTTCAGCAACGGCGGTACTTCCGGTAATGCATATACATCAGGAATATCTTCTATCAGGGTGCATCCGGCCGCGGCAATTACTTCCTGCGTGAAAGCATACAGCTGCGGGGAGTCCGTTTTCAGGTTGATGGTGGCTCCCGGCGCCAGCAACGGCTGGAATAGCTGCAGGAATTTAGGATGCGTTAACCTTTTCTTCGACTTGGAATTGCGCAGGAAGGGGTCCGGAAAGGTAATCCAGATGTCCTTTATTTCTCCCGGCGCAAAATAATTAGGGAGCTTATCTATTTGTGTACGTAAGAAGGCCGCGTTTGGCAGCGGTTCTTCCAGCGCGGTTTTGGCGCCTCTCCAGATGCGGTTGCCCTTGAGGTCCACACCCAGAAAATTCTGATCAGGAAACAGCCGGGCCATGCCCAGGGTATAATCTCCTTTGCCACAGGCCAACTCTAATGTAACAGGGTGGCTGTTTTTGAAGAATTCATTCCACTTTCCCTGCATACCTTCCGGGTATATCAATACATTGGGGAAGGTTTCGATTTCAGCAAATCGTTGTAATTTTTTTTGTCCCATTTGCCGCAAAAGTAAGCCGAAAGAAGAAAATATAAATGGATCAGGAGGGGAGCGGAAGAAGTTTACTTTCCGGGGAACTCTTTCAATTCGCTGAGGCGTTTATTTGCCTTGGCTAATTTGTTGATATTCAGTTCATTGGATTGAAGGCTGCGCAATGAGCTGCTGATAACGACTGTTATCTCTTTATTGAGTAGCGCACTGTGAAGTTTCATTTTCTTCTTGTTCATATTTTAAAGTTAGGTGTTTTTTAAACGAATAATAAAGTTTTCAGCAGGCATATTCTTTTTAAAGGGAATTAATTTTCCATCCCGCTGTGTATAGATATCAAACCTGGCAGATAATTCGTCAAAGTTAACTCCTATGGCCATTCTATATAATCTTATTCTTGATAATGTACTTCCCTCGATAAGTATCCAGTGATTGGGATTTCTTTCCAGATAGATGTCCACAAGACCGGCTACAGTAGCAAGAACAAGGTTTCTGTCGTTGTTATTGGTCACATTTTCATCGTCGGAATCGCCTGTTTCACTGATATCGCTTAGGCAAAGATTGTATATGCCCGGTATTATCGTTTCCTGGAACTCCAACTGCTTTATAATGTTTCCATTCGGGCCAATACTGGTAAAAGTAAAGATGCGCAGGTCTGCTGATGCCTGTAACAGCTGATAAGTATCATACTTCATTTAAAAAAACAATGGCCTCTAATGTACTATGGGATAACAACTAATGTGTTAATAGAACCTAAATGCGCATTCCCCAATAAAAAAAGCCCGTAAGCATGATAACTTACGAGCTCTTTAAACCAATTAAGCTGTAGGAGGAGGAGTCGAACCTCCACGGGGCAGTTAGCTGTAGCACAAGTAAGATTAGTGGTCAACCCAATTATACTACGTTTATCCTGTGATCCCCACCCTCGAGACAAGAGGGCATGTCTGCCAATTTCATCATCCCACAATGTGTTTGAATCGTTACCAGCTGTTGCTTTCCGTGAGCCGTTTTCGTAATGATTATGATGCAAATCTAAAGAGAAGGTGACTTTCTTGCAAATTTTTTAAGAAGAATTTTGGAATTTTCGATATTTTTTAAATATTTGCATATAACTTTAAAACAATCAAAAACAAATTGTAAAAATGAGCCACAATTTGAATATTGACAAACTAGATTTGCAGATTATCAGCGAGATGATGTCTAATGCTGAGATCTCCTACGCCGACCTGGGGAAGAAATTGTTCGTTTCCGGCGGGACTATCCACGTGAGAATGAAGAAATTACAAGAACTGGGTGTAGTTAAAGGTACTAAATTACATGTAGATTTAAAAATGATCGGCTATGATGTGATCGCTTTTATCGGCATTTATCTGGAAAAAAGCTCCATGTACGACACGGTAGCCAAGGAATTAAGGAAAATACCCGAAATGGTACGCCTTAACTATACAACGGGCAGTTACAGCATGTTTGCAGAAATTATCTGTAAAGATATCACCCAGCTCCGCCGTATCCTCCACGATGAACTGCAGAAAATTAAAGGCATTGAGAGAACTGAAACCCTGATTTCCCTGGAAGAAAGCTTTTACAGAACAATTAACGTGGTAGAATAATTAGTTTTTAAGGATGAAAGGCTTACCCTGTTGCTATTTCATTCTTAATTATTAATTTTCGCCATGGTTACAACAGAAATCGCCGAAAAAATTCAACGGCTGGAAGAAAAGTATGCCGCCATGGGCCAGAACCTGTCATCCTACCTGGATGGCCTTCTGTACGCGGACTACCTCACTTATTGGGATTATATTCAGCTTGATGTATTGCTTAATCTGCAACATCCACGCACACCAATTCCTGATGAAAGAATATTCATCATCTATCACCAGATCACGGAATTGTATTTGAAATTATCGTTGCAGGCAATCGAACAAATCAGCCTTGCACCTGTACTGTCAGCTGAGATATTTAAAACCCAGCTTAAAAGGATCAACAACTATTTCCACAGTCTTATCAGCTCATTTGAAATAATGGTAGATGGGATGGACAAGGAACAGTTCCTGCAATTCCGCATGGCGCTGTTACCTGCCAGTGGCTTCCAGAGCGGACAATTCCGCATGATCGAGATCTGCTCTACCCGGCTAAACAACCTGGTATACGAACCCCAGCGCCCGGAAGTGGAAGGCCAGGAACTGAAAGACGTGCTGGACAAAATCTACTGGAGAAGCGGCGCCACCGAACTGGCTACAGGTAAAAAAACGCTTACCCTCCGCCAGTTTGAACTGAAATATATGGATACCTTCCTGAAACTGGCCACTGAGTACAAAGACAGTAACCTGCTGGCCAGCTATAAAAAGCTCTCCCCCGCGGAACAAACGGAATTAATCCCCCTGTTAAAGGAGTACGATCTCAATGTAAACGTACGCTGGCCGCTGATGCACTACAAATCCGCGGTAAGATACCTGCATAAAAGGCCGGAAGACATTGCCGCCACCGGAGGCACCAACTGGCAGCAATTCCTGCCTCCAAAAAATAAACGCATCGTTTTCTTCCCCGAACTATGGACGGAAGAAGAACTCAACAACTGGGGTAAAATTGCTATGGGCGAGTAAAACGCCGTCAGATATCCTGCGTGGTAAATCTTCTTAAATAATAAGCCAGTAACGGTACATCCGCTTTTTCCAGTGGATGTGCCGTATCCGGCATCACCGTTAACTGCGCCAGCGGAAGGCCACTGTACACCTCAATGGTTTCATGGAAAGACACCATGTTGTCCCGGTCGCCCATCATCAGCATACAAGGGGTTACTACCCGGGCATAATCGGCTGGCTTCAGCAGCGACTGATGCCCCAGTTCCTCTATCAGCTGTGCCGTGCGCGTCACCACGGTTTTCCAGTCGCTGGCAGTATGCCGGGCTTCCAGCACCCTGGCAAAAGCCGGCACCTTCTCTTCAATTAAATCCGGATTCAGCTGCCGTATCTCTTTTCCTGCAGTAGCCTCGTTCCAGTTAAACTTGGTGGCCAGCGTAATCACGCGCCCGGTCTTTTCCGGGTAATGCCGCGCCAGGTACATGGCTACATAACCACCCATGCTGTATCCGAAAATGTGTACAAAGTCGAGTTGATGGGTTTCAAGATAGGATAATACTTCCGCCGCAAATACCTGGATACTGAACCCCTGCTCCGAAAAAGGCACATCGCCGTGCCCGCTGAAATTAATCAGGTGCACATCGTAATGGTCAGACATTTCCTTAGCCAGCGGTTCAAATTGGGAAGAGGCGCCCAGTGCGCCATGTAAAAAAAGTATGGGGAGTTTATGTGTTTGCATTGACTAAAACTAGCAAACATTTTGGATTTGCCTGTTTGATTATTTGAATTTTTCAGGGAGATAGCTATTTTTTATCTCCCTGAAATACCCAAAAAACAACATAACCAAATCATCTGGCCAGGTATGCTCCATCGATGGGATAGTAGCTGCCGGTTACGAAAGAGGATTGCGGAGAACTGAGCCATAATACCAGTTCTGCAACCTCTTCCGGCTTGCCCAGCCGGCCTATGGGATGCAAACCCACAAGTGCCTGCATCTCCTGCTGGCTCAGATGTTTGGTTAATAATGGGGTTTCAATAAATCCCGGTCCTACCGCATTTACCCGGACGCCTTTGGCGGAATATTCCACTGCCGCCGCCTGGGTAAGCCCTACCACGCCATGTTTGGCCGCCACATAAGCACAGGACCCTGCGAAACCTACCGCTCCAAGTATGGAGGCCATGTTCACAATTACACCGCTACCGGCTTTTTCCATCACCGGCAACTGGTAGCGCATGCCATAAAAAACGCCATTGAGATTTATGTTAATAACTTTTTGCCACTCCTCCAGCTTATACTCACCCGTGGGCGCTGCTGCTCCGCCAATACCGGCATTATTACAGGCAATATCCAGCTGTTTGAACTCCGCCAGGGTTTTGGACACCAGTTGCTCACAGTCGGCCGGGCTACTGCTATCCGATTTTACAAAGATGGCCCTGCCTCCTTTGCTGTTGATCCCGTCTGCCACGGCTTTTCCACCCTTTTCATCAATATCACTGATCACCACAGCCGCGCCATTGGCGGCATACAGCTCCGCTACACATTTACCAATGCCGGAACCCGCGCCAGTAACCAGCGCTACCTTGTTTTTCAATTGGTCCATAACAATGTTTTTGCTCTAATAAACAATACAGCCCAATGAAATGTTCCTCATATTTTTTTATTATGTTTGCATAGATGTTGCCGATTAATTTTCTTCACTTAAGATGTCCCATCATCAAATCATGTTTTTTTAAATACTAGTAATGGAATACAATACCACGCGCAATTACCTGATAATGAAGGAATATGGCAGGAATATCCAGAAAATGGTGGAGTACCTGGTAACCATAGAAGACGACGAAGAGCGCCAGCGTAATGCTATGGCTGTAATAGAGCTGATGGGTACGCTGAACCCGCATTTACGCAATGTGGAAGACTTCAGGCATAAATTATGGGATCATATTTTTAATATCTCCGGCTTTAACCTGAAGGTGGAATCACCCTATCCAATCCCCACTATTGAAAAGCTCAGGGCCAAACCCGACAGACTTCCTTATCCAAAGAAATATCCCAGGAACCGTCACTTCGGTAAAAACCTGGAAATGATCATTGACAAAGCCGTACACGAAGATAATCCCGAAAAAAAGGAAGGATTTACCCAATGCATCGGTAACTATATGAAACTGGCCTACAGTAACTGGCATAAGGAAAGTGTACACGATGATGCCATCAAGGCAGAATTACTGGCTATTACAGACAACCAGCTGGAATTCCACCCGGGCCATGCTGCCCATATTCCAGCCCCTGTAAGCTTTGTACCAAGCGGTAACGTAGCAGGCGCAGCCGACCAGTTCCGCTCCAGTAAGCGCAAAAACTTCCAGCAAAACAAGTTCAAAAGCAGCAATAGCGGCAGTGGCGGCAGCAAAAGCCGGGATAATAACAATAAGCACAATAACAAATACAACAAAAACAGGAACAAGTGAGTAGTGCTTTTGAAGTAAGAGGCGGCAACCGCTTAAAGGGAGAAATTATACCCCAGGGTGCCAAAAACGAAGCTTTACAAATCATCAGTGCTGTGATGCTAACCCCCGAAAAGGTTACTATCACCAATATTCCGGATATAGTAGATGTAAATCTGCTGATAGAGCTGTTAGGAGATGCTGGCGTAAAATTGAATCGTATCAGCAGGGATACCTGCGAATTTCAGGCAGATGCAGTAGACCTGAAATACCTGGAAAGCCCTGAGTTTAAAAAGAAATCCGGCCGTCTCCGTGGCTCGGTGATGATTGCAGGTCCGCTGCTGGCAAGGTTCGGACGCGCCTTCATCCCAAAACCCGGTGGCGATAAAATAGGCCGCCGCAGACTGGATACCCATATCATCGGGTTCGAGAAACTGGGAGCCAGGTTTGTATATGATGCGGATGATAACTACTTCCGCCTGGAATCTTCCGGAGGGCTCAAAGGCACTTATATGCTGCTGGATGAGCCAAGCGTTACCGGTACTGCCAATATTGTAATGGCAGCGGTAATGGCCGAAGGAACCACCACTATTTACAACGCTGCCTGCGAACCATATCTCCAGCAGCTGTGTAAAATGCTGAACCGCATGGGCGCCCGCATCAGCGGAGTAGGCTCCAACCTCCTCACCATTGAAGGCGTGAAATATCTTGGCGGCTGCGAACACAGCATGCTCCCGGATATGATCGAAATAGGCTCCTTCATTGGCCTGGCCGCCATGACGCAAAGCGAAATCACTATTAAGAATGCAGGTGTAGATAACCTGGGTATCATCCCGGAAAAATTCCGTCAGCTAGGTATCCAACTGGAAATCAGGGGAAACGATATTTATATTCCTTCGCAGGACTCCTACGAAATCCAGACATTCCTCGATGGCTCCATTCTTACCATTTCTGATCATCCCTGGCCCGGGTTTACACCGGACCTGCTCAGTATTGTGCTGGTAGTAGCCACACAGGCAAAAGGCAGCGTGATGATCCATCAGAAGATGTTTGAAAGCCGCCTGTTTTTCGTGGATAAACTGATAGACATGGGCGCACAGATCGTATTATGCGATCCGCACCGTGCAGTGGTAATCGGTTTGGGCCGCCAGCACAACCTGCGCGGAATCACCATGTCATCTCCCGATATCCGCGCCGGGGTATCCCTGCTGATCGCTGCACTCAGCGCAGAAGGAAAGAGCACCATTCAGAACATTGACCAGATAGACCGTGGCTACCAGTACATCGACGAAAGGTTGAGAAAGCTGGGAGCAGACATAAAGAGAGTATAAACAGTTGTTCATACTTCATCAAACCCAAATACCAGCAAAACATTTTACTGGTTTTTGGGTTTTGCATTTGAAGTAACCGCTACCTTGATTGTAATTAATAATGGAAAGAAAGATCATCATCGTTACCGCTCCTTCAGGCGCCGGTAAAACCACCATCGTGAAAAAACTGCTGGCTAACATGCCGGTACTGTCCTTTTCGATTTCCGCCAGCACCCGCACCCCGCGTGCCAGCGAAGTACACGGAAAAGACTACTACTTCCTGTCCTCCGATGAATTTCATCAGCGGATTGAAGAAAACGCCTTCGCAGAATATGAAATGGTGTATGCCGGTAAATATTACGGAACCCTGAAAAGTGAACTGGAGCGTATCTGGAACAACAACCAGATCCCGATGGTGGACATCGATGTAAAGGGCGCATTATCTATCAAAGAAAAATATCACGACAACGCACTCACTATTTTCATACAGCCCCCCTCGTTAGATGCCTTGCGCGTCCGGCTCAGTGAAAGAGGAACGGAATCACAGTCCTCACTGGACGAACGGCTCGCCAAAGCACGCTATGAGCTGTCGTTTTCCCATGAATTTGACCAGATTGTGGTGAACGACGAACTGGAGCACGCCTATGAAGAAGTAAAAAAACTGGTGACAGATTTTTTAAATATAAAATAGCGACGTGATCGTTGGTTTTCCTAATTCGTTATTTTTGTTAGGATGGATGGATACACAATAATTATTTTGGTTTTCCTGGTATTGCTGGCAGGCTTCTTTTCAGGTATCGAAGCTGCCTTTGCCAATGTTAACAAACTTAGCATTGAGCTCAAAAAAAAGCAAGGCAGGGCTACTGGCAAAATACTGGCCAGTCTGAATGAAAACCCCAGTCGCTTCCTGGCTACCAGCCTGGTAGGATTCACGATCACCATAGTTGTTTATGGGATCCTCGTGGCAGGCGTATTTCAGCCGGCGCTGGACACTATTATGCGGACGCCTGATTCCGCCAGCATTCAACCCTTTATTATTTTCGTTGAAATAATACTGGCCACCCTGCTGGTATTATTCCTTGGCTTTTTTATTCCAAGGGCAATTTTCCGGTCAAGACCCGAAGCACTGCTCAGTTTCTTTGCACTGCCCGTTTCCTTAGTGGCCAAGCCATTGTATGTGATCGGTAATGTACTCGCTTCGATCTCCGAATGGATGCTGAAATATTTGTTCAACGTCCGTATCGTGGAAAATGGTGAATCCTTCACCCGCGTGGATGTAGAACATTTTATCCGGCAGTCGCAACAGCACTTCGGGGAAAATAACCAGGAGCTGAATACAGAGCTGTTTGAAAATGCTTTGTCACTTGCACATGTAAAAATCCGTGGTTGCCTGATTCCCCGCAAGGAAATAGAAGCGCTCGAAATACACCGGCCACTCAGTGATGCCCGGAGTAAATTTATGGACACCAAGCTATCTAAGATCATTATTTACGAAGGTTCCATTGATAACATCCTGGGCTACATCCACCAGTTGGATATGTTTAAGAGCCCGCCTGATATTAAAAGCATCATTCATCCCATATTGGCGGTACCGGAAACAATGAGCGCTATTGACCTGCTCAGCAAGTTTAACAAAGAACGTAAGAGCATTGCCTGGGTAGTAGATGAGTTCGGAGGAACGGCAGGTATCGTAACCATTGAAGATGTACTGGAAGAAATTTTCGGAGAAATCAAGGATGAACACGATGAAGAAGAATTTGTAGAAAAGCAGATCGCTGAAAAAGAATATATTTTTTCCGGAAGATTAGAGCTTGATTACTTGAATGAGCGATATGGACTGGACTTTCCGGAAGATGAAAGTGAAACATTGTCCGGATACATTATCAACCATCACGAAACCATTCCAAAGATCAAGGAACGCATTATAATCGATGATTATGAGTTTGATATTCTGAATGTTACGGATACCAGGATCGAAATGGTGAAGATGAAGATGTTAGTATAAGGGTTACCGTTAAATCGGTTGACTTATCTGATATTAATATGATATAATTATTTCCGTAATGTAATGGTTAACGATACAATAACAATTTTGCTAAAACGTTTTTAAAAAAAGTAGTAGGAATTTAACACGGATTGTATACATTTGCTCCAGATGATGTAACACAATGATTTGATTTTTGTTAAAAGGTTGTAAAAAAAGTGTTCCAACATTGATAATAAAATAATTCTTGTTATTTTTGTATTACAATATAAAACGCAACCAGGGATTCTTACTTATTCTGAACGCTTGCCATCAATTAGGTAAGTAGCATAACTGGAAGCTAAAGACATTCTCGAATTCAACTTTTTTGGGGTTAACAAACAATGGATGAAAGGCCGGCTCTTGATTCTTCTCGGGCTGGCTCTTTTTTTTCTCCCAACTGCTCCTACGCTTTTCTTCTTTTTCTTCTTCCTGATTTTTTCTTTTTACGTACATGCCATTGGCATAGTCACCACCTTCGATTAAAGCAATATTAAAATAGGGTACTTTATGGCTGCACACTGTAATTTGTAGTATGCAACCGCTATATTTGTGATCCTTAATAAGAAACTGTATTCAACATCGTTCGACCGTATAAAGTATGTTAAAGAAATTATTCGCAAGCAATGAGGATAAGGCAGAGATGTCTTTTTTCGACCACCTCGAAGATCTCCGGTGGCACCTTGTCAGATCGGCCCTGGCACTTGTTGCATTCAGCGTATTCGGCTTTTTATATACAGAGGAAATCCTGGACAACGTAATTTTTGGACCTACCAACGCCGACTTCCCTTCTTACGTGATACTATGTAAAATCAGCCATTGGATAGGCATGGGCGACCGGCTCTGTATTACGCCTGTAAAGGTCCAGTTTTTGAATTATAAGATGGTGGGGCAGATTATGCTGCAATTTAAACTGGCGTTCATGATCGGCTTTATTTGCGCCTTTCCGTACATTTTCTGGGAGTTCTGGCGCTTCGTAAAACCAGCGCTGAAAGAAAGAGAACTGAAAGGAGCAAGAGGCGTGATCTTCTGGGTATCTTTTCAGTTTTTCCTCGGTATCGGATTCGCCTATTTCCTGATGGCGCCCTTCACCATCAACTTCCTCGCTTCCTATACTGTTACGGCAAAAGCTGTAAACCAGTTTTTTATAGATGATTACTTTGATCTGATGACACAGATCGTACTGGGTATGGGGATCCTGTTTGAATTGCCCATCCTCGTATTTTTCCTCACCAAACTGGGCATCCTCACACCGGATTTCCTCAAAGCTTACAGGCGTCATGCCATCGTGGTGATCCTGATCCTGGCTGCAGTAATTACGCCGCCGGATCTGATAGATCAGCTGATCGTATTTGTACCCTTATACTGTCTGTATGAAATCAGTATCTTTATATCGAAAAAGGCGCTGAAAGATCGTGAAGACAAGATGGCTAAAACAGATGTGGAAGAGTGGTCTTAATTATCTCTAACAGTTAATAAGATATTGAAAATGGAAAATATATTTAACCTGACATTGCCCGTGGCTATCGGTTCTGATCATGCAGGATATGAATATAAAGAAGAAGTAATTTCTTTCCTGGAGTCGAAAGGCCTGCAGGTAAAGGATTACGGCACCCACTCGAAAGATTCTGTGGATTATCCTGATTATGCGCACCCGGTGTCTACAGCAGTAGAAAGGGAACAAGCGGCCTTCGGTATTCTTATTTGCGGCAGCGCCAACGGGGTGGCTATTACCGCCAACAAACACCAGGGTATCCGTGCTGCCATCTGCTGGGGAGAAGAACTGGCGCGGCTGGCACGTTCACACAACAACGCAAATGTGTTGTGTATCCCTGCCCGTTTTGTGGATATTCCTGCAGCCAATCAAATGGTAGAAGTGTTTATGGGTACGCCGTTTGAAGGTGGCCGCCACCAGGACCGCGTACGTAAAATGGTTTGCCTGTAACGGTTTAAAGCCATATATCATTTTTTACTGTAACGAATACACGAAATTGTAGTAATATTAAAGAGCCGGCTTCCAACCGGCTCTTTTTATTTAATATTCATGTGAATCTGACTATAAAAAATTACTCCATGAGAGTTCTGTTTGCTGTCGCCTTACTGTTGCTGATGAATATTGCGCAGGCACAAACCAATAACGGGGTGGCTGCAGAATATGGTGAAACCATTACCGCCGCCGGTCTTAGCCGGCAACTGCACATTATTGCAGGCCCGGAAATGGAAGGAAGGGAAACCGCCACAAGAGGACAGGAGAGGGCTGCAGCCTATATCATCAGCCAGTTCTCGGCCGCAGGACTTCAGCCCGGCGCCCATGGGAAATGGGAACAATATTATCCCATCTATTCAGATAGTTTGCTCAAAAGCACTATCACCGTAGGTAATAAAACATATTTATTTGCACAGGACTTTCTCGCGGATCTCCGCTCCGGCAACAAACAGGATCTACGCGTATCCCGCGTATTTTATGCAGATGCAGGTGTAGTTACGGCAGATCACAATGATTATGAAAACATGGACGTAAAAGGCCAGGTAGTGATGATCAGGGATGATGTCAGGAAAGGATTGCAACGGGACCGCCGCAGCCTCGACGAGAGGATCAGCACCGCGAAAAATAAAGGCGTGGCTGCCTTACTGATCATCAGCCCCGCTGCCGGCAGATACCGCTCCCTGGAGCAGAAAAAACTCCATACCACCGGACTTTACTGGCAAAAAGATACCTCCTGGAATCCAAATATTTATTACATCACCCCGGCTCTGGCCGCCGATATACTCCGTACCGATAAAGGCGATAATCTCCTCGAAGAAATAAACAGGGGCTGGAAGCCATCGCCGGTTACGCAAATACCGGTTCATCTTGTTTTTGATAAAGCAGCTACCGTTTTGCAACCCTCCAATGTACTGGCTTACCTGGAAGGCACCGATAAAAAAGAGGAAGTTGTTTTTGTGACTGCCCACTATGATCATCTTGGTAAAAAAGACGACGAAATTTTTTATGGCGCAGACGACGACGGATCAGGTACCAGCGCTGTGATAGAAATTGCCGCCGCTTTTGCACGCGCCAAAAAAGCCGGCAACGGTCCGCGGAGAAGTATGGTATTCATGACCGTATCCGGCGAGGAAAAAGGATTGCTAGGCTCCCAGTATTATACCGAGCATCCCGTTTACCCGTTGACCAACACCGTAACCGATCTGAACATTGACATGATAGGACGCATTGATCCTGCACATGAAAAAGATACAAACTATGTGTATATAATCGGCGATAACAAACTCAGCTCTGAATTGCGGCCGGTTAATGAAAAAGCCAATGATACATATACCCATCTTAAACTGGATTATAAATATAACGACCCCAACGATCCGGAAGGATTCTACTACCGCTCCGATCACTATATGTTTGCGCAGCATGGCATTCCCATCATTTTTTATTTTAATGGCACACATGCTGATTATCATGCCCCAACAGATACTGTGGAGAAGATCAGCTACGACCTGCTGGCAAAAAGGGCCCGCCTGGTTTTTTACACCGCCTGGGAAATTGCCAACCGCGAGCAGAAACTGGTGGTCGACCGGCACGAAAAATAAACCAATAAGCTTAAATCTTCCAAAAAATCCCTGATTCCGGTATGGATGTACCGGCTAAATCCTTTTTGTTTTTTTTAACAAATTTTTTTAAATTGTGTATAGACTCTTTTTTTAAATGAACAGGTGAATCAAGTTACAAGTAGTTGAGGCGATTATTAACCATATAACTTACAGTATGGAAACACCTGCCACCTTTCTGTTTTTATAAAATACTATCCCACAAGGCGAGCACCCTTGTGTCCTGATTGTTTTACGACGGAAACACCTAGTTAATGCATTGAAGTATTTGTAGCTAATAATCCTGGTTGTTCAGAATGTTGAGAAACGGAAATGCTCATAGCGCGCAATGGTACACCCTGCCATAATACAGCACTCGTAGTGGAAACCTAAAACTGAGAATGCATGCCTGATTTTTATAACGCTTACTGGTGGCTCTTTTTATTAAGAGGAACTTTCGCCCTCGTTTTGGGAGTACTGGCCGTAGGTTGGCCTGGTGCTACTTTTACCACATTGATCGTTTTCTTAGGCGCATATCTTTTTATTGCCGGCCTTTTTGCTGTGGCAGGTGCAATAGCAGCCAGGAAAACGAACGAGAACTGGGGTATTTTCCTGCTTTCGGGCCTGCTGGGCGTTATATTAGGTATCCTCACTTTTTACAATCCTTTTGCTACCGGCGCTGCACTCATTTACCTGGTTGCTTTCTGGGCTGCGCTGGCAGGCCTGTTTGAGCTGATCATTGCCATCAGGTTAAGGAAGGTGATAACAGGTGAGGGCTGGTATATTGCGGGCGGTTTGCTGACCATTATCTTTGGGATTCTCCTCGTCGCAAACCCCGTGGCTGCCGCCGTTACACTTACCTGGATCTTTGGGATATACGCAATTTTCACAGGAATCATGCTCATTTTACTATCATTCAGACTGCGAAGCATTAAACGATAGCTATATAATTGAAGAATATAATACCCTGATTTACTATTTTTTAAAGCACCCCATTTATGCAAGCTTATTCTTTAACTAAAACCGTTCTTTATGATTGTCACAACACCTGACTAGGGCACCTGTTGCTGCCGTTTATCAGGGTGTTGATACCTCCCTTTTAAATTAGCGTGGCAGGTGCCGGTAGTATCCGCCGGAAGGAGACCCGCGGTACCCCAGATGCTATTTCTCCCGGCCCATTTACAGGCTGTTGTTCTAGCTAATTGTGAATACTTTAAAGTTAACCGTTATGTCATCCACCGAATTTAATAACTTATTACTCGGAAATGCCGATTTCCTGCGGCCATATGCTGTAACATTGACTAAAGACTCTGAATCCGCAAAAGATCTTTACCAGGAAACCTTATTCAGAGCACTGTCTAATCGTGATAAGTATCTCGCCGGCACTAACATCCGCGCCTGGCTATATACGATCATGAGAAATATCTTCATTAATAATTATCGTCGCGGTAACCGCCAATACCGGTTACTGGATAATGCAGTAGGAGATTACCTGTTGAGCCACCAGCCTTCTGCCATCGGAAACTTCGCGGAATCAGACCTGCGGGTGAAAGACGTGCAGATGGCAGTGTATAATCTGCCGGTTATTTTTAAGCAACCATTCCTGTTGTATTTTGAAGGCTATAAGTATTATGAAATTGCAGCTATACTCAATGAACCATTGGGTACGGTAAAAAGCCGTATCCACTTTGCCCGGAAAATGCTGAAGACGCGTATCACAAGGCATTAGCCGCTCGTTAATCTTACAATAGTATCATCAGACTTGGATAACAGAAGTCTGCAAACCCTCAGTGTGACCATTGAAGACGCTGCTAATACCCCGTAGCAGGTGTTGTTGTTTGTGTGTTTTATTGTCTGCCCCCGGCAGATAACCGGTTATTGCTGTAGCCTGTTTGTGAACTTCTGTTATCCCCATTTTTCCTCCGATTGTCATCCCCCTGCTTCCAATCCCCTCTATAAGCACAAATCTTTGTTAAATAACCATTTATTATCGGGGGAAATATATAAAAACCGGTTTAAAAGCCGTTTATTAGCGTAGACTTTTCAATTTTTTTCCGGTTTCTCTACAACTAAACTGTACGCCCGGCAACAACAATGCTTATTTTTTTATGCCTAAAGTAACTTTCAACAACAAGAATGCCTTATTCTTTCCAGCACTCAAATCCGCTGTAGAGGACTATTTCAAATCAAACAACATTCAGAAAACAGGTAACTGGAAACTATATATAAAAACCGCTGTCCTTATTCCGGTAGCAGTAGGGCTGTACCTTTCGGTATTATTTATATCGATGCCGGCCATGCTCTCGGTAACTTTATGCGCTTTGCTGGGGTTTGTACTGGCAAGTATCGGGTTTAATGTAATGCATGACGCATGTCACGGCAGTTACTCTACCAACAGCAAAGTAAACGACACCCTCGGTCTTACCCTTAACGCATTGGGCGGCAACGCTTTCATCTGGAAACAGAAACACAATATCATTCACCATACTTACACCAACGTAGACGGCCTGGATGATGATATCGCCAAAAGCCCGCTCATGAGACAGTGCAGCTCCCAGAAATGGGTGCCCATGCACCGGATCCAGCACATTTACGTAGTACTGGTATACGCTATATCTTCTTTCGCATGGGTATTTATCATGGATTTTGTGAAATACCTGAGCCGGAAAGTATATACTACCCCGCTGCAACCCATGAAATTAACCGACCACATGGTGTTCTGGGGCAGCAAGGTATTATACCTGGCGTTTTATATCGCTTTACCCATCGTATTGGTAGGCTGGCAGGCCTGGGCCATCGGCTTCGCAGTAATGCACGTGGTAATGGGCTTCACCCTCGCCATCGTATTCCAACTGGCTCACGTGGTGGAAGAAACCGAATTTGAAGCAGTGGGCGAAGATGCCAAACTGATCGAAAACGAATGGGCTATTCACCAGATCAAAACCACTGCCAACTTCGCACCGGGGCATAAAGTCATTTCCTGGTTTGTAGGTGGTCTGAATTACCAGGTAGAACATCACCTGTTCCCAAGGATCAGCCATGTGCATTACCCGGCCCTCAGCAAAATTGTGGCCGCCAAATGCGCAGAACATAACCTTACTTACAATTCCATCCCTACCATGCAGGGAGCAGTAGTATCGCACTTCCGCTTCATGAAAGCGCTCGGCGCGAAACCGTAGCGGAGGTTGTCTTGGCTCAGGATTACGCTGATTTTACTGATTAGCTGGATTTTTACTTTTAGATTTTTTTAGATTTTTTGATTTAATAATAATTAATAATTAAGGGAGATAAGAGCGGATATCCGCTTCTATCTCCCTTAATCCTTTATAAATCCAAAAGTAAAAATCCAGCTAATCAGTAAAATCAGCGTAATCCTGAGCCAAGACAAAATACGCATCACCGGAGGCGATTCTATTCTCCGCCTTTTTCGTACTTTTACACCCTTCAGAAATACTATATCTTTTCTACATATAAAATATAAACAGCAGTCGTGATGAAGGCAAATTATTTAGACGAGCTTAACGAACAACAGCGGGAAGCAGTAATACATATCAACGGCCCTTTGATGATTGTAGCGGGCGCCGGTTCGGGAAAAACGAAGGTGCTCACCACCCGTATCGCACACCTGATGCGGAATGGCGTGGATGCGTTTAATATTTTATCCCTCACCTTTACCAATAAGGCTGCCCGGGAAATGAAGGAACGTGTGGAAAAGATCCTCGGTGGCAGCGAAGCCCGTAACCTTTACATCGGTACCTTCCACTCCGTATTTGCCCGCCTCCTGCGTGCAGAAGCACACCGGCTCGGCTATCCCAACGACTTTACCATCTACGATACCGACGACGCCAAAAGCGTTATCAAAACCATTATCAACGAGCTGAATCTCGATGATAAACACTATAAACCCAACTTCGTTTATAACCGCATCTCAGCTGCCAAAAACAGCCTCATGGGACCGGACGAATACCAGTTGGATAACCTGGTACAACAGGAAGATATGCGCGCCAACAGGCCGCTGATCGGCAAAATTTACGACATGTACGCCAAACGCACGTTTAAAAACGGCGCAATGGACTTCGACGACCTGTTGTTTAAAATGTATATCCTCCTCAAAACATTCCCGGAAGTACTGCATAAATACCAGCACAAGTTCAAATACATCATGATCGATGAGTACCAGGATACCAACCCTGCCCAGTACGAAATCATCAAATTACTCGGCGCTGTTAATGAAAATATTTGCGTAGTGGGAGATGATGCCCAGAGTATCTACTCCTTCCGCGGCGCTACCATCGAAAATATCCTCCAGTTTGAAAAGGATTATGATGATGTGAAAGTGGTAAAACTGGAACAAAACTACCGCAGCACCAAGTCCATACTCAATGTAGCCAATGAAGTAATTGCACATAACAAAGGACAGATAGAAAAAAACCTCTGGACAGATAACACCGAAGGCGATACCATCAAACTGGTACGCACCATGACCGACAACGAAGAAGGTAAATTTGTTGCGGATACTATTTCGGAACAGAAACTGCGGAATCATTATGATAACCGCGACTTTGTTATCCTGTACCGCACCAACGCCCAGAGCCGCTCCTTTGAAGAAAGCCTGCGCCGTAAAGCCATTCCATACCGCATCTTTGGGGGCCTGTCTTTCTACCAGCGTAAGGAAATCAAAGACTACGTGGCTTACCTGCGCATTACTATGAATACCCGCGATGAAGAAAGCCTGAAAAGGATCATCAACTACCCCGTTCGCGGTATTGGTAAAACCACCATCGAAAAAACCATTGTGCTCAGCAATGAACACAATATCACCATGTGGGAAGTACTGGAAAGGGCCAGGGAGTTCGGCTTTAAAGGCGGTACCGTAGAAGCCATAGAAGCATTTGTAATCATGATCAAAAGCTTCCAGGCAATGCTCACCTCGCACAACGCCTATGATGTGGCCGTTGCGGTGGGTAAATCTACCAACATTGTAAAAGAACTGTTTAACGATAAAACTACGGAGGGGCTTGCCCGTTATGAAAACGTGCAGGAACTCTTAAACTCCATCAAAGAGTTTACAGAAACCCCCGATGAAGAAGGAGAGCTGCTTGATAAAAGCATGGGTTCTTATCTTCAGCAAATCACCCTCCTCACAGATGCCGACCAGGGCAGCGATGAAAACAGCGATGTGGTGAAACTGATGACCATCCACGCCGCAAAAGGACTGGAATTCCCGGTGGTATTCACCGTAGGGCTGGAAGAAACATTGTTCCCCAGTGGCATGTCTATCAACACCCGGGAAGAACTGGAAGAGGAAAGAAGACTGTTTTATGTAGCCATTACCCGCGCAAAGGCACGCTTATGGCTCACATACGCCAATAGCCGTTACCGCTTTGGTAACCTGGTGCAGAATGAACCGAGCCGTTTCCTTGAAGAAATGCCGGAGAAATTCATTGACCGCAGCTATGCCGGCGGAGGCAGCGTACGCAACGCTTTCGGCGGTGGCAGCACCTCCGGATGGAGCAACAGCAATAATATGTTCGACCGGAAAAAGGCGCCGTCGCAACCGTCGCAGCCGGTGGCACAGAAGCCCGCTGCCAAACCCACCTTTTCTCCCGCCACTACCCACGTACCTTCCGCTGATTTTGCCCCGGACGATCCGGCCGGCATGGAGCCCGGTATGCAGGTAGAGCATCAGAAATTTGGATTTGGTATCATCGCAGCATTGGAAGGAGCACCTAACAACAGGATTGCTACCATCAACTTCCCTAAAGGCGGCGGTGAAAAGAAAATTATGCTGAACTACGCCAAGCTGAGAATAGTAAGATAAGTGACATGAAAACCGCGATGTTAAAACTCCGGCAGTTTTGTGCCTACCAGGAACGGAGCCACCAGGAAACAAAATACAAATGCCTGGAGCTGGGCCTGAGGGGAGAGGAAGTAGACGAAGCCATTGCTGAGCTCATCGCTGAAAATTTTCTCAACGAGGAAAGGTTTGCCAAAGCCTACGCCGGCGGCAAATTCCGGATCAAGCAATGGGGGCGCAAAAAAATTATGATGGAGCTGAAGCAGAAACAGGTATCTGCCTACTGCATCAAAAAAGGAATGGAGGAAATTGATGACGATGATTACATCGCAGTACTTCACAAGCTGGCAGAGAAAAAATACCAGTCGCTCAAAGGAGAAACAGCCATGAAGCGCAGGTATAAGGCCATGCAATATCTCCTTCAAAGAGGTTTTGAACCAGACCTCATCAACGAAGCACTTGAACAAATCGCAAAGAACGAGGCTTAAGCGGGCAATAATTTGAAAAGTTTCTAACCCGTCAGGCCGTAATTTTGTGATCACAATAACCGATAATGTCAGATCTGATAGTAACACTCATACAAGCCCAATTGCATTGGGAAGACAAGGAAGCCAACCTGCGTATGTTTGATGAGAAAATCAACAGCATAAAGGAGAGGACCGAAGTGGTATTTTTACCCGAAATGTTCAGCACCGGCTTCAGTATGCAGTCAGCGCAGCTGGCTGAAACAATGGATGGAACCGCAGTACAGTGGATGAAGAAGAAGGCGGCGGAGAAGAATATCATCATCACCGGCAGCCTGATTATCGAGGAAAACGGAGAATACCTGAACCGCCTGGTCTGGATGCTGCCCAATGGCACTTACGGCACTTATGATAAGCGCCACCTGTTTGGTTATGCAGGTGAACACGAACACTACACGCCCGGAGATAAGCGCCTTATTGCGCAGGTGAAGGGCTGGAAAATCAATCTGAACATCTGTTTTGATATGCGTTTCCCGGTATGGTCGCGCAATACCATCCAGCCGGATACTAACGAACCAGCTTACGATCTGCTGGTGTATGTAGCCAACTGGCCGGAGAGGCGTAAAACTGCCTGGACTACCCTGTTGCAGGCCCGCGCTATTGAAAACCAGGCTTTTGCCATCGGTGTAAACCGGGTAGGCAACGACGGCAACAATATTTATCACAGCGGGGAAACCAGTTTGATTGATCCGATGGGAGAAATCATTTACCGCAAATCGCACGATGAAGACATATTTACGTATACTCTTAAACGTGAGCGGCTGGAAGAAGTGAGGAAGAACATTCCTTTCCTGAAAGATGCCGACGCATTTACTATTCTCCCAAAAGGATAATAGCAACGTTCTAACTAAAGATATTTTTATATGTTGTTACAGGCAGTCCATCACATCGCGGTTATTTGTGCAGATTACTCCCGGAGTAAAACATTTTATACCGATGTGCTGGGCCTGCAGGTAATACGCGAAGTATACCGGGAAGAACGGGATTCCTGGAAGCTGGACCTGGCACTGGGCAACCAGTACATTATTGAGCTGTTTTCTTTCCCGGACCCGCCGCCACGGCCAAGCCACCCGGAGGCATGCGGGCTTCGCCACCTCGCTTTCGCAGTGGCCGACATCGAAGCCGCCGTTGCACAACTGCAGCAGAAAGGCGTGACTACCGAACCACTACGCATTGATCCGCATACCCAACAACGATTCACCTTTTTTGCAGACCCCGACGGTTTGCCTTTAGAGTTATACGAAGTCATTTAACACCCGTAAAATTTTATTGCTATGTCTGTTGCCTACATCAATGCCCGGATCTTTACCGGGGAAGAGATATTGGATGATCATGCAGTGATTACACAAGGAGGGAAAATTACCAGCATTGTTCCTTCTTCAGAATGGAAAACAACCGGCAGCGAAACAGACCTGAAAGGAGGCCTGCTGGCCCCGGCTTTTATAGATCTGCAGATCTACGGAGGCAACAGCCACGTGTTTTCCATGTATCCTTCGGTTACCTCCCTGGCGGCCACTGTGGCTTACAGCAAAGGTGGCGGCGCCGCCTGGATCATGCCCACCGTGGCAACCATCAGCCCCGAAATTATGCTGGAGGCCATGAATGCAGTGAAGGCGTATTGGGAGCAGGGCGGGCAAGGCGTGCTGGGACTGCACCTGGAAGGGCCTTTTATCAACCCGAAGAAAAAAGGCGCACACCTCGAACAATATATTCATTCCCCTACCCAGGAAGATATTAACTGGATCCTGGAAAACGGCCGTGATGTGGTGAAGATCATGACCCTGGCGCCGGAATGCTGTGATCCCGAACTGGTAAGGCAGCTGGAGGCAGCCGGTATCGTGATATTTGCCGGACATAGCAACGCTACTTACGCGCAGGCCTATACGTCGTTTGACAGCGGTATTCATCATGCTACGCATCTTTTTAATGCCATGTCGCCGCTGGAAAGCCGTGCTCCCGGCCTGGTGGGCGCCATTTATGATCACCCCCGGGTATCCGCCAGCATCGTCGCAGATGGTGTACATGTGGACTTTGCCTCCATCAGGATCAGCAAAAAGATCATGAAAGAACGCCTGTTCCTGATTACAGATGCAGTGGAGGAGAATAAAGAAGGCGGGTATGTGTATATTAAAGAGACGGATCGCTATGTAAGCGCCTCGGGTGTTTTGTCCGGCTCACGGCTCACCATGACCAAAGCTGTCCGCAATTGTGTGGAACAGGTGGGCATTCCGCTGGAGGAAGCTTTACGTATGGCATCACTGTATCCGGCCCGCGCAATTGGCCGTGAACAGGCATTGGGCCGTATTGCGGTAGGCTATGACGCAGCATTGGTAGCCATCGACTCTAACTGGGAAACTACAGTATACTGTTAATAGCCCTATCTTCGCAGGATTAATAATACTGTATATCCGCATGAGCGCACTAACTCGCTTTCTGAAAAAAGACCGGTATAAAAATTTGTTCCTGCTCTCCTGGCTGGTACTGGGCCTGTTACAGGCCTGCTTTTCTGAGCTGTGGGATGATGAAGCCTATTACTGGGTGTATTCACGCCACATGGACTGGGGCTACTTTGATCATCCGCCTATGATTGCGCTGCTGATCAAAATCGGGTACGGGATCTTTCATAATGAACTGGGAGTGAGGCTGCTCATTGTTGTGGTAAACACACTCACCCTCTGGATTACCGCCAAACTGATTGCTTCAAAAGACAATAAACTCTTTTACCTGCTCATCGGATCTATGGGCGCCATGCAGATCGGCGGCATACTGGCAGTGCCGGATGTTCCCCTGATCTTTTTTGCCGCAGTATTTTTCTGGGTCTACCGCAATTTTGTAAATGAGCAAACCTGGAGAAACACCCTGCTGCTGGGTATTTCCATGACACTGATGTTTTACAGTAAATACCACGGCATCCTGCTGGTGTTCTTCACTGTTTTATCCAACGTAAACCTGTTAAAAGTATTTAAGTTTTATGTGGCCTGCGTGCTCACCACGGTGTTGTTCCTGCCGCATATTTACTGGCAATATACCCACGGTTTCCCTTCGCTGCAATATCACCTGGTAGACAGGAACGCATCTTCCTATGATATTAGTTACTCGCTCGATTATCTCGGCGGGCAACTCTTATTATTCGGTCCTTTACTGGGCTGGCTCATACTGTATTATGCCTTCCGCAGCCCCATCACCAACTCCTTCGAACGCGCCCTGAAATTTTGCGTGATCGGCGTATTGTCCTTTTTCCTGCTCAGCACCTTCAAAGGCAGGGTGGAAGCCAACTGGACGGTGATGCTCTTTACCCCGGTAGTAATACTGGCGCATCAGGCCATTGTACGGAAAGGCTGGTCGCAGAAATGGTTGTTGTATACTTTGCCGGTTACGTTGCTGCTGGTACTCCTGGTGCGGGTATACATGGTCTGGGATTTTATGCCGGGAGTGGAGATAAGACCTGAAATCCATCATAACAAGGAATGGACGGCACAGGTAGCCGCCCGCGCACAAGGTAGACCAGTGGTTTTTGTGAACAGCTACCAACGTCCGTCGAAGTACATGTTTTATACCGGGCAGCTTTCCTACAGCCTTAACAGCCGCTATGCCCGCAGGAGCCAGTATAATTTCTGGGACACTGAAACACAACTATGGGGTAAGCCCGTAATGGTGGTATCTGATCCCGGCACAGGAATTCCAATCACAGATAGCCTTAAAACTATTCATGGCACCTGGGACTACTACATTCAATCTGATTATTATTCTTACTCACTGATACAGTTGAAACCCGCACTGAAAAGTATCCGGGCAAAACGTGGTGAACATGTAAATGTGATCCTGCAACCTACCAATGGCTACCACCAGCCCATCCGGCTCGACAGGACCAACGAACCGGTACTGGGCTACGGGTTCATGGCCAAAGACGAATCCCTGCCACCGGTGAAATCCTCCATGACCCTGGAACGGGCCGTGCTGCGACGCCTCATCAACCTGGAAGTGGTGATGCCCGATAAACCGGGCAAATACCAGCTGAAGTTCTCCGTGTTTGCCGGCGACATGCCGCCCACACACAACAGCCCGGTGATACCCGTGATTGTTGAGAAGTAATGCAGCTGACCGCCTTCGGCGGTTGTAAATTGTCTTGGAGCAGGATTACGCTGATTTTACTGATTAGCTTGATTTGATCACTTTTGATTTTAATAGATTAAGGGAGATATAAGCGGATATATTCGCTCGTATCTCCCTTAATATTTCTAAAATCTAATAAAATCCAAAGAATAAAAATCAAGCTAATCAGTAAAATCAGCGTAATCCTGCTCCAAGACAATTTACAACCGCCGAAGGCGGTCCCTCCGCTTACTGCTGGAACGCGTTCCAGCCCTGTGCCACCAGTTTGTACTTGTTGCCTCCTTTGGTGAGGATGTGTGCTCCTTCGGTGATATCGGTCATGTAGCCGATCACACTGATCTGCTCATTGAGTACAATTTTGTCGTAGTCTGCTTGCTTCATGGTAAAGAGCAGTTCGTAGTCTTCACCGCCACTTAGCGCGCAGGCAGTGGGGTCCAGGCCAAATTTCATGGCTATTTCCTTGCTTTCCTGGGCGATAGGGATCTTTTCTTCATACACGATAACGCCCAGGTTACTCTGTTTGGCGATATGCAGTATTTCAGAGCTGAGACCATCGCTTACATCCATCATGGAAGAAGGCTTAATGTCTTCCTGCTGCAGGAATTCGATAATATCCTTACGGGCTTCCGGCTTCAGCTGGCGGCCAATGATGTAGGTCTGGTCTTCCAGGTCGGGCTTTACTTCCGGGCTTTCCAGGTATATCTTCTTCTCTCTTTCCAGGAGTGTAAGACCGAGGTAGGCCGCGCCAAGGTCGCCGGTAACGCAGAGCAGGTCGCCCTTTTCTGCGGTCGACCGTTTTACGAACTGGTCGGGGGTTACTTCGCCGATGGCGGTAACGCTGATAATAAAACCTTTTTGTGAGTTGCTGGTATCGCCGCCAACCAGGTCTACGCCGTATTTCTCGCAGGCAGCATACACGCCTTCGTAGAATTCATTGAGCGCTTCCAGGGAGAAACGGTTGGAGAAAGCAATGCTCACCGTGATCTGCGTAGGCGTGGCGTTCATCGCGTAGATGTCTGACAGGTTCACCACTACCGATTTATACCCGAGATGTTTCAGTGGTGTGTACATCAGGTCGAAGTGAATGCCTTCCACCAGCATATCGGTGCTGATTACCGTTTGTTTACCGAAGTGATCGATCACGGCTGCATCATCGCCCACACCTAATACGGTGCTGGCGTTTTGTATTTCTATGTTCCTGGTGAGATATTCGATCAATCCGAATTCTCCCAGGTCCTGTATTTCAGTTCTTTCCTGTTCCATCTTCCCAATACTTATTTACCGTTAACAAGATCTTGTAATGCGCTATGGATATGACCGTTGGTGGCCAGTATTTCTTTCTGATAGGGGGAGTAACGGTTGCCTGAAAAGTCTGTTACCTTTCCACCCGCTTCTTCTACAATGAGATAGCCGGCGGCAGAATCCCATGCCTGGAGATGGTGTTCATAAAATCCATCAAAGCGGCCGCAGGCCACCCAGCAGAGATCTATGGCTGCAGACCCCAGCCTGCGAACAGGAATGCCCTCCTTAATAACGCGCTCAAGTACCTGTAAGGGATTGTTGGCACTATCCTGCCATTGATAGGCAAAACCTGTTACCAGGCAGGAGGTTGACACATTGGCTTTGGTAGAAACCTGGATCGGTTTACCATTCAGCGTAGCTCCCTGCCCTTTTTCTGCCAGGAAAAACTCGTTCATAAAAGGGTTGTATACCGCTCCCAGTATCATTTCCCCGTCTTTTTCCACGCCTATGGATACACAACAGATGGGAATGCCATTGGCGTAGTTAACGGTTCCGTCGATCGGGTCAATGATCCATTTCACGGAAGAATCCGTCTTCATCTCGCCCACTTCTTCACTCAGGATAAAATGATCAGGATAAGTTTCCCTGATAATATTGATGATAGCGGTTTCAGACTTTTTATCCACTTCTGTTACCAGGTCGTTAACCGTACTTTTACTGCTCACCTCGAAAGGACCGTTGAAATATTGTTGCAGTATTTTTCCGCTGTCTTCAGTAGCTTTGAGTAAAGTTGTTTTTAACATGCCGCAAAGGTAATTACGAATTACGAATTATGAATTGCGAATTATAACCTACATGTTTTGGATATTTTATATGTATAGATGACTTAATGATACTACATAATCTGTAATTCCGAATTATCAGTCAACTTATATTCAATATTCCACTTATTTTTGTAGTTCAATTAAAGAGAGGGAAAGTTAATGGCCATCATAGGTAATCTTATTTCCAGGTCACTACGCATCAGGAAGAAGTTCACATTTAAATTAGGAACACCGCGCCAATACCAGCTGCAGGTGCTGCATCGTTTGCTGGAAAAGGCCAAGGATACAGAGTTTGGCCGCCACTACCAATTTCAGGAAGTATTGGATAGCGCTAATTTTATTAGTCATTACCGCGATAAAGTCCCCGTGCATAACTACACTAAAATGCATGCGGAGTGGTGGTACCGCTGCCTGGAAGGTGAAGCAAACGTGAGCTGGCCCGAGAAGATCAAATACTTTGCGTTGAGTTCAGGTACTTCGGAATCTGCGAGCAAACATATACCTGTTACCAAAGCCATGCTGAGAACGGTGAAGAAAGTGGGGGTGAAGCAGCTGTATTCCATGGCTAACTTTAACATCCCGCCACGCTCTTTTGAAAAAGGCATCCTGATGCTGGGCGGCACTACCTCGTTGTATGAAAAAGGCGACTATTATGAAGGTGATATGAGCGGCATTCAAGCCAAAAATATCCCGAAATGGTTCCGCCGTTTCTATAAGCCGGGAGGCAAAATATCCCGCAAACCCAACTGGGAACAGCGTATTAAGTTAATCGTGCGCAAAGCGAAGGAGTGGGATGTAGGTACTGTTTGCGGTGTACCTGCCTGGGTACAGATCGTACTGGAAGAAATCATCAAATATCACGGCGTTAAAAATATTCATGAAATATGGCCCAACCTGGCGGTATATATTCACGGCGGGGTATCTTTTGAGCCGTACCGCGATAGCTTCCAGAAGCTGCTCGGAAAGCCCATTGCGTTCATTGAAACCTATATGGCTTCTGAAGGTTCTTTTGGCTTCCAGGCCCGTCCGGGTACAAAGGGCATTAAGCTGGTCCTGAATGCAGGGATCTTCTATGAATTCATTCCTTTTAATGAAGAAAACTTTGATGCAGAAGGAGAAGTAAAACCGAATCCTAAATCTTACATGATCCACGAGGTAGTGGAAGATGTGGAATATGCGGTGATGTTGTCGACCTGTGCAGGAGCCTGGCGTTACCTGATCGGCGATGTGGTGAAATTTACTTCAGTAAAAGAACATGAAATAGTGATTGTTGGCCGTACCAAACAGTTCCTCAGCCTCTGCGGGGAGCACATGAGTATCGACAACATGAACAAGGCGATAGATAATGTGCAGAAGAAACTGGGTATTAACGTCCGTGAGTTTACGGTAGCGGGGTTCCCTTATCAGAACCTGTTTGCACACCGCTGGTATGTGGGCACGGATACACCTGGTGTGGATGCGGAAAAAGTGCGCGAAATCATCGATCAAACCCTCGCGGAGGTAAATGATGATTATGCCGTAGAACGCTCTGCAGCACTGAAGGAAGTATTTGTAGAGATATTACCGAATGATGCGTTTATAGATTACCTCCGTTGCAAAGGCAAGGAAGGCGCCATGAATAAATTTCCCCGTGTAATGAAAGGAGAGAAACTGAAAGACTGGGAGAAATTTCTTGCGGGAAAAACCGTTAAGAGTTAAGTTGCACCTGTGACACGGAAATTATACGCATGATAGCATCAATTGTAGCGGGACTGGGACTGGGATTATTTCTTTCTTTATCAGTAGGCCCGGTAATATTCGCAATTATAAAATACAGCATCAATAACGGCTTTAAGGCAGGGATCAGTTTCGCACTGGGCGTGTCTTTCAGCGATATTATTTTTGTGTTGACAGGTAACCTGACCACCTCTTTTATCAGTGGCCTGGAAGAATATAAAAGGTCGATAGGTATTGTAGGAGGAGCGTTACTGATATGCATGGGAGTATACGGACTGTTGTTTAAAAAAGTAAAGATCAGTACGGGAGAAGAAAAGCCGGAAATGTTCCGCACCCATGACTATCTTAAAATATGGCTTGCGGGTTTTTTGATGAATACCCTCAATCCCGGTGTTATTATCTTCTGGTTAGGGGTTTGTGTGGCGAACAGCGCCACCACAGCTGGTCACCGGATTATTATGTATACGGTTTGCCTAAGCCTGGTGTTATCGGCGGATATCCTGAAGGTATTTGTATCTGATAAGATCCGTCACAAATTAACGCTAGCCAATGTAGAGTGGCTGAACCGTATTGCCGGCGCCAGCATGATCATTTTTGGCGTGGTGTTGCTTTATAAAGTATTGTTCGACGTAGGTGCCATGGGACATTAAAAATAGTTGGATATAAAAAAGCCTTCCGTCATACACGGAAGGCTTTTTCTTTTATTGGAGGTGTTTATTATCCTTTGATAGTCCAGGTTTCGCTGCCTGCCAGCAATTTATCCAGGTCGCCGGGGCCTTTTTTAGCCAGCGCTTCTGTTAACTGGAAGCCCATGATATCTTCATAAGTAGGGCGGAAAGCCTCGTAGAAGAGGCCGAACGGACGGGGTAAATGCCCTTCAATACGTACATCATCAAACATACGGGTGAGCAGCTGTGCTTTGTAGAAATCATTTTCATCATGGATCCACAGGTCGCTTTCTGTATACTCACTGCCCAGTTCCACTACTACCGGTCTTAAACCATCGAGGCGGATTCCTTTGTTTTTGGTGGCGCCAAATACCAGCGGTTTACCGTGCTCCACAAAAATGGTTTCATCGGCTTTGCTGCTTTTTTCGGTAAAGGCTTCAAAGGCGCCATCATTGAAGATGTTACAGTTCTGGTATATTTCCAGGAAGGAAGCGCCTTTATGTGCATGGCTGCGTTTCAGCATTTCCTGCAGGTGTTTTGGGTCGCGGTCCATACTGCGGGCAATAAAAGTAGCATCAGCGCCCAGGGCAAGGGCCATTGGGTTAAACGGATGGTCAATACTACCCATTGGGGTAGATTTGGTCACTTTATTTTCTTCTGAAGTAGGAGAGTACTGTCCTTTTGTTAAACCGTAGATCTGGTTGTTGAACAACATGATGTTCACATCAAAGTTACGGCGCAGCAGGTGAATAGTATGGTTACCGCCAATGGATAAGCCATCGCCGTCGCCTGTTACGATCCACACGCTCAGCTCCGGGCGGGCTGCTTTCAAACCGGACGCAATCGCCGTAGCACGGCCGTGGATAGAGTGCATACCATAGGTATTCATATAGTATGGAAAGCGCGAAGAACAACCGATACCGGAAACGATCACAATATTTTCGCGGGGCACGCCCAGCGTAGGCATAATAGTTTGTACCTGCTTAAGTATAGAGTAGTCGCCGCAGCCAGGACACCAGCGGACTTCCTGGTCCGTTGTAAAGTCTTTTGACGTAAGTGGCGCCTGCGGGGCTATAGTTGCTGTTGACATTAGTATGAGTTAAAATAATATATTATAGAGTCCGTAAAGTTACGATAGATAGCTGTAATTCTCAGCTCACTGTGCCTGTAATTCTTCCCAAAATTCTGCCGCCCGGCGGGTATGCGGGATCACAATCGTGCCACCTACTATATTGGCTACCGCAAAAATTTCATACATTTCTTCGGTGGTAACACCCTGCTGAAACGATTTCTCCAGGTGATATTTGATACAATCGTCGCAACGGAGTACCATTGAAGCCACCAGTCCAAGCATTTCCTTCGTTTTGGTGCTCAGCGCCCCCTCTGCATAGGTATTGGTGTCCAGGTTGAAAAGCCTGTTAATCACTTTGTTCTGCTTTCCAAGTATTACCTCGTTCATCTTAGCCCGGTAGTCGTTAAACTCCTGAATCGCATTGGCCATATAACTGCTGTTTATGTGTTTTGTTTATCGTTTCACCCAATAAAGCTATGAAAGGATTTACAAATATAGATTAATCTACCGGTTAAGTAGACTATTTGGCCTATAACCTATATTTATGGATCATAACCAAAAGTTATTGCATCAAAAACATCCGTTAAATTAGTCTATTGATATAATAGACTATTTGTATATTGAGCAGATAAACCCTCTTTTTCAACAAGATCTGGATCGAAATTATGACAACAACCAACTTCTCCCTGCTCATAGCACTGCTATTGTGCACAGGCGGGGCAGCACGGGCGCAGGATAAAAAGCTCACCGGGTATGCCGGGAACGCCGCCGCCCAGCAGCTGGAACTGGAAAGCCGCTTCGATAAGCAGTTAAGCAGCAGTCACATTGGTGAAACTATCAAAGCACTCTCTTCCCAACCACATCACATTGGCTCCGCCCGCGGCAAAGCAGTAGCGGAAGACATCCTGCAACGCTTCAAAAGTTACGGCTGGGACGCGGAAATAGTGACCTACCAGGTACTTTTTCCCACTCCCAAAGAACGCCTCGTGGAACTTACAGGTCCTACCACCTATAAAGCACTGCTGAAAGAACCTGCCCTGAAGGAAGACGCTACCTCCGGCCAGGAAGGCCAGTTGCCTACTTATAACGCCTGGAGCGCCGATGGCGACGTGGAAGGGGAACTGGTATACGTGAATTACGGTCTACCGGAAGATTACGAGTACCTCGACCGGGCAGGCATCAGCGTAAAAGGTAAAATTGTAATCGCCAAATACGGCCGCTCCTGGCGCGGCAGCAAGCCGAAAGTAGCACAGGAACACGGCGCCGCCGGCTGCATCATCTACTCCGATCCGAAAGATGATGGCTACTACAGCGGCGATGTATACCCTAAAGGAGCGTTCAAAAATGAGTATGGCGTACAGCGCGGCTCCGTGATGGATATCGTCATCTATCCCGGCGACCCGCTTACCCCTAACACCGGCGCTACCGCCAATGCCCAACGGCTCGATCGCCTGCAGGCGCCCAATCTCCTGAAAATACCGGTATTGCCCATCAGCTACCACGATGCCACGCCACTGCTGCAGGCCCTGGAAGGTCCCGTAGCACCGGACGAATGGAAAGGCGCACTGCCGTTTACTTATCATATCGGTGGCGGCAAAGCCAGGGTACACCTGAAGCTGTCGTTCGACTGGCAGATACGCCCCTGCTATAACGTGATCGCCAAACTGAAAGGCAGTGAGCAACCCGACCAATGGGTGATCCGCGGCAATCACCACGATGCGTGGGTGAACGGCGCCGCCGATCCCATCAGCGGACTGGCAGCCCTCCTGGAAGAAGCCAAAGCCATCGGCGCGCTGCATAAGCAAGGCTACCAGCCAAAACGCACACTGGTGTACTGCGCCTGGGATGGGGAAGAACCCGGCTTACTCGGGTCTACCGAATGGGTGGAAGATCACGCTGCCGAATTGAAAGAAAAAGCAGTGGTGTATATCAACTCAGATAACAATGGCCGCGGATTTCTCAATGCCAGCGGTTCCCATGCCCTGGAAACCCTCGTGAATGAAGTAGCCCGTGATATTACCGACCCGCAAACGCAGGTCAGCATCCTTGCCCGTAAACAGGCGGCAGAGGTATTGAAGGCAACTACTCCCAAGCTGAAAAAGGAAAAGCTGGCCAAACAAGGCATCGCTATCGGGGCCATGGGTTCCGGTTCCGATTACTCTTCCTTCCTCCAGCACCTGGGCGTGCCCTCTCTTGATTTTGGTTTTGGGGGAGAAGATGCAGGCGGTGAATACCACTCCATCTACGATTCCTACGACGATTATACCCGGTTTAAAGACCCCGGTTTTAATTACGGCGTAGCACTTTCTCAAACTGCCGGTCATACCGCTTTGCGTGTAGCCAACACCGTTACCCTGCCATTCGATTACCGCAAACTCTATGAAACAGTTAACGGCTATGTGAATGAGTTAACGGAACTCACCAGCAGCCTGCGCGAGTCTACTGCCATCGACAATCAACTGATCCGCGATCGTAAATACCAGCTCACCACAGATACCGCCAAACATTTGTCGCCTCCACTTCCCAAAACAGAAGTGCCGTATCTCGACTTTTCTCCATTGCAGAACGCCCTCACCGGTTTAGACACCGTTACCGCATCGCTCGCCACCAGGAAACTCTCCTCCACAGCCAACAAAGCGCTGTACCAGGGCGAGCAACAACTGCTGAACGATGCCGGCCTGCCCGCCCGCAACTGGTATAAACATACCCTGTATGCTCCCGGATTTTATACCGGCTATGGCGTTAAAACCATTCCCGGCGTAAGAGAAGCCATCGAGCAACGCCGCTGGAAGGAAGCCCAGGAACAAATAACGGTGGCGGCAGCAGCCATCAACCGGCTGTCGGCTTACTTAGGGAACATTCATTAGTATGGGCCGCCTTCGGCGGCGGAAATTGTCTTGGCTCAGGATTACGCTGATTTTACTGATTAGCTTGATTTGATCACTTTTGATTTTAATAGATTAAGGGAGATATAAGCGGATATATTCGCTTATATCTCCCTTAATCTATTAAAATCAAAAAAGTAAAATCAGAAAAGTAAAATCAAAACATAATCAAATCAGTGTAATCACGGTTAATCAGCGTAATCCTGAGCCAAGACAATTTCCACCGCCGAAGGCGCTCCTCCGCTCACCGCTCACCGCGTTTTCACCGCCTCGCGAAGGTAGTCCTTCACGCCTTCCACGATGCCAGTTACCAGTTCCCGCTGAAACGCAGGGTTCAGTATTTTTTCTTCGTCGCCGGGATTGCTGAGGAAAAGTGTTTCTACCAGGGCGTCCGGGAATTCGGTGGGGTTGTTGAGGATGAAGTTGAAGCCGGAGTTATTGCCGAAATCGTAAAGGCCGGTTTGCAGCAAACGCTCATGGATGGCTGCATTGAGTGGTTCGCAGAAAGGCTGTTTGTAATAGGTGGCGGTGCCATATACATCTACAGGATTGCCGGAAGCATTGAGGTGGATACTCAGCAGCAGATCGGGATCGGCCCTGCGGAAAAAAGACAAACGGTCTTCGTTGGCAACAAATTTCTCGGTTGTGCGCGACATGATCACTGTAGCGCCTTCTCTTTCCAGCAAAGCTTTCAGTTGCAGCGAAAGTACCAGGGTCATGTTTTTTTCCACGGCGCCGGTAAGACCGGTAGCGCCAGGGTTGCTGCCGCCATGGCCTGGGTCCAGGCCGATCACCATATTTTTCAGCGATAAGCTTTGTGGTACACGTTTAACCTTCACCGTTATACGGTTATTGTCGTAGTACACCTGGTAGCCCCATGGCGCATGTTGCAGGGAAATTACCATGCGGCATACATCGGGCGATGGCTGCCCCCAGGCTACAGACGTGATTTCTTTGGTGTTTTGCAGCAGGGAGTTCAATCCTTTCTCTGCATAGGCGCCATGTATATCGATGATGATCTTTTTAGAAGAAACCAGTTGCGTGGAAGTGTATGGCATTTTATCCGACAAGGCCACTGACACGTAATCATATTTTTCATCTCCCCATATTTTGGCATCGTCTGCAATGCTTACGGGAAGCTCTTCCTGTGGAATGTCGGTGTCTACCAGCGGCTCCGGAATAAAGGCGGTGGTACGGGACGACAGCTTTACTTTGTAATAGTCGCCCTGTCTGCCTACAATATGTAAAAGCACATCTTTATCGAGGTAACCGATTTTATCGGGCCCCAGCCGGTCGCCATGCGGACTGGCAGTGAGGTAGGTCATATTATCGATCGTGCGGCCGGTGAATGGTATTTCATTGTGCATCACGCTGTAGCGGTAGGTGCTGCCGAGGATAGCGGTTTCGCCGCTTTGTTTGCGGAGGCGTACCATAATTTTTCCATTCAGCAGGGAGTCGCGTGGTTGTATAATATAGCTGCCGCTGTAAAAGCCAGGTACGCCACCTGTTTGCGAAACAGGCATTTCCTTCAGTGGTACATCATTGAACCAGCTGGCGCTTTGACCGGGATAACCTTTCATCTTTATCCGCAGCGTGTCGCCTTCCGAGAGTTGAACATTCCCGGAGGGGGATATCTCCATATAATCTATCCGGAAAACGGTAGTAGCAGCCGGTGCTGGCGGTTGGTTATAGTAATAGGTGATGTTCTTCGTATATGTTTCGCCGTTAGGTGTGGTAGCGGTAACGGAAAAGGAATTCCTGCCGGTGGTCAGTTCATATTTTGCAGCAAAGGTGCCGGTGTTATAAACGTGTACAGTATCGTTATTGATCCTTACCGTACAGCCGGTACAGGTGCGGCCGGCGATAAATTGCCGGGAGGTGTTCACGTTATTCTGATCCCTTGAAGGCTGACTGATACGCAGTGTTGCCTGACTGATTGCAAAAAAGGGGACACAAATAGTAATAAGAAACGTAGAAAAAAACTTTGCTGTTAGCGTCATACCCTGTCATCAATATCTTTGAAAGATGGTAAAGATAAGCAGGTGAGGGGAATAGGAAAAAAAGCATTTAGAAAAAATGCAGCGGGATAGTGTACCTGCTGTATTTTTTCTAAATGCCAGGCGCTGGTTGTTACCAGCTGTATTTATTATCTGCAATCAGTTTGTCCGCAATTCTTCTGCGGGCATCTTTAGCATTAAATGGTTCTGCCTTGGTAAAGCGTTTGAGGCCTAACAGCATCATACGTTGTTCGTCGCCTTCTGCAAAGGCATTGATGGCGTCTTTTCCGGATTTATTGATACGGTCGGCCGCATCATAAATGAAGGTGCGTACAATATCTGCCTGCAGGGAAGCGGCGCTTTCACCTTTGTTGTTGGTGAGTTTAATTAAGCGCAGCAGCGCGCTTTCAGCCACAAAGGTTTCAATGGCCATATCGGCGATATCCATCAGGATTTCCTGTTCGTTTTCCAGCTTCACCATCAGCTTCTGCGCGGCAGCGCCGGCAGCCATCAGGATTGCTTTTTTGAAGTTAACGATCATTTTCCTTTCCTTGCTGAAGGCACTTTCATCATCGTTGCCGAAATCAGGAATGCTCATCAGCTCCTTCATTACATTCATGGCCGGTGTCATCAGGTCCAGTTTACCTTTCAGGGCACGTTTCAGTGTCATGTCCAGTGTCAGCAACCGGTTGATTTCATTGGTACCTTCAAAGATGCGGTTGATGCGGGAATCGCGGTAAGCTTTTGAAATGATGTATTCATCGCTGAAGCCGTTGCCACCGTGAATTTGTACACCTTCATCCACTACATAGTCCAGTACTTCGGAGCCATTTACTTTCAGGATGGCGCATTCCACGGCATATTCTTCCGCGGCGCCCAGTAAGGCTTCGTTGAAAGGCTTGCCTTCTGCCAGCAGTTCTCTTTCCTTGTCATCGATCAGCTGCGCTGTACGGAACAGGGCTGATTCCGATGTCCAGGTGCGGATAGCCATTTCCGCCAGTTTATGTTTGATGGCGCCAAAGTTGGCGATTGGTTGTTTAAACTGTGTGCGGGTATTGGCGTATTGTACGGAGGTATTGATACATTTTTTGGAGGCGCCCAGTGCGGCCGCACAAAGTTTCAAGCGACCTATGTTCAGGATGTTGAAGGCAATGAGGTGGCCCTTGCCAATTACGCCCAGTACATTTTCTGCCGGTACTTTGGCGTCCTGGAAATAGATCTGGCGGGTAGAGGATCCTTTGATCCCCATTTTGTGTTCTTCCGCACCCAGTGTAAATCCGGGTGTGCCTTTGTCCACAATAAAAGCGGTGAATTTATCCCCGTCAATTTTTGCAAATACAGTAAACACGTCAGCGAAACCGGAGTTGGTGATCCAGCTTTTTTGCCCGTTTAAGATATAGTACTTACCATCGTCGGTTAATTTGGCGGTGGTTTTAGCGCCCAGTGCATCGGAGCCGGAATCAGGCTCTGTAAGGGCATAAGCGCCTTTCATTTCACCGGTAGCCAGCTTGGGTATATATTTTTGTTTTTGTTCTGCGGTACCAAAATAAAGGATCGGTAAAGAGCCAATACCCGTATGGGCGGCCATGGCAACGGAGAAAGAGTGACCTGCACCCAGTCCCTCGTTGATGATCGTTGCTGTCACAAAATCTTTACCTAAACCACCATACTCCTCCGGGAAGGAAGCGCCCAGCAGTCCCTGCTCGCCCGCTTTTTCCAGCAATGAGGGCATCAATCCTTCTTCCAGCTTATCTATCCGCTCTACTATCGGTGTTATTTCCTTACTGATGAACTGATCTGCCATGTCTTTAATCATCAGCTGCTCTTCCGAAAAATCTTCGGGAGTAAACACTTCCTCAGGAGCACTCTCCTTAACCAGGAACTCTGCGCCTTTTAACGCAGTCTTATTTTCAACTGTTGCGTCCATGTTACTGTATTTTTGGTAGTTCTGTAATTTACTGAAAAAAGCATTAGGCAAAACCGGTCACCGGGGGGCTAAACTGATTTCCCTGCTACCTGCCATATTAACTTACTGAATGTAAGTTAAATGCGGCACTCCTGTTGAGAGGCCGCTATTTTTAACAAAAAATAAATAGACCTGCCCGGGGTAGATTACCTGGTCCTGGTTGAAGATATGCTCCCTTATCCACAGGTCACCGCCCCCTCGATAATCATATCCATCGTCATTAGGCATTTATTCTGTATCATTGTTGCCCTTTATGCCTGATTTTTATCTGTCATATTTGAAAAGCCGGTTTCATGGCACCGTAGAAGGTGCCGGGGAGGAACTATTGATCTGTTTACACGGGTTTGGCGAAAGTGCGGCTCATTTTCAGCCGTTAACCGCCACATTGGGCGATACTTTCACTTTAGTGGCGCTGGACATGCCCCTGCACGGAAGCACCCAATGGGAGGAAAACCGGGTGCTGGAGAAAGACGACCTGGTAGCGTTGGTGGAACTGATACTACAGCAGCACGGGAAGGAGCGTTTTTCCCTGCTGGGCTACAGCATGGGCGGACGCCTGTCGCTTTGCCTCGTGGAAAAGATGGCCAGCCGGATCAACCACCTGGTCATCGCCGCCGGGGATGGCCTGAGAAATAACCCCTGGCATATGTTTGTAACCCAAACCACTGCCGGAAACAGGCTGTTTAAATATAATACTTACCACCCAAGGCTGTTTTTTACGTTATTGCATACCTGGAGAAGACTAGGACTGCTGAACCAGAGCGTATACAAATTTGCGCTGCACCGTATGAATGAAACGGAGAAAAGGGAACTGGTATACAACGTATGGACCAATTTACGCCGGATGATGCCGGATAAAAAGCGGTGTAAACAATTATTAGGCAGATATAACGTTTTAACACTCCTGATATTCGGGAAATACGACCGTGTAATTCCACCTGTGCTGGGTACCCGCTTTGCAGATGGGTCTTTTCCCTGCAAAATACTGGTAATGGAAAAAGGCCACCAGTTGATTTCCGCCCAGCTGGGGCTTATCATCAAAACAAACCTTTAACCCGGATGTATCTTTTTGTAATTATATTATTGGTGCTGGCTTTAGGATATGGTATACTGATGTTATGGTATAGCCTGGGCTGGAAGCGCCTGAAGAGTTTTTCACCGGCAGCGCCATCGGTTGGTCATACTGCGGTTACCGTGATCATTCCTGCCAGGAATGAAGCCGCCAATTTGCCCGCCTTGCTGGAGGCATTGAAGAAGCAAACGTACAACCCGGCCTTACTGGAAGTGATTGTAATAGATGATTTTTCTACAGATGAAACAGCCGCAGTGGTGCGCAATTTCGCAGCAGCAAATATTCACCTGCTGGAGTTAAAGCAGTATCTCAATGAAGAGGAGCGGCTGAATTCTTTCAAGAAGAAAGCAATAGAAATTGCTATTTCAAAAGCTGCGGGCGACCTTATTGTAACCACAGACGCTGATTGCGTAATGGGGCCGCGCTGGATTGAAACACTGGTGCAGTTTTACGAACATCATCAACCTAAATTTATAGCCGCACCAGTCAGCTTCTATAAAGAACATAATTTTTTTAAGCGGTTACAGTCGCTCGATTTCATGACCATGCAGGGCATTACCGGCGCTGCAGCCCAACTGGCCTCCGGTACCATGTGTAACGGTGCTAACCTGGCCTATGAAAAAAAGGCCTTCCTGGAAGTGGGCGGTTTTAATGGCATCGATAATATTGCCTCCGGCGACGATATGCTGCTGATGTACAAAATTTACAGCGCATACCCCGATAAGGTCAGCTACCTGAAGTGTGAAGAAGCTGTAGTGCGTACACTCGCGGTAGATACGCTCAGGGACTTTATGAACCAGCGGATCCGGTGGTCATCGAAAGCAGATAAGTATGAAGATAAACGACTGACCTGGGTATTACTGCTGGTTTACCTGTTCAATGCCGGCTTACTGGCGCTGGCGGTAATGGCCCTGTTCCTGCCGGTATGGTGGCCCTGGTTCCTCATCATTTTACTGTTTAAAATAACCCTGGAACTTTATTTCCTGCTTCCTGTAGCCAGGTTTTTTAATAAAACAGAACTCTTGCTATGGTTTATTCCGGGACAGATATTTCATATTCCTTATATTGTTGTTGCCGGGTGGCTTGGGAAGTTTGGCAGTTATCAGTGGAAAGGCCGGCAGGTAAATTAAATCCTGGTTCTTTTGTCAGATATGCAGCCTTATTGGAAAAAGTTATACCGGAATAAAGGTGCGGTAGCCGGTTTACTGGTGATTGCCGTGGCGGTGTTTATCAGCATAACCGCTTATTTTATTGCGCCGGATCATACACCCAACGCCAACAGGATGGTGCTGGAAATAGAGGGGCAGCACCCCGGCTTCCGCATCAATATGCTGGCCATGCGGAAAGAACAGCCCATCCAAAAGGTGTCTGTTTTTCACCGGTTGTTATACGGCCAGGAGTCTGATGTAAACTGGATCCCCGTCCGGTCGTGGCAATTCAGGGACAGCGTGCTGGTGGTACAACGGTACGTGGATGAATCTACCAGCAGGGAGGAAACCTACTCCCTGGAGCAGGTGTGGTACGGCCATCCGCCGGACCGCCCGATGTCATCGAAATCGTTACATGAAAAGATATTGGCAGAACGGATTTTCTCCCGCACTTACTGGCTGGGCACCGACAAATTTGGCAGAGATATCCTGAGCCGGCTGCTGATTGGCACCCGCGTGAGCTTAGGTGTAGGTTGTATTGCCGTAGTTATTTCGCTGAGCATCGGCGTATTGCTGGGCGCCATAGCGGGTTACTTCAAGGGCCGGACGGATGATTTGGTGATGTGGCTGGTAAACGTGGTATGGTCCATGCCTACGCTGCTGCTGGTGTTTGCGCTTACCCTGGCGCTGGGCAAGGGATTCTGGCAGGTGTTTATTGCCGTGGGGCTCACGATGTGGGTGGGCGTTGCCCGCATTATCCGTGGGCAGGTACTGGGTATCCGGGAGCTGGAATATGTGGAAGCCGCGAGGGCGCTGGGCTACGGGCATGTGCGGATTATAGTAAAACATATTTTGCCCAATATCATGGGACCGGTGATGGTAGTAGCCGCCGGCAATTTTGCCACCGCTATTGTGGTGGAGGCGGGACTCAGCTTCCTGGGCGTGGGGGTACAACCGCCGCAGCCGTCGTGGGGACTGATGATCAAAGAAAACTACAACTTCATCATCACCCATAATCCTTTACTGGCGTTGGCGCCCGGAGTGGCCATCATGCTACTGGTACTGGCTTTCAACCTGTTAGGTAACGGATTACGGGATGCGCTGGATGTAAGAAGTAAAATTTGATTTGCATATTAAAAAAAGCTAATTTCATGCTCCTATATAACTGGAAATATGTTATTGAAAACCTTTCTCCCTGCCTTCTTAGCTATTGCATTGCTTACTTTTTCTTCCTGTAAAAAGAAGAAGAAAGATAATCCTGCACCCAGTACGCAGGAAGAAACACTGGCTTTCGCGCTGCCTGAAGTACAGGTGGGAAAATATAATATGGCGCAGGACAGCACCTATGCCCTGAAGGTGAACATCACCAGCAAGTTGCCTGATAAAGGCGTGAAAGTTACGCTGAACGTAGCCACAGAAACGGGGCTTATTCCGCTGCCCCAGGACGATATAGCAGATATTAAAGCAACCCCCTTTACCATTACGCTCCGTCACCTGAAGCCGTTGAAAACATACGAGGTAACTGTCAGGCTGGCGTCCCTGGGTAATACCGGCAATGTAACTCCTCCGCAGGTATTTTTCCTTACCAATAAGTCCGGAGAATAGCCGGGTCATTAAAATCCGGCAGTCCCGAATCTAAAATTGTGTAGGTTTGCAAGCTCGCAGACAAAGGAATCGTTTATGCAAATTGCTGTTAATGCCGCTTGTTTACGACAGGACATGCCTGCCGATACCGGGAATGTGGCAACGGAGATAATACTGGCGATGTGCCGGCAGCAGCCAGGCCATCAGTTCACATTTTTTTTTGACGGAAAGGTACCCGCCGGCCTGAAAGTACCGGCCAATGTGACCAACGTGGTGTTGCCCCTGAAAGGCAATAAACCCTGGCATTTGTACTGGTGGCAGGAGTGGCAGCAGGTACGGGCCATGAAGCCTTTCCGCCCGGACCTGTTCCTGGGGCTGGATGGCACGCTGCCCCTGCGTAGCAAAATTCCTGCGGGACTGTTGCTGAGAGACCTTTCGTTTTTGCGCAATGCCGGCCTGCAGCCAGGTGTGCAACAGCGGTCGCTTAAAAATAACATTACGAAATACCTCGACCGGGCGCGGCGTATAGCCGTGCTGTCTGATGCCGCACAGGAAGAACTGCTGCGTTATGCACCGGGCGTAAAAGATAAGCTGATCCGCCTGGAAACCGGTATCAGTGAGCAGTACAAACCCCTGGAGTGGGAGCAGCGCGAAACGGTGAAGCGGGCTTTTTCCGGTGGGGCGGAGTATTTCCTGGTAACAGGCAGTATGCATCCCCGGAACAATATTATACCGGTGCTGAAAGCTTTTTCAGCATTGAAGAAGCGGCAGCGGAGCAATATCAAGCTGGTGCTGGCGGGGAGTGTAACCCCGGCGGGAGCGGATATTGCCACGGCCCTGCAGAGCTACAAGTTCCGGCAGGATGTGGTGTGCATAGAAGATGCCGATGAAGATACCCTTGCCCGGCTCACCGGGGGCGCTTATGCCCTCGTATATCCGTCGAGGTTGGAAGGGCTTGCATTGCCGGTATACGCGGCGCAGCGGTGTGAGGTGCCGGTGATTGCGCTGGACGGCGCTGCCGCCAGGGAGGCAGGTGGAGACGCGGTATTATATGCTGATCCGGCGAGTTTGGACGATTTATCAGAAAAAATGAGTCTTTTATATAAAGATGAACAATTAAGATCCCGTTTGCTGGCCAAGATCCCTGCGGCAAAGCCTTTCAGCAGCTGGGAGCATGCTGCGGAGCAGCTGTGGAGTCATCTCACCGGGACGGGTTTTTCCAAAATCAGCAAATGATGGCTATTTTTGCGCTTTAATTGAAAATCATGAGTAAAGTATCTACCATAAAGATCCAGGTTGGACTGGATGATCAAAAGGTGCCCGAGTCGATAGAGTGGAGCGCTACAGATAACAAGGAAGAAAGAATGATTAAGGCCAAGGGCATGATCGTATCTTTCTGGGATCCGGCTGAAAAGGTGGCGCTGCGCATCGACCTGTGGACAAAGGACATGATGGTGGATGAAATGGCGGACTTCTTTTTCCAGACCATGATGACCATGGCTGACACTTACGGAAGAGCCACTCCTTATAAAGACCAGGCAGACGACATGCGCGCTTTTGCAAAGGATTTCTTTAAGAAATTCCAGGACAGGCAGGCTGCCGAAGAAGCAGGAAAATAATCCATTAAACCTAACCATATGTCATTAGAACTAAATATCAACGCAGAAATCAAAGCTGCGATGCTGGGTAAAAAGGAAGCTGACCTGCGTGCGCTGCGTGCTATCAAAGCGGCTATCCTGGTGGCCAAAACAGCAGAAGGCGCCAGCGGAGAGCTCACAGAAGCGGATGAGTCCAAATTGTTGCAGAAGCTCGCCAAGCAAAGAAAGGATTCTCTTGAAATTTTCCGCGCCCAGAACCGTGAAGACCTTGCCGTGAAAGAAGAAGAGGAACTGGTGGTGATTGAACGCTTCCTGCCTAAACAAATGGATGAAGCAGAATTACGTACAGCCATTACTGATATCATCGCTTCCACCGGCGCCAGCTCACCCGCTGATATGGGTAAAGTAATGGGCGTTGCCACCAAACAACTGGCCGGTAAAGCTGATGGGAAGGCAATTTCCGCCCTGGTGAAAGAATTGCTTACTAAATAGTGCTGTCTGGTATTTAACCGGCTGATAAGCGGAAACCGGGCAGATAACATCTCCCGGAAACAAAAAAATCAGCGAGTTAAATACCGGATTCCCTATATTTCAACCATGCCTATAGACATTATTTTTGCTATCATCATGGTTTTTGCCATCTACCGGGGATACACCCGGGGTCTGATAGTAGCCTTATTTTCTTTGGTAGCCGCCATATTGGGATTAGCGGCAGCCCTGAAATTAACAGCCATTACTGCATTATATGTACAGGAACACTGGGATATGCATTCCCGCTGGGTGCCTGTAATCTGTTTCGTGTGCCTTTTCCTGGGAGTAATATTGCTCGTGAGGTTGGGAGCAGGAGCTTTGCAGAAGTTGGTGGAGCTGGTAATGTTGGGCTGGCTGAATAAACTGGGCGGAATACTGTTGTATAGCGTTATATTTATAATAATTTACAGTGTAGTGCTGTGGATGGCTAACCAGGTATACTGGCTGAGTCCTGAAACAAAGCTGCAATCTGTGGTATATCCTTATATAGAGAATATTGGCCCGTGGGTATTGGATCATATGGGAAGTGTGATCCCGGTTTTTAAGAATATGTTCACCGAGTTACAGTCTTTTTTTGAGCAGGCAGCCCGGCATATTCAACCTGGATAACTCGTTCCAAAGATTATTTAGATTAATAAAAAGAATTATTTTAGCGTAAAATTGACTTTCAAGATTTGGCAATGGATTACGAAATCAAAACACAGGGTAAGTTTAATTTTATAGAAGAAGGAGAAGGAGAACCACTGGTATTATTGCATGGACTTTTTGGTGCTTTGAGCAATTTCTCGCACATGATCGAATATTTCCGGCAGTATAACAAGGTTGTGATCCCGATGTTACCCCTGTACGATTTAAACATCCTGGAAACATCGGTAGGCGGTTTGGCCAAATATGTGCACAAGTTTATTGAAGCCAGGGGGTACAAAAATGTACACCTGCTGGGCAATTCACTCGGAGGTCACGTAGCCATCGTATACCTGTTAAAACACCCTGAAGCACCCGTAAAATCCCTGATCCTAACCGGCAGCTCCGGCTTGTTTGAGAATGGAATGGGCGAAACCTATCCTAAACGCGGCGACTATGAATACATCCGCAAAAAAGCAGAACTTACTTTCTATGATCCGAAAATAGCTACCAAAGAACTGGTAGATGAAATGTTTGAGATAGTGAACAACCGCCTGAAAGTGATCAAGATCATTACGCTGGCAAAATCAGCCATCCGCCACAACCTGGGAGATGAACTGAAAGATATCCAGCAACCAACCTTACTGATCTGGGGCCAGAACGATACCGTTACTCCTCCTATGGTGGGCGAAGAATTTAAAAAGCTGATACCTAATTCTGAACTGCAGTTTATTGATAAATGCGGACACGCTCCAATGATGGAGGTGCCGGAAGAATTCAACAAAATTCTGCACGCTTTCCTGGAGAAACTGAAGTTTCAACCTGCCACTTAAACCGGCACTTTACCGGCAGCCCGACGACTGTACCAACCGGTGCAGCGATTTCGCGTACATGTAATTTCTTTTTCTGTTGGCATATTCTTTACTATTATTGTATCAGAATACGCTAACATGATCGCCAGAGAACTCATATCTTCAGTACCTGTTCTGCATCCCTCGGATTCAGGAACAAAGGCACTGCGCCTGATGAACGAATATCATCTCACGCAGCTCCCGATGGTAGTAGATAGCAAATACCTGGCCCTGGTGGAAGAAGACGATATCATGGATCTCGAAGATCCGGATGTACCCCTGGAATCTATGGAGTACAGCAGTACCCGCCCGGCTGTCATGGAATACGCTCATCTATTCGAAGCACTCAAACTTTTTTACGACTTTAAATTGTCTGCCCTCCCGGTAGTAACAAAGGAAAATGAATACCTCGGTATCATTACCAAAGATAACCTGCTGGCAGCTTTAGCAAGATATAACGGGGTAAAGGAACCCGGCGGTATCATCGCGTTTGAAGTAGACCCGCGCGATTACGCTCTCAGCGAAATTGCCCGTATCGCTGAATCAAATGATGTTACGCTCCTGAGCGTAAACACCATCACCAACCCCGTTACCGGTAAACTCGAGGTGGTACTCAAAACAAACCGGCAGGAACTGCAAGGTCTGGTAGCTACTTTCGAACGCTTTAATTATGTAATCAAATACATCTTTGCGGAAGAACCGGAAGAAGAGCTGCTGAAGAAAAACTACGACCTGCTGATGAATTATATCGGCATGTAAGCGGATTTTGTCTTTACTCAGGATTACGCTGATTATAATATTGATTTAAAGGATTTGAACCTTTTTGATTTTTCTGATTTTATCACTCAAAATCAAAAAAACAAAAGGTGAATTGCTTTTATCTTTTAAAATCAAAAAAATCAAAAAGGTTCAAATCCTTTAAATCAATATTATAATCAGCGTAATCCTGAGTAAAGACAAAATCCGCGCTATTGTCAACTTTTAAAATGTTTTAGGGACCTACATGCTGAGATGCTGTTACTACCTGCTGGCCTTAGTCTGCCTGTTTGGAATGGTGATACCGGAAAATGCGGAAGGACAGTCGGCGCCTGCAACGGATACCAACTACCTGGTAGTGCGCAACATCCTGGTTTCCGGTAACAAGAAAACCCGGACCTCCATCATTCTCCGGGAAATAAGCACTGTACCCGGAGATACCATCTATCTCCGCGATCTCTCCAATACCCTGGAAGAAAGACGAAAACAATTACTCAATACCTCCCTCTTTCTCAACGTTACCGCCAATGTGAAAAACTGGACCGGTAACGAAGCCGACGTGGTATTTGAAGTATGGGAACGCTGGTACACCTTCGCTTATCCCATTTTCAAGCTGGCAGACCGTAACTTTAACCAGTGGTGGGTGGAAAAGAACCATAGCCTTAGCCGTATCAACCTCGGTGTAAGCGGTACCCAGGAAAACCTCACCGGCCGCAATGATGCGCTGAACGCCGCGCTGCAGTTCGGCTATACCCAGCGATTCGCATTACAGTATAATATACCGTATATCGATAAACGTTTCCGTCACGGCCTGGGTATCATCGCCTCCTATAACCGTAACCGTGAGGTGAACGACAGCACCAGCAATAATAAACAGCAGTTTTTCCGGAAAGATGATTTTCTGCGCCAGGTATATATGATCGGGCTTAACTACAGCTACCGTAAGGCCATTAACACCCGGCACCAGGTATTTGTAAATTATAATTATGAAAAAGTGGCGGATTCGGTGGCTATCATCAACCCCAACTACCTTGGGAAAGGCCGCACCAATGTACGTTACATAGATATCACCTACCGTCTCACTTATATTAAGGCAGATAGCTGGGTATATCCTCTCAAAGGATTCCGGTTACTGGCAGAAGTTGGCAAAAAGGGAATAGGTCCTCTCAATGATGTGGATGACGTTCACTTTCGGCTTAACATGGCCAAATACTGGCAGCTACGGCCCAAAACCTATGCTGCATTAGGTATCCGCAGCGCGGCCAAGCTCTCCAATGAACAGCCATATATCAATCAGCAGGCGCTGGGTTACCGGGATGATTACCTGCGCGGACTGGAATATTACGTGATAGATGGCACCAGCTTCGCCATCCTGAAATCAACCCTCCGGCAGGAACTCCTTTCCTTTAAAGTAAAGTTGCCTATTGTTCCAAAGAAATTTAATACCGTTCCGGTGCGCATCTTCGCCAAAGCCTTTGGCGACGCCGGTTACGCCTACAATAAATTCCCCGGCAACAGCTTCCTGAATAACCGTTTCCTGTATACCGGCGGCATAGGACTGGACATCGTTTCCTTCTATGATACCTGCCTCAGGATTGAATACAGCTTTAACCAGTTAGGGCAAAAAGGACTATTTTTACACACGAGCGTGGATATGTAGCACTTCAGAGCCGATCGTTAAAAGCTTAAAAATTATGCAGGTAGCACTTTATAGCAGGGGATTTATTACAGAAGATATTTCAAACATCCGCTTATTGCTGGAGGAATTAAAGCGGGCAGAGATAGAGGCCATCATCTATGAACCTTTTTTTCATACGCTGCAGCAACACATTCCTTTCGATAACGTACCAACGCTGTTTTCCTGTGCGGAAGACCTCCCGGGAAAAATCGACTTCCTGGTAAGTCTTGGTGGAGACGGTACCCTGCTGGATACCGTTTGTTATGTGCGTGATACCAACATCCCGGTAATAGGGATCAATTTTGGCCGCCTCGGGTTCCTGGCCAGCATCGGTAAAAACGAGATCCATGCACTGGTGGAGGCGCTGCTGAACCGCACCTACGTGGTAGACCAGCGGTCGCTGCTTCACCTGGATGCCAACATCCCCTTATTTGGTGATGTTCCATACGCACTCAACGAATTCACCATCCATAAGAAGGATACTTCCGCGATGGTGAAAATACATACTTACCTGAACGGCGAATTCCTGAACACTTACTGGGCCGATGGATTAATTGTAGCCACCCCCACCGGCTCCACCGGTTATTCCCTGAGCTGCGGCGGTCCCATTGTGTTCCCGGACGCCGGCAACTTCGTGATTACGCCTGTGGCGCCGCATAACCTGAACGTACGGCCCATCATTGTGCCCAACAATAATATCATTTCCTTTGAAGTGGAAGGCCGCAGCGACCAGTTCCTTTGTACCCTCGACAGCCGTATGGAAACCATCGATAACCGGGTGCAGCTGGCTATTAAGAAAGAGGAGTTCAAACTGAGCCTGCTCCGGCTGGACGACAGCAATTTCCTGCATACGCTCCGGAATAAATTGCTCTGGGGAATTGACGCCCGGAATACGATTAAAATATAGAAATGTAAAATATATTGTTATATTTACAAATACATTCCATGCTGATTGTAATAGAAATTATGCCCCGTGAGGAAAGCAAACGCCAAATAAGTAAGCATAATCATCAGCCATACATTAAATAAATCCGGCATTTTAGCGTTTAAGTAGAACTGATTTATGCTGAAACCTTTTCTATATTCCAAATACATCGTTTTTATATGGCTGGTATCGGCCGGTTGTTTGTTCGCGGAACGTGCTTCGGCGCAAAATGAGCTGGAATATGTGGGAGAGTTGGGTTTTTCTGTGGGAGGCGCACAGTATTTCGGGGATCTGAACACCCGGGGAGCATTAAATACCCTGAAGCCTGCTGTTGGCATTTACTACCGTAAATATATGAACGACTACGTGGGCCTCCGCGCCCATGGCCGGTTTATGCAACTCGGCTATTCGGATACCTACAATAAAAATGAATTCCAGAACCGCCGGAACCTCAGCTTTAATACTAATTTATGGGAGTTGTCCCTCCAGGGGGACTTTAATTTTTTCCGGTTTGAACCGGGCAGCTTATATGAGCGTTTTTCCCCCTATCTGACTGGTGGCGCCAGTATTTTTTATTACAATCCATATGCTTACCTTAACGGCGTCAAATATTTTTTACAGCCCCTGGGTACGGAAGGGCAGGGTACCGCCCTTTATCCGGAGCGCAAGCCCTATAGCCTGGTTTCTTATGCCTGGTTGATCGGGGGAGGTTTTAAATATAATATTTCCAAAAAAGTAAATGTGGGCCTGGAAGCGCTATACCGGTTCACTCAAACGGATTACCTGGATGATGTAAGCACTACATATGCCGGCCCTGCCGCATTCCCGGCGCTTCCTGACGGTCAGCCTACGGTGGCGGCCCAGTTGCAGGACAGGTCGGCTGTGAAAGGCAGTCCTATCGGGGTGATAGGGAGGCAAAGAGGAAACAGCAGGGATAAGGATCAGTTCGTAACAATCGAATTAACCATTAGTATTCTTTTCACTTCTTACAATTGTAAATTTTAATTTACAATAAAAAATACTTTCTGCGGGTGGGCTTTCCGTACCTGCCAACCGCCCTGATAAGCCTCCCAATTTGCTAAAATCCCCACTGGTATTGAATTCGCTGTTAAAACTACGTTAAAACACCTTCTTAGGCTTTGCCAAAAAAGTCATTACTCTATTTTTGTATCTTTGCACCCTTTTAGTAAATCTGTTATAATCTGTTATAATACGCCTGACACAAATGAGCTTGAAGGAAAAATTGGACTTACAACGGTTGCCGCGCCATATAGCCATTATTATGGACGGGAACGGCCGTTGGGCAAAGGAGCGGGGACAAGACAGGCTGTACGGGCACCACGAAGGGGTAGAAAGTGTGCGTAATATAGTGACGACCTGTGCAGAACTGGGAATAGGTTATCTGACCCTATACGCGTTTTCTACTGAAAACTGGGACCGCCCGGTTTATGAAGTTAATGGCATTATGGAACTACTCGTAAACACTATCCGTATGGAAGTGAATACGTTATCGAAAAATAATATCCGGCTGAGCGTAATAGGTGACATGGGAATGTTACCTCCCCAATGCCAGCGGGAAATGGAGGAGGCCATTGCCCTTACCAGCCAAAATACCGGCCTCAATCTCATTATGGCTCTTAGCTACAGTGCAAGGTGGGAAATCGTGAATGCAGCCAGGAAAATAGCCCTGGATGTGAAAAGTGGAGCCCTGGACCCGGTAGCTGTGACGCCAGAGGTATGGGAAAAATATCTCTGTACCGCCGGCCTGCCGGACCCTGAATTAATGATTCGTACCAGTGGAGAATGCAGGATCAGTAACTTCCTACTATATCAACTGGCCTATGCGGAACTGTATTTTACAGATACCCGCTGGCCGGACTTCCGCAATGAACATCTTTACCAAGCCATCTTAAATTACCAAACCAGAGAACGGCGCTTTGGCAAAACAAGCGAACAAATTCAGCAGAATGAAGAAATTATTTCCTAAGGGCCTTCTGGCTATAGCATTATGTTGCAGTGCAGGCATTCGTGTATCCGCTCAGCAAAAAGATACCGTGCCTCCTACGCAGCCCCCTGCTAATCCGCCGGCCGTTTCTCCTATCAACACAGGTATTCCGCAACAGTATGAAATTGCCGATATCACCGTTGCCGGTACCCAATACCTGGATAAATCACTGCTGCTGTCGCTTTCCGGCCTCACTGTGGGCGATAAGGTTACTTATCCCGGCGGTGACCAGTTTACAAAGGCAATCCAGAGTCTCTGGTCACAAAGACTGTTTGCCGACGTAACCATTTATGTAACCAAGATAGAAGATAATAAAATCTGGCTGGAAATAGGATTAACGGAAATGCCCCGCATGTCCTCCTTCGTTTTCAGGGGAATCAAAAAAACAGAAGCAGACGATATTACCACCAAAGCCGGTTTACGTAAAGGAAATGTGATCACACAGGCCCTGAAACAAAACGTAATCGGGGTAGTACATAAATTTTATGCAGATAAAGGATTCGGAAATGCTACCGTTAAAATCGAGGAAAGAGGGGATACCGGCCAGGTAAACTCCAAACACCTGATCTTTAATGTTACCAAAGGTAGTAAGGTACGTATCCAGGATATCAACATCGTAGGTAATGAAAGTATAGCCGACTCCAAGATCAAGAAGAAGATGAAAGGAACCAAAGAGCGTTCCCGCTTCACGCTTCATCCGGATCTGGAACAGGTGTACGTGGATTCCCTGGCCCAACCGGATGATTTCTGGCAAACCTATGGCTTCCTGCAACCCACCCGCGCATTTGAGAAACTGGACCCTTATTTCCGCTTTAAACTGTTCAGCTCTGCTAAATTCAACGAAAACAAATACTTCGAGGATAAAGGTAAAGTGATCGGGCTCTATAACTCCAAAGGTTATCGTGATGCGGTGATTGTAAGAGATACCACCTATAAAACCCACTCACAGAATCTGAATGTGGATATGCAGATCTCTGAGGGTAAAAAATATTATTTCGGGGATATTACCTGGAAAGGAAATACCCGTTATTCCGACTCCGTACTGACCCGTATTCTCGGTATCAAAAAAGGAGATATCTATAACCTGGAACTGCTGGAAAAAAGAATCGGTAAACAAATGTCACAGGAAGGGGGCGATATCAGCGGCTACTACATGGACTATGGCTACCTCTTCTTCCAGATTGACCCGGTGGAAGTTGGTATCCGCGGCGATACTATCGATTACGAAATCCGTTTACGTGAAGGACCGCAGGCAACCATCAAGGAAGTACGTATAGCCGGTAACGAAAAAACCAATGAACACGTTATCCGCCGTGAACTGCGCACGATCCCGGGTGAAAAATTCAGCCGCCAGGATCTGATCCGTTCTAACCGTGAAATCGCCAACCTCGGCTTCTTCAACCCGGAAAAGATCGGCATGAACCCGGTGCCGAACGTACAGGATGGTACCGTGGATATTGATTATACCGTGGAAGAAAAAGCCAATGACCAGCTGGAACTGTCGGCAGGTTGGGGTGGTTATATCGGTTTAACCGGTACCCTCGGCGTTACCTTCAACAACTTCTCCCTGCGTAATATCTTCAAAAAAGAAACCTGGGATCCATTGCCAAGTGGCGACGGACAGAAATTGTCTGTACGTGTATCTTCCAATGGTAAAGCTTACCGTTCCTATAACTTCTCCTTCACGGAGCCGTGGCTGGGAGGTAAAAAAAGGAACCAGTTTTCTGTAAGTCTTTACAGCAGTTACCAGAACCCATACGCATACAACGATTATTATAAGCTGCCGGGTGATACCACTACTTCTACAAATGGTCACTTTAAAGTATTGGGCGCCTCTGTATCACTGGGTAAACAGCTGAAATGGCCGGATGACTATTTCACCCTGATCTATTCCGTGAACTATCAGCAGTATAAGCTGAAGAACTATAACTACTTTGGTATTCCCGGATTTGAAAGCGGTACGTCCAATAACGTTAACATCAAGCTGACGTTGTCGCGTTCTTCTGTGGATCAGCAGATCTTCCCGCGCAGTGGTTCCAACTTCATGGTATCTGCGCAGTATACGCCGCCATACTCCCTGTTTAATCCCGACAAGGATTACTCCAAAGAGCCGGCTTCTGAGCAGTTTAAATTTATCGAGTACCAGAAATACCGCTTTAACGCAGAATGGTACGTGCCTTTGAGCCGTCCGATGGGTAGCGATAACAAAACATTTGTATTGAAGGTAGCCGCGAAATTTGGTTATATCGGCCGTTACAACAACCGTACAACCCTGTCGCCTTTCGGCAGGTTTGAAATGGGGGGTGATGGTTTGAGTAACTTCGCGATCTACGACCGTGATATCATCTCCCAGAGAGGTTACCCGGTGTATTATACTTCCGATCCGAGCATCAATCCTGAAAACGGTCAGCCTGCCAACTATTCCGGCTTCACCGTATTTAATAAGTACGTGATGGAACTGCGGTATCCGTTCAGTTTGAATCCCAGCTCCACCATCTTTGGTTTGGCGTTCCTGGAAGCAGCTAACGGTTATAAAGACCTGAATGAATACAACCCGTTCAGATTACGCCGTTCTGCAGGTATCGGTATGCGTTTCTACCTGCCGATGTTTGGATTGCTTGGATTTGACTATGGTATCGGGTTTGACCGTCTCCAGCCAGGGGGTGGTTTGAAAGACGCTGCTAAGTTTACATTTATGCTCGGCTTCGAACCAGAATAATGTGGAAAATAATTATATATTGCAAGTTTAACCGTCATTTGGTTTTGCGAAAAATTATTGTAGCATGAAGAAATTATTTATTACAGCCGCCATTGTGCTGGCTATGGGCGGTGCAGCAAGTGCACAGCGCTATTGCGTGATAGATACAAAATATATCCTGGAAAGCATTCCGGAATACAAGGAGTCACAGAAAAAGCTGGATGCAGTTGCAGAGCAATGGCAGAAGGAAATTGACGCTAAGTTCCAGGAAGTGGATAAGATGTATAAGTCTTACCAGGCAGAACAGGTAATGCTCACAGAAGAATTGAAACGTAAGCGGGAAGATGAAATCGTAGCCCGGGAAAAAGAGGCAAAGGATTTGCAGAAGAAGCGTTTCGGTTACGAAGGTGATCTTTTCAAAAAAAGGGAAGAACTGGTAAAGCCCATTCAGGATAAGATCTATAATGCAGTGCAGAAGCTTTCTGCCGGCAGGATGTATGATTTTGTACTGGATAAGGCTGCAGGCGCCACCGTTATATTCTCTGATCCAAAGCTGGATAAAAGCGAAGAAATCCTGAAATCTTTGGGAGTCAAGAAATAAACCCGTACCTATTTTTTAACTATAAGTATTTAAATTTTTTTAAACACAGACAACATCATGAAGAAGTACGTAATTATTGCTTTTGTGGCGGTTACCGGTTTGTTCAGCGTGAATGCAATGGCACAATCCAAAGTAGCGCATATCAATGCACAGGCACTGGTAGCAAGCATGCCAGAAGCTAAAAAGGCAGAAACTGATCTGCAAACTTTTGCACAAGGACTGGAAGGTGATGGTAAAGCACTGGTAGATGAGTATACGAAGAAAATGAAGGAATTCGATGATAAAGCGGCCACTATGACCGACAACATGAAAGAAATCAAAGGCCGTGAAATCCAGGACGCACAGAAACGTATCCAGGACTACCGTGAAGGCGCTGAACAGAAAGTACAGGCTAAACAACAGGAGCTGCTGAAACCCATCTACGATAAAGCCCGTAAGGCAATTGAAGATGTAGCAAAGGAAAAAGGTTACAACTACGTAATCGACAGCTCTGCCGGTATGCTGCTGGTTTCTCCTGCTGCAGACGATATCCTGACTGCTGTAAAGACTAAACTGGGAGTTAAATAGTTAATAAATTTAATACTTAAAGGTGGAATGTGGTGAAAACTGCATTCCACCTTTACATTTAAGAATTCGTATTTTAATTTTACTTTTCAAATATTTTCTGCTACCTTTGCCTTCCGTTTTAAAAACCACAATCCTTTAACACGGGAGTTTTAGTATAGTACAGGTAAAAACAAAAAAAAGAAATGAAACGTACTTTTCAACCGCATAACAGACGCAGAAAGAGCGTTCACGGCTTCAGAAAGAGAATGGAAACTGCTAATGGCCGTAAGGTATTGGCTTCCCGTAGAGCAAAAGGTCGTAAGAAGCTGACTGTTTCTGACGAGCGTAAGCTGAAATAATTATAGTAGCTAAATACTATTTGCCATAAAAACTTATTCTTTTACAAAGGAAGAAAGGTTAAAAAGCAGAAAACTTATTGAAACGCTTTTTCGTGAAGGAAAAGCGTTTTCTGTTTTTCCCTACCGGGTTGTTTACATGCCGTTGAAAGAACCGGGTAAATACCCCGTGCAGGTAGGCTTTAGCGCCGCTACCCGCCGGTTTCCCCATGCGGTGGACCGTAACCGCATCAAACGCCTGGGCCGGGAGGCCTGGCGCCTGCAAAAGCAGGAACTCTACGACCATCTCCGGTCCGAATCAAGGCAGATCGCCGTTTTCCTCATCTACACCGACAAAAAAATCGCCGGTTTTTCTACCCTGAAAGACAAAATTTCGGTAATTTTAAAGAAGCTGCAAACCAGTATTTAGCACTCAGTGGTTAGCTTTTAGCTGATTGCAGCAAACCCGGCATTCAACATGCTGTTAAATGCTCTGCTTATTTTTTACTGCTAAAAGCTGCTTATGAATCGTGTTGTGCGCTGGCTTAGTTTTCCTTTTATCTTCCTGATAAAAATTTATCAATGGTTTATCTCGCCCCTCCTGGGCAGTAAATGCCGTTATACCCCTACCTGCTCACAATACGGGCTGGAAGCATTTAAAAAATATGGCCCTTTCAAAGGTGGCTATCTCACCATAAAGCGTATCTTGTCGTGTCACCCCTGGGGTGGACACGGATATGATCCGGTGCCATAAATAGTCACCACCGGTTGCCAACTAATATCTTTCATCTTATACACTCGTTGCATGCGTGCGTTTTTTAATAAAAGAAGGAAACTGACAGCAGCCCTGCTCCTGGTTATTACTACAGCAGGGATCTTCGCTTTCAATGAAAACGATAAATATTTCCAGATTGCCAAAAACCTGGACATATTCGCCGCTTTCTACCGGGAACTGAATACGTATTACGTAGATGACCTTCCTCCTGAAAAGGTGATGCGAAAAGGCATTGAAGCCATGCTGGAGGAAACCGATCCTTTTACTGATTTCGTTTCCGAAGAAAACCTGGACGATCTTAAATTCATGGCTACCGGCAAATACGGCGGGGTAGGCGCCTCCATCAATACCAGCGGCGAATGGACCGCCATCACCGATGTATATGAAGGCAGCCCGATGGACAGGGCCGGCGTGAAACCAGGCGATATCATCGTGAGCATGGATGGCAAGTCCAGTAAAAATGTAGCCCAGGAAGAAATCAGCAGACAGCTTAAAGGCGCTGCCGGTACCCCGTTGGATATGGTGTTCCGCAACCCGGTAACCGGCGTGGAAACCCCGAAAAAAATCATCCGCGAAGAAATTAATGTAAAAGCGGTGAGCTATGCCGGCATCCTGAAAAATGATATCGGCTATATCAAAATGACCCAGTTCACAGAGAACAGCGGCGCCATGGTACGCACGGCAGTACAACAACTGAAACAAACCAACCCCGCGCTGAAAGGATTGATCCTCGACCTGCGCGGCAACCCCGGCGGATTATTGGATGAAGCCGTTGTAGTTGCCAACATTTTTGTAGATAAAAATAAACTCATCGTCAGCACCAAAGGAAAAGTAAAGAACTGGGACCGCAACTACGAAACATCCGAACAGCCGGTAGACCTGCATCTCCCGTTAACCGTGCTCACCAACCACTCCTCCGCTTCTGCTGCCGAAATAGTGGCCGGCAGCATACAGGACCTCGACCGCGGCCTGGTGATAGGACAACGCTCCTACGGCAAAGGCCTGGTGCAAACCACCCGCCAGCTGCCTTACAACACCAAACTGAAAGTAACCACCGCTAAATATTATACGCCAAGTGGCCGCTGTATCCAGGCCATCGACTACTCCCACCGTAACGACGACGGCAGCGTGGATTATGTACCGGATTCCCTGCGTAAATCATTTACCACCACAGGCGGCCGTGCCGTAAAAGATGGCGGCGGTATTGAACCCGATGCAAAGGTCGATCCCACCTATATCAGCCAGGTGGCCATTACCCTTATCCGTAAACAATTTATTTTCGACTACGCTACCAATTATTACTACAGCCATCCTAAAATAGCCGCTGCAGGCTCTTTTGCACTGTCTGAAAGCGACTTCGAAGATTTTGAGCGCTATCTCGATAACAAAGATTACAGCTACAAAACACGCAGTGAAGAAGCCCTGGATTCTTTCAAAAGCACCGCAAGAAAAGAAAAGTACTATGATGCGATCGCTAAAGAACTGGAAACGCTTGAAACGAAAATGAAGCACGATAAAAAGCAGGATCTGCTGAAAAATAAAACAGAAATAAAACGGTTACTGGAAGAAGAAATCGTGAACCGTTATTATTTGCAGAGAGGCCGTATTATCAGGTCGCTCGAGTGGGATAATGATGTAAATGCCGCCATCGATTTATTACATAGCCCATCAAAATATAAGCAGCTGCTTACCGCAGCGAAGTAACCGCTTTTAGCCCTGGTAATAATGAAGCCTGCAAATAAGCCCCGGTTGTCACCGGAGTTTGTTTGCAGGCTTCATTATTCCTCCTTTTCCAATTCTCATATAAATTATGAATTCCGGTAGAATAATTATATTTTGAGAGTCCAGTGAATAATAAACTTATATCATTTCTCAATCTAAAAGGGTTATCATGCCAGTAAATTCCAATGAAGACTCTCGCCGGAGTTTCATCAGTAAATTTGCCAAAGGAGTAGTAGGAGCATCGCTGCTGCCAAGTATCCTGACCGCAGCTGATAAGCAAAGAAACATTCAGTCACTTTCCCGCCTGAAAGAAAAATACAGTGCAAACGACCAGATACAGATAGCGCTGATAGGCGCGGGTGGTATGGGAACAGCAGATGCCAATACGGCAATCACCGTGCCCGGTGTAAAGCTGATAGCCGCCTGTGATTTGTATGATGGCCGTTTGGCAGATGCAAAAAAGAAATGGGGGAATGATATTTACACTACCCGCAGTTACCAGGAAATCCTGGAGAGAAAAGACATTGATGCCGTGATCATCGCTGTGCCGGATTTCTGGCATAAAGATATTTCCGTGGCAGCCATGAATAAAGGCAAATCCGTGTATTGCGAAAAACCAATGGTACATGATATCAGCGAAGGACCCGCAGTAGTGGAAGCCCAGCAACGCAACGGAAAAGTAGTATACCAGGTAGGTAGCCAGGGTATGAGTTCCCTGGGTAATGAAAAAGCCAGGCAGCTCCTGAAAGATGGCGCTATCGGTAAACTTAATTATGCCGAAGGCTTCTGGGCACGTATGTCGCCCACCGGCGCATGGCAATACCCTATTCCTGCGGATGCCTCCACTAAAACAGTTGATTGGACCACTTACCTCAAAAACGCGCCTAAGCGCGATTTTGACCCATTGCGTTTCTTCCGCTGGCGTAATTATAAAGATTATGGCACCGGCGTTTCCGGCGACCTGTTCGTTCACCTGTTTTCCAGTCTTCACCTGGTAACCGGTTCACTCGGTCCCAATAAAGTAATGGCCACCGGCGGATTACGTTACTGGAAAGATGGCAGGGAAGTACCCGATATTATGCTGGGCATGTTTGATTATCCTGAAACAGAAATACACCCTGCGTTTAACCTGTCGCTCCGCGTGAACTTCGTGGATGGTACCGGTGGCACCAACTACCTGCGCATGGTGGGCAGTGAGGGCTCTATGACCGTAGAATGGGATAAGGTAACGCTGTTCCGCAATAATGTACAGGTAGATGAAAACGATCCGCTGGCTGCTGCCAATGCTGCTGCATCCAATAACGGAAAATCGTATGCCTATCACCGTGCGAACATGCTGGATCCTGAAAAGATGATCTATGAGGCAGAGAAAGGATACAAAGGAGCGCACTTCGATCACTTCTACAACCTGTTTAACGCCATGCGTACCAACGGTAAAGTAGCGGAAGATCCTACATTCGGTTTCCGTGCAGCGGCGCCGGCGCTGTTGTGCAACGAAAGCTATTTCGATAATAAGATCATCCACTGGGATCCTAAGAATCTGAAAGTAGTGAACAAGTAATTAAACACGCGTACATATGAAGCACCTTTTGGTTCCTGCGTTGTCCGTGATAACTATTGTGGTGGCGTCTTGCGGAGGTAATACGGTAAATAACGAGAACAAGAATGCCATTGCGGTGGCGGATTCTCTTGTAAGCACTGCGCTTGCAGATTCTACGGGAGCTGTGTTAAGTGAAGCAGAAAAGGCAGCAGGCTGGCAACTGTTATTTAACGGCCATACAATGGAGGGCTGGCGGACTTACAAAAATAAACCGGCCGACTCCTGGGTAGCGGAGAAAGGGATCCTGCATTGCCTGGGTAATAAAACAGACAAGTCTGATAAACGGGGGAACCTGATCACAGATAAGCAGTTTGAGAATTTTGAGCTGACGGCCGACTGGAAGCTGTCGCCGCAAGGCAACAGCGGCATCATGTATATGGTATCGGAAGAATTTGAAACGCCTCAGTTGAGTGGGCCGGAATACCAGATCATTGATGATAAAAATTTCCCGGAGAAGCTGGAGCCCTGGCAGAAAACAGGCGCCAATTATGCCATGAATCCTCCTTTGGCAGATGCTGCGAATCCCATCGGCGAATGGAACATTACCAAGATCATTGTAAACAAGGGTCATGTAGAGCATTGGCTGAATGGAAAGAAAACGGCCGATTACGAACTGTGGACGCCTGAATGGAAGAAGCACAAGGAGGACGGCAAATGGAAGGATGCCAAAGGCTACGGGATGTCTAAAAAAGGCCATATCGCATTGCAGGACCACGGCAGCGAAATATGGTTCAAAAATTTAAAGATCAGGGAACTATAAACAATTGGTCAAGCATATAAAAAATCCCGTCAAGGTTTACCTGACGGGATTTTTTTATGCAGTTCCATGAACTGGTGATAGCTTATACAGCTGCTTCGTAGCGTTTGCTGATGGCGTTCCAGTCTACCACATTCCAGAATGCTTTCAGGTATTCCGGACGGCGGTTCTGGTATTTCAGGTAGTAAGCATGTTCCCATACGTCTACACCGAGGATAGGTGTGCCTTTTACTTCAGCAACATCCATCAGTGGATTGTCCTGGTTAGGGGTGGAAGAAACTTCCAGTTTACCATCTTTTACGGTTAACCATGCCCAACCGGAGCCGAAGCGGGTAGCGCCGGCGGTGTTGAATTTTTCCTGGAAGGCTTCAAAAGAACCAAAAGTGCTGTTGATAGCATCTGCCAGTTTACCGGTTGGAGCGCCGCCGGCATTTGGCGCCAGGCTGGTCCAGAAGAAACTGTGATTCCAGTGACCACCGCCATTGTTTCTTACAGCCGGGCTGATTTTACCGGCATTAGCTACCAGTTCTTCCAGCGATTTGTTCTCGTTTTCTGTGCCTGCTACTGCTTTGTTCAGATTGTCTACATAAGCCTGGTGGTGCTTACCATGATGAATTTCCATTGTCAGTTTATCGAAATTCGGCTCTAACGCGTCTGGTGCGTAGGGTAAGCTCGGAAGTGTAAATGCCATAACTCAAAGTTTTATGGGTTTTAAAATATGATTTCTTGATAGTCGCCAAATTTACTGCCAATCCGTTAAAATTTAGACATTTAATTATTAAGTTAATGAGATAACCGGTTTAGTGATCAACGGGCAACCTTGTTAATTAGGCGAAATCAATCAACGCCAGGGCTTGATCATATGGAAAATTATTTTATATTTACGGATACTCGGTTTAACAGAACGTAACGTCAGGCATATTTTTTCAGATGCGCCTGGCAGTTGTTTACCTATTGTTTGTTTAAAACTTATAGTATGCAGACAGGCTCGGACTCGGGGCTACATTTTTCCCTCAATGCCTTACAGAAGGAAAATGAGCATTTAAAAAATCGTATCCATTGGTTGGAGAGCGTTTTACATCATGTACCCGCCATGATTTACAGTTACGATAACAATAATAAATCTGTGACGTGGTGCAACGACCGTCTCGCAGAAACCGTTGGTTTTTCTGCTGATGAGATGACGGGTATGGGCATTGAATTTTTCCGGCACATCATGCATCCTGACGACTTTAAGCTGGCTGCGGTAGCGCAGCAATCGTTTATTAATAACAAGGCACAATTTGGGGGACTGGCCCGCATCCGCAAAAAAGGAGAAATTGATTACCGGTGGTTGCTTGGGCTGGAAGTGCCGTTTACGCACGATAAAAACGGAAGGGTGGTGGAAATCATCTGTGCCTTCCTGGATCTTACCAATGCTGTTGATACCAATGCCCAACTGTCTGAAGCGCTGGCTGCTATTATGCGCCGGCAAAATGAAACCCTTTTCAACAAACTGACCCCACGGGAGAAAGATGTGTTGGGGATGGCCGTAAAAGGACTGAACAACAAGGAAATAGCCCAATCGTTGAACCTTAGCCGTTATACAGTGGAAACCCACCGGAAAAATATCCGGCTGAAACTGAAAGTACGTAACACCTCAGAATTGGTGGCCATTGCCCGTAAGATAGGATTTGAATAAAAATACCCAACATTGGGTATTTGCTCGTTTTTCAAACTCGACTAATTTAGTGGATTAAATATTACGTATGTTTTTAAACATCCGGGATGATTACTATCTGAAACACCCCTATAACTACTATGATAACCGAGGAAAGAGCATTTGACATCTTACAACTGGAGGACTCTGCCACTGCAGAAGAAATTGTTGCCCGCTACGAAATCCTTAAAGATCAATACAGAAGGATAAAAGATGAAACCGAGGACCTGAGAACGCGGTTGGCGTACCAGTTGAAACAAATAGAGCTGGACGACGTATTTATATATTTCAGAAGAAAACAAAGAATATAGAGACTGCGACTAATCGCAGTTTTCGTCCACATCTGCCGTTGGCTTTAATTCATTATATTTACCAGCCTAAACCCTACCTAAACAATCATTCTATGAATGTTATCTTGATCGTTTTGATAGTACTGGCTTTAGTCGTCATACTATCATCGTTTGTAACGGTGCAGCAGGGAAACATTGCTGTTACCACTATATTCGGGAAATACAACCGGGTACTTTTTCCCGGGCTGAACTGGAAAATACCCATCATTGAAAAGGTATTTAAAAGGGTATCCATCCAGAACAGGTCTGTGGAACTGGAATTCCAGGCTATCACCATTGACCAGGCGAATGTGTACTTTAAAGCCATGCTGCTGTATGCCGTATGGAACCAGGAAGAAGAAACGCTGAAGAACGTGGCGTTCAAATTTATGGATGAAAGAAGCTTCATGCAGGCGCTGGTACGCACCATTGAAGGCTCTATCCGTGGATTTGTGGCTACTAAAAGACAGGCGGAGGTATTAGGTCTGCGTAAAGATATTACGGAACACGTAAAAGAACAGATCGACAAAACCCTGGAAGAATGGGGTTTCCACCTGTTGGATCTGCAGATGAATGATATCACTTTTGATGAAGTGATCATGAAGTCGATGGCGCAGGTAGTGGCTTCCAATAACCTGAAAGCGGCTGCTGAAAATGAAGGTCAGGCATTACTGATCACTAAAACCAAAGCAGCGGAAGCAGATGGTAATGCTATTAAAATTGCAGCAGAAGCTGAGCGCCAGGCTGCCCAGCTGCGTGGTATGGGTGTGGCCCTGTTCCGTGAAGAAGTAGCCAAGGGTATGAGTATGGCCGCCAAAGAAATGCAGCAGGCCAACCTGGATACCTCTGTGATCCTCTTCTCCATGTGGACCGAAGCCATTAAGCACTTTGCTGAAAACTCAAAAGGAAACGTCATCTTCCTGGATGGTTCTTCCGAAGGGATGGATCATACCATGAAACAAATGATGGGTATGAATAAGCTGATGGATTCCACCAAAAAATAATTATCTCCTTTGTTCAAAGAAGGTTTTCATCAGCTGTAAACTTTCTTCGCTGCACGGGCCGGCCTCCAGTTTTGTTTTGGGATGAAACGGGGACCGGTCACCGGTGGCTCTCCGGTAGCTGTTCTTGTCATCTGCCGCTGCATAAACAATCCTGCCTATCTTACTCCAATACAGTGCTCCCGCACACATCAGGCAAGGTTCTACGGTTACATATAAAGTAGCTTCCATCAGGTACTTACTGCCGAGCGTATTGAACGCAGCTGTTAACGCAATCATTTCTGCGTGCGCGGTACAGTCGTTCAATCTTTCTACATGATTATAGCCACGGCCAATAATGCGGTTGTTTAATACCACTACGGCGCCAATAGGCACTTCTCCGTCTTCAAAGGCTTTGCGTGCTTCCTGCATCGCCTGCCGCATAAAATGTTCGTCTGTCATAACCGCTGTTGGTATTCAGCCTTTAATTGCAAAGCAACCAAAGGCTGATAATTATTTGTTGATCATTGCCAGGAACTCATCTTCCGACAGGATCTTAATAGTATTAATTTTCTTGGCCTTTTCCAGTTTACTGCCGGCATCATCGCCTACTACCAGGTAGTTGAGTTTGCTGCTCACGCCGCTCACTATTTTACCGCCTTCCTGTTCTACCATTTCCTCTGCCTCGGTGCGTTTCAGCTTATGAAGGGTGCCGGTAAACAAAAACGTTTGTCCGTTGAGGTGACCCGGCGCATGCGCTTCCTTTTTAGTATTGGTCATGCTGATACCCAACGCTGCCAGCCTGTTCAGCATTTCGATGTTATCATTGTTGGCGAAGAACAACCGGATGGAGCCTGCTACTTTAGGTCCTATATCTTCCAGCGCCAGGATCTGTTCTTCTGTCCAGTTTTGGAGGTCCATGATATGGTTCACTGCATTGGCCAGTGTTTTAGCGGTTGTTTCTCCAACGTACCGGATGCCGAGCCCGAATATCAGGCGGTGCAGCGGCTGTGTTTTGGATTGCTCAATAGCGGATTGGAGGTTGGTCAGTGATTTTTTACCAAAGCCTTCCAGCGCGCCTATCTTCTCAAAATCCAATTCATAAATACCGGGTATATCTTTCAGGAGTCCTAATAAAAAGAATTTGCGCACATTACTTTCGCCGAAGCTTTTAATATCCATGGCGTCTTTGCTCACAAAGTGGATCATTCTTTCTACCACCTGTGCTTCGCAGTTGATATTGGTGCAGCGCCAAACGGCTTCCCCTTCCGGCTTTACGAGTTTATCATGACATACGGGGCAGCGGGTAGGGAAAATGATTTCCTGTTCGCTGCCGTCGCGCAGGTCGGCTACGGACTTCACGATGTAAGGAATTACGTCTCCGGCTCTTTCTACCAGCACGGTATCCCCGAGTTTGAGATCTTTCTCTTTAATTACTTCCTCATTGAAAAGGGAAATAGATCCAACGGTTACCCCACCAATGGGTACGGGGTCAATTTTTGCCACGGGAGTAACAGAGCCGGTACGGCCTACCTGGAACTCCACGCTGCGGAGCTTACTGGTGGCCTGCCGTGCTTTAAATTTATAGGCGATGGCCCAACGCGGGTGATGGGTGGTCATGCCCAGCCTGTCCTGCAGGTCATAGTCATTTACTTTGATCACCATGCCATCTATTTCATAAGGCAGGTTATCCCGTTCGGTTTCAAATTTTAATACGTAGTCGATAACACCTTGTATGCCTTTTATCACTTTCTTTTCTTTGGCAGGACTGCGGAAACCGAGTGTAGATAACAGTTCCAGTGTGCCGCTATGTGTTTTGAGCGCATCCGGTTCTGTTTTCCCGGTATTCATGTTATGATAGCTCATGTGATACAGGAAGGCTTCCAGTCCGCGTTTGGCCACTTCATTGGGATCTACCATCCGCAGTGAGCCGGAGGCCGCATTGCGCGGGTTGGCCAGCGGGGGGAGGTTGTCAGCAATACGTTTATCGTTAAAGGCTTTGAAAGTGTTTTTATTAATGAGTACTTCCCCGCGTATTTCTATCTGGTGAATGCCATATTTTGAGAAGGAGGCAGACAACGGGATGGAGCGGATCTGTTTGATATTGGTGGTGATGTCTTCTCCTGCTACGCCATCGCCGCGGGTGGCGCCACGTGTCAGCCGGTCGTCTTCATAAATGAGTGAAATACTGGCGCCATCGAACTTGGGTTCAACGCAATATTCAATTTCGGTAAGGCGGGCGCTTTCACGAGCTTTACGGTCCCAGTCCAGCAGGTCGTCTGCATTGTAGGAGTTTTCGAGGCTGAGCATGGGTACCAGGTGAGGTACCGTAATGAATTCTTTGGTGAGGCCTTGTGCTACCCGCTGGGTGGGGGAGTCGGATGTAACGAGGTCAGGATTTTCCAGTTCGAGTTTTTTCAGCCAGGCATACAACTGGTCGTATTCATAGTCGCTGATCACGGGTTCACTTTCCACGTAGTAACGCCAGTCGTTATAGCTGATTACACGGCGAAGGGCATCCAGGGTTTCATCAATGGATTGCAGCAGTTGTTCCTGCTTTAAATGGCTGAGCAGTTGTTTGGCCAGCTGCGTCAGGGTTATTTCTATCTCCTTTGTGTACATAATTGATATAACTGAGCCGTAAATTTAAACTTATCTTTCAGGTTAGAGATATCTGTTGAAAAAAATCCGGGCACTTTTGTTTTAAATGTGATATTTTTTTCTTTCATTTGGATATAGTTCCGCGTGTTATTGATAAACTGAGTTTTACTGTAATTCCACGTCTTTATGATGTCTATGTACACCAAGAACATCAACACGCACCTTGTTGAAATAAAGGATTATTTCAAGGTAGCTATTTCTGTCGACTGCGTCATTTTCGGGTTCAACAACGACGAGTTGAAGGTACTGTTGATAGAATCTGATCTCAAAGAGTTTAAGGGTAAGTGGTCGTTGCTGGGCGATATTGTACGGCCGGAGGAAGAGCTGGATGAAGCAGCTTACCGGGTGCTGAAGGCGCGCACCGGGCTGGATAACGTATACATGGAGCAGGTGCAAACCTTTGGGGCGGTGGAGCGTCATCCCGCAGGCAGGGTGATTACCGTGGCCTACTATTCACTGGTGAATATTGAGCATGTGGAATTGAAGATGAGTAATAACGAATTGCATTGGCACAGTGTAAAGGAACTGCGTGAAATGGCCTTTGATCATAAGCAGATCCTGGATACCTGCCATGAGCGGCTGAAGCAGCAGGTGCTGGTGCAGCCTATCGGTTTTAACCTGTTGCCCCGCAAGTTTTCCCTCCGCGAATTGCAGAACCTGTACGAGGCTATCCTGGATATGGAACTGGATCGCCGTAATTTCAGAAAGAAGTTTTTGTCGATGGATTTGTTGATGGATTTGAATGAAGAAGAGGAAGATGTACCTCATCGTCCGGCAAAGCTCTATAAATTCAATTTCGATAAATATGACCAAAGAAAGAAGCGTTATCTCGGAATAGGCTTCTAAAGATGACGATCTGATATTTTTTTCTCCATCACTTTTGCATTCTCTTGTATTCCTGTTAATTTGAATGAGATTGAAATCCTTTGTCACGAAGGATTTGCGATGGCCTGTGTCTGTCAAAAAACAGCCAGGTTAATTTTCTATCTAAATAGAAAAAAAAGTTGGTTTTTAACAAAACTTTAAGTAAGATTGTGTAAGATATACACATCTTAGAAGCAAACAATAATCGTTATAAAACCAAAATTTAACTTGTTCGCCAAAAGCAATTTTTCGTTTGTTTATTTCCGTATGTAGAAATTCCATTTAATAAGTTTGAAAAGCTATAAATCATTTATCATTAGTTTGATTTTATAGTTCCACGTTATGAAACAGAAGACCGCTAAGCATTAATGCCTTGTGTCTTACTTTATGCTTTCCCTTGTACAGGTAATGTACAGGGGAAAGTTGTTTTAGGGAAATACTAACCCGATCGGGGATCAGTTAAATATTTTGCAATAAGATCCGGTAGCTGTTCAATCAATTCTAATTCTGGGTAAACCCGCGCTATACCGGCAGTTCAGCTGCTTTTTCCGTAACTTGCATTCTTCGTGGATTTCATGCAGGAAGCATGAACCCCTGGTCAAAAATCCGGTAATTGATATGTCTTATACACCACAACATAAGGTTCGCATTGTAACAGCGGCAGCTTTATTCGACGGGCATGATGCGGCCATTAATATTATGCGGCGCATTATGCAGGCAAAGGGAGCCGAGGTCATTCACCTGGGGCATAACCGTTCTGCAGCTGAAATCGTAGACTGCGCCATCCAGGAAGATGCACAGGGAATCGCCGTCACCTCCTACCAGGGAGGCCACGTGGAATTTTTTAAATACATGTACGACCTGCTCCAGGAAAAAGGTTGCGGTCATATCAAGATCTTTGGCGGCGGCGGTGGTACCATTCTTCCTGTAGAAATAGCGGAACTGCATGCCTATGGCATTGCACGCCTTTATTCACCGGACGATGGCCGGCAAATGGGACTGGAAGGTATGATTGAGGATCTGATCAGTCAATGCGATACGGCCATCAAGCCATTAACTGCCGGCGCCGGTGTGGAAGATATCCCGCAGCTGCAGGCAGACAAAAATCCTAAGATCATTGCCAGGGCTATCAGCCTGGCAGAAAACGATATGCCGGTAGCCCTGCTCAGCGGGCAGAAAACAAGAACCGCTGTCACCGTAGATGAAACCGCCGGCGCACACATTACCCATACTGCCACAGAGCCGGAAAAGTCTCCAGTACTCGGTATCACCGGAACAGGCGGCGCCGGTAAAAGCAGCGTAACAGATGAACTGGTGCGCCGCTATCTCAATCATACTACCGATAAAACGGTGGCTGTAATTTCTGTAGACCCTTCCAAGAAGAAGACCGGCGGCGCATTGCTGGGCGACAGGATCCGGATGAATGCCATCCACCATCCACGTGCCTATATGCGTTCGCTGGCAACCCGTGAAAGCGATAAAGCCATCAGTGAACATATCCAGGAAGCCATCGATGTCTGCAAACTGGCCGCCTACGATTTTATTATCCTGGAAACATCCGGTATTGGGCAGAGCGATACGGCTATCACCGATTACTGCGATGTATCGCTGTATGTGATGACACCAGAGTACGGCGCCGCTTCCCAGCTGGAGAAGATCAACATGCTGGACTATGCCGACGTGATTGCCATCAACAAATTTGATAAGGCCGGCGCACTGGATGCCCTGCACGATGTGCGTAAACAATATAAGCGTAACCATAACCTCTGGAACGCCAAGGAAGAAGAATTGCCGGTAGTGGGCTCTATTGCTTCCCAGTTCAACGACGCAGGCATCAACCTGCTGTTTGAAAAAGTAATGGAAAAAGTGGAAGAGAAAACCGGGGCCAGCTTCGGCCCTATGGCGCATGAAAGCATTAAATCTACTTCTACCAAATCACAGATCATCCCCCCGGCCAGGGTACGCTACCTGGCAGAGATTTCAGAAGCCATCGGCGATTACAGCAAATGGGTGGATGAACAATGTACACTCGCTACACAACTATACCAGGTACAAGGCGTGATGGCGCTGCAGCCGGCATCAGCCGCCACATTGGCCGACGTGAAAGCCCACCTGGAGAAATCATTACATCCCGAATGTAAAAAACTCGTGGAGGAATGGCCTGCACTGGTAGAGAAATATGCCGCCGATTTTTATGAGTTCCAGGTAAGGGACAAAGTGATCAAACTGCCGCTGTACAGCGAAAGCCTGAGCCACAGCCGTATTCCAAAGGTATCACTGCCTAAATACAAAGACTGGGGCGATATTCTCCGCTGGCAGCTCACAGAAAACCTGCCTGGTGAATTTCCATACGCAGCGGGCGTGTTCCCGCTGAAACGCGAAGGAGAAGATCCTACGCGCATGTTTGCCGGCGAAGGCGGTCCCGAAAGGACGAATAAACGTTTCCACTACGTATCACTCGACCAGCCGGCAAAGCGGCTGTCTACTGCATTCGACAGCGTTACCCTTTACGGTGAAGATCCGGCAATACGCCCCGATATTTATGGTAAAGTGGGTAACTCCGGTGTGAGCATTGCCACAGTAGACGACGCTAAAAAATTATACAGCGGTTTCGATCTCTGCGATCCGAAAACGTCGGTGTCTATGACCATTAACGGCCCGGCGCCCATACTGCTGGCATTTTTCATGAATGCCGCCATTGATCAGCAATGTGAAAAATATATCAAGGAGCAGGGGCTTACAGAAAAAGTAAAGGCCCTCATCAAAACTAAATTCAAAGATCATCCGCTGCCGCATTACAGCGGCGACCTGCCCGCCGGTAACGATGGTTTGGGTTTGCAGCTGTTGGGAATTTCGGGAGAAGAGGTACTCGATAAAGATGTGTATGAAAAGATCAAAGCGCATGCCCTCAGCACTGTTCGTGGTACCGTGCAGGCAGATATCCTGAAGGAAGACCAGGCACAAAACACCTGTATCTTCTCTACAGAATTTGCATTAAAACTGATGGGCGATGTACAGGAATATTTTATTACCCAAAAGGTACGCAACTTCTATTCCGTCAGCATTTCCGGCTACCACATTGCAGAAGCCGGCGCCAATCCTATCACCCAGCTGGCCTTTACCCTGGCCAACGGTTTTACCTACGTGGAGTATTACCTGAGCCGCGGCATGAACATCGATGACTTCGCGCCTAATCTGTCGTTCTTCTTCAGCAATGGGATGGACCCCGAGTATGCGGTGATTGGTCGCGTGGCCCGCCGTATCTGGGCTAAGGCTATCAAGTATAAATACAAAGGAAACGACCGCTCCCAGAAACTGAAGTATCACATTCAAACTTCCGGTCGCAGTTTACACGCACAGGAAATTGATTTTAACGATATCCGTACCACCTTGCAGGCGCTGTACGCGATTTACGATAACTGTAATTCCCTGCATACCAACGCCTATGATGAAGCCATCACCACACCTACAGAAGAAAGTGTGAGAAGGGCAATGGCTATACAGCTCATCATTAACCGTGAACTAGGTACTGCTAAAAACGAAAACCCCGTACAGGGAGCGTTCTTTATTGAGGAACTCACCGACCTGGTGGAAGAAGCCGTGCTAACGGAATTCAACCGCATCACCGAACGTGGCGGCGTATTAGGCGCCATGGAAAGAATGTACCAGCGCAACAAAATACAGGAAGAAAGCCTGTACTATGAATCGCTGAAGCATACCGGCGAATTCCCGATCGTAGGCGTAAATACCTTCCTGAATAAAAACGGCTCCCCTACCATTATTCCGGCAGAAGTGATCCGCTCTACTACAGAAGAAAAGGAATTCCAGATCCATACCCTCGAAGCTTTCCAGCAAAGGCACCAGCATAAGAGCGCTGCTGCACTTAAGCAATTGCAGCAGGTAGCGGTCAGCAATGGCAACCTCTTTGCAGAGCTGATGGAAACAGTGAAGCATTGCTCATTGGGGCAAATCACGCATGCACTGTATGAAGTAGGAGGGCAGTACAGAAGAAATATGTAATCTTAATACTGTTATAAAAAGCCTGTATCAGATATTGATACGGGCTTTTTTTATGCCGCTTTGTATTATATTAGTATTACCTTTTTGATGGCCATTATCAGCCGGGCATGTCTATCCTATTTTTACAGCTTCACTTATCGGAACTACTATGAAGAAAATACTCTTGGGTTTGGTTTTATTGAGCGCTTTGCAGGCAAATGCCCAAACAGCAGATACCATGGCGAAGCGGGTGTTACTGCCCAATGGCTGGGCCTTAACGCCGGTGGGGCATTCGTTGCCGCTCGGAGATCTACCGCTGAATATGGTAGTATCGCCGTCGAAAAAAATGATAGCGGTTACCAACAACGGGCAGAGCAAACAAACCATACAGCTGATAGACGCCAGGAAGGAGATGATACTTGATGAAGTGAGTATCCCCAAAGCCTGGCTGGGTCTTGCATTCAGCAGGGACGAAAAGAAACTGTATGCTTCCGGCGCCAACGATAACGTGATATGGCAGTATGCTATCAACAATAATAAATTACAGGTAACAGATAGTATCCGACTGGGATTGTCGTGGCCCAAAGAGAAAATTTGTCCTACCGGAATGACCATTGATTACTCACGTAACCGGTTATACGTAGCTACCAAGGAAGACAACAGCTTATATAGTATCGACTTGCTTACCAATAAGGTGGTGGGCAAAGTGGCATTGGGTGCGGAAGCATATACTGTTGTCTCATCTAAAAACAGGAACCTGTTATACATCTCTCTCTGGGGAGGCGATGCGGTGGCGGTATTTGATATTGCCACTAATAAGATTATAAACACTATCAAAACGGGAAGTCATCCTAACGAAATGATATTGTCTGCCAACGGGAAATATTTGTACGTGGCTAATGCCAATGATAATTCGGTATCGGTGATCAGTACTACCGGTCAACGGGTGATTGAATCGCTGCAAACAGCGCTGTACCCGGATGCTCCGGCCGGCTCCACCACTAATGGCCTGGCGCTGTCTGCCAATAACAACACACTTTATATTGCCAATGCCGATAATAACTGTCTGGCTGTTTTTGATGTGGAAACACCAGGTAAGAGCAGGTCGGAAGGGTTTATCCCGGTAGGATGGTATCCCACTTGTGTAAGAAGGATCGGCAAAAAAATATTTGTAGCCAATGGCAAGGGATTTACGTCGATGGCTAATCCGGAAGGGCCTAATCCGGTGAGCAGGAAAGATGAAAGCGGATCGCACCTGGCTAATACCCGTAAAGATAGGCCCGTACAGTATATAGCCGGTTTATTTAAAGGTACACTGTCGGTATTCAATGAACCGGGCGAAGCGCTGCTGGGCCGCTGGTCCAAACAGGTGTATGAAAATACACCTTACACAAAAGAGAAAGAGCAGCATGCCGCTGGGGAAGCGGGGAATCCTATTCCCCGTGCCGCCGGACAATCATCGCCTATTAAGTATGTATTTTATATTATCAAGGAAAACCGCACCTACGACCAGGTGTTAGGTGACATGCCGCAGGGTAATGGCGACAGCAGCTTATGTATTTTCCCTGAGCGCATTACTCCTAACCAGCATCGTTTATCCAACGAGTTTGTATTACTGGATAATTTTTATGTAGATGCGGAAGTAAGCGCCGACGGGCATAACTGGAGCATGGCAGCTTATGCTACTGATTACGTGGAGAAGACATGGCCTACCAGTTATGGTGGTCGCGGTGGTAGCTACGACTATGAAGGCAGCCGTAAAGTGGCTTATCCGGAAAAAGGATTTATTTGGGATTACTGTCAGCGCGCTGGTGTGAGCTACCGCACCTACGGTGAGTTTGCCGGCAAGGGAAAGGCCGCGCTGAAATCGCTGGACAATCATTTCTGCAGCGATTATCCTTCTTTCGACCTTTCCATACAGGATATTGCGCGGCAGGAAATCTGGCAGCATGATTTCGATTCATTGCTGGCGATAGATGCAGTACCGCATTTTAACAGCATCCGTTTGGGGAATGATCATACCAGCGGCATGCGGAAGGGCGCCTATTCGCCGTATGCTTCCGTGGCCGATAACGATCTGGCGGTAGGCCGGCTGGTAGATTACATCTCCCACAGTAAGATATGGAAGGAGAGCGCCATTTTTATACTGGAAGATGATGCGCAGAATGGCCCTGATCACGTGGATGCCCACCGTTCACCGGCTTACGTGATCAGCCCTTACGTAAAGCGGAATGCCGTAAATCATAACATGTATTCCACATCGGGTATGCTGCGTACGATGGAGTTGATCCTGGGTTTGCCGGCGATGAGCCAGTATGATGCTGCGGCTACTCCCATGTGGGAATTATTTTCCGCTACGCCTGATCTGCGGCCGTACACCGTATTGCCTGCAAATGTGGATATTAACGAAAGAAATACTGCCTGGAATGAAAGCGCCCGCCGGTCGGCCAGCTTCGACCTGGCGCATGAAGACCGGGTGCCTGACCTGGAGCTGAATGAGGTGGTGTGGAAGGCTATTCATGGTGAACAGGCAGTGATGCCGGCGCCCAGGAGAAGCGCTTTTGTGAAGTTACGGGCTGCCGAAGATGAGGACGATTGATAAATCGATTAAGCAAATCCGCAAAACTTTTCTATTTTAGGGTTTCCTAAATTCAAAAACGTTATGGTTGCAAGGAGAGATTTTCTTAAGAACGGCGCCCTGGTAGCAGGCGTTGTTGGGCTTGGATTGCCCAAAACAGTATTTGGCTGGAATGGGTATACCTCCCAACGTCCGCCCCTGGCAAAGCGGAAATTCACCAGCGAAGCGGTGGAAAAGACAATTATCAAGGTAAAGTCCCAGATTGCGGATACCAAATTGGGATGGCTGTTCGAAAACTGTTTCCCTAACACGCTCGATACAACGGTTAACTTTAAGAAAGAAAACGGCCGGCCCGATACTTTCGTGATCACCGGTGATATCAACGCCATGTGGCTGCGCGACTCTTCTGCCCAGGTATGGCCTTACCTGCCACTGGTAAAGGATGATGCGAAACTGAAAGAAATGGTGGTGGGCGTTATCAACCGTCAAACGAAATGTATCCTCATTGATCCGTATGCCAACGCCTTTAATGAAGGCCCTACCGGCAGCGAATGGGATAAAGATCTGACCACCATGAAGCCGGAGCTGCATGAACGCAAATGGGAGATTGATTCCCTGTGTTACCCGGTCCGGTTGTCTTATAATTACTGGAAAATCAGCGGGGATAATACCCCCTTCGATGATAAATACAAACAGGCGGCGCAGCTCATCGTGAAAACATTTAAGGAGCAGCAGCGTAAAGACGGCCACGGTCCTTACAAATTTCAGCGTAATTCACCTGTACAATCAGATACTGTTGCCAACGGAGGCTGGGGGAACCCTATTTCTCCGGTGGGACTGATCGTTTCTATATTCCGTCCTTCAGACGATGCTACAGTATTTCCTTTTCTGATTCCGTCCAACATGTTTGCCGTGGTATCCCTGCGTCAGCTGGCGGAAATCAGTGAAACAATATATAAAGATGCGGCCTTTGCGCACGAATGTACGGCGCTGGCTGATGAGGTAGACCGTGCTATTAAGTCGCATGCCATTGTGGAGCATCCTAAGTTAGGTATGATGTATGGTTTTGAGGTAGATGGTTTCGGAAACCGTTTATTCCTCGATGATACCAATGTGCCCAGCCTCCTGTCTATTCCTTACCTGGGATATACCGGCATTGACGATCCGTTGTACCAGGCATCCCGGCACTTTGTATGGAGTAATTTCCAGCCCTGGTTTTACAGGGGTAAATATGGCGATGGGGTAGGTAGCCCGCATACCGGCAACGACTATATCTGGCCAATGAGTATTATCATGCGGGCGTTGACCAGTCATGATAAGGAGGAAATAGCTTCCTGTATTAAAACCTTGCGCAATACCGACGGTGAAACCGGCTTTATTCATGAATCTTATCACAAAGATGATCCCTCTAAATTTACCCGTCCGTGGTTTGCCTGGGTGAATACACTCTTTGGTGAACTGATCCTGAAGGTAAGCCAGGAGTATCCTGATCTGCTGAAGAGACAATACGCATAAATAATCCAGTTATTTCTACCAGGGATTTTGTGGTTTATGTTCAATATATTGCGAACATACATCATGAAATCCCTGATTTTTTTAGTTATTAATACCAGATAAATGACGCCAGCAGATATTTACCAGCAAAGGATTCACCAGTTCCGGGAAGCGATAAAAAAAGAGAAGCGGTTAACCGCCAGCCTTTCATGGGCCCGGCTGGCCAGTTTCCTGGTGATGGTAGCCGGCATCGTGTTTTTTATCCGGAGCGGCTGGGAAGCGCCATGGCTGCTGGTAACAGCTGCCGGTATGCTTGCGTTTATAGTGTTGTTGATATGGTATTCCAAAGCGCAGCAGAAGCTGCAGCTTTTTAAATCCCTGCTGGAGTTGAATGAGAAGGAGTGGCAGTTGGTCACTACCGGGCAATCGGCTTTTGACGACGGGAATGAGTTCGTGGACGACAGCCATGATTTCAGCAGCGACCTCGATGTTTTTGGGCCATCTTCTGTTTTTCAGCATATTAACCGCACGGGTACATTGTCCGGCAGACGCCAGCTGGCGGCTGCGCTGCGTGACCCGCTTGAAGATGCCCCGGCTATTCTGGCCACACAGGAGGCTTTGCAGGTACTTACACCCGAACTGGAGTTCCGGCAGCTGCTTACTGCCAATGCCATGCTGGCGAAAGAAGAAGAAAGCGATCGCCGGGAAATCAGCGCATGGCTGGAAATGCCTTTCCACTTTCTGCACAACAAATTTATAAATGTGGTTATCTGGCTGAGTCCTTTGCTGGTAACCGGCTCCATTGTATATTATGCCATCACTGGTAAATACTACCCGTTGTTGATACTGATCATGTTAAACTGGTTGCTGCTGGGCGCTAGTCAGAAAAAGATCATGGCGCAATATGTATTGATTTCGCATAAGGAAAGGATACTGGATAAGTTTTCTATCTTATTACATCTTATAAAAAACGGCAGTTTCAAAAAATCCGCGTTGCTGCAGCAACAGCAGGATAAGGCCAAAGAAGCCGATGTAGCATTGCGGCAGCTGTCTAAAATATGTAATGCCTTTGATCAGCGGCTAAACCTTTTGATTGGACTGGGGCTTAACTCCCTGATGCTGTACGACCTCCATTGCATCCTGCGTTTGGAACGGTGGAAGAAACAGCATAAACAGCACATTACCGGGTGGTTTGATGTGATTACCCAGCTGGAAGTGTGGAACAGCCTGGCTACCTACGCCTTTAATCATCCGGAATTTTCGTGGCCGGCGCCGCAAGCGGAAGGGCGTGTCCTGGAGGCTACGGCACTGGGGCATCCGTTGATCCCGGCCAATGAATGCGTAAAGAATGACGGCGCCACTGGCCGTAAAGATCATTTCCTGATCATTACCGGATCGAATATGTCCGGTAAAAGTACCTTCCTGCGGAGCGTAGGCTCCAACCTGTTGCTGGCTATGTGCGGCGCTCCGGTGTGTGCGGACCGTTTTGTATTCAGCCCTATGCGTATCATGACTTCCATGCGAATCAAGGATTCGATTGCCAGTCATACTTCCTATTTCCAGGCAGAGTTGCTGCGGTTACAGCATATTATCCATCACCTGAAAACCGGTGCGCGGGTTTTTATTTTGTTAGATGAAATTCTCAAAGGCACCAATTCTGAAGATAAATTATCGGGCTCGCGCAGCCTGATTGAGCATTTCCTGCAATATAACTGCCTGGGCATGATTGCTACGCACGACCTGGAACTGGGGCAGCTGGAATCGGCTTATCCGCACCAGATCAGGAATTATTGTTTTGAAAGCACTATACAGGACAACCATTTGTTTTTCGACTACCGCATCCGGGAGGGTATTGCGAGAAATAAAAACGCCACTTTCCTGATGAAGCAAATGGAAATTATTTAAATCCTAAATATTTTAGTATTTTTACTAAAATATTTAGTCTATGACTTTGCCATTCCAGGAGGGCGCACCGGAAAATCCATACTATAAAGGGCGCGGAGCACAGATTAATCCCAAGAATAAATACCTGGCAGATGAATATGCGCAGGAGCATGCCGAAGGCATTGATGAATGGTGGCAGGCAGATGTACCTACCCAGGTGTTCGAGGAACATGCGAAAAATCTCGTGAATAAGGTGGACAGTCCGGATGTGGGGATGTGGTATTCCATGAACCCCTACCAGGGCTGTGAGCATGGCTGCATTTACTGTTATGCCCGTAACACCCACCAGTATTGGGGTTTGAGCGCGGGTTTGGATTTTGAAAGAAAGATTATTGTAAAACATAACGCCCCGGAACTGCTGCGCAGGTTCCTGGATAATAAAAAGTGGGACCCCAAGCCGATTTCCCTTTCGGGGAATACGGACTGCTATCAGCCGGTAGAACGCAAGATGTGGCTTACCCGGCAGTTGCTGGAGGTGGCGCTGGAATACAAACAGCCCATAGGGATCATTACTAAAAACTCGCTGGTATTGCGGGATCGTTACCTGTTACAGCAGCTGGCACAGGATAACCTGGTATGCGTGTACCTGTCTATCACCACGTTGCAGGAAGACCTGCGGCAAAAAATGGAGCCCCGTACCGCTACGGCGGCGCAACGGCTAAAGGTGGTGAAGGAGCTGAGTGATCTTGGGATACCCGTTGGCGTTATGACGGCCCCGCTCATTCCGGGACTCAATGACCATGAAATTCCCCGCCTGCTGGAAGCTGCAGCAGCCAATGGCGCTAAATATGCAGGGTATACGGTAGTGCGGCTCAACGATGCGGTGAAGATCATTTTCAACGACTGGCTCTATAAAAACTTCCCCGACCGGGCAGATAAAGTATGGCACCATATAGAAAGTATGCACGGGGGAAAGGTGAATGACAGCGACTTTGGGCGGAGAATGAGGGGAGAAGGCAACATTGCGGACCTCATAAAGCAGCAGTTTAAAATTCATACAAAGAAGAATGGCTTGAACCAGGAACGCTTCGAATTCAATACAGCAGCCTTCCGCCGGCCGAATTCGCAATTAAGCCTGTTCTGATTATCAATGATATGTAGTTGCACTTTAAACTAATTGTTAAGTCTGGGAAAAAAGTAGGGTGTTTTTTTGTGTAATAAAAAAAATAAAAATTACCTTTGCTTCAAGAACAAAAATAACTGTGCAACTTATATCAACATACGAGATTTCAGCGATGGCCTGCCAACACAAGCAGGTCAAGGCCAGAATGCGGGCATGTTGCACCGATTGTTAACGAACGAAAAGTTATCAAACGATATAAACAAGAGTCCCGCACTAGAGAAAAGTGTGGGACTTTTTGCTTTTGAAGCAGTAATGAAATGACGACATTGAAAGAATTTCAAGCGATAACTGTAATGCAAGAAAAATGCGCCTCATGGCGTAAACGGAATGGCTTTGCCTTAAAAAAGCCATACGGACAAGGTATGCGATAATGTGAGATAACCCCTCTACATTATTTATCCCGGTCCGTAAATACGGCCGGGTTTTTTTGTGGCCAAATCCGGCATAAAAATGGCAAACAAAATATTTATTCAAAGATGTTATGCGCTAACCCGTTTGATTAGCAAAGAAGTAAAGTGCATAATCCCAAAAACGTTAGATGATGAGAAACGTTATTCAAGTTGTAAGAGAGGCCTTACTCACCAATTTCAGGGAGTTGGATCAGTGGTTTGAAAAAGAACCGGCATTACTGGATTTCAAACCAGACCGTGATCAATGGAGCATACGGGAAGTACTGGAGCATATTACGCTCACCAATTACTTTTTGCTGCTGATCATCAATAAGAGTACCCGCCGGGCGCTGGAACGTAAGAAAACCGGCCACTCCGTGATACTCCCGGCAGATTATGCCAATAAATTAGAACAAATAGATGTCATCGGCAGCAAATCCTTTGGTTGGGTAAGACCCGAACATATGGAACCTACCGGACTTAAAAATATGCAGGAAGTAAAAGCCCTCCTGAAGCAACAGTATGCACAGTGCATGTACAACCTGTCTTTACTGAAAAACGGTGAAGGAGTGCTGGTGTTCACTAACATGTCTGTAAATCAGCTGGGCAAGCTGGACATCTATCAGTATATCTATTTCCTCACCAAGCATATCGAACGGCATATCCGTCAGATGCAGCGCCTTCAGAAGGAATTCGAAGAAAGCGCGGTGTTAATATAACTTAGGTCGACCACCACCATCTGTTTTTGTTAATCCTGATCATAACTACAGCCGGAAGTTTATCACTTCCGGCTTTTTATTGCGCTTATATTTTGTGACCTGCTGCAGATCATTGACACTGCTTCAGATTTCGAAAATCAAAAAAAACATAAATAAAATAGTTGAAAATATTTTGTTAAAAATTTGCAAATTCAAAATATATCCTGTTATCTTTGCATCGTTAAAATTGATAATAAACAAATTGATAAACATGAAACGCATTAATCTATATATGGACAACGCAACACCTTGCTCAGAGCAAGATGGCAGCGGATTCCGGGCGTTTTATGATTACAGGTAGATAAAAAATATTTGTAAGTATAACAGCAGCCCGGGTCCTTGGATCCGGGCTTTTTTGTTATCGATTTATTGGAATGATGAATTTACCGGGAATGACAGAACGGATTCAAATCCGCCGCAGTAAATGGTTTAGAGATAGCATTAATTCAATTAATGCTAAACGGACGAGGTATGTCTTGACGTAGTGTATACGTTAACGTTATATGACCCGGTCCGTTTTAAACAGACCGGGTTTTTTTATGCGGCAGTATAAAGATTATTTGAGGAGGTACATAAAAAACAGGCAGGCGGAGTAATCCTGCTCCGCTTTCATCTCCTTTTTAAGATATTTTTTTTCGTCTCTGTTTGCATTTTTAACCCCTTATCATCAGGTTATCAGAAGGATAACCTGTAATTTACCCCATGATAAATACGATTTACCCGGGCCCGGCCTGGTCCCGGGAAATCTTTATCATCAGGACAACATCACATTAAAGAGAACAAGCAGCTATGAAGCAGATAGTTAATAATAACATAGATATCACAGATGGTGAACATTTTGATCCGAAAGGAGTGTATACCGTTCATTTTAGTGCTATCCCCGATATCAATAACATTTACGAAGTAGATGGTGATAAAGCCGCCGCAGCCTTTGCCAAGAAATATGAAAGTATTATTGTTCATACGCACCGCTATACCGATTATGACAACAAGAAGAAAAAGTATAAGCATAATCAAACGCTGTTTGTGTTAAGTAATAACAGCGTGGTAGCGTTCTGGCAATCGTGGTGCGAGATATTGCATAATGGTACTATTCCTGCCTTTGTATCAGAAGTAACGGAAACGGTTACACGATATAAAGAAAAGCAACGCAGGGAACCGCATGAAATTAACCTGATCACCAGCGGACGTAAAGGACTGGAACTGAAAAGCCTGGAAATAAAACGTACCAAGCTGGATATAGGTATGTTTTATGAAGATGATTTTAAAGAGATAGACAAGGTAATCCAGCAGCGGCTGAAGAAGGATAAAGACAAGGGGATCGTATTGCTGCATGGCTTGCCGGGAACAGGTAAAACTACTTATCTGCGTTACCTGATTGGCCGGATAAAGAAGCGGGTGCTTTTTGTTTCGCCGGACCTGGCAAACAACATTATGAATCCTGAGTTCATGGAACTGCTGATCGATAATCCTAATTGTGTAGTGATCATTGAAGATGCTGAAAATGTAATTATGGATCGTAAGTTTTCCGGTAACTCATCTGTTTCAAATTTGTTGAACCTGTCGGATGGATTATTGGCAGATTGTTTGAATATACAGCTGGTTTGTTCTTTCAACAGCGACTTATCCGCTATCGACAATGCGTTGCTGCGTAAAGGCAGGCTGATTGCAAAGTACGAGTTCAAACGGCTGCCGGTGGCTAAGGCACAGGCATTATCAAAGCACATGGGTTTTGATACGGTGATCAATAAGGCGATGACTATTGCAGAAATTGCCAATCAGCATGAACCCTCTTTTGAAACAAAACAACATGTGATCGGGTTCAGGCGGGAAATGCTGGAAGAGATCGCGTAAATAGTATTTATTCATCTTGAAAAATTAATAAAAATGAAAAAAAATCAATTGTCCATATATATCAGCGGAGTAAACAATATTGAACATTTAATGACTGATGATGGACAATCAGGAAATCGAAAATTATATGGCAGCCTCACGGATAAGAACGTGCAGGCGCAGAAAGCGCGATGCGCTTAAACAATACGACAAACAGTTATTGCAATACAGCAGAAGGCGGAAGGAATTGCGGCAGGCATGGAATCAACGTGGTTATACGGAGCTGGATCCGCCGGTAATGAAAGGTTACAAACGGTACTTTGTTTTACGGGAAGATGTGATGAGGAGCCGCGATGGTGAGTTTTTCCAGGAGCTGTTGAAAAAGATCAATACGTATGATTATAGCCACCGGAAAGATTTTAAAGTAAAGAAGCGACAGAGAGGAAGGAAGATACATGTGCTGAGGGAGCAGCATTTACTGCAACCGGTGGATTATCATTTTAAGAAGATGAAACTCTCCCCAAAAGAGATCAACTGTTTTGAAGAACGGGTCCGTTATTGTAAGAACGGTATTGATCAGATAAAGTATTTTGTTGTAAAAGAACCCTGGCGATTTGTGTTGCAGGTACGCCCCAATATGATCACCAAACAGCGGGTAGCAGCGCCCGAACTGCAATCAGAGATGGACCGGTTGGATGACTTTCTGAAGCAGCATCAATTGGAACACAGGATATGGAGCCTTACGAGGAGCCAGCAATCCAGCCGGAGAAAATGGTTACCGGAGTATAAGAAGAAATATCAATTTAAGCAATTTACCCTGCAGCAACTGTTGCAGGAAGAATGGTACGAATAAATTAACCCTTTATGTCAAGTTTAAAAATCAACGGTAGAAAATTACTGGAGATAGGTTATCCCCAAAGTCCTGTTTTCCGTATAGCCATGAATGTTATAGAACAACATTATGGACACTTAACGGAAGAAGCAGCAATTGAATTATTGACCAAAGTACTGGCGGATCCTGCTGTCTATGCAGATGATGCGATACTGGGTGAAATAGCCCGTGAACTGTTGACGCCAGCAGCGCCGGCAGTGATTGCCTTGCGTGAAACGCCGGTACCTTATTCCGTTTATGGGGAGTCCTATATAGAGGAGGGCGCGGTGAAGCAATTAAATAACGCGGTTCGTTTGCCCGTTGCCGTTGCCGGTTCGTTGATGCCTGATGCCCACCAGGGATACGGGTTACCGATAGGTGGTGTGTTGGCGGCGGATAATGCAGTGATACCGTATGGAGTGGGCGTGGATATTGGTTGCCGTATGTGTTTGAGTGTATTGGATTTGCCGGTGCAAACGTTGTTAATGAATGAAACATCGTATGCTAAGCAGCTGATGACTTTCACAAAATTCGGAGCCGGTGCAGAGTGGAAAAAGCGGGAGGCGGACCCGGTGCTGGAGAGAAGTGAATTTAAGGAGATAAAGTTTGTAAGAAACCTGTTTGATAAAGCGGCAGGGCAGCTTGGAACCTCCGGATCCGGTAACCATTTCGTGGAATGGGGAATTGCCACAATTACGGATCCGGAGAATGAATGGCAGCTGGCGCCTGGTGAGTATGTGGCATTGCTGTCGCACTCCGGTTCACGTGGAATGGGTGCGCAGATAGCGGGGCACTATACACAGCTTGCGAAAGAGATTTGCCCGTTGCCCGAACATGCAAAGCACCTGGCTTACCTGAACCTGGATACAGCGGAAGGGCAGGAGTATTGGCTGGCGATGAACCTGGCGGGTGACTATGCGTCTGCCTGTCACCACCTGATTCATAAGCGGTTGATTGCCGCTACGGGCGCCACTTTGCTGGCGAGGGTGGAGAATCATCATAATTTTGCCTGGAAAGAAATATACCGGGGAAAAGAGGTGATTGTGCACCGGAAAGGGGCTACGCCGGCAGGTAAAGGAGTACTGGGTGTAATCCCGGGATCCATGACAGCGCCCGGATTTATTGTGCGTGGAAAGGGTGAAGAGGAAAGTTTACAATCTGCGTCGCATGGCGCCGGAAGACTCATGTCGCGTACACGGGCAAAGTCATCTATCACTGAACAGGTGTTAAGGCAACAATTGCAGGAACATGGTGTAACACTGATTGGAGGTGGTTTGGATGAGGCGCCGGGTGCGTATAAGAATATTGATACGGTGATGGCGGCGCAAACAGCGCTGGTGGAAGTAATTGGCCGGTTTGTACCGAAGGTGGTAAGAATGGCTGATGGCGGACCTCCGGAGGACTGATAAAAATATGCAATGAAGCGAAGGCGGATAACGGCGAAAGTTGTTTCCGCCTTTCGTTTTTATTAGTCTATTAAAATAGTAGGATAATTAAATTTTATTCCTTATCATTGTGGTAATTTACCACCACCAGTTTTACCAGTTAAACCTATGCATGGGCTGGCACCGTGTATTAGCCTATGTCTTACTATTTGGATTTCCGGATTTAAAATTATATCAAGTGCATTTAAACTACCTGGCATTGGCAGTTCCTTTTTTCCTGACTTTTATTGGGTTAGAATACCTGGTGGCGCGAAAAAACGGAAAGACTTATTTCAAGTTTAATGATTCTATTACCAACCTGAGTGTGGGTATTGCGGAGCGCTTACTGGATACTTTTACAGTAGGGCTTTTTTATTTTGTATACGACTACTTGTATCGTCATTTTGCCATTTTTGATATCAAATCCAGTGTGTTGTTATGGGTGGCGTTGTTGATCTGTACAGATTTTATCTGGTACTGGTATCACCGGTTGGCGCATGAAGTTACCGTGTTCTGGTGCGCGCATGTGGTGCATCACCAGAGTGAAGAGTTTAATTATACGGTATCTGCGCGGATTACGGTGTTCCAGGCTTTCATACGTACGGGTTTCTGGGCTATACTTCCTGTAATCGGTTTTCCTCCGGCTATGATTACCAGTATGCTCCTGGTGCATGGACTGTATCCATTTTTTATTCACACGCGTACCATTGGGAAGTTGGGGATACTGGAATATATATTGGTAACGCCTTCGCATCACCGGGTGCATCACGCAAGTAACCCCCAGTATCTTGATAAAAATTATGGTGATGTATTTATAATATGGGATAAGTTATTTGGCACTTTTGTAAAAGAAGAAGAGGAGCCGGTGTATGGTTTAACCAAGCCACTGGAAAGCAATAGTTTTTTGTGGCAGCATTTCCATTTTATCCTGGAGATGTTGTATTCTGCCCGGCAGGCAAAAGGCTGGCGGAATAAGCTGCGCGTGATTTTTGGTAAACCGGACAATGTAGATCCGGGGGCGCGGAAGATCCTGGAGGAAAAGTTCCTGCTGCGTAATCCCCATATCACGGAGGCGCCTAAACTGTTTAATTATGTTTTGTGGCAAATTGTGGCCACATTGGTTGTATTGTTTTCCTTTCTGTTGCTGGAGCACTATGTGCCGGTATTTATACAGGTATGTGTAGCGCTGCTCATCCTGCTTACGCTGATTAACTGCGGCGCTATTATGGAGCAGAAGAAATGGGTGTTTTACCTGGAGTATGCGCGTTACCTGGTATTGTGCCTGGCAGGTTATTATTGCTGGCCTCATCCTGCATTTCTCTGTGCAGCTGCTATTATTATGATTACTGCTTTTTATTTCCAGTCGCACCTCAAGGAGCATTACCTGCGCCTGGTGTACGGTTATCCCCGTTCATAGCAATGCTTATCCGGCGTTTTGGCCGGACGGATGCGTGTGGGATTTTCGGTAAGGGTAAGGGATTATTGTCTTGGAACCTGTGATTTGAGAATTTTGCGGGCGAAATGTATTCTGCTTTTAATGGTGCCCAATGGTTCTTGCAGCATATTTGCAATCTCGAAATATTTGTAACCCTCGTAGTAAAGCATAAAGGGTTTTTTGAAGATGCCCGGCAGATGGTAAACTGCCACATGGATATCTTTCATTTGTAAGTTAGAGGCCGCTTTATTGCTGACGATGTTCTCATGATGGTTTATAAAGAATTCACTGGCACTTGGTTCTGCGACGGTGCGATGTTTTAATTTTTTCCGGTAATGATTTATAAAGATATTCCGCATGATGGTAAATAGCCAGGCGCGGATGTTTGTGCCTTCCAGGTATTTTTCCCGGTTGGACAGGGCTCTGAAAAGCGTTTCCTGGTAAAGATCTTTTGCCTGTTCGGCATCTTTGGTGAGGGTAAAAGCAAAGGGTTTCAGGAAATCAGCGTTTCCGACAAGCAAGGTGTTAAATTCAACAGACGACATAATGTTTAAGTTTTGCCTTAACTAATTTAAACAAGAAAACAGGGTAAATAGTTTTCAAAGGATACCGCGGGGCGGTTAATACATGATTTTTCCGTTATATTTTATTGATTATCAAGTAATTTGTCTTATGCCTAATATTTAGATCGGTAAAACAGGTGGTAGTTTAAGTAGTGATCCAAATTTTCTCAAACAGGTAAATACAGGTGACTCTCTATATGCATTAACGTAAAAGAGTGAGAAAAGGATTTGAGTTATTGTATTAATAATATTCACATATTATAAATAACTTAAAATTAATGGATAGGTGATATTTGGATGCATATTTGCAGCGGGGTGTGCCCAACACCCGGGAAGATGTTTAAACGTATATCAGACAGCACATAAGGTTTTCAGGTTAAAAGTGTTAGGAACTAACATTTATATGTTATTTTTAATAGATTTGCACCTTATTTGGCCGGCGCCGGATAAGATTGTTTCCAAAAAAGGTATTCGAGAAAGTTTTAGATCCTATTATACATGTTAAGAAAAATACTGTTGGTCCAACTGTTCCTGTTTGTAGGGTTTTGTGTAATGGCACAGGTACCGTCCCCAGCTCAGATAAAACAAGTAAACGTAGATAATTTATCAGATGATCAGATCAGGCGTATCGTTGCTGAGATGAAACAGAATAATATGTCTATGGATGATATTGACTCGTACGCGGAGCAGAAAGGGGTGCCTCCGGCCGAGGCGGCGAAATTGAAAACGAGGATACAGGCAATGGGACTGGATAAATCACTGGAAAAAAAGAAAAGCGGTGAGATTTTTCAGCAGGACACGCAATATTCAGGAAGGTCATTCAATGATTCGGATACCACTCAGGTTGATTTATTCAGGCAAAATGCGAGTCCGTCGGAAATTAAACGAAAGAAGATATTTGGCGCTGAATTGTTTACAAATAAGAATCTGACTTTTGAACCTAACCTGAGAATACCAACTCCCTCTAATTACAGACTAGCTGCAGATGATCAGGTAATGATAGATGTGTATGGCTACTCTGAGGTGCAGTATAAATTGACAGTCACTTCGGAGGGGTATATCCGTGTTCCTAATCTGGGACCGGTATATGTGAATGGCCTGACAATGGATGAGGCTAAGAACAGAATAACAAAGCAGTTGTCTACAATATACTCTACTATTTCCAGTGGTAAAACCTTTGTACAGGTATCACTGGGTAACATTCGTAGTATAAGGGTATTGCTTATTGGAGAGATTCAACGGCCGGGAACATATACGTTGCCATCATTGGCTACTGTAGCGAATGCATTGTATGTATCCGGAGGGCCCGATGATAATGGTTCTTTTCGAAGTATTCAGGTGATCCGTAATGGTCATGTAGCTGCAACATTTGATTTGTATGATTTTCTTACGCAGGGTGATCTCACCAATAACATTGTGTTACAGGATCAGGATATTGTGAAAGTGAATCCGTATAAGACCCGTGTTGAATTAGTCGGGGAAGTTAAGCGGCCCGCAATTTTTGAGGCAAAGGAAAATGAGACATTGCAGAATATACTGGATTATGCAGGCGGATATACGGATGGTTCGTTTAAGGAGAACATAACAGGGTATCGCATTAATAATAAGGAAAGAGAGGTCATCAATGTCCCCGCTGATCAGATTGCCACGTTTAAGCTCAAGTCGGGAGATCAGTTTTTTGTAGATTCTATTTTGAACCGGTTTAGTAACCGCGTGACTATCAGCGGTGCTGTTTTTCATCCGGGAAATTATGGTTTGGAGCCAGGAATGACGGTGGCCGATTTGATTAAAAAAGCAGATGGCATAAGAGAAGAGGCTTCTTTGAACAGAGGCATTATACGGCGTTTGCAGGATGACTTTACGCCAGCTATCATTAGCTTTAATGTACAGGATATTGTCAGTGGTAAATCCAGCATTCCTATTAAGAAAGAAGACAGTGTAATTGTATTCTCTAAGCTAGATCTGAGACAGCAATATTTTGTATCAATAGGAGGTGAGGTTAACAAACCAGGGGCGTTTCCTTATGCTGATAGTATGCGGTTGGAAGATCTGATTTTGTTATCCGGGGGGCTCAGGGATGCAGCATCATTGAAACGTGTAGAAATATCAAGGAGAATCAGGAAGGGCGATTACAATGGCAAGGACAGTGCAAAGGCTATCATTAAACAATTTGATATCAACGCAGATTTGAATGCTATTGCGGGTGAACAAGTATTACTGGAGCCGTTTGACGAGGTTAGTATTCGTAAATCTCCGGTTTACAGTGAGCAGGCTAATATTTTAATTGATGGAGAAGTAGTTTATCCAGGACAATATTCCATTGTTAATAAAGGAGAACATATTTCTAATCTTATTGAGAGATCTGGAGGCCTTAAGCCGGAAGCTTTTCCTGAAGGAGCGGTATTGTTGCGTAAAACCTACATAAATGGTTCAGATTCGGCTCTGCTTACGAACAAGCTCGCTTTATTCTACAATAAGCTGGAAGACAGCTCAAGTATTAATAGCGTTAAGAGTATGATGGAGCGGAAGTATCAACTATTAGGGATTAATCTGGCAGATATCATAAAGAAGCCGGGATCGAAATATGATATTCTGTTAGAAGAGGGGGATGTATTAAAAATTCCTAAAAAATTACAAACTGTTCAATTATTTGGAGAGATTTATTTTCCGAAGAAAATTCGTTTCGATAAAGCTTATGCATTTAGGGATTATATAAGAGGAGCAGGTGGGTATACATCGGCGGCTTTGAAAAGAAGAAGTTACGTTGTATACGCAAATGGGGAAGTAAAAAGTACCAGGAAGATATTCTTCTTTAATAAGTATCCCAAAGTAAAGCCAGGTGCAGAAGTATATGTTCCGAGCAAGAGAGAGAGGAAAGGTTTATCAGGACAGGAAGTAGTTGGACTAAGTAGTGGTATTGCGTCCATTGCATTAATAATTGTTACAATCCTGACAAGAGTTAAATAAACACCGTATAAAAAACAGGAATTGCAATTAAATATAACCAAATGGAGATTTCTAATATAAATACGAATGTTAGTGATAAAAATAATGATGAAATTTCTGTCAGAGAACTTGTTATAAAATTGGGCATTTGGTGGAAATACTTCCTTAAGAACTGGTATATTATTTTGCTGTTTGGTATTTTAGGTGGAGCTACGGGATTAATATTATCGTTTATTTTAAAAACCAAATACGTCGCTGAACTTACCTTCGTTGTGGAGGACAATAGCGGCAGTCCGTTAGGGGCTTATGCCGGACTTGCCAGCCAGTTTGGAATTGACCTTGGTGGTTCGGGGAGTAATGGTGTTTTTCAGGGTGATAATATCATGACTTTTCTTAAGTCAAGGTTAATGATTGAAAAGGCTTTGCTTTCTACTGTGATGATAAATGGTAAAAAGCAAACGCTCGCTGAGAGATATATAGATTTTAATGAGCTTCGTTTAGGGTGGGCCGCCAAACCTTCGTTGAAAGGCATTTCTTTCCCACCGGGTGGCGATAGAAGACGATTTTCCCTGCTTCAGGACAGTATTCTGCAAACATTGCAGGAGTCAATTGGAAAGTCGGTATTGAAAGTAGAAAAGGTTGACAAGAAACTTAACTTTATTGTAGTCAGGAGTACAACCAGAGATGAGCTTTTCGCGAAAGCATTCACGGAGCGTTTAATGACTGAGGCAACCAATTTTTATATTGACACCAGGACACAGCGGTCCAAAACGAATGTTGACCGTTTACAGGCAGAAGCGGATTCGTTGGAAAAAATGTTGAATCGGAAAACGTATTCCGTAGCACTTGCCCAGGATATTAATATGAATCCGGCCCGTCAGGTAGCGAGTATAAATACACAACTGGCGAGTAGAGATAAAATGGTACTTGAAACAATGTATGGTGAAGTTGTCAAAAATCTTGAGTTAGGTAAAATTGCTATGGCGCAGGAAACTCCGATCATCCAGGTTATTGATACGCCCATTCTGCCGTTGAAAAAAGAAAAACTGGGAAAAACGAAGGGTGTGATTATTGGAGGTTTGATGGGTGGTTTCTTCATTGTTATTTTTCTTACGCTGAGGAAGGTACTCAAAGATATACTGGCATAATTATACTATTCAGAGTGGATTGAAATCAGGAAATAATTTAGAATAATCATGGAACTAAAGAATAAAAGGGTTTTAATAACAGGTGCAGATGGCTTTATAGGAAGTCATTTGACAGAACGTTTACTAGAAGAGGGTTGTAAAGTGAAGGCTTTTGTATATTATAACTCTTTTAATAGTTGGGGTTGGCTCGATACATTATCGCAGGATCAGCTGTCCCAACTCGAAATATTTTCAGGAGATATCCGGGATCCTAACGGTGTAAGAACCGCCATGAAAGACATTGATGTGGTGTTTCACCTGGCGGCATTAATTGCAATTCCCTTTAGTTATCATTCTCCTGACTCTTATATTGACACGAACATCAAAGGAACATTAAATATTATACAGGCGGCTAAAGATCTCAATATAGAGAGGGTACTTGTCACCTCTACCTCGGAGGTATATGGTACTGCCCAATATATTCCTATTGATGAAAAGCATCCGAGGCAGCCGCAATCACCGTATTCCGCCTCAAAGATTGGTGCTGACTGTATTGCAGAATCGTTTTACAGGAGCTTTAATTTACCGGTAACAATTGTAAGACCCTTCAATACTTTTGGGCCGCGGCAATCGGCGAGAGCAGTAATACCGACTATTATTTCACAATTACTGAATGGTAAAACTGAAATAAGTCTGGGAGACCTTACGCCTACCAGGGATCTTTTATACGTGAAAGATACCGCAAATGGATTTATTGAGATTGCTAAAGCGGATTCCCTGATCGGACAGGATTGTAATATTGCAACTCAATCTGAAGTGAGCATCGGTGATCTTGCTGCCAATCTGGTGAAACTCCTGAATCCAGCTGCAAGAATCGTTCAGGATGAAAACAGATTGAGACCTGAAAAAAGTGAAGTGTTTCGCTTGTATGGATCCAGAGAGAAGATTAGTCAGCATACAGCCTGGAAGCAAAAGTATACACTGGAAGAAGGGCTAAAAGAAACGATCGAATGGTTTTCTATCCCTGGTAACCTCAGTAGCTATAAGGCAAACATATACAACATTTAAAGAATGGTTATGGATTTTGAGCCCATTATAAATTTCATCAGGACAGTTTTTAACCAGCAAGATACTTTTATACCATTACATGCTCCCCGTTTTACAGGTAACGAGAAAAAGTATGTTTTAGATACAATAGATTCCACTTTTGTTTCCTCTGTAGGTGCTTATGTTACGCAGTTTGAGAAGATGATGACTGAGATTACAGGCGCAAAATATGCTGTTGCTACCGTAAATGGCACAACAGCCCTGCATCTGGCACTTTTGCTGGCTGGTGTGAAAAATGGAGATGAGGTGATTACGCAGCCGCTTACATTTGTAGCTACGGCCAATGCCATTGTTCACGCAGGTGGAATACCTGTATTTGTAGATGTGGACAGGGATACAATGGGGATGTCGCCAATAAGCCTGGAACAGTTTTTACACGATCACACTTATATTGATAGTAGCGGAAATTGCATCAATAAAGTATCCGGGAAGCGGATCGCAGCGTGCGTGCCGATGCACACTTTTGGGTTTCCATTGAGGATCCAGGATATTTCAAATATTTGCAGGAAATACAATATTGCTTTGGTTGAAGATGCTGCGGAGTCACTCGGTAGCTATTACAATGGCAAGCATACAGGTACAATCGGAAAAATAGGCACCTTCAGTTTTAATGGCAATAAAACCGTAACCTGTGGTGCGGGAGGAGCAATTGTTACTGATGATGAATCCATAGCATTGCATGCGAAGCATTTATCCACAACAGCAAAGCAGCCCCATGCCTGGGAGTTTGTACACGATGAGGTAGGCTATAACTACCGAATGTCGAATCTTAATGCAGCTTTGGCTTGTGCACAGCTGGAACAACTGGAAATGATGTTGCAGAACAAACGGGAACTCGCTGATTTATATGCTGAATTCTTTACGGGAACGGACATAAAGTTTGTAAGGGAAATTGAGAACACAAAGGCTAATTACTGGTTAAATGCAATCATTTTGCCGGATCATACGGCCCAGCATTTGTTTCTTAAAGAAACGAACGAGCAGAAGGTAATGACAAGGCCAATCTGGAGATTGATGAATAAATTGCAGATGTATGCTGCATGCCAATCTACAGATCTCACAAATGCTTTATGGCTGGAGGAAAGAGTCGTTAATCTGCCAAGCAGTGTTAGATAATTATATTAAATACTAATAAATGGGAATACAAGAGTTTATTACAAAATTTGAGCAGCAGCTTGAAGATGTTGAGCCAGGCACAATCACAGCCGCCACTAACTATCGTGAATTAGAGGAGTGGGATTCAATGACCAGTCTCGTTATAATTGCTATGGTCGACAGGGAATATAATAAACAGATCTCGGGAAATGATATTATGAATGCTGCTACTGTTGAGGAGTTGTATAATATCATTGCGAAATAGAAGATAGTTTTCAACTATATAGTAATTGCATAATAATAGTTTGATTGATGCCAGAATCCCCGTTTAATCTTCAAGAGAAAACAATACTTATTACCGGAGCATCGTCCGGTATCGGTAAGCAAATTGCGATCTCGATTGCGTCGATGGGCGCGAAAGTTATTTTAGTGGCAAGAAACGCTGAGAAACTAACGAACGTTAAGGAGCTGCTTGATGGGGCCGGCCATATTGTGTTATCATTAGATATTACAGATGAAATTGCAATTGCTGCGGCTGTTGATAAGATACCTCCTCTAGATGGAATTGTTCATGCAGCTGGTATATTGAAGCTTGCTCCAATAAAAATACTGGACTTCAATCAGTTAAAGCAGATTACTGAAACCAATTACCTGGCTCCTGTTAATCTTACACGCCTTTTGTTGAATAAAAAAAAGATTCAATCAGCCGCCTCGGTGGTTTTTCTGACTTCTGTGAATGGAGTCTATACTGCAGTTAAAGGTTTTGGAGCCTATGCCGGTTCAAAAAGTGCACTTAACAGCATAAGTAAAGTAATGGCGCTGGAATACGCCTCCCGGAAGATCAGGTTTAATACCATCGCTCCTGGCATGATAAAAACAGAGATGTATCATGAGATGATAAAACAAGTGTCTGACGAGAGCGTGAAAGAAGATAAATTGAAGTATCCTTTAGGCGATTATGGTGAGCCGGAAGATGTTGCGAATGCAGCTATCTTTCTGCTTTCAGCTGCCAGTAAATGGATTACCGGAACAACTTTGGTTGTGGATGGAGGTTTAACAATTATATGAGGTTAAAGATGATAACACTTGATGCAATTTCATATTATTTACCGGAGGAAACATTGACCAATGATGACCTTCATGAATTATTTCCTGATTGGTCAGTAAATAAAATAGCTGCCAAAACCGGTGTGATAGAGCGCCGGATTGCAGCAAAAGATGAGTTTGCTTCGTCGATGGCTATCAAGGCAGCAAGCAAGTTGTTTGAGGAACATAAAATAACTCCTTCGGAGATACAATTTATTTTACTGTGCACGCAGAGCCCGGATTATTTTTTACCTACAACGGCTTGTATTGTGCAGCACGCTTTAGGTATTCCAACCACGGCAGGTGCCCTCGATTTTAATCTTGGTTGTTCCGGCTACGTATATGGCTTGAGCCTCGCTAAAGGATTAATTTGTTCCGGAGACGTGGAGAACGTTTTATTGATAACTTCAGAAACATACAGTAAGCATATTCATGATCACGATAAAAGCGTAAGAACTATTTTTGGAGATGCTGCCAGTGCAACTTTCATTAAAAGAAACGGTCACGGGGCAGACATACGGGCTATTACTTTTGGTACTGACGGTAGCGGTGCGGAAAACCTCATAGTGAAAGGAGGAGGTATGCGCCATCCCCGTGTTTCAGATTCTGAAGGTACCATTCCCAGTCCTAATGGCTTATCTGGTACCACCTTATTCATGAATGGCGCCGAGATATTTTCGTTTACCCTCAGATCTGTGCCGGTGATGGTGAAACAGATATTACAAAAGAATAGTCTGGAACAAGAGGATATTGATCTGTTTGTTTTTCACCAGGCCAACAAGTATATGCTTGATCATTTACGACTTAAACTTGGAATCCCGGAAGAGAAGTTTTTTGTTAGCATGGCCAATTGTGGAAATACGGTCTCATCTACCATTCCCATAGCCCTTAAACAGGCGGAGGAGCAGAAGAAGATTAAATCAGGTATGAAGGTATTGGTGGCTGGTTTCGGTGTGGGATATTCCTGGGGCGCAGGAATTATACAGTATTAACAGCTTAAATAGTCCTTTGTCGGAAAAAATAATGATATGGGGAAACCACTGATTTTAATAGGAGGAGGAGGACATGCAAAATCATGTATCGATGTAATTGAGGAATCAGGGAACTTTACAATTGAAGGAATTATTGATGTTCCGGATAAATTGGATTCGCAGGTATTGGGTTACAGGGTTATTGGGAATGACAATGATATTGCCGGACTGATAAAGCAGGGCTACTGGTTTCTCATAACCATTGGCCAGATTAAATCAGCACTGCCACGAACAAAGACGTGGCAATTATTGTCATCAAATAATGCAAATATAGCCACTGTGATTTCTCCATTGTCGCATGTTTCAAAATATGCTATTGTAAACAAAGGCAGTATCATCATGCATGGAGCTTATATCAATGCGGGAGCAGTAATCGGATGCAATGCTATCATCAATACAAGGGCTGTGATTGAGCATGACTCCACCATCGGTGATCATTGTCATATTTCTACCGGTGTATTGGTGAATGGGAATTGTAAAATCGGCGAAGAAGTATTTGTGGGAAGTGGTGCAACAATTAACCATGGTGTAAGTATTGTCAATGATGTCAGGATAGGTTCCGGCTCATTAGTCCATAAAAATATTAAAGAACCGGGCACTTACATAGGTGTTCCATTTACAAGAATTGCATGAGCATGAATAGTACGATTATAATTGCAGAAGCAGGTGTTAATCACAATGGCAGCATTGAACTGGCAAAGGCGCTCATCGATGCGGCTTCCGATGCAGGAGTTGATTACGTGAAGTTTCAAACATTTAAAGCGGAAAATATAGCCAGTAAGCATGCACGTAAAGCGGATTACCAACTGAGAAATACCGGAATACAGGCCGAAGATCAGGTGAGTATGTTAAAGAAGCTTGAACTGACACCCGAAGCCCATGACGAGCTTATTTTATACTGCAACGAAAAGAATATCAGTTTCCTTTCTACCCCATTTGATCTCGAAAGCATTGATTTACTCAAGTCAATGGGAATTAAGTTAGGAAAGATCCCATCAGGAGAAATTACCAATTTGCCATATCTGAGAAAAATGGCGCAAAGTTTTAAGGAGCTTATTCTCTCTACGGGTATGGCCACGATAGAGGAAGTAGCAGCGGCATTGGATGTTATATTTGCCGAAGGTAAAACCGCGAAAGAAGTTACTGTACTGCATTGTACCAGCGAATATCCGGCACCGGTTGAAGATATCAATCTTAAAGCTATGCTTCAAATGAAAGAGAAATTTGATATTGCTGTTGGATATTCTGATCATACCCTGGGAATAGAAGTACCTGTTGCTGCTGTTGCATTAGGTGCCACTCTTGTGGAAAAACACTTCACGTTGGATAAGACTATGGAGGGACCAGATCATGCAGCCTCGCTCGATCCTACTGAGTTGAAGCAGATGGTAGCTGCCATCCGGAATATTGAAAAAGCACTTGGTACAGGAAATAAGGCTCCTACTGCTATCGAAGAGAAGAACAAATTGGTGGCAAGAAAAAGTATTGTGGCCGCTGCTGATATAAAGAAAGGGGAACTGTTTTCCGAAAAAAACCTCACTGTTAAACGACCGGGGAATGGTATCAGCCCCATGGAATGGGATCATGTTATTGGCAAAATAGCCGTGAAGGATTTTGAAGCAGATGAACTGATCACACTTTAAATAAGATAACTATGGAAATCCGTGATTATACAGGTGGAGATGAGAATGAGATAATAAAACTGTTCGAACTGGTTTTTGGGAAACCAATGCCTATAGCATACTGGCGCTGGCGGTTTAAAGATAATCCATGTAATAAGTACGCAATAAAATTGATGTGGAATGAACAGAAACTGATTGGTCATTATGCTGTTTCCCCCGTGTTATTGGATGTCGCAGGAAAACAACAGCTAACAGGTCTTTCCATGACCACCATGACACATCCGGAGTACACAGGATTAGGAATATTCCAGCAATTATCTGAGGCACTATACAAGGATATGATGCAGATTCACGGGATGACGGCAGTATGGGGATTTCCTAACAATAATTCCCATAGAGGATTTATTAAAAATCTGGACTGGAAAGATATAACAACCATACCAATGATGTCTTGCGATGTAGCCGTTATAACAGCTAAAAAGTCGGCATCGCTTAGTATCGTTACTAAGTTTACAACTCAGCATGAAGATTTGCACACAGGAATATTTAATAACTACAGTGTAAAAGTGAAGAGAAGCACGGAATATTTGAACTGGAGATATATTAATAATCCCTCCAATAAATATGTGATTCTGGAAAACACTTCCGGGGATGAAGGATTTGTAGTGCTAAAAGAATTCCAGCTTTCCGGTAAGAAAAAGCAATTAGATATTGTCGAATGGTGCTTCGCAGATAATGAGAGAATTACGAAAGTAGTACTTCAGCATCTTGCAGCATTATTTCCTGCGGAAGAGTATGAAAAATTTAATATTTGGATACCGCTGAAAGATGGCAGGCATTTATCTTTTGAGAAGCTAGGATTTAGCAACGGTCTGCCGGTAACTTATTTCGGAATCCGGAGCTTTGCTTCCCAGACGGTGGAATCCGCAGATAATTGGTGGTTCCAGCTTGGAGATTCAGATGTTTATTAATAACCCCCACTGCAAATGATTCAAAAACGTAAAATATTATTTGTCACAGGCGCAAGATCGGAGTATGATATTATGCAGCCGGTACTTGAACAGTTAAATAACTGTAATGATATTGAACTGAAGTTAATAGTAACGGGAGCTCATCTTTCCGAGACATTTGGCAAAACAGTTAAGAATATAGAAAACGATGGATATGAAATTGCTGACAGGATCTATAATCTAGTTAGTAGTGAAGATAAAGTAGGAAGAGTGGTAGGAATAGGTACCCAGATTACGGGCCTGGCTCATGCTTTTGCACGGGAGCAACCGGACATTATTGTGGTGGTTGGTGACCGTGAGGAGGCTATTACCGTGTCTATGACAGCTGCGTATTTAAGTATTCCGGTAGCTCACCTGGCTGGTGGCGATATTGCTAATGATGGCAATATCGATAACGCTGTCCGATATGCAACTTCCAAGTTTGCGCACATCCATTTTACTTTTCTTGAACAGCATGCCCAGGTATTAAGATTGCTGGGAGAAGATGACTTCAGGATTTTTAATACAGGGAATCCTGCATTGGATAAATTTGTTCATTGCCCGGTGATTCCAAAAAATGAAATTGCGCCGCTAAAGGTATTGAAAACAGGCGACGAGCCATATTTGGTTTTAATACAGCACCCAATTATAACCGAAGCCACTGATGCGGGTAAGCAGATAGTGGAAACATTGGAGGCAGTCGTTGATCTGGGCATAAAGTGTTTTATTAATTATCCCAATTCTGATGCAGGGAACTTCGCCATCATAGAGATGATAGGTAAATATGCCGGTGAGTATCCTGAAATTTTTCACCTGTTTAAAAATCTGGACCGGGTCAATTATATTAACTTACTCAGAAATGCCGCTGTGCTGATTGGAAATTCAAGTTCCGGTATATTGGAAGCGCCTTCCATTGGCCTGCCGGTTGTAAATATTGGTAGCCGTCAACGCGAACGGTTTAGTGCCGGAAATGTAATTTATGTTGACTATAACAGAGTGGAAATTGCAACAGCCATCCGGGAATCGATTTATAACCCTGTTTACCGTGCTGCCGTAAAAGGCATAGTGAATCCTTACGGAGATGGCAATAGTGCAAAGAAAATAAGTGATGTGCTGAGAAGTATTTCTATAAATGATAAGTTGATATATAAAAATATCACTTATAAGGTTTAGTGATTTTATCTGATATAGCCAATTGGTTATATTTTAATATCTATAGTATTATGGCAAATATTATTATTATATCTGCACATCCTGATGACGAGGTAATAGGTGCTGGAGGTACATTACTGAAGCATACGAAGAATGGCGATAACATTTTTTGGCTGATTGTTACCAAACTGTTTGAAGAGTATGGATTTAGTCAGGAAAGAATTCATAGCCGTCAACAGGAGATTGAAAAAGTTGCCAGCTTATTGGGGATAAAAGAGACCTTTCAACTCGACTATCCTACAATGCATTTACATGGCGCCTCGCTAATAGAAATGGTTCCGAAGATCTCAGATATTTTTAAACAGGTGGACCCGGAATATGTATATGTTATGAATCGGTCGGATGCACATAGTGATCACAGGGTTGTTTTTGACGCGGTTGTGGCATGTACTAAATCATTCCGGTATCCCGGAATCAAAAGAGTGCTAATGTATGAGTGTCTCTCGGAAACAGAGTTTGCACCTGCCTTGCCAGAGAAAGTATTTATGCCTAATTATTATGTGGATATTTCTGCATTTATAGAAGATAAACTCTCCATAATGGAAATATATGAATCAGAATTAGGAGAACATCCGTTTCCCAGAAGTCTGGAAAATATCAGAGCACTAGCGCATTTCCGGGGTGCGAGTGTGGGTGTAAGATACGCGGAAGCTTTTCAATTGATCAAATTTATTGATAAGGTCTAATGGAATTTACTAAACATCTTATATCAGGGAATGCCAGTATTAAAGATGCGCTTAATAAACTGAATTTATTGGCGATTGATGCTGTACTGTTTGTCGTAGATGATAGCAATAGACTGATCGGATCACTTACTGATGGTGACATCAGGAGAGGATTTATCAAGGGCCTTACATTTGATACTCCCATAATGGAGTATATCCAACCAGATCCTATATTCATTTATAAGGATAACTATTCTATTGATCAACTGGAAATATTCGCAAAAAAGAATTTAAAAATAATCCCGATAATAGATAACAGCCGTAGGATTATTGACATTCTGAACCTGCGTATTAAGTCATCGTTGTTGCCGCTGGATACTGTATTGATGGCAGGGGGAAGAGGAGAACGTTTGATCCCGCTGACAGACAAATGTCCCAAGCCGTTGTTGAAAGTTGGGAATAAACCTATTATTGAACACAATATAGACAGATTAGCCAGTTACGGAATAAACCGTATCATCATAAGTATCAGGTATCTGGGTGATCAGATAAAAGAGTATTTCAATGATGGCTCTTCCAAAGATGTGAATATTCAATATGTTGAGGAAGATGTTCCTTTAGGCACCTTTGGGGCGCTAAGCCTGGTCGAGTCGTTCAATACAGAGAATATTTTATTAATGAACTCTGACATTCTGACCAACATTGATTTTGCTGATTTTTACAAATCGTTTATTGATGCCGACGCAGATTTAATGGTGGCGAGCATTCCATACCAGGTGAAAGTTCCTTATGCCGTATTAGAAATAGATAATGGCCAGGTAATTTCATTTGATGAAAAGCCTACCTACAGCTATTACTCGAATGGGGGAATCTATCTATTTAAAAGAAGCCTGCTTGAGTTCCTGCCAGTAGGTTCTTTCTATAATGCTACCGATTTTATGGAAATGCTGATTTCAAAAAAACGGAAAGTGGTTCATTATCCAATTCTTGGCTATTGGTTGGATATAGGAAGACATGAGGATTTTGAGAAGGCCCAGAATGACATTAAACATATCAAATTCTAAAATGAGTATATTAATTACCATATGTGCCAGGGGAGGGTCCAAAGGAATACCAGGAAAGAATATACGTTCCATGGCAGGTAAACCCTTGATCGGTTATACCATTGAGATGGCGAAGAATTTTGCATCAACAAAGAACTGTGTAATAGCTCTTTCTACGGACTCGGAGGAGATTATTAGCACCGCGGCGGGTTTCGGACTGGCTACCGATTATAAAAGGAGCGCTGAACTTGCAACAGATACTATTGGTAAAATGCCGGTGATTATCGATTTGATGCATTTTGAGGAGAAGAAAAGGGGAGTAACATTTGACTATCTGATTGATCTTGATATAACTTCTCCTTTCAGAACAGCCAACGATCTCGACATAGCGCTGCGGATGCTGACGGCTGATGAGGAAGCAGTGAATATTTTTTCTGTTAGTCCAGCTAAACGGAATCCGTATTTCAACATGGTAGAAGCGAATAAAAACGGGTATTTTGAACTGGCAAAAAAGGGAGAATTTGTAACGAGGCAGTCAGCACCCAAGGTTTACGACATGAACGCTTCATTCTATATCTATAAGAGAAGATTTTTTGATGGCGGGTTTCATACGGCTGTTACGAATAGATCGCTTGTATATGAAATTCCTCATATGTGCTTTGATCTTGATGATGAGGTTGACTTTGACTTTATGGAATACTTGTTGGTCAATAATAAACTGGATTTCATATTATGAAAGTACTGATCATTGGCCTCGGATCAATTGCTCAAAAGCATATTCAGGCATTAACAAACATCAGTAGCGGTGAAATTTCGTTATATGCCCTTCGTAGTAGCGCGTTACCCAATCAAGTTCCTAACATTACCAATATTTCTTCTATCGGGGAGGCGGGAGTCTCTTTCGATTTTGTTATAGTTTCCAACCCTACTTTTTCTCATTACGATACGCTCCGCAAATTACTGGATTACAACATTCCGCTTTTTATTGAAAAACCACTTTTTCATACACTTGACGGTGGGCAGCAGTTGGTTGACCAGATCATTAGTAGTAAAGTAAAAACTTATATAGCCTGCAATCTGCGATTCCATCCATGTATTGTATTTATTAAAGATCTGCTCCGCCAAAAGAGTCAACGGATAAACGAAGTGAACATCTATGCTGGTTCGTATTTACCAGACTGGAGGCCGGGAATTGATTACAGACAGGTTTACAGCGCAAATGAAAAAATGGGAGGCGGAGTACATCTTGACCTGATCCATGAACTCGACTATGTGACCTGGCTTTGGGGAACACCTAATTCATCAGCCGCTACCCTTAGAAGCACTTCTTCATTGAATATCGATGCCGTTGATTACGCTAATTATCTCCTTCAGTATGAGCAATTCACCGTTAATATTGTACTGAATTATTATAGAAGAGATACAAAAAGGACCTGTGAAATATTATTTGAAGACAATACTGTTTCTATAGATTTGATAAAGCAAAAGGTCTGGTGTAATGAGGAATTGATATTTTCATCAGACATAGATCCACTATATACATATAAAGAACAGATGAAGTATTTCATTTCAGCTATAAAAGAGGATAACGGTTATATAATGAATGATATCCAATCTGCTTTTAATGTTTTAAAAATTTGTTTGAATGATGAGCAAGTTAAAAGATAAGGTGATTGCTGTTACAGGAGGAAACGGGCAATTGGGCAGCAATTTTGTTACATATCTGCGTGGCCATGGTGCAAAGGTAATTGCTATTGATAAGGTAATTACCACTGAAGATGACTTTAACCTGTGCGCTGACGTGACAGATGAGCATTCCATCAAACAGGCTTTGCAGATAATTCTGGACAGGTTTGGCGCTATTGATGGATGGGTGAATAATGCTTATCCAAGAACCGACGATTGGGGTAGACTTCCTTTTAACGAGGAATCAATGGAATCGTTTGAGAAGAATGTTAACTGGCATTTAGTAGGCTACGTAAAATGCTGCCAGATTGTACTGAATCAGATGATGAAGCAAAAAAAGGGCTCCCTGGTAAATGTTGCATCTATTTATGGTATTACCGGACCGGATTTTACCATATATGAAGGAACACCAATAATAAACCCTTCTGCATATGCAGCTATAAAAGGTGGAGTCATTAATTTTACCAGATATCTTGCAGCCTTTTATGGTCCTCATAATGTTAGGGTAAACTGTATTTCCCCGGGCGGCATATTTAATCATCAGCCAGAGAAATTCATTGAACAATATGAACATAAAGTTCCTCTAAGAAGACTTGGCACACCTGCAGATATTTCGCCTTCTGTTGGATTTTTGCTAAGTGATGATGCCGTATATATCACGGGGCATAATCTGGTTGTTGATGGCGGGTGGACTGTCATTTAATGACCTAATACTAAAAACGTAATTCAAACGATCCGCGTAATGTTGGGTAAGTACATCAAAATATATTTGTGGCAGTTTATTTCTATCCTGCTGAATTTCGGAACTTTATTCGTAGTAACACCTTTTTTGTCTTCAAATAAATCGTTATTTGGTATCTATACCATTATAGTTTCATTGAACATTTTCCTGTCTTACGCGGATTTTGGCTTCATTTCCGCCGGGTTAAAATATGCAAGTGAATCATACGCCAGAAACGACAGGAAAGGAGAAATAAAGATTGTGGGATTTGTTGCATTTATCTTCACCGTATTTGTGGGATTATTCCTGGTTATTATGCTGGGCATTTCTTTTCGTCCTGATTTAATTGTTAATGGTCTGAAACCTGATGAAACAAAAACTGCCAGTACCTTACTGGTTTTATTGGCTTTGTTTTCTCCAACCTTTATCCTGCAGCGTATGTTGCAGGTCATTTTTTCGGTAAGAATGGAGGATTATCATTTTCAGCGCCTGCTGATAGTATCCAATTTGTGCAAAATATTGTCTACTTTTTATTTCTTTGGAAGAGGAGAATATTCGCTGGTGGGGTATTTTCTATTTACCCAAATATGTAATGCGGTAGCAATGATAGCCGGATTGTGGCAGGTGAAAAAGCGACTGAATTATGATCTGTTTTTTTTACTTCGCTCGTTTAAATATTCCAGGGAGTTATTTGATAAAACAAAGAAGCTAGCCTTTAGCTCTGTTTTTCTCACAGTCTGCTGGATACTTTATTATCAGCTTGATCCTTTTGTAATTGGGAAAATGATAGGCGCGGATGCGGTGGCGGTGTATGCAATTGGTCTTACTATGCTGACCTATATCAGGTCGTTGTATGGGATCTTGTTTTCGCCATTTACAGCAAGATTTAATCACTATCTCGGAGCCAACGATATTGAGGGGCTGAAGCGGGTTTTTGTGAATGTCCTGGTAATAACCCTACCATTAACGCTTTTTCCCGTTATTTGCCTTTCCATCACTTCTGAGGCGTTAGTTATTAACTGGGTAGGACATGGCTATGCTTCCTCTGTATTTATCACACAATTGCTGATACTTTGTTATAGTTTAAGTTTTATCTCGTCTCCGGCGGGTATCCTCATTATGGCGTATGAAAAGGTGAAGATGATATATGTTACAAGTGCTATGTTGCCAGTTATTTTCTGGGTTGGTATCGCCGTTACCTATTCATTCTGGGGACTTACTTCCTTTGCGATATTCAAGTTGTTGTCGTTTGTTTTGTCGGCGCTGGCGTATTTTTTTATGAGTTGTAAATTATTACAATTCAATGTGAAGGATACAATAAGAACCGTATTATTACCGGCAGTTTTACCAGCTCTGGCGGTAATAATATCATGTATATTTGTTAAATCGTACATACCGATAGGACATAACAGGTTAAACCTGTTCTGGTATTTACTTATCATTGGTACTATTTGTCTGATGGGATTATTTTTATATTACATCTGTTCCCGTATTTTCAGAAAGTATGTATTAGAAATGATAAGCCAGCTAAAACCAAAACTTTTTTTTAAATAGGACTAAATGGAACGTGCATTTGTTGGTATTCCTGAAAGGGATTTTAACAGGGTCTTTATTGTGGAAGACAGGAACCACTGGAATTCTTGTAAACCATTGTTTAATGAAGAAACAGATCTCGTGTTGGTAATAGATCTGGGCTTGATGAAAATGCTGGAAAAGGAAAAAATAGAAGTTTTTTATTTAGATAATATACTTGACAGAAATTACCTTGAAGAGAGAAACTATGAATTGCATCATTTTCTGAATAAGTGGTATCTCGACAAAGATGGAAATGACATTATTGTTTATAAAGGAGTGCCGGTTGGAAGCGCTTATCTTTTAAACATACTTAATGATGTGACCTATAACTTTCACTTCTTTATTTATTTGAGTGCAGTCAAGGTTGTATCATGCAGGGAAATCATTTGTGCGGTAACGGATGAAGTAATCAAAAAGTGGGTGAAGATACTTTTCCCCGCGGCAAGATTTATAGAAGAAGTGGATGGCAGCGAAGTGCCCGCTTATTATTTCCCGATATCTGCCTGGATGGAGGAGAAAATGAAAACGGACACATTTGTAAAAAAAATAAAGCGTTGGGGGGTAGGCCTATTCGAGTATATAGGCAGGGTAAGAGAAACCTTAATGAGAAACGACGCTCCCGCCATTTACCTGCAAAATTATTATCCAACTTTTCCTATCATTGATGAATTAAAAAAGAATCGTGATGTCAAAGTCATCATGGCAAATTATTCGAGCCCGGTTAACGCGTTAAAAGAACGGAGGGTATTTTACCGTAACAGAACAATACCCGCTGATATAATAGAATCCAGCCTGACCGCTTTCAAAAACAGGTCATTTTACGACTGGAAAATTGATGGCTTTGATATAGGCGCCAATTTGCTGGAATTGATTGTTCCCAAATTGCCCAAACTTCTGCAAAGTGCTTTTTCGCGGATTGAGGATATTGAGAATTATTTTGGTCCGCAAGATGTGCGGCTAATGGTACCTGTAACAGAGCTGTGGCTTGAGAATAACCTGATTATCAATTATTGTAAGTTGAAAGGTATCCCGGTTTATATGATCATCAATGGCTTGTTGGTGAATAACTTTTCCTATGATGCGAGAAGAGTCGATTGGGTAAATAGTTATAGTGAGGCGATTAAGGAAGATTACTTTGGAGGAATGGATAATGCAATCTGTCTTGGCGACCCGAGAATGGACCATTATAGCAATCAGCAGCCTAAGGTTATTGACAGGGAGAATCCTGTTATTATTATTGGTGCGGGAGGTTATAATCTTATTGATATGAACTCCTATTTAGCCTACGAATTTGACTTCCTATATGATTTACTGGAAGTTTTATCGGATCTTGAAGGGGAGGGCTACAAACATAGTATTGTGTTGAAAGTCAGGGAGAATGGCTATGCTTCACAGTATAGTCGTTTTTTGGATGAGTACTTCCCACATATGAAAGTGCGGATTGAACAGCAAAAACCATTTAAAGAGGTAATAGCAGAAGCTGACTTTTATCTTTCTTTTTATTCACAAACATTGTTTGAGGCATCTATTCTCGGAATACCAGCATTGTACTATAAGAAAGACCAGCATATCATCAACAAACCATTTGATGGTAAATCAGAACTTGTAACGGCGTTTGATAAAACGTCCCTTAAAGAGAAGATCATTGCGTTCTATAAAAAAGACCCGATTTATGATGTTTTTCTTAAGAAATCAGTTCTTGAGAAATATATTGGTAAGCTTGATGGAAAAAACCTTGACAGAAATCTTCAGTTTATCAACAGATTTTTGAGTAAGAACAGAAAGGAAAATAACTAATCTGTTCACCTGACTATTTAACACAGAAGAAGTATTCCAATGAGAAAAGTTCTGATTTACAGTGATTGTTTTGTTTATAGTGGAAGTGAAAATGTCATTGAAAACATTTTGCGCTCAGAAGAAATCCAGGAGGAGTTCTTGTTGAATTTCTATTATGCCTATAATAAGGAATACGAGAAGGGGATCAAAAGAAAGTTTGGCGGAGCCGAAAATGTAAAGTCAGTAAAAAAACTTATCAATCCGTATCCGCAATGGGGACATCCATTGCAATCCGGAGAAATAAAAGGAAAGGCAAAGCGCGTTTATACGAGGGTGTTATATACATTAGGACTGGTTTTTAATAAGATAGGGCTTCTTCAGTTGTATAACGGCCTAGTGTTATTCAGGCTTTTCAAAAGGGAACGGCCTGATATATTATTGATCAATAATGGGGGGTATCCCGCAGCTGAAACATGCAGGATAGCTGCAATTGCCGCCAGGATGGCAGGGATCAGAAGTGTGCTTTTTGTAGTCAATAATATGGCATATCCGCAAAAGAATATTTGGGATAAATGGAAGGACAGATATATTAACAAGTATGTCAGTTACTTTATAACGGCTTCAAAAGCTGCGAGTGACCGGCTGGCTGAGGCCAGGAATTTTGATCAGCAAAAGTGCTTCAATATTCCCAATACTTTATTAACCCAGACAGAAGAAACGAGTATAGCCGGATCAGGGATTTTAAGGCGTGAGTTTGGTGTTGATGATGATAGTATCGTAATGGGGGCCGTGGGGCTGTTGACCCGTAGAAAAGGCTATCACGTCTTAATTACAGCAGTGGCCATGTTAAGACAAAAACAACCATTGGCCAGGTATAAGCTGGTAATATTTGGTGAAGGAGAGGAAAGGTCAGCACTCGAGAAGCTCATAAAGGATTATAATCTGGATGATGTCGTTATTTTGCCGGGCTTCAGGCCAAATGTAATGGAGTATGTGAGGGATATGGATATATTCATAACGCCTTCAATTGCCAATGAGGACTTCCCATATGTCATCATAGAAGCAATGATGATGGGTAAACCAGTAGTTGGCTCAAGGGTAGCCGGTATCCCGGAGCAAATTGATAACGGGGTGACTGGCTATGTTGTTGCTCCCGATGCTCCGGACGAATTGGTAAATGCTATTCAAAAGATGTTGGACAAAGAAAAAATAGCAACCATGGGGCGTAGCAGTCGGGAGCGATATTTCGAAAAATTCAGCAATCGTCTGATAATGAAACGTTATCTGGAAGTTTTTCGATCAATTTAAACTTTACCGGCGGTTAGCCGTTTTTTTCGCATAAAACAATGTTGTTCAGATATAGGGTTTTCCGCTTAGGCAGGATCTTACTGAGCAGCAGGGCAGAAAGATTCATCCAGATAACCACCACCCTCCAGTAGATACCATTGATGATTCTTATCCTGGATTTGTAGGAAACCATATGGATAATCTGAAGTTGCATGATGGCCTGAATACTGTCACCGGTTTTCTCAATAGATAACACATTAAAACCATGTTTACCCAGCAGCTCCTTTAGTGCGAAAACAGTGTAACGGGCATAGTCATAAGGCTCTTCGTGTTCGGGGAAGGCAAAAGGACAGGTGATCAGCATTTTTCCACCTTTTTTCATCACCCGGTTAATCTCTTTAAGTATATCATCCAGGTTGAAAACATGTTCAAAAACCTCACTACTGAACACTGCATCAAAATGCTCATCAGGAAAAGGAATGGTTTTCCCGTCATAGAATACGTCTACCGGCTCGTCATCATGCAAGTGTGCGGGGTTGTACAGGTCAACACCAACATATTCTTTTACATCGAATAAGCTTCGATATGGTTTGGATCCGCAACCAAAATCCATTAAGGTGCCTTTCAATTGCGGGCAGTATTTCTTTACAGCCTTTAGGATGCCATTACGGACAAGATAAATAGGGTAACGGATATCCGGATTAAAATTATACGGTACTTTATCAGCAGACATAATATAGCGAAGTTATTATTGCTTAATGGCGATTCTTCCGGTATCATCAATACGACTCAGGAAAACAGGAAATTGATATTCATCGAAATACTCGTCTACAGCTTTTCTGGCGCCCTTCCAAAAGCCGTAGTCGTCAATAATAAGAATTCCCCCTCTTTGAAGAAGAGGGAAAAGGTGAATTAATTCATGCTTGGTTGATTCATACCAATCTGTATCCAACCGGAGTAAGGCAATTTTTTGAGGCATCCTGGCAGGAATAGTGTCTTCTACCTTTCCGGCTATATAGTTTATTTTTTCAGGGTTGTATTGGCTCAGGCCCATAGTTTGCTTTACGGTGTCCAATGCAGAGTAAGCCCATATAAGTCCTTTTTTCGCCTGATCCTGTTGCAAAAGGTCAGAGGCATCTTCTCCATTAAAGGTTTCGTCTTCGGCTGAGGGGGCAGACATTCCTTCAAACGTATCGTACAGAAACAATTCCCTGTCGGTATCATTTACGGCCTTCAGTGTCTCAGCAATAGCCAACATACTGCCACCTTTCCAGACACCACACTCCACAATATCCCCCTGAATTTTATATTTATGTATATACTTTACTGCTTCAATAAGGCTAAAAACCCTTTCCTGGCTGGTCATTGTAAATGGGGCAACCTTGGCGCAGATACGTTGGTGCTCAGCTTCAAAATCTGCTGGAAACTTCGGTGAAGAATCAAGACGGTTGATAATTTTTCGATAGATTTTCTTTATCATAGTCGTAAACAAATATTATATGCTGAAATAATGAAACATAAATTGGCTTTAAACCGGTTTTATGTACTATATGCTTATTAAAATAGTTGTATAAATGCAATGGCCTATATTTGTCAGCACATCTCGATTTCCGGGCATCTAATTATCTTTGGCAGACGTTGCTCATCCTTTCGACGGGAACCTCAACGATATAATATACAGAGATATCGTTTTCATAAGATTTAAAGATATTGAAAAAAAATGATCTCTTCTTGTTTATCCCTGTTTTTTGCTGTAAACTTGCGCTAGCAAGGTATTTTGTCTCTGCTGAGAGCGTTTTATTAATTGTAAACAATTTCACCCTGACTTGTTTCCTTTTAAGGAACGGAATCCGGAATTCTCAGTATAGTTGCCGGACTAGTTGCACAAGGTATGGGAAGGACGTCAAGCTTTAAAATCATCAAAACAAGCACGCTTAGATATTTATCATGTTCATCAAAGAATTGAGCGATAAACTGAAATTTTGGAGGCTAGCCGACAGGATAGGGCCTGACATACCTTCTACACATTGGAAGCTACATTTTCAGTCGACCATGTTGAAACTTTGCCAGAAAAAGTTTTATCATTTTGATAAAACCGCCCAGTTCCGGGCCGGAGCATATGCTGTGGGTTGTTCACAGATATCGATAGGGAAGCGGGTGGTTATCCGGCCATGTTCACACTTACATGGGGCGTCTGCCAATCTTGACGTTAGTATCACTATTGAAGATGATGTGCTGATAGGGAGTGGTGTTCATATTTATGTAACAAATCATAATTTTGACAATCCTGAAATACCAATTTATTACCAGGGACATTATCCGTCCAGGCCTGTAGTGCTGAAAAAAGGATGTTGGATAGGAGCTAATGCAATTATTCTTCCCGGGGTAACTGTCGGGGAAAACAGCGTGATTGGGGCCGGATCAGTTGTAACCAGATCTGTACCCGATAGAGTGGTTGCCGGGGGAATTCCTGCCAAAGTAATAAAATCGCTGGAAGATGCAGCTAAGAAAAGCTGAGGTACAGAACGGTTTTCAAGGCCTTTTGCCATTATCGATTGGATATCAGCAGTTTGTGCCAGGGGCACAGGGCTTTCCGGCCTTTTATAATTGGTTAATCCAAATATTTTTATGAACCGTCAGCAGGCGAATATATCAGTAGTATCGGCTAATTACAATAATGGAAAATATCTCCGTCAGTTTATTGACTCATTGATGAACTCCTCGTTGCTACCGAGGGAGATCATAGTAGTTGACGATGGATCTAAAGATGATTCTGTAAGGATCCTGACAGAAATTGCAGAAGAAACTAAGATACTAAAACCGGTATTCCTGAACAAAAACCAGGGTTTTGCCAATGCACTTAATGCAGGATTAAAAATAGCCTCTGGTGATTATATCTTAAGGCTTGATCCGGATGATTTCGTACACGAAGATCGCATCAGGTTACAATATGAGTTGTTGGAGCGTAACCGGGAACTGGATGTGGTGGGTAGCAATGCTGCTTATTTTGATAGTGATACAGGTAAAATTATTTTCAAAACCAACTTTCCAGCTACTTACGAAGAAATAAAAAAACGCTACCATACTGCTATGCATGGAGTATTGCATGGAACCGTAATGGGTAAAACGGCGCTTTTCCAAAAATATGGTTATCAACAGGAATATGTCCCTGCCGAGGATTATGCTATCTTTGCCAGGATGATTGCGGATGGTGCTGTTATGCAAAACCTGACAGCGCCACTTACATTTGTTCGCATACACGCAGGAAGCGTTTCTAACGACCTTAAATACAAAGCAATCCGCGAACCTTATGCTATTTGTAATGAATTGTTTCACACCAGCTATGGGCCGTTGAGATCAAAGCTTACATATTATCATCTGAAATTTTATCGCAGGTTTCTCTTTCAGAAAAATCTTTTGAAACGGATGTGGTATCTTTTCCTGGCAATTAGCCTTAATCCGGCTAAATTAGTGGCTAGAATAAAACGCCAGTAACAAGTAAGTTAAAAGTATGCAGCATCTAATTTCAGTCATCGTACCTGTTTATAACGCGGAGGCATATATTGCTGATACTATTGATTCAGTATTGCAACAAACATATACTAACTGGGAATTGTTATTAGTGGATGATTGTTCTACTGATAATAGCGCATCAATTATCAGGGCATACGTGGAAAAGGATAACAGGATTAAGTACTTTAAACCTGCACAGAACTTTGGAGGCCCCGCCGGACCGCGTAACATGGGAATCAGAGCGTCAGCCGGCAGTTATCTGGCTTTTTTAGATGCAGACGACATTTGGCTTAGCGATAAACTGGAACGCCAGTATCAGGTAATTACTACAGAGAATGTGGACCTGGTGTCTACTAACATTTTCTTTTTCGGAGATCGTGTAAAAACCTGGTCTCCAAAGTTGCCGGCATTACCTACACTTGAGGAGATGTTGCTGCATAATAAAATCTGTACCTCATCGGTAATGGTACGAAAAACGCCGGATGTTGTATTTGAAGAAGAGAAAAGGCTTATCAGTGTAGAAGATTATTATCTCTGGCTAACTTTGTTTTTTAAAGGATATAAAGTCAGGATCATTACGGAGCCATTAGTCAAATACAGGGTAACAGCCAACTCGCTGATACATAAAAATGAATTTATTTCAATTCTGAAAGCCAATTATGTCGTATCCAGACTGGTAGTTGATTTCAAGTATACCAACTGGATATTGATGAGGGTGTTTTTTAGAGCAGTTAAGGATCTTGCAAAGTTGCGGGTAAAAAAAGTAATCGGTAAATGAATACAATACAGATCAATAAGGAGCTCTCTGGCGGAATAGTGTGGTCGAAGCAAAAGCTCCGGGAAAAGATCCTGCTCTCTTTATTGACTTTTCAATTATTACTGCCGGTCATCTGTCTTTTAGTATTTATTTATCTGGGCAAATTTTTAAACCCGTTCGGGGCATATTTTCTTATTTCGGTATCCGTTCTTGTATTTACATTTATTTGCATTTCAAGAGCGGCGAGTCCCGCAATTTATACTCACTTCATTGGCTTTTTGTTATTGCAGGCGGTTACAGTGCTCGGTCATATTGCAGCTTTAGGAGTTGCCGATGGTGCACTGGAAGGCCTGAGAACAATTTCTAATTTTTATTTTTACTGGTATCTCGGTTATGCCTGCTATTTCACGTTTTACAGAACCGGTAGAATGGAAGTTTTGCTCAGGTGGATTATCAGTGCAGGACTTTTTATAGCAGCAGTAAATATTATTCACTTTTTCTTCAATACGATATTGGGTAATTATGCGGCTGTAAAATCATACCTGGAAATACTGAACCAGAATCTCGCTGATTACCTGGATATGGAAGGAACTAATGGTTTTTTGAGGCATGCAGGGTATTTTCTGGATACGCACAGCCAGTTTTATATCCCTCTTGCCACACTTATTATCCTGCAGATAGAGAAATTCCCCGTTAAAATGAAGGGATGGAAGATTGCCCTGATCGTTGTGTCTATCTTACTGTCGGGAGTAAAAACTGCCTATCTTATCATGCTGCTGATGTGGCTTATTATATTGATGAGAACCAATGTTAAAGCCGCTATTAATTTTTTTCTGGCATTGATTGTGCTCAGTATTGCGGTCATGTTGTTTTTTAATGAAATGATAGTAAATATGGTTGTAATGATCTTCACGCATGATATGGATATTTTGGTGGAGCATATTTATCACAACCCTATCCGTTTGTTTAATGACTATACGCTGGTTTTTTTTCTGGGGGGAAACCCGGGACTTGTTGAAAAAATCTATTCAGAAGTATATCTGATCACTACTATGTACTTCATCGGATTGGCGGGACTTCTTTTATATTTGTCACCTTTAATTGTGTTGCTTTTTAATAGGAATAAAAAATATTTTCTGGGTTTAATCATTTTTGTTTATTTCATTTTTACGTTGTCGCATTACCCTGTCTTTAAGGTAGGGATTAACAATATTGTGAGTGCACTGCCAGTGGTGTATTTATTAGCCGCGATTAATGATTTTAAAATTAAGAAATGATAAATAGTAGAGTAAGATGAAAATAGCCATATTAGGCACAAGGGGGATTCCCAATAATTACGGAGGATTTGAACAGTTTGCCGAGTATATTTCTGTGGGCCTTGTTGAGTTAGGACACGATGTAACTGTATATAATCCGCATTTTCATGGTTATCAGGAAGATACTTTTAAAGGGGTAAAGATTGAGAAAGTGAAAAGCCCCGAGCAGAGTATCGGAGCTGTTGGGAACTTTATTTATGATTACAGATCCCTTAAGCATGCGCTGACAAAAGACTTTGATCTCATTTATGAGGCAGGATATGGTACGGCATCTCCATCTTACTTTCTACTGAAGAACAGTAAAATTCCGGTGTTAACCAATATGGATGGACTGGAATGGAAGCGTTCTAAATGGAATTTTATTACCCGCCGGCTGATGCGGTATTTTGAGACGTTGGCTATAAAAAAATCTCATTACCTGATTTCCGATAATCTGGGAATTCAGCAATATTATAAGGAGTTTCATAATACGGATACGATTTATTTGCCATACGGTGCAGATGCAGTTTATGATTTTGAGGAGAAACTGTTGACAGAGTATGATCTCAAAGCTAATGAATACTTCCTTCTGGTTGCCAGGCTCGAGCCTGAAAACAGTATTGCTATGATATTGGATGGATACCTTGAATCAGGGCATTCTTCTCCATTTATTGTTATCGGAAACCATCAGAACAAATATGGAAATTATCTGAAAGAAAAATATAAAAATAAGAATATAAGATTTCTCGGAGGGGTATATGATAAACAAAAGCTGGATTCGCTCAGGTGTTATTGTAAGGCCTATCTGCATGGGCATACCGTGGGAGGAACCAATCCTTCATTATTAGAAGCAATGGCTTCAAATGCTTTTATTTTTGCGCATGGTAATAACTTTAACAGAGGGGTATTGGGCGCAAACGCGCTTTATTTTACTAATAGCCGTGAGCTTGCAGTATGTATTTCAGAAGTAGATATGCTCGCTGCAAAAAATAAAGATGGTTTTCTGTCGGGTAATAATAGCAAGATTAACAACTATTATAATTGGAAACGTGTTATTAAGCTTCATGAAGAAGTTTTTGCTGATGTAATAGCGGGAAATAGAAAAACTTTTTCCCGGCGTAAAAGTTAGAAAAATGAATCATATGAAAATTAGATCTTTTCAGCTGCTCCTGCTTTTGATGAGTGCGATAGTCGCCATTCCTGTTTCAGGCCAAAGAACAAAAAAGAAAAAGAAAATAACCCAAACTACTAAGTCTGCGGCTACTGCCCCGTTTAGAATCATTGGGTATTTCTCAAATTGGGGACCGGTAACAAAAATTAAGTATGATAACATTACCTGCGTAAATTTTGCTTTCCTAAAGCCAATGCCAGATGGTACAATTGCCAATGATAAGACCTATGACAAGCTATATGATATTGTAGCCAATGCAAGGCCTAAAAAAGTGAAAGTAATTGCGGCGCTTGGCGGACAATACACAGATAAGACATTCTCAAAGATTGCCGAAAGTGACGCGCTGATGGATAAGTTTGTTGATAATGTAATGGCTATCGTGGACAAATATCAACTGGATGGTATCGATTTAGACTGGGAATATCCAAAATTTAATTCAGATGAGCCTCAGAAGTTGGTACAGTTAGCTAAAAAGTTTTCTGTGAGGCTTCACCAGAAAGGGAAATTATTAACCATGGCTGTATCAGGTAAGCCTAAGTGGGGCGCTTTAGCGCCAGATGAACTATATCCGGTGGTAGACTATTTTAATATTATGGCTTACGATGATATGGAACAAGCTTCGCACTCAAGCTATGATTTCGCTGTAAATTGCCTGAACTATTGGATTATTGACCGCAAGCTTCCCCGGGAGAAGGCGAATCTAGGTTTACCTACTTACGGCCGTAACCCTAAGGTAGTGCCGCCGTATTACAAAGACCTGATAAGTAAAGGTGCTGATCCCAACGCAGATTCTTTTAATGGAGTCTATTATAATGGCATAAACACCATCAAGAAGAAAGTTGATCTTGCCATGAGAAATGTGGGTGGGATTATGATATGGGAGATAAATGGTGACACCGACGATGACAAAACTTCACTCATCAGGGCCATGAAAGAGGAGACCAAAAGTAAACCAAGCTCACAAATTAATAAAAGTAAAAATATGAAGGTTATTCAATAACAATAACCATATCTTGTGAGTATTTTTGCGGAGAATTAATATCAATAATGAAAAAAGCTATTATAACTGGAATTACTGGCCAGGATGGAGCCTACCTGGCACAGTTACTTTTGGACAAGGGATATGAGGTTCATGGTATTAAAAGAAGGAGTTCCCTTTTTAATACAGACAGGATCGACCATATCTATCAGGACCCACATGACAGAGGGGTCAGGCTTAAACTGCATTATGGGGATCTTACCGATTCCACCAATCTTATCCGTATCATCCAGGAGGTACAACCTGATGAAATTTACAACCTCGGCGCCATGAGCCATGTACAGGTTAGTTTTGAATCACCCGAATATACGGCAGATGCAGATGGGATTGGTACACTGCGGGTACTTGAGGCTGTTCGTTTGCTCGGCCTTACTAAAAAGACAAGGGTATACCAGGCATCCACCTCAGAATTATACGGGCTGGTTCAGGAAGTACCGCAATCTGAGAGAACACCCTTCTATCCCCGTTCTCCCTACGCCGTAGCTAAAATGTATGCATATTGGATTACTGTCAATTACCGCGAGGCTTATGATATGTTTGCCTGTAACGGTATATTGTTTAATCATGAAAGCCCTTTGAGAGGGGAAACTTTTGTGACCAGGAAAATAACCAGAGGCGTTGCCAAAATATCTCTCGGTATGCAGGAGAAGTTGTATATGGGAAATCTGGATGCTAAAAGAGATTGGGGACACGCTAAGGATTATGTGGAAGCGATGTACTTAATCCTTCAGCAAGACAGACCGGAAGATTTTGTGATAGCTACAGGAGTTACTAATACAGTGCGTGATTTTATTAAAATGGCCTTTTTAGAAGTAGGGATAGAAGTGGAATTTAAAGGTGCAGGTGTTGATGAGAAGGGAATAGTGAAACATGTTAACTCATCCGGTTCACTGCTTAAACCTGGCCAGGAAGTTATTGCTATTGACGAGCGCTATTTCAGACCCACAGAAGTGGAGCTGTTAATAGGAGATCCGGCAAAAGCGAAAAGACAGCTTAATTGGGAGCCCAAATATAACCTGGCTGCACTGGTAAAAGAAATGGTGGAAGCGGATGTTGAGCTGTTCAAACGTGAGAAATTATTAAAAGATTCGGGTTATAAAGTATTAAACCAGTTTGAGTAAGAAGATGCAAAAGGATAGTAAAATATATGTTGCAGGACATCGTGGTATGGTAGGCTCAGCAATCATGAGAAGATTGGCAGCTGCCGGATTTCACCATTTTATTACACGAACGTCTTCTGAATTGGATCTTCGTAATCAGCAGGCTGTAGCCACATTTTTTGAAAACGAGAAGCCCGAATACGTATTTCTTGCAGCAGCAAAGGTCGGTGGTATCGTAGCTAATAACACCTACCGGGGAGATTTTATTTATGAAAATCTGATGATCCAGAACAACGTGATCCATCATTCTTTTAAGGCAGGGGTAAAGAAGCTGATGTTCCTGGGATCTTCCTGTATTTACCCAAAAATGGCACCGCAGCCATTAAAGGAAGAATATTTGCTAACCGGTCCGTTGGAACCAACCAACGAGCCTTATGCCATAGCCAAGATTGCAGGCATTGAGATGTGTGACGCATACAGGGCGCAATATGGATGCAATTTTATCTCGGTAATGCCGACCAACCTATACGGCCCCAATGATAATTACGATTTGAATAATTCACATGTTTTACCTGCGCTGCTTCGAAAAATTCATGAAGCACACGTTAAGAGCGTACCGGAAGTAGTTATATGGGGAACCGGAACACCGAGACGGGAGTTTCTTCACGCGGATGATATGGCGGATGCTTGTTTCTACCTTATGGAGAACTATGATGAAAAAGGATTGGTTAATATTGGTGTTGGAGAAGATATCAGTATTGTAGATCTGGCAAAGCTGATTTGCGGGATTGTTGGCTACGAAGGTCAACTGAAATTTGACCATACCAAACCTGACGGCACTCCACGTAAATTGATGGATGTAAGTAAACTTCATTCTTATGGCTGGAAGGCAAATATAGAGCTGGAAACAGGTATAAAGAATGTTTACAGACAATTATTAGAAAACGGCTGGTCTTGACCGGCGGCTTTAACGGGATTTTTTTTTGCTTAAAAAGTATTCCCTGTTAAATTTTGACAACAGTTTATGACCACCATCTTCCTTCCCGCTAAAATATGCTACCTATACCTGTAACTTTTCCTTTCCCAGGGCGTTTTAAATTTTAGCTGAGACGCTATGCCGTGAAAAAAGCGGGGTCTGGTTTAATATATCCTTTATCCTGAGGGTTGTATTGTTATTTCAGGAATCCAATATTTATGAATTTATCCCTAAAAGTAAGCTGCCTGTTGCTGTTTTCTTTTTTGCAGGCGTGTAACTGCGGTACCGGCACCATTGTAAAAACTGAAGAGGTACAATATTATTACCTCGAACACCTTAAGGGTACAGATGCAAAAGTAAAGGAATTGGATAGAGCAGTCAGAAATAAGGCTTCCCTTCCTCAGATCCGGGAACTATTCAGACAAGCCAGGCTGCACTATAAAAAGGTGGAGTTTCTAACAGCGTACATAAATCCTGAATTGGCCAAAGTAATTAATGGCGCTCCAGTTCCTGAAGTGGAAGAAGAAGATAATGCCAATACCATTCAGCCCCCTGAGGGTTTTCAGGTGATAGAAGCATTATTGTACCCTGAATATAACAGTAAGGATAGCACTGAATTGTCGGGGCTGACAAAAGAACTTATTATAAGCTTACGACAAGCTATTTATATTTCTGAAAAAAAGCAACTCACAGACACTATAGTTTTTAAGGCACTTAGAAAGGAATTATTCCGGTCTTCTGTACTTGGACTTGCTGGATATGACACTCCGTTGAGCGGAAATGCTATACAGGAAGTTGCTTCGGTTTGGTCGTCATTCCATGATATTATTGCTATTTACAACGACGAGTTAGGTAAATCTGATCCTGCGGCGTGTAAGAAGATGAATAATCTTGTAGACAGTGGCATTGCTTATTTACAGCATAACCAGGATTTTGATTCATTCGATCGGCTGCATTTTTTTACGACGTATGCAAACCCTCTGGGGACAATGCTTGTAGGTTTGTTAAAGCAGGCAGGGATAGTGATAAGCGGTTCAAAAGAACTTGTGAGTACCTCAGCAGGGAGTCTCTTTGATAAGAATGCTTTCTCTTTTGATTTTTATATCAGTGATGAAGAAGAATATCCCGGTGAAGAAAAAGAGGCGCTTGGGCGCTATCTGTTTTTTGACCCGGCTCTTTCCGGAAATGGCAAACGTTCATGCGCCACCTGCCATCAGCCGGGGAAAGCATTTACAGATGGCTTTGCAAAAAGCCCGGCTATCAGTGGCCAGGTTTTCATAAACAGAAACACCATTACCTTGTTGAATGCAGGTATACAACCGGCACTATTCTATGATGCACGGGTAACTTACCTGGAGGACCAGATCTCCGACGTGTTGTCCAACCCCAACGAAATGCACGGTTCTATTGCAAAAACAATGGATGTAATACGTGGAAGTAAGGCATATACCGCACTTTTTAAGAAAGCTTTTCCCCGGTCGGCAGAGGCACTTACGCCATATCATCTGCAAAATGTAATTGCCACTTATATTAGATCCCTGACCAGCTTTAATTCGCCATTTGACAAGTATATGCGCGGTGATCATTCGCAGTTAAACCCTGAGGAAATACATGGTTTTAATCTCTTTATGGGGAAAGCTAAATGTGGCACATGCCATTTTGCACCTTTATTTAATGGCTCGCTTCCTCCTGATTTTGCCAAGGCAGAGGTGGAAGTCATAGGTGTTCCCCGGTTTCCGGGATCAAGAGAGGTTGACGAAGACCGGGGACGCTACAACCTTTACCCGGCGGCCCCATACCTATATGCCTTCCGTACACCAACACTTAGAAATATTGCGCTTACTGCACCATACATGCATAACGGAATCTATTATACTTTGAAAGAAGTACTGGATTTTTATAATGATGGTGGAGGGATTGGACAGGGTATTGCGTTAGTAAATCAGACGCTCCCTCCGGAAAAGTTAAATCTTACAGAGGAAGAAAAACAAAGTATAATCTCTTTTCTGAAGAAATTAACAGATACCACTGCAGCCCATAAGTTACCAGTCGCGTTGCCTCCCCTGGATAGTGAACAGGCTGTATTCAGAAAAGTAAATCTGTATAATTGATATCCTTTGATGTCTGATTTTAAGTTTAGCTATTAGTAATCAAATTTCCTAACCCAAGCAATTGTTGCTTCATGTATCATCTGAAAATTAAGCAGGTAGCCGTGCTGGCTCTACTTACTGTTACTGCTGTTATTTATTCCTGTAAAAAGTCTTCCAACAACGAATCAGTAGCGCCACCAATACAACCCGGCGCGGATTCAGTTATTAGTGACGGTGCTATACTAAATGGTTATCCCGATAAGATGTCTTATTTCCCAGGAGATAGCGCTGCGCTCTTTATATCCACAGATAGTGTACATAAAAAGAAATCAGTTAACGTATATGACATGGCTGGTGACGTGAGTTTTGTTGTAAAAGTTGAGCAGTCATATCACCAAAGTCCTAAGGGAGAACTCCCATCAGAGGATGGTTTCCAATATGAACATCCCATTCGCTTCAGGATTCCAGCCAACGCGAAGACGGGCGTCTACCTGGTTGGTAAGAAAATTCCCTTTGTAATTAAATCAAAAGATGCTGCGGACTTTACAGTAGTATACCCATCCAACACCGAGAACGCCTACTCGGAATCCGGCAGGAGAAGTCTTTACACGCTTCCTGTAGCAAAGAAAGTTTCCTTTCTTCGACCTATCCGTTTTTCCGAATATGGTGGCCCCGGCTTCCTTAAATGGATGTTAACGCAAAACTATAAATACACGGTTATCTGCGACCAGGATCTGGAAAACTTCGATAACATAAAAGGCAAAATCCTGATCATTATTGGGCACAGTGAATACTGGTCAAGGCCAGCCAGACGGAACTTTGACAGGTTTGTAGCCGAAGGGAAGCATGCGTTGGTACTTTCCGGTAATGTAATGTGGTGGCAGGTTAGAGTGGACAGCCTGCAACATCAGCTTGTTTGTTATAAAGGATTGGGTGAACCCCCTATTGCCGATAGTCTGAAGACAATTTACTGGAAAGAATCAAAATTAAAATATCCTATTATCGCAAGTATTGGATGCGATTTTGACGGAGGTGGCTATGGCACTATTGCTAAGAATGATGGTTGGGAAGGATTTAAGGTAACCAGTCCCAATTCCCCTCTTTTTGCCGGTTTGGGTCTTAAAAAGGGGGATATTATCAGATGTCCCAGCAGAGAGTATGATGGCGCCCCTTTGACTGGTTTCGAGGCGGATGGCACACCGATTCTTAATACTAAACTGCTCAAATTTGAAAAAGTAGAATTATTGGGATATGATTTTGCTTTCAGAACAATAAAAACGGTGCCTACGGCTATTGTGTTTAAAAAAACGCCCGCATCCGGAACGGTTATCAATATACCGACCACCGACTGGTGTACCATGTATTCCTTTACACTGCCACGGATACCGCAAATCACTACCAATGCCATAAATGGGTTACTAAAAGACCAAAACATGTTTTCAAGGTAGTTTTCCAGTATCGGATTTATGAACAAAGACAGCCGGGTCCATTAGCGCTTCCGGCTGTCTTTGCTTTTCAGAAAGGTGGCTGCTAACTTAATTCTCATTTATAGTAGTGATACTAATGTGCTTAAAAGCATATATTTGCGTCTTGCAAGCACACATTAATACATGTTACATACAAAGATTGTTAAAGCCCTTTTCATTTTAAGTTGTCTCGCTATTAGTTTTGGATCATTTGCGCAGAGTGCCGGCAGACAGTTTTCCTTAGGCTTTTATAAAGCCACCGCTGATACCAATAGTTTCAGCTATCATTCTTCCCAACGGGACTACATGATACAACCAGAGTTTCAACTCCCCCAGGAAGATTCCACCAAGAAGAGAAGCTGGTTTCACCGTAAGCTCTTCAACGAACACCTGCTCCAGTATAGTACGGCAGACTATGATTTTTATGCCAGTTTTTTACCTGATCTGCTTATTGGGAATAGTTCTGATAATGGCACTACGTGGTTGAATACACGAGGTGTGATTGCCGGAGGACGTTTGGGGAAAAACTTTACATTTCGTACAGAGTTTTACGAGAACCAGGGCAAGTTTCCAGAGTACATTGATCGCTACGGTCGTCAAACGATGATTGTTCCGGGACAGGGGCAATGGAAAGACTATAGCAATGGGAAAGCTTTTGACTTTGCGTATTCATCTGCCTTACTCAGTTATAAGGCGGGGAAATTTCTCGATTTCCAATTGGGATATGACAAAAATTTCATAGGCGATGGATACAGGTCCATGCTCCTTTCTGATAATTCGTTTAACTATCCCTTCCTTAAGGTAATAGCTAATGTAGGAAGAGTACAGTATACCACAATGTGGGCACAGTTTATTGATATGAAATATCCGAGGGCCTCATACGACAATGGCTATCGGAAAAAGTGGGGGGTGTTTAACTACCTCGACTGGAATGTATCAAAGAAAGTTACGATTGGCTTTTTCGAGGCTGTTATTTGGCAGGACTCCGATTCAACAGGAAAAAGAGGGTTTGATATGAGTTATCTCAATCCTATTGTTTTTCTGCGCCCGGTGGAATTCTCAGTAGGCTCTCCGGATAATGCACTCATGGGGCTGAATGTAAAATATGCACCTTCGGTTAATTCTACCATATATGGGCAGTTTTTGCTTGATGAATTTAAATTCAGTGAAATGACCAGTGGAAAAGGCTGGTGGGCAAATAAATTTGGAGGACAAATAGGGTTCCGTTCAAACAATATCTTTAAGGTGCCCAGGCTGAATGTTCTGACCGAAGTAAATGCAGCACGACCATATACTTACTCACAGCGGTCTACGTTAAACAACTACGGACATTATAATCAACCACTGGCACACCCAATGGGGGCTAATTTCATCGAGTGGGTTAATATCGCAGACTATCAATACCGTAGATGGTTCTTTAAAGGCGAATTAATGGTGGCAAAATATGGCCTGGATACTGCGGGTATAAATTATGGGAAAGATATTTTTAAGTCTTATAATACACGTAACGAAGATTACGGAAACCATATTGGTCAGGGCTTGAAAACTAATTTAACGTATGTTCAGGGCTCAGTAGCCTTTTTGCTCAATCCAAAATATAACTTGCGTTTGGAACTGTCTGTAACAGGTCGAAGAGAAAAAAATAGCCTGTACGACAACAAAGAGCTGATATTTCAATTTGGCCTACGCAGTAGCTTCAGACAACTTTATTACGACTTCTGATGAAATTATATACAGACACAAGCCCTTCCGCACCAGCGCAAGGGCTTTTTTTATTTTTCATCGCAAAGAGGGGAGGATAATAATGGACAAAGGCCGAAATAACTATTTGTCGAAAAAAATGTCAGGTACAGGAAACCCTGATTATCCTGTAATGAATATACGAAAAAAATCATAATATCAAATACATAATCCCTGTTCCCTTCCAGTGTTGCCGATAATTTATAACTTCGCACCATGCATTACGTTACAGTAGAAGGGCTTACCAAATCTTTTGGAACCAAACCATTATTCAGGGATATTTCTTTTCATATCGAAGAAGGAGATAAAATAGCGCTGGTGGCGCTTAACGGAACAGGAAAATCCACCTTGCTCCGCATTTTATGCGGAAAGGATGTGCCCGACAGTGGGAAAGTCTGGATTCATAAAGACGTAACCGTTGTAATGTTGGAGCAACAATCAGACTTTGATCTCTCCAAAACCGTAATCGAAAATATCTTCAATCATAATAACCCGGTACTAAACGCTATCAAAGAGTATGAACTGCTCACAGAGGAAGGACACGAGCCTGATCTGGATAAGTTGACCGACTCCATTGCTAAAATGGACGAGTTGAATGCCTGGCATTTCGATACCAAAGTGAAACAGATATTAGGAAAACTTAATATCCATAACCTGGATCAACCAGTCGGCTCCCTTTCAGGCGGCCAGCAAAAAAGGGTAGCACTGGCTAAGGTGTTGATCGAAATTGGCTTCGAGCATAAACACGTATTGCTTATCATGGATGAGCCCACCAACCACCTGGACGTATCTATGATTGAGTGGCTGGAGAATTACCTGGATCAGGAAAAGGTAACGCTGCTGCTTGTTACGCACGACCGGTACTTCCTGGATAGCGTTTGTAACGAAGTCATGGAACTGGACCAGGAACAGCTTTTTATCTACAAAGGAGATTATGAAAATTATCTCGAAAAGAAGGCTGCCAGGGAAGAAAGCGAAAAATCAAGTGTGGACAAAGCCCGTAACCTTTACCGTAAGGAACTGGAATGGATGCGTAAACAGCCTAAAGCCCGTACCACCAAATCCAAATCCCGCCAGGATGCTTTTTATGAGGTAAAGGAAAAAGCCAGCACCAAAGTAGCTGACCAGCAACTGGAACTAAATGTGAAGATGACCCGCCTGGGCGGAAAAATCCTGGAGCTAAAGAAAGTCTATAAATCTTTTGGAGATCTGAAGATCCTGAAAGGGATGGATTATACCTTCAAAAAAGGAGAACGGGTAGGCATTGTTGGTAAAAACGGGGTTGGTAAATCTACCTTTCTGAATATGTTGTTGGGTACAGAACAGCCCGATTCCGGGAAGATCAATATCGGGGAAACCATTGTGTTTGGTAATTATTCACAAACGGGTCTGGTGGTAAAAGAAGATATGCGGGTGATAGAGTTCGTAAAGAATATTGCCGAGAACTTCCCATTAGCAGATGGCACTAAAGTAAGCGCCGCACAATTCCTGGAGCTATTTCTGTTCCCGGCGGAAAAGCAATACACCTACATCTCAAAACTGAGCGGTGGTGAGAAAAGAAGGTTGCACCTGTTATCGATCTTATTCCGCAATCCAAACTTCCTGGTATTGGATGAACCTACCAATGATCTCGATTTACCAACCCTTAGCATCCTGGAAAGTTTCTTACAGGAATTTCAGGGTTGTGTAATCATTGTGAGCCACGACCGGTATTTTATGGATAAACTGGTGGAACACTTGTTTGTTTTTGAAGGAGATGGCGAAATCCGCGATTATCCTGGCAACTATACTCAGTACCGTGAATGGCAGAAGGAAGAAGACAAGAAAAAGACCATTGTACCTAAAAAAGAAGCGGTACCAGAACCCATGGTAACAGTGACTCCTGTTGTAGAGAACAAAGGCCGCAAGATGTCTTTTAAGGAGAAACGGGAACTGGAGCTGCTGGAGAAAGAGATGGAGCAACTGGAAACAGAAAAGAAAAGAATTGAAGCCTCTTTGTCAAGTGGAGAATTGCCCTTTGATAAGATGGAACCCCTGACCCACCGGATTGGTGAAATTATTCAATTACTGGATGAGAAGGGAATGCGTTGGCTGGAGCTGAGTGAAATAAATGGATAATAGCGCCATTATCTATAGAGGAGGACTGATATCTTCCTCTATAGATAAAATAAAGGTCATCAGATCGAATCAATAAGTGCTGAAAGAACATCTCCCAATATGCTTATCCTTTGTGCTGTTTCTTCTTCCAGTTTATTAACGTCTAATTTCCAATGGCTGCTTTTATGTTGTTCAAGCACCGTTTTCATTTTATCTGCGAGGTCAGCATGATCATTTACCTGGAAAAAAGTTACCAGCGGATCATTGATTTCTTTATTAATATCTATATCAGAGATGATGGCTGGCTTTGAAAAGGCAATAGCGTCATAGGTAGCTCCGCCACCGGGTCCACCTTCGAAAAGAGTGGGCTGTATCAGCGCTACTGAATGCAATAACAGCTGGATCTGATCGGGCTTTGAAATGTACCCCAGGAAAAATACGTTGTCTTCAATTCCTAAATCCCGGATTTCTTTTTTCAGCGAGTCAAAATAATCAGCGCGCCTGGAATCACCGGTATCACCTGTGCAGACGATAGCAATCCGTTCATTCGATATGGAATGTAAAATGTGCAGGGCACGGAAAGCCGTGATATGTGATTTGTGTATCCAGAACTGGTTGGAGATGATGAAATACTTATCAGGTAAGGTATACCGGTGTTTTATCTCCGTAAAATTACTGCTAAGTAATTGCCTGTTGAATAAAGGCGTAAAAGGAAGATTGGTGACTTTGGCAGTACTGTCCGGATAAAACTTTTCAATATCTTTTTTTACTGCGTATGAGTTTACAATTACATTTTTGGCGGTGTGTACAGTGTTGCCAAATTGTACTTGCCGGTGTTTAATTTCTTCAGGGGTGAAAAACTGTGTAAGATATTCATGCTGGAAATCGTAGATGTAGCCCACCCAGGGAATATCAATATCCGGGTTTACAGCCTCTATGCAGGGAATGAGCAGGTCAATACGGTGTTGCTTTACGGCTTTCTTTAAACTTTTCTTATAGGTAACACTTTTCGCTTCCTGGCTAAACTCCTTAAATAAATTCCGGTGATCGCTGAATTGCCTGGGGGCATTATTTTTTTTATTTGCGGTTAAGCTGAAACGTGACAAACTTCTTCTTACCCTATCCCTGAAGCTTAAATGATCAGGTAGTAATATGACTACCTCATATTTCTTTGTATCAAGAATACTTCGAATGATCATCCTGAGAAAATCAATTCCACCTCCCCATCCGATAAAGCCTGCAGCATGTATGCCTATTTTCCTTTTCTGCATAACCTCAAACGGTTTCCCTGTTTTTATAATAGTCAAGAATGAGATTAGAGATGTAGGTGATCTCTTCAGAAGTCAGTTCAGGGAAGCTTGGAAGATTGATACCTCTCCAGCCTAAGTCTTCGGCTACGATATGTCTTTCATATTTACCGGAGTACATCGGCATGGTGTGGGCGGGATAAAAGAGTGGTCTTGTTTCAACGCCGGCCTTTTTAAGGACGTCCCGCAATTCGTCCCGTTCATCGGCATTTTTTACCAGGATGGAGCACATCCAATAGGAATGAAAAGCATTTTCAGCTTCGGCATGAAAAGTAACACTGCTGCCGTTAAAGGCATGTTGGTATGCTTTTGCAATTTCTCTTTTTCGGGTGATGATTTCTTCCACCCTTGATAGCTGTGCCACTCCGATGGCCGCACAGATGTTTGTCATGCGGTAATTATAGCCAATCACATCATGCCAGTACTCCCGGTGCTTAGCCAGCCCCTGGCCTTTGAAATGCACCATGCGGTCGTAAAGGGTCTGGTCGTTTGTTACTACCATGCCGCCTTCGCCTGTCGTGATTGTTTTATTACCGAAGAAACTGAAGGTAGAAATATCGCCAAAGGTGCCGGCGTACTTGTTTTTGTATTTGCTGCCAATGGCTTCTGCGCAGTCTTCTATGAGAAAAAGGTCATGCGCTTTACATATAGCAGCCAGTGTATCCATTTCACAGGGATGTCCGTACAAATGAACCGCAATCACTGCTTTGGTTTTGCTGGTGATCTTTTTCTTCACGTCTGCCGGGCTGATCTGCCAGGTTTCTGCTACTGAATCAACGAAAACGGGTGTGGCGCCGGTATAGGCGATGGCGTTTACAGATGCGATGTAGGTTAAAGTAGGTACTATCACTTCATCTCCGCTGCCAATACCCAATGCTACCAATGCCAGGTGCAGCGCAACGGTGCCGTTACAAACAGCTGCTGCATGATCCATACCTAAATAGTCAGCAAACCCCTTTTCAAATTCGGTGATGAATTTTCCTTTGGATGAAATCCAGGTAGAGTCCAAACACTCGAGCACATTTTTCTTTTCCAGTTCTCCTAAAGAAGGCCGGTAAACAGGTATTTTATAATTATTCATGGATAATTATTATCAGGATGAATGATTTTAACGGGTATTCAGCGACCAATTAGCACTTTATGGATTCCCGTGGCTTAATGAAATTCAGGATATACATTTACTTCTAAAAAGCCCCTGAAAATCGCTTGCAAAGCTAAACATTAACATACAAATAAACGCTTTCCTGCTGTAAAAATCGCTTTGTTGAATATGTTTTTTATTATATGCAATGCTTCACGAATGCAGTGGCAAGTCTCGATTTTCAGCACCGGGCATAGAGAGATAAAACTTTCCGTTATGGAAGGGCTATAAAAATAAGCTACCGGCAATCCTGGAAGTTGCCGGTAGCTTACAGATTAATAGTATGTCCTGGTAATTATGGATGAACAGGGAGTTTTTCCTGCTGCTGCTTCCATTCTTCCAATGCCGCGATCTTCTTATTCTGTTCTATCAGGTACAGCGTTAATTCCTCTACTTTGGCCAGCAACTTCTTATTCATCTCTCCTACATCTATACCTTCTTTTTCTACTTCGGCTGCAGAAGGAATGCCTTCCAGGTGCTGGTTGGAGCGCACATAGCGTTCTACTTCCGCTAAAGAAGGAAGCTGATAACTTTGATGGAATACATAATCTGCCCAACCAGCCTGGGTTACTCTTACCCGCTGGGCGGTAATGGTGCCTTTAACGGAAAGCTCCGACTGTGGGGTATATGTTCCGATGCCAACGCCAACATCGGTAATAATGAGCGTTTTTTGATTATTTGCTGTGGTACCTCCAACAAGCAGCACAGGTAGATATTTTGTGGCTCCCGGTGTCCGGTCAAAGCCAATGAATGATGCCCGTCCGCCAGACATCCCTATTTCTGCAGCAGGGCCGGTTCCGTTGGCGGTATACCAACCTTTAAACCTGCCTTGTCCTTCCCAGTCGGTTGCTCCCATGCCGTCAATTCTGCCAATCTGCGTAGTACCTCCATAAAATTTAAAGCCCTGGGTGTTTAAAGCTGCAGGGATGCCAAACCACATATGACTATTTTCCATCCCGATGTCCCAGCCGGAAGTAGTAGCATTCAATGGGGAATTCCACAAAATAACTTTACTGCCAATACTCCGCGTGGTAAAGGAAGGCCCGGCTAAGCCCACTGCATTGAAGCTTATATTATTGGAAGTAGCATTCGACATCAGGAAGGTACCAGTTGTATTCTGTACCTGTGCACTGGCTACCTGGAGTATACCGCCACCGGCTTTTGGTACCAGATTAACATTGCCATTGTCACTTGCAAGATAAACATCCTTATTAGTTGTACTCCCCAAACCTACGAATCCATCCCTGGTGGTATTGTCGCTTTGCATAAATTGCAGATAGGATGCGTTAGCGGTGGTACCAGTACCCTGTATTTTAGACCCGTTGGCAGCAGTAAGATTATTAACAATAACATTACCGGTTGCCCTTTCTATGGCTAGTCCGGTTCCCAGGAAAGCGCCAGTGTTTGAATACCGGAATAGTCTGAAATCAGCGCCCGCATTGGAAGCCCCCTCAGCCCCAATAAAGCCCTGGGTCCATCTGAGATTAGCAGGCGTATTACCGTCGCCGGTGTACATGTAGAAGTGGGACGTTCCTGTGGCACTTGTGCCTGCCGTCGTTTTCAAGGTGTTAGATTGCGCTGTTCCGGAAATGTAGAAATTTGACGAAGGCTGCAGCGTAGTCTGATTGTTAATATAGGTTTGCGCGTGACCTACCGATACGGTACCTGTTAGCAATAACAGCGATGATAATGTTTTTTTCATAGATTAAATCAGGGATGGGTTAATCGTTAAATCCGGTACTTTAATTTTCAGGTGACTGGTGTCGTCCGAAGTTAATAAATGATTCAGATATTGCAAACTTCAAAAGGCTGCTGGGATCAAATGAAAAACGCCCAATTCCAGTTATACTGCAATTGGGCGTTGATGTAGTAGCCTCGTCAAGAATCGAACTTGAATCTGGAGCTTCGGAAACTCTTATACTATCCATTGTACTACGAGGCCATAAAACTCGCGCAAATCTACATTTTCTAATGTAGAATCCCAAATTGCATTAAAGATTGATATTACTTTTAAAGATTTTTACGGCAATAGCCAGCAGGATCACCCCGAAAAATTTACGGAGTACCATCAGCCCGGCCTTGCCCAGCAAGCGTTCTATATAGTTCAGGCTACGGAGCACCAGGTATATGATTACCAGGTTGAGGCAGATGCCTGCCAGGATATTATATTGCCCGAAGTTGGCCTTGAGCGACATAATCGTGGTCAGGGTACCGGATCCGGCGATCAGCGGAAAAGCAATAGGTACCACGCTGCCGGCTTTGGCATCAGGGTCTGTTTTAAAAAACTCCAGCCCCAGGATCATTTCCAGCCCGATTACAAATATTACGATAGAACCCGCTACAGCAAAGGAGTGTACGTCTACGCTCAAAAGTTTAAGGAAAGGTTCCCCTACCAGCAGGAATAAAATCATCAGGAAACCCGATGCCAGCGTGGCTTTGCCGGCATCTATGTGTCCGAGCTTTTCCTTCAGGGACACCAGTACCGGGATAGAGCCAACAATATCAATCACTGCAAATAACGTAAAGGTAATGGCCAGAATTTGGTCGATGCTGAACATGAATGCTATTTTGTGTAAATATAGGGAGATTGATGAACGTTTTTATCCTGGCCGCTTTCTGCTTATATTTGTTTTAATTACGTTTAGTATGACAGAGGATATCATCATTCAGATCAGTAATAAGATCAAAGAAAAGAGAAAGGCAAAAGGAATTACCATCCAGGAGCTGGCCGACAGGGCCGAGGTGAGTAAAGGGCTGATATCCCAGATAGAGAATAACAGAACAGTACCCTCCCTGCTGGTACTTATCAATATTATCAAGGCCCTCCGGCTGGACATGAACGAGTTCTTCAACGAAATCGATCAGCAAACCCAGAGCGCAAAAGTCATCATCAAACAAAAAGCCGCCTACCAGGAGTTTGAAAAAGAACCCGCCAAAGGATTTGTTTATAAAAGGGTGCTCACCAAAAATGTAAAGAATTTCCCGGTAGATATCGTGCTGCTGGAGCTGAAAAAAGGCGCCCACCGCTCACAGACAGTAAAAACCGATGCCTATGAGTATAAATATATTATCAAAGGCACCGTTGAATACCTCATCGATAATGAAAAATATGTGCTGGAAGAAGGCGACTCCCTCTTCTTCGACGGCCGCCTCGGACACAAACCCCGCAACATAGGCCCGGACAATGCACAGATCCTGGTCGTATATTTCTTCCTCGACAGCGACAAATAAGGATTACAAATACTTAACATTAAATTTAGTATAGGTTAACATTCCGGTCACATAGGATTTTGAGCTTTGCATGTAAAATAAATTATCCAAACCTACATTTACATGCAATCAAATCTACATCGGGCGCTCAAAAGGCAGCTATGCGCCATGTTATTGCTGCTGTTCATCACCCTATCTGTACATGCCCAGCAGGCAGTTACAGGAAAAGTTATCGCAGGCGACGACCGCCAGCCGGTAATAGGAGCTACCGTTAAAGTAAAAGGCGCCAACCGCGGCGCTGTTACCGATGCCGCCGGCAGCTTCACTATCTCCGCCGCCGGCACCGATGTACTCCAGGTCAGCTTTATTGGCTTCCTCCCTGAACAGTACGCACTGAAAGGCGCTTCAGATGTAACGATCATCCTTCAGCCGGATAAAAAGGCCCTCGACGAAGTGGTGGTAACGGCCCTGGGTATACGAAAAGAAGTAAAACGGGTAGGTTATTCTGTACAGGAAGTAAAAGGAGCGGACCTGATCAAAGCCAGGGAACCCAACCCGGTAAATGGTTTGGCTGGTAAGGTAGCCGGTCTCACCGTAGGCGCCTCTGCCGAACTGCTGTCGGCCCCGCTGGTATTGCTCCGCGGTAATAATATAGGTTTGTATGTAGTAGATGGCGTACCCATTAATTCTGATACCTGGAATATTTCTCCCGATGATATTGAAAGCTATACCGTACTGAAAGGGGTAACTGCTTCCGCATTATATGGCTCCCGTGGCCTCAATGGCGCCATCATGATCACCACCAAAAAAGGAACAAAAGATAAGCGCGGCCTTTCTATTGATTTTAACTCCAGTACCATGTTCGAAAAAGGATTCAATGCCATCCCAAAAGTACAGGATGAATACGGTCCCGGCGATCATGGTAAATATGCTTTTGTAGATGGTAAAGGTGGGGGAACCAACGATGGCGACTACGACGTATGGGGCCCTAAATTCGAAGGGCAGCTCATCCCTCAGTACGATAGCCCGGTAGACCCGGCAACAGGTAAACGTACCGGCACACCATGGATTGCCCGCGGTAAAAACAACCTGCAACGCTTCCTGCAAACAGGTATGCTGAGCACCAACAACATCGCGGTATCTTCCCACACAGAAAAAGCCGATCTGCGCTTCTCCCTGTCGCATTCCTATCAGAAAGGAATTGTTCCCAACACCTCATTGAACATTACCAACTTCAATATCTCCGCAGGTTATAACTTCAACCCCCGGTTACGACTGGATGCCTACATGAACTATAACCGCCAGTATTCCAACAATTTCCCGGATGTAACCTATGGCCCCAACAGTATCATCTATAACACCCTGATATGGGCGGGCGCCGACTGGAGCATGGATGATATGCGCAACTACTGGCAGCCAGGCAAAGAAGGTATCCAATCTATTTACGCGGAATATCAACGTTATCATAACCCCTGGTTCATGACCTACGAATGGTTACGCGGCCACTATAAAACAGACGTAAACGGGTATGCAAAACTGAACTATAAGTTCAGCGATAAGCTGGAACTGCTCGCCCGCACACAAATCACTACCTACGACCTGATGAGGAATGAAAAAGTGCCTTTCTCCGCACACCCTTATGGTCGTGAAGAAGGAAAAGGCGATTACCGGGAAGACAAACGCAGCATGTTTGAAAACAACACCGATGTACTGTTGTCTTACACCAATACCTTTCCCCATAAAATAGGCATCCACGCTTCTGTAGGCGGTAATGCACGTTCTTACAGGTATAACTCCAGCTACGTGTCTACCGGTTACCTCAATGCGCCGGGATGGTACGGATTTGCCAACAGCCGCGATCCATTGTTTGCCACCAACTACTATGCACCTATGCTGGTATTGAGCGCGTATGGTTATATAGATATCGACCTGGGGAAATATGCTACCATCTCCCTCACAGACCGTATCGATAAAGCCTCCAACCTGCCAATACAAAACAACGTATACTCTTATCCATCCGTTGCAGTCAGCACCGTATTGTCGGATTATATCCAGCTGCCGGAAGTGGTTTCCTTCCTGAAGCTGCGCGGCTCCTATGCTAACGTAAAAGGCGGCTTTACGCAGGCTACCATCGGCGCTACACCGCTGGCTACCTACCCGCTCGGATATGGTTCTGAATACCAGTCGTCTTATGACGGTCCTATCTACAATACTTCTTTCTATAATGTGGCCCCGGTTTACCAGAACCAGGCAGGCGCCTATATTTCACAAACGATCGCTAATCCCGACCTGAAACCATTTGCCAGCAAGGTGGTGGAAACAGGCGTGGATATCCGTTTCCTGAAAAATCGTATAGGCATAGACGGTACCTATTTCACCAGTGAGAATGGCCCGCAGATTTACGATGTAATTATTCCAAGTGCAACCGGCTATGCAAAGAACCGTATCAATGGCGTAAACACCCGTAAAACAGGCTACGAAGTATCACTGAATGGCAGTCCGCTCAGAAACCCGAATGGTCTTAACTGGAACGTAACCGCCAACTGGTCTACCTTTCAGGAAAAGTATACTAAGATCTACGACGGGGAAGATAAGCTGAACGCCTTTGTAGGCGTGGGCGACCGGGTAGATAAAATCTATGGTACCACCTTCGTGAGAGCAGCCGACGGACAAATCATTAACGGTTCGGATGGCCGCCCGGTGGTGAATCCAACGCAGCAGTTTCTCGGTAACGCCAGCGCCGACTGGGTTTGGGGTATCAACAACAGTTTCAGTTATAAAGGCATCAGCCTCAGCTTCCAGTTCGATGGCCGCGTAGGTGGCAACATGATCGATTATATCCAGCAGCAAACTTTCCGTGGCGGACGTAATATCCTTACCACAGAAGGCGCAATGGGAGAGGCCCGCTACCAGGATTATAAAGGCGTAAAATCTTACCTGGGCCAGGGCGTGGTAGTGAGCAACAACGTACCTATCCAGTATGACAACAACGGTAATGTTACCAACTACGATAAACTGCAGTATGAAGGAAACACTACCAAAACATTCCTGCAGGATTATATCAGCGTATACTACAGAACAAACGAAGCTAACCTGATCAGTAAAACATTTGCAAAACTGCGTGAGGTAACCATTGGTTACGCACTGCCGCAAACCATACTGAGAGGCACTTTTATCAGATCAGCTAATATATCTTTTGTAGGCAGGAACCTGCTCTATTTTGCAAAGAATAAAGATGTGGATCTCGACCAGTATCCGGGTGCGGACCAGGGCGCTTCTACCCTGCAAACACCTACTACAAAGAGATATGGCTTTAATATCAATCTCAGCTTCTGATCTGTCACTTTAAAACAATGTATTGTATGAAATCTTTCAAAATATTAACCTTCCTTGCTTTAACAGGTGCTGTACTCAGTAGTTGTAACAAGAAGTACGATGACTATGCTATCAACACCAACAAGCCTGCGCAAACGCCTCCCAGCCTGGTATTAGGCGGTGTACTGGCAGATATGAATACAGATAAACCATGGAGCAATGTGATGCGCTGGAACCAGTTCGACTGCTGTAACTATAACTATTACGGCGATCAGCGTTACGACTGGGGCGGTGCAGATCTCAACAGTTATTACAGCATGACCAACGTGCAGAAAATGGAAGTGGAAGCCACCCGTTTAGGCGGACAGGCCGTGAATCCATATTCTGCATTGGGTAAGTTTTTCCGGGCCTGGTTCTTTTATCGTATGACCAACCTGGTAGGGGATTTACCAATGAAAGATGCCCTACAGGGAAAAGATAACCTGACGCCGGCATATGATGAACAGAAGAAAGTATTTGTTCAGATCCTGCAGTGGCTCGATGAAGCCAACACACAGCTGGGACAGCAGATTGCCAACCCGGATAAAAGCAATACCGCAGAAGGACAGTTGTTGAAAGGTGATTTTTATTATGGCAATGACCTCGGCAAATGGCAGCGCGCTGTAAACACTTTCCGTTTGCGGGTGCTCATTACTTTAAGTAAGAAAGCAGCCGATGCTGATCTGAAAGTAGCCCAGCAGTTTAAAGATATTGTTAGCAATCCTGCTAAATATCCGCTGATGGAATCGGCCGATCAGAACCTGCAATTTATCTACAACAACATCAATAAATATCCATCCAACCCGGATAACCTGGGCTTCGATGCTACGCGGTATAATATGTCTGCCACCTATCTGAATACTCTGGTAGCGCTCAATGATCCGCGGGCATATATAACCGCAGAACCAGCCACTGAACAGGTGAATAAGCTGGGTAAGTCACCAGCTGATATCACTGCTTATGTGGGCGCCGCTTCCGGTGAAAGCCTGGATAATATGTCTTCAAAAATGTCTGATGTAAATAATGCAGTATATTCCGTTCGCAGCCGCAGCCGCTATTACAGCAGTTATGCCGCTGAGCCGGGCGTATTGCTTGGTTTCCCGGAGTTATGCTTTAACCTGGCCGAAGCGGCCAACCGTGGCTGGATACAGGCAGATGCAGAAGCCTGGTATAAAAAGGGGATCAAAGCCTCTCTCAGCTTTTATAGCATTCCGGCCGAAGCTGCCGGCTCCATTATTAAAACGTATGGTGGTCAACGTTATGAAGTACCGTTCGATTTTGAAAACAACTATTATAAACAAGCGAACGTGCAATATAAAGGCAACAATGCACAGGGACTTGCGCAAATCCTGACCCAGAAATACCTCGCCTTTTTTGAAAACTCGGGCTGGGAAGCTTATATCAACTGGAGAAGAACCGGCATCCCCACTTTCAGCGTAGGCTCCGGTACGGGCAACAGCGGCATTATCCCCAAACGTTTCAAGTATCCTGATTCCGACCGCTCTTCCAATACCATCAACTGGACCGCCTCCCTGAAAAACCAGTTTGGCGGCACCACAGACGACATCAACGCGGATATGTGGCTGCTGAAATAGGAAGGCGCGAATTTTGTCTTGGCTCAGGATTACGCTGATTATACTGATTAACTGGATTTTTACTTTTTGATTTTTTAAAGGATTAAGGGAGATAGAAGCGGATATATTCGTTTTCATCTCCCTTAATTATTAATCTAAAAATCCAAAAAAATCAAAAAGTAAAAATCCAGTTAATCAGTATAATCAGCGTAATCCTGAGCCAAGACAAAATCCGCCTCTGTGTTTAATAATACTTAACATTAAGTTCAGCATTTGTTAACAATTGGTTTACATTGGACTCTCACCTTTGTCCCAAACCATTTGTTTACGATGTTGAATATTACCTGGATACAGAAGCGGTTGCAGCAGGCGCATCATCTTACATTTTCATTGTATGCTGCCCTGGTGGCCTTTGGTACTTATTCCTGCATGTATGCTTTCCGTAAGCCTTTTACGGCGGGGATTTTCGAGGGCGTTACTTTCCTGGGTATTGATTACAAGATCTGGCTGGTAATTACCCAAACAATTGGTTATGCCTGTAGTAAATTTTATGGTATCCGTTTTATTGCGGAAATGAAGGGGAACAAGCGGGCGCAGAGTATTATGGTGTTGATAGGGATAGCGTGGATAGCGCTGTTTTGTTTTGCGGTGGTACCGGCGCCGTATAATATCGCATTTCTTTTTCTCAACGGGTTTCCGCTGGGCATGATCTGGGGGCTGGTATTCAGTTACCTGGAAGGCCGGCGCAGCACCGAATTTATGGGTGCGGTGTTGTCTGTCAGCTTTATTTTTTCTTCGGGATTTGTAAAGTCGGTGGGTAAAATGACGGTGGTGAACTGGCATGTAACAGAGTATTGGATGCCTTTTATCACGGGCCTTATTTTTATAGTGCCTATTATGATTTGCATATTGTTGCTGGAACAGATACCGCCTCCTACAGCAGCAGATGAGCAATTGAGAACACGCCGCGCGCCTATGAATAAACCGGAGAGAAAGGCGTTTCTCCAGGCTTTTTTACCGGGGCTGGTGCTATTGATTGCCAGCTATGTGTTGCTCACCGTATTAAGGGATATGCGGGATAATTTTGCGGCAGATATCTGGAAAGATCTTGGCTATGGCGCCCAGGCAGGCATCTTCACTCAAACCGAAATTCCTGTGTCAGTGGCTATCATTGTGATTATGGGGTTGCTGGTATTTGTGAAGAATAATTTTCATGCCTTTATGCTGAATCACTTTATTGTGATCACCGGATTCCTGGTGGCATTGATCAGTACCCTGTTATACAAGCAGCACCGGCTTGACCCGGTATGGTGGATGACTTTAACCGGCTTGGGCTTGTATATGGGATATATCCCGTTTAACTGTATTTTCTTTGAACGCCTGATTGCAGTGTTTAAATACGTCAGCAATGTGGGCTTTATCATTTATGTGGCCGATTCTTTTGGTTACCTGGGAAGTGTGCTGGTGATGCTGTTTAAAAACTTCAGTGGCATGGCTTTGTCGTGGAGCCAGTTTTTTATGGATGCAGTACTGGGCGTATCCGTTACCGGCATAGTAATGATGATAGCTTCTGCCTGGTATTTTAAAAAAAGATATGAATCAGTGAACAATAAAAGTACTTCAAACCTCGGGCGAGAAGTACAGATTGCAGCCTGACCAATGGCGGGGAATGCATAAAAAAACGGCAAATCGTGCATGCTGAATGCGCAATTTGCCGTTCGTTTTTATAACAGGAATTTAATTCGCTTTAGCGTCTGTCGCGTCAGCTTTAGTTCCTTTTTTGCCTGGTTCATCTTTGGCATCTTTAAATTCACGTATGCCGCTACCCAAACCACGCATCAGCTCAGGTATCTTCTTACCACCAAACAATAACAATACTACTAATGCTATCAGCAGTAATTCTTTGATACCTATTTCCTGCAAAAACAAAAGCGGGATGTTCAGAAAAGATGTTGTCATTATAACAGATTTTATTATGTGCTTTTATATACGGTATATGCAAACATAAAGTTAGCACGAATTACCAGTTTTTTTGTTTTTTAGGGAGATATTTAAAAATATTAATATAATTGGCTTAAAGCCAGTTGTTTACAGATTAGAAAATATCACTTTTGCCTCTCCGTTCTCTACTTGCAAATGCGAAATATGCCCATAATCCACCGAAATATCGAACGCATCCACGAGCGGCGTATCAGTCACATGCGCCACTATACAGCGGATCACCCCGCCGTGTGTAATTAACACGGTATCCCTGCCGGCGGCGGTTATTTCTTCCAGAACCTGTATACTACGGTTATATAATTCTTCATAGCTTTCCCCGCCCGGAATGTGTTCAAATACTACGTTATCGGCCCATTTGCTTAACGCATTTTTGCTGATGTTATCCCAAGGCAACATTTCCCAGTTGCCAAAATTCATTTCCTTTAGCCGGTCGTCTTTAATGTAATGGCTGCCATACAAGGCGACAGCCAGCTTCTCACAACGCTGCAAAGGGCTGGTATATACATCTACAGGGCCGGCCGGCAGGAGCGGCTTTATACGGGCTGCTTCGGTATCAAAACTGCCTGCTACATCCACGTCCGAAGCGCCATAACAAATACCACTTTCTATTGCCGGCGTGGTATGCCGGATCAGATATATTTCCATGTAAGAATACAAAAGCATAAGTAAATAACAGTTTCCGATACCTGCTGTACGGCGCCCAGGCAATCGCCGGTATAGCCGCCTATCCACTTCTGCATGAGCCGCACCATATACCAGCGGGCCAGTATCAGGGTGGGGAGGGTAAGCAGCAGGGTATAGTTATGCAGGTAAATCATGGCTGCGATAAAAGGAATAAAGCCCCATATGGCGGCTATTCCCAGGTCCGGTAAAGAAATGCCCTGGGCAATGGGCTTCGCTTTGCTGTCTTCGTTTTCCCGGACATATTTGTGGGTATATACCACCGTTACCGCTACAAAGCGGCTCAATGGCTGCGCACTTGCAATCGTGAGCATTACTTTGTAAAGCGACAGTTCGCGGAGCGACAGGTATTTAAGAGTCATGATCAGCAACAGCCCCAGCATCCCGTAAGTGCCAATGCGGCTGTCTTTCATGATCTCCAGGATCTTCTCTTTGGTCCAACCGCCGCCAAAACCATCACACATGTCGGCAAATCCGTCTTCATGAAAAGCGCCGGTTACCCATACGCCCACAATGATAGCCAGCAGAATGCTCACCATTGGCGGCGCAATGCCCCCCAGGATGTACAATACGCCTATCATAATTGCACCGGTTATCCATCCTATCAACGGGAGATAGCGGGTAGCTTTGCTGAGCATCTCCGGGGAGTAGGGGATATTAACGGGAACGTGTATACGCGTATAGAACATGATAGCGGTTAGCAATAGCTGCCACTGTTTTTTCATATAGTACGGTTTGATACCTGAGCACTGTTAAAACTGGCCATTTCTTCCAAAAAAGCTACCGCGCTGCGAATCAGCGGGATGGCCAGGGCCGCGCCGGTGCCTTCTCCCAAACGCATGTCCATCTGTAAAAGCGGCGTTACTTCAAGATGCTGCAGCATGGCTTTATGCCCTTTTTCTTCAGAGCAATGGGCGAAGATGCAATAGTCTTTCACCGCAGGTTGCATTTTCACGGCGGCCAGCAAAGCGGCGGTTACAATAAAGCCATCTATTACTATCAGCATTTTCAAGGCCGCAGCCTGCTGGATGGCGCCGCAGATCATGGCAATTTCAAAGCCGCCGAATGTAGCGAGGGCCTGCTCCGGCGATGCCGGCGAGGCATGTTTAGCCATTACCTGTTGCAGAATGGCCCTTTTTTGCGCCAGTTGCTGCGTGTTGCTGCCAGTGCCGGCGCCGGTGCATTCGGCCACCGCTATGCCGGTAAAGTGGCTCATCAGCAACGATGCTGCGGAGGTATTACCGATGCCCATTTCTCCAAAACCAACCACATTGCAACCTTTTTCGTGGAGCAGCTTTACCTCGGCGGCGCCCGCCTGCATGGCCAATTTACACTGGTCCAGCGACATGGCCGGCATATGCAAAAAGTTTTGCGTACCCATACCCATTTTACGGTCTTTCAATTGCGGATGCGGCGCAAACTCATGATTTACCCCGGCATCTACTACTGTCAGGTCCAGCTGATGCTGCCTGCAAAACACGTTGATGGCTGCGCCGCCATTCAGAAAATTATACACCATCTGCGCGGTAACGGCTTGTGGAAAAGGATTTACCTGTCCGTCGGCGGCGATGCCATGATCGCCTGCAAATACAATGATAGCGGGGTTCTTCACGGAAGGCGTCAGTGTATTTTGCACCAGGCCGGCCTGTAACGCAATTTGTTCCAGTCTGCCCAGCGATCCGGGTGGCTTGGTCTTCTGATCTATCTTGTCCTGTAAGGCAGTTCTCAGCTCGGGTGATACAGGTGTTATCCGGATATCATTCATCATGAGGAATTTTTTTACGCGTCTTTTTTAATTACAACCGGAATGCCGGAAACCATCAGGGTAACGGTGCCGGCTATACGGGCAATGTACTGGTTCACCCAACCCTGTAAGTCTGTAAACTTGCGCCCCGCTTCCGTTTCGGCATGCACGCCCATTCCAATTTCATTGGTCACAATAATAAAAGTACCTGCTTTCTGGTGAAGTGCGTGTATTTCTGCCTGGATGGCCTGGAGGGTATTATCGGTATGGTAATGATGTTCAGTAAAGAAGTTGGCGAGCCACAGGGTAATACAGTCGATCACTACGGTATGGCCGTCCAGCGGGAGCCGGCTTACATACAGCTCTTCTTCATAGTTCACCCATGCGGATCCTCTTTCTGCTTTATGCCGTTGTATGCGTTGTGCAAAGTCATCGTCCCATACTTTGGCGGTAGCCACATATACCGGGTGAGCGCTTTGTGATAAGGCCAGCTCCTGTGCGTACCTGCTTTTACCCGAACGGGCGCCGCCTGTAATTAAGTGAAGCATAGAAAAGCTTTTAGCCTTTCCCGGTGGTTGGCTTTTTATAAGAGCCAACCACCGGAAGTTATTAGTTAAATAACGGCATTGCCGGGAAGAAGAAGCCCATGAAGTTCACGCTTTTCTTCAGGCTGCCGCTGCTGGCATCATAGATGTACAGCGTATTATCTTTATAGTTATCGCCGTAACCGGATTTTACGTCAGTTACTATGATGGTATTGTTACCGGGATTATATCTTACACCTGCGCCATACATTTCACGGCCGGCCGGAATGGTTACAAACGGCGTATTCAGGGAGTTAGGGTTCCCTACTGCATATTTGTATACTTCCCTGCCACCGGCGCCCCAGGCATTGGTTTTGCCAATGAATACGGCGTTTTCAATAGTTGATGCGCTGAGCATACCTGCATTCCATGCGCCCCATGCGCCATATACCGGGAATGGAACGGTAACGGTATCTATTTTCAGGTTGTTGGCATTAATAGCAAACAGCATGTTATTGCGGGCGGCCCAAACGGTACCATCCGGTGTGCGGGTGAAACCTACATCCGCAGGGCCTAATACTTTTGACACGCTTAAATCGGTTTTATTTAATGCCACCATACCCTGTGATTCCGACATAACGATGATGTAGCCTTCTGCTGCTACCATACCACCTACCTGTCCGGTTACGCCGGCCAGTTTACTGCCCAGGGCCAGTGTTTGCAGATTTACGGGGTATACACCATCCGCAGTGCTTATTAAACCGGTATTGCTGTTCACGCCGCAGAAGGCATTGGCAAAAGCCGGCAGCTGATCAATGCGGCCGGTTTCTTTCATGGTGCCGGGATCTGCTACCACGAAGGCGCCCTCTTTGGATACGAGGTACATTTTATTGTTGTAAATGGCGCCGTAGTCGGTGGTGCCACCGAGTTGCTTGCCGGGGTTATTACGCTTAAATACGTACTGGTAAACGGAATCTTCCCCGTTGCGGTAAAAATTCACATCGCCGCTTTCCTTACCATACTGGCCTTCATTTACCAGGAAAAAACCATTTTCAAATTTGCCCAGCACCTTGATGCGGTAATAGTAGGTGGCCAGTGCGTTACCGGAAATTATTTTATAAGAGATGGTATAATCACCCCTTTCTGCTGCGGTGAAAGTATAGGTAGAATCGGTGCTTACCTGTACGCCATTTACCAGCCAGAGAAAAGTAGGGTTCTTCACCTCTGCCAGTTGCGGGCTTAACACCCGGGTGTCGCCAATATAGATGGTGTCTTTGCCGTCTTTTAAGCCCGGAGCTACAATCTGTGGTACAATTACTTCTGCCTCATTATCTTTGGAACAGGAGGCTAGTCCTGCAATAGCGAATACTGCTGCAATAAAGGAAACCTGAAATTTGCGTGAAATGCTGCGCATGTGTTGTGATTTATTTTCGTATGTCTTGTTTTCGTATGGGTATTACAGTTAAACTGTAGCCAGGGTGCTAATACAGAAATGCTATGCAGAAGAGAGAAATAGTGAATCCCTATAATAATTTAGAGATTTAGAGTCAGACAAATGTGTTCATCTGCCTGAGCCCAAATCTCTAAAAAACAAATGTAAAAATATTATTGAGCAAAACGCAATCTGCGTTTAACCAGTTCGAAGCTGCCAAAGAAAATGCTGCTGTAAACGATATTGCCTACCAGCACATACCACATGTAAGGGATCGCCTGGATATAGCAGCTTGCTAATCCGGCGGCATCTTTGGTGTACGGTAATCCGGTGAGCAGGTTGGTAGAACCGCTTACCCACACGCCGAAGTTGGACACCAGGAAGTGCAGCAGCGCTGCGCCTGCAGAACCCATCAGGATGTTGGCCACGCTTGCTTTCTTGATTAAAAGCTGACCCAGTAATACGATCAGCACAAAGCTGGCGTAGTTCCATACCCAGCCCCTGTACAGCAAGCCTTCTGCATATTGCTTATGGAAAACCTGCATCAGGATAATGTCGCTCACAAACAGCGTCAATAAAGGAAAGGCGTATGATTTCCACTTCTGCGAAAAAGAAGCGCCGCCAAATAAAGCCATTGCGCCTACCGGCGTAAACATGGCGATTGGTTGCATGGTGGCATCTGATCCCAACACGATACGTATTACACCAGCTGCCAGTATAAACAGCAGCAGTACGCCAAACCGTGGATTAAGATTCTTTAAAGACATTATGTTGGTTTTAATGTTTACAAATTAAATACAATACCGGTATTAAAATTGAACCGGCGTGAATTATAACCCGAGATATCAAAATACTGATAATCTGTAATATTTCTGAAACCGGCGAAAATTTTAAGCAAGTTACCAAATTTATATTCACCATATAAATCCAGGGTATAATAATCCCCCATCGGTTTGGCGCCTTCAAACCGCTTATCTATGTATTTACCGGTGGCCGCCACGTACAGCGACCGGGTTGCCTGGTAACCTAAAGTGGCGTTCACCGCGTGTTTAGGTATCCGGTACAGGTTGTAGTAGGAAGAATCCTTGCCGTTCTGGTTCACCGTAACACGGCCATCCACATAGGCGTAATTGGCGGTTAGCTGCAGGGTCCTGGTAATTCTCCAGGTAGCTTCCACTTCAGCGCCATATGCCTTTTGTTTATTGGCATTACGGTACTGGCTGAAAAAGGTGACAGGATCAAAATAAAAGATCACCAGGTCGCGGGTATTACGGGCAAAACCGGTTACCCGGAAATCTATTTTGCCATCAGCCACATTGGCCTGGTAACCGGCTTCGTAATTGGTAGTGGTTTCCGGCTTCAGATCCCGGTTGCCATAGCCATTTGCATACAGCTGGTATAAAGTTGGAACGCTGTAGGCAGAAGATATATTGATAAATACCTTATGATTCGGATTAATCAGGTAAGATGGATTAATGGAGAAGGTTTCGTTATTACCATACAGGTTGTGATGATTAAACCGGCCGCCCACTTCGAGATTAAAGCCACCCATGTTACGCAGCAGGAACGAGGCGTATACGCTGATCTGGCTAGTGTGCGAGCTATCCGGCGATAACGTGGTGTTAACGATCCCCGGCATGAAGGTGCTTTCCAGGAAGTCTTTTTGATCGGTGGCGGAACGGTTATAGGCAGCGCCTCCGATCAGCCTGATCCGGCTGCTCAGGTCCAGGTTCACATAACTTTCCACCTGGTGGGTGTTGGCGGTAAACAGGGAGCTGTCGTACCGGGCATAAGCACCCACGCCTACATAGCCGGAATCGTTTAAAATATCCCGTTTGGTATGCTGGTAGCTGTATAATACATGCCAGGAGCCGTTTTTAAAGCGGTATTCACTGTTAAATCCGTTGAGCAGGTACTTTGATTTGCCGTTATAATCCGTTTCATCTTTATAGCCGCCTTCATCCAGGTCGTGGCGGTAATTGCTGTAATTCAGCAGGTAGCCGAAGTTCCAGCGTTTTCCTGCTGCCAGACCCAGTTTGGCAAAAACGCTGTTTTGCCGGAAGCCGTCTTTATCAAATCCGGCTTTATAGGTAGAGTCATAAGCATCGGAGAAGCCCCTGGTTTTTTCATGTTTATAGCTTACCAGGTAAGAGAAGCGGTTAACATTGCCATGCACATTTACATTGCCCTGGAAATCGTGATAGCTGCCATAGCTGGCACTGGCGCCCACACCAAACTTTTTACTGCCGGTTTTGCGGGTAATGATGTTGATCACGCCTGCTACTGCATTGGAGCCGTACAGGGTGGACTGGCTGCCCCGGAGTATTTCTATCCGTTCTACCTGGTCGGGGGAAATGAAGTTGAGATCAAAGGTATTATTGATCTGGGAGGCGTCGCTTACCGGCAGCCCGTCCACAAGGATCAGGGTATTACCGTTGGAGGCCCCACGCATATACACATTGGGTACTGTACCCGGGTTGTTTTCAGCGCCGTTGATGATCAGGCCGGTTTGCTGGTTGAGGATGCCGGCAATGCTTCTGCCGCTGTTGCGCTCCAGGTATTCGTGTGAAAGGATGGTAACCACCTTGCCGGTTTCCCCGGCCTTTTGCGGACCTTTAGCGGCGGTAACGGTAATTTCATTCAGCTGGCTGATACGGCTGGTATCCTGTGCGGCAGCAGCAGTATACAGCGCGGTAGATAAAAATAAGGAAGTGTAAAGTTTTAATTGCATCCGCGAAATATTAGTTGAAGGTTTATCAAAATAAAAATGCAGCTGGGACAAAGGTTAGGTTACTTTATCTCCGCTGCATTTTCAAAGGTAAATTGCCCCAGGCAATTTACTTATCCCGGCATCCGGGAAATATATTTATCCATTTCTTTGATCTGGCTTACGATCTGCGCAGTGGTAGGCTTTTGAGCTTTGGCCCTGCGGAAATATTCCTTGGCAGATTTGAAGTCGCGGCGGCTCATGGCAATAGAAGCCAGTGTTAACAGGGCTGCTGCCGTGTTTTCCTTATCCGGCAAGCCTTTCCGCATCGCAATTTTCAGGTTCTGATCGGCTGTTTTCAGGTCATTTTTCTGATAGGCGATAGTGCCCAGCTGAAAATACTGCATCCCCTCGTATTCTTTCATCGGGCTGCCGGAGTTAATGCTCTGGCGGATGGTGGATTCAGCTTTATCAAGATCATTGGAATACATGGCCATGTTGCTTTGCATAAAATAATACACAGAGCGGATGGGTTTGTACAACAGTTTCGGGAACTTTACCTGGTTCATCAGGGCGGTGGCCCTTTCAATGTCGCCGGCTTCCACGGCTTCCTGTACCATTCTCATGGGACCAAACATCACATGTGTTACCAAACATACCAGTGCCAGCACCAGCACAATGGTGGCTTCCCACCAGCCAACAGTAAGGCCCAGCGCAATACCGCCTGCCAGTAAAATAATACCGATCGGGAGGCGATATAGAATAAAAAAATTAAATGCTTTCATGAAAAAACAGTTCGTAAATCACTAATAGAGGGTGCAAAGATAAATAAAAAAAACACCTCATGGGTTTTCATTTCCGGCGTTTCAGATTCGCCATGGCGATGGCGCTTAATATGATGGCCACTCCGAGTATCTGCAGGGGCGATACGGATTCATGAAGGAAAATGGTAGCGGCCAGCATGGCCACGGGCAGCTCGGCGGCACTGAGGATGGCGCCCAGCGATACCCCCGTTTGCGGCATCCCCTTTGAAAAAAGGAAAGGTGGCAGCACGGTACCAAAAAGTGAAAGCGGAATTCCCCAGATCCACAGGCTGGTGCCGGTAAACCGGCCATTAAACAGGTACAGCGGAGGGAAGATGAGGCTGATGAGTACAAATGCGCCGGTAACGATCCAGGCGCTTTTCAGCACCGGTCCCAGCGATGCCGCTACCCGGCCGCTTACTACTATAAATACCGTATAACACAGGGCTGCCAGCAAACCGAAGCCGATACCTTTCCAGTTCAGCGCGGTTTCTGTGTGGTTAAATACGCCTCCCGCCAGCAGGGTGCCGCCAAGAATGAAAAATACTGCCAGCCATTGTATGGGGGAAGGCCGCTTTTTATAAATAATCCATTCGGCCAGCATGCTCATCCAGGTAAACTGCATCAGTAATATGATGGCAATGCTTGCCGGAATATATTGTACACTCTGATAATAAGTAATGCTTACCAATCCTGTGGAACTGCCCAGGATAAAGCAGGTACGGGCATCCCTGTTAGCCAGGCCCACTGTTTTCCTGCCGGAAAATGCCTGGATAATCCATAAAGCAAGCATGCCGAAGCCCGCCTGCACACTGCATAATTCGCCTAATGTATACCCTTGCTGATAGCCTGATTTAACGATCGTTGATAATATCCCAAAGCTGCATGCGCCAAGCAGCACAAGCAGTATGCCTTTCCACATAAGAATTGTTTTAGTGCTGCGAATGTATGTGAATTTAGCGGAGGCCATCGCCTCCGCTAAACGAGGCTATTTCTTTTTTTCAAGATTCGGTAACAAACCGGTAAGGAGCCCTATTAAAGGAAGATAGGCGCAAACCTGGTATACGTAGGAAATGCTGGTGGCATCTGCCAGGCGGCCCAGCAGGGCGGAGCCTACGCCGGCCATACCAAAGGCAAGCCCAAAAAATAATCCCGCAATCATGCCTACCTTACCCGGTACCAGTTCCTGTGCGTAAACAAGGATGGCAGAGAAAGCGGAAGAGAGTATAACGCCAATGAATACACTGAGTACCGCCGTCCAGAACAGGGTGGCATGTGGCAGCAATAACGAAAACGGCGCCACACCCAGGATAGAGATCCAGATCACATATTTACGCCCGATCCGGTCGCCGACAGGGCCGCCGATAAAGGTACCTGCCGCTACGGCAAACAGGAAGATGAACAGGTACACCTGCGAAGCCTGCGTGGAAATATGGAAGCGGTCCATCAGGTAAAAAGTATAGTAGCTGGTCATACTGGCCATGTAAAAGTATTTGGAGAAGATCAGCACCAGCAGGATACCCAATGAAAATATCACAGTGGAATTGGATAGTTTCGGCTTGTTCAGGTCCAATGCAGCTTTTTTGGGTTTGATGCGGTGTGTATTGGAAAGATACCATTTGCTGATGTTCAGCATTACCACAATCGCGAGCAAGGCGGCTATGGAAAACCAGATCACATGAAACTGTCCGAAAGGAACAATCACCATCGCCGCGAGTAGCGGTCCAAGTGAACTGCCGGCGTTACCGCCTACCTGGAATAGTGATTGCGCCATGCCGTGTTTTCCGCCGGAGGCCATATGCGCCAGCCGGGAGGCTTCCGGGTGAAACACCGCAGAGCCAACGCCTACCAGTCCTACTGATACCAGCACCATCGGGAAGCTGTGCGACAAGGATAAACATACCAGTCCAAGCAGGGAGAAACTCATGCCAATGGCCAGTGAATAAGGCTGTGGCTTTTTATCGGTGTACAGGCCCACCAGCGGTTGCAGCAGTGATGCCGACATCTGGAAGGTGAGGGTAATAAGCCCTACCTGTGTAAAATTTAATTTCAATGAATTTTTGAGTACCGGGTACATCGCCGGAATGAGCGATTGCAGGGTGTCATTCAGGAAGTGGGTAAAACTTAACGCCAATAGGATCGACAGCACCGTTTGTTGTGCTGCCTGTTGCGTGGCGGCTTTGTGCTGTTCTGGTAATGTTGTTTCCATTTCTGTTCTTTTAAGATCAGATCATCTGATGTTTAAGGGTAAAAAAATTATTTGTTCTGGTCACTGATTTTCGTTGCCCAAACCAGCGCCTTTTTGGGATCTTTATCTATAATGCTTTGCAGCAGTGCGTCGTGATAATGCTGTGTGTCAACAAAGGTATCTGTATTGGCATACCGCAGCAGGAACGACTTTTTCAGGTGCTCTGCCACTGTTTTGTACAGGTCCCGCATAATTTCATTTTTACCTGCTTCCGCTATGGCGTTGTGAAAGTTGATATCCGCCTGGATACAAAGCTCCAGCTGGTTGCCGGATGCATATTCAAAACGTTTTTTCAGGAAGCCTTTCATCTTTTCAATATCCTTGTTGTTGCGGTGCATGGCGGCTTTTTCCGCAATCTTAACTTCCAGCAGGAAGCGCACTTCATTCAGGTCTTTGAAATCGGCCCGCTGCAGCCGCTGCGATAGCGCTTCTCCCGTGCCTGATTGTGATAACACAAAGGTACCCAACCCCTGTTGTACCCGCACCAGCCCCCGGTGCGCCAGTATTTTTACTGCTTCCCGGATGCTGGAACGCCCCACGGAAAACTGTAACATCAGCTCAGGTTCTGTAGGCAACTGTTGCCCCACGGCGTATTTACCGGAAGCGATCAGTTCCTGCAGGCGGTCCGCTACCTCTTCAGCCAGGCTGAGTCGTTTTAAAGGAGAAGTATTTGTAGTCATCATATCATCTGATGTTTGCAAAGATAACAGAACTTTTTACTTTTTCATTTATTTTAGAGAGGAGGGGATAGATGGCGTGATGAATTATGCAGCTATTACTTCTGGGATACTTCTGGGATACTTCTCGGATACTTCTCAGTTACTTAGGAGTAGCGTATGTGTCGTACTCCCCATATAGTCCCCCTATAGTCCCCATATACTCCCCCTATAGTCCCCATATACTCTCCTTATAGTCCCTATACACTTCCCATACACTTCTCATACACTCATGATACACTCCTCATACACTCCCCATACACTCCCCATACACTCCCCATACACTTCCACCCCGGCTAAGTCCTGAAAAAGGTTTACACGCCTGCCCGTTAATCCTGGTTAAAGTTTACCCTACTTTCATTCATCATTTTCTGCTTTGCAAACTGTGGCAATAAGTTTATTTTGCCCGGATTGCTTATAAACATTATCTGCTATATGAGAAAATTAATACTGTCATTATCCTTATTCATCACCTTCCATGCCTATGCGCAGGATGCGCTGAAGTACCAGACTCCCCCAAAGAGTATCCTGGAACTGGCGATGGCAGCTCCTTCGCCATCAACAGACTTTAGCAGCAAAGGAGATGTGATGCTGATCATGGAGCGAACCAGTTACCCAACTATTGAAGAATTATCGCAACCGGAATACAGGCTGGCAGGAACACGTATTAACCCTGCTAACTTCGGGCCAAGCCGCGCAGGTTACATTACAGCTATCCGTATTAAAAATATTAAGGGCAACAGCGAATACGCCGTCACCGGCCTGCCTGCCAATGCGCGTATTGGCAATATCAGCTGGTCGCCATCGCAGAAAAGTATTGCCTTCACCATTACAGACAACAACCGCATTACCTTATGGAAAGCGGATGTTGCTACCGGCGCCGCCAAACAGCAAAGTACACGTGCCCTCAACGACATTGCAGGCCCGGCATTTACCTGGATCGATGATAACCGCATCCTGGCACTGGCAGTACCCGCCGCTATTGGCAAAGCACCGGAAAAACCCCTTGCGCCCGCAGGCCCCACCGTACAACAAACTTCCGGTAAAGCAGCGCCGGCAGCCACTTACCAGGACATGCTGAAAAATCCATACGACGAACAGCTGTTCGATTATTACTTTCAATCCGAACCGGTGATTATAGGCGCCAGCGGCGAACAGGTAATCGGTAAACCCGCTATTTACATCACCGCCGCTCCATCGCCGGATAATCAATACCTGCTGATGGAAAGCCTGCACCGCCCATATTCTTACCTGGTAGGCGCCCACCGTTTCCCCACGGAAGTGGAAATATGGAAAATGAATGGCGAACTGGTAAAGAAACTCGCCAGCAACCCGCTGGATGAGGTACGGCCCAAAGGTTTTGATGCTACCAGCAATTACCCCCGTTTCTTCTCCTGGCGTAACGACGCACCAGCCACTATCTGGTGGGTACAGGCCCTCGATGGCGGCGATCCTAAAAAGGAAGTGCCTTTCCGCGATGTAGTAAATACCCTGGCCGCTCCATTCAGCGCAGCACCGCAGGAATTGGTGAAAACCGTGAACCGCTTCGCGGGTATCAGCTGGGCAAATGACCAGCTGGCACTGGTGTATGACGCCAACAGCACGCAACAGAAAATAAAGGTAAGCCGCATAAACCCTGCAAACCCTTCGCAGGCGCCGGTTACGCTGATCGATCGTTCTGAAAACGACCGGTATAACGATCCGGGCACACCTGTAACAATAAAGAACCAATACAACAGGGCTGTTTTATACGTGTCGCCTTCACATGAATTGCTGATGACGGCGCCAGGCGCTTCTCCTGAAGGAGACCGCCCGTTCCTGTCTTCCTTTAATTTAAATAACGGCAAACAAAATATCCTGTGGCGCTCCGCTGCACCTTATTACGAACAGGTGGCCGATGTGATTGATCCTGCCAAACTCGTGGTAGTGATAGCACGCGAATCGGTTTCATCTCCCGTAAACTACTACCTGCAAAACCTGAAAAAGAAATCATCCGTGGCGCTTACTGCATTTCCGCATCCACAGCCACAACTGAAAGGCGTGCAGAAACAACTGCTGAAATACAAACGCAAAGATGGGGTGGACCTCACCGCTATGTTATACCTGCCGGAAGGTTACGACCCTGCCAAAGATGGCCGCCTGCCGGTGCTGATGTGGGCTTATCCACGTGAATACAAATCTGCCAGCGATGCCGCCCAGGTACGTGGTTCTGCCTACAGGTTTACCCGCGTAAACTATGGCTCGCCTATTTTTTGGGTAACCCGCGGTTTTGCGGTAATGGATGCTACCGAAATGCCTATTGTGGGTGAAGGAGATAAAGAACCAAATGATACTTTTATCGATCAGCTGGTGATGAATGCGGAAGCCGCCGTGAACAAGATCACGGAAATAGGCGTGGGTGATAAGGACCGTATAGCAGTTGGTGGCCATTCTTACGGCGCCTTTATGACATCTAACCTGCTCGCACATACGAACCTGTTTAGAGCAGGTATTTCCCGCAGCGGCGCTTATAACCGTACATTAACGCCATTCGGATTCCAGAACGAACAACGCACTTACTGGCAGGCGCCGGAAGTGTATTATAAAATGTCGCCTTTCTCTTATGCAGATAAGCTGAAAACGCCCATTCTCCTGATTCACGGGGAAGCCGATAATAACTCCGGCACATTCCCTATCCAAAGCGAGCGACTGTATAACGCCATTAAAGGCAATGGCGGCACGGCGCGCCTGGTATTCCTGCCGCAGGAAAGCCACGGCTATGCCGCTAAGGAAAGTATCCTGCATATGCTGTGGGAAATGGACGAATGGCTGATGAAATATGTAAAACAATAAATATTACCCCGTAATTTCTGTGATGATCCGCCCGGATCATCACAGAAATTATTACGATAAGTAAAAAGTACCATTAAAGCCCCTAATACCACAACCCCCGTTCTTACTTCCTTTGTACCTTTGTTGCATCATGTCAAAGGCGCTCATTCCAACATACGATATCTGTTCCCTGGCTATGGGAAAGCCGGCATCGGAAGATATACTGGTGGCCAGGTTTTCCGATTACCTGGCAGCACACCGGGATATTCATTTTCCTCACCGGCATTCATTTTATCATCTGGCATTTTTTACTGCCGGGGGTGGAAGTCATACGATCGACTTTGAAAAATTCCCGGTAAAGCCCGGACAATTATATTTTATGGTACCCGGCCAGGTACACAGCTGGTTTTTTTCCGGCGGGATAGAAGGTTACGTAATGAATGTATCTGCCGGTTTTTTTAATGCCTTCCTGCAGGATGCTGATTACGTGGAACGGTTTCCTTTTTTCAGCGGGGTAAGCGCAGAAGGAGTAGTACAGTTGCCTAAAGCCGCTATCCCCGTTGTAACCGCGCAGTTTGAAGGCATGCTGAAAGAAATGAAAGGTGACCAGGCTTACAGCCAGGATATGCTGCGGTTACAGGTCCTGGGAATGTTTATTGCCGTAAGCCGCGCCAGCAGGCAGGGGGAAACCCGTCAGGAATTGCCGCATAATTATGTGCTGCTGCGCAATTTCCGCAAGCTGGTGGAACAGCATTATATGCAGCTGCGGTTGCCGAAAGAATATGCCGCCCTGCTGTATGTAACACCTAATTATCTCAATGCCTTTTGCCGGCATATGCTGGGAAAATCGGCCGGGGAAATTATCCGCGACCGCGTACTGCTGGAAGCAAAACGGTTATTGATCAATGCCGATATGAGTATTGCCACTATTGCCTACCAGCTCAGTTTTGCGGACAATTCTTACTTCACGAAGTTTTTTAAAAAATACGCAGGAACAACACCGGAAGAGTTCCGGAAACATATTTCCTGATAAATCTTCATTATATGTGTGCAGATAAAAATAATGTAAAACCCAGCCTGCTGAAAAGCCTGTTGGGGAACAAGTGCGCCCGTTGCAGAAGGGGATCTATCTATACTACCCCAAATCCCTACGACCTGAAAAACTGCTTAAAGATGCCCGATGTTTGCCCGGTATGCGGTCAGCCGGTGGAAGTGGAAGTAGGCTTTTACTACGGTACCGGCTATGTGAGCTATGCACTGTCCATTGCGGTGTGCGTGGCCAGCCTCATTGCCTGGTGGCTGTTCATCGGCTTCTCCATTTACGATAACCGGATTTTCTGGTGGCTTGGGGTAAACGCCCTGTTGCTGCTAATCCTGCAACCCCTGCTGATGCGATGGTCCCGTACCATCTGGATGGCCTTTTTTGTATACTACGATGAAAACTGGCACCAGGGCCCTCCGCAGGGAACGGGCCGGTCAAACGCAACTTTTAAGAACGCTGTATAACAGGCCGGCAAACCAGGCAAAGAAACCGATAGGACGGAGATGGTAATTTACGGATCTATGGAGAGAACAAACGGACGAGTTATCCGTTATTATCTTTCTATGGGTCCGTTTTTCGTTTATTAATACCATCATAATTCGTTATCTTGTATTACTATTTGGCCCCTTATTCCAGTTGTAGCCTTTACTAACATCAATGATTATACGATGATGTTTTTCAGACAGCCCGGAAGATTTCTATTCATTTTTATTTTTTTGTTGTCAGTGACACCCAGGCTGAACGCACAGGATAGCACCGTGCAGCAGCTCCCCGCACAGTGGACTTTACAACAGTGTTTCGATTATGCGCTGAAAAACAATATCCAGTTAAACAGCCTGCGCCTGAGCAAAATGAGCAGTGACCAGGATCTGCTGCTGTCGCGTGCGGCCAAGCTGCCTAATCTTACGGGGTCCGTTTCCCAGGATCTTAATGGCGGCAAATCTGTTACCGCTACCGGCAATTCTTCTTACCGGGTAAATACCACCGGTAATTATGGCGTTAATTCCAACGTTACCCTTTTCCAGGGCGGATATCTTAATAATGATATTAAGCAGAAGAACCTGCTCACGCAGATGGCAGGACTGAATATTGCCCAGCAGGTAAATGATATCACGGTACTGATTACACAAGCCTATCTGAATATCCTGCTGGCAAAGGAAAACATTGTATATGTGCAGGACGTGGTAGCCACCTCTGAAGCGCAGGTGAAGCAGGGACAACAACAATATGATGTGGGCAGCATTGCCCTGATAGGACTGGTGCAGTTAAAGGCGCAGCTGTCGAACGACCGTTACCTGCTGGTAACCGCCGAAAACCAGCACAGGCAGAACAAGCTGGTGCTGAAACAACTGTTGCAACTGCCCAGCAGCTATGATTTTGAAATCCAGGAGCCGGATACACTGATCACCAACACGCGGCTGTATGCCTTACAGGAAGTACAGGACTCTGCACTGGCCAACAGGCCGGAAATTAAAAGCAGTGAACTCGGCATCCAGGTATCGGACCTGGACCTGGCAAAGGCGCGGGCCGGGTATTTGCCTACGCTTACAGCCGGAGGCGCATTAGGATCTTCTTATGTTAGCGGAGGAGCCAACAGCGCTTATTTCAAGCAAATGGATAATAATTTTTATCAGCAGATAGGGCTCACTTTATCTGTTCCCATCTTCACCCGGCGGGTCGTGAAAACCAATGTGGAAAAAGCAAAAATAGAGGTGGATCAGTCGAAGCTGGTGTTGCAGGATACCAAAACAAATCTTACCCAAACGATAGAACAGTCATATATAGATGTGCTCAATGCGCAGTCGCAGTACGATGCTGCCGTGGAGCAGTTAAAATATTCACAGGAAGGTTACCGGATTGCCAGCGAACAATTAAAAGTGGGCGCTGCCAATATCGTGGTTTTTCTTCAGCAGAAGAATTTATATATACAGGCATTACAATCTTATATACAGGCGAAATACAATGCTGCTCTGAACATCAGGATATATGATTTTTACAGGGGCATACCGGTAAAACTATAAATGTAAATTGAGGTATGAGAAAATATAAAGGTGTTATCATAACGGTGGTGATCGTACTGCTGCTGGTGGCGATCTGGTTTTTCTTTATCAGGAAGAAAAAAGAACCGGTCAGGTTTGATACCGCCAAACCGGAATACGGGCACATAGCCACTACCGTAACCGCTACCGGTACTATACAGCCGGTAGATACGGTAGCGGTGGGTACCCAGGTGTCCGGCACGCTCAAATATTTATACGTGGACTTTAACACCCAGGTGAAAAAAGGACAACTGCTGGCGGAACTGGATAAAGATCTTTTCCAGGCACAGGTAGATCAGCTGCGGGCCAATGTACAGGTAGCGCAAACCAACCTGGAATACCAGAGGAATAATTTCCAGCGGCAGGAATTGTTGTATAAAACCGGCGCCATCAGCAAAGCCGACCACGATATTGCTGCCAACCAGATAGGGCAGGCCAAAGCAAATGTGGCCAGCGTAACCGCCCAGCTGAATTCGGCATTAAAGAATTTCTCTTTTACAGAAATCCATTCACCGATCGACGGGGTGGTACTGAACCGGAATGTAAGCGTAGGACAAACCGTGGCCGCCAGTTTCAATACGCCTACCTTGTTTGTAATCGCCAAGGATATCACCAAGATGCAGGTAGAAGCCAGCGTAGACGAAGCAGATATCGGCAATGTAAAAGACTCACTTCGTGTAACCTTCACCGTAGATGCTTACCTGGAAGATATTTTTGCCGGAAGTGTCCAGGAAATCAGGCTGCAGCCATCGGTGTCTTCCAACGTGGTTACCTACAATACGATTATTAACGCACCGAATGATAACAGGAAGCTGAAACCGGGTATGACGGCCAACGTTACGATTTATACCGCGGAAAAAGACTCCGCGCTGCTGCTGCCCGTAAAGGCACTTAAATTTATTCCCGACTCAGTACAGCTAAAGGATTATGTGATACAAAGCGCCGTGAGGAGAACCCGTAACCCCGCTCAAACAAAGGATACTACGGGTGGTAAGTTTAAAAGCACCACGCGTATAGGTTCCTCCAATTATGTATGGATATTACGCGGTGATACGCTGGTGCAAAAACATGTAAGAACAGGACTAAACGACAATACGCATATTGAAGTACTCTCAGGGCTAAACGAAAATGATGTGGTGGTAACGGGCGTCAGCGCCGGGGGAGCCGTGGCGGCCGCGGGAGGAAATACCAGTCCGTTTTTACCAAAAATGGGAGGGCGAAGACGATGAGCAGCAGCAAAATATTGGAGCTACAGCAGGTCAAGCGTGAGTTTGTGATGGGGACTGAAACGGTCCGCGCATTGAAAGGCGTGTCTTTTGATGTGTTTGCAGGCGAATTTGTGACGATTATGGGAAGCAGCGGTTCGGGGAAAACCACGTTGCTGAATATTCTCGGCTGCCTCGATAAACCTACGTCGGGGAGTTACCTGCTGGATGGCGTGAATGTGAGTAACCTGTCGCGCAATGAACTGGCCCGGTTACGGAATCATAAAATTGGATTTGTGTTCCAGGCATACAACCTGTTACCGCGTACCTCTGCATTGGAAAATGTGGAGCTGCCGTTGTTTTACAACCCCGAGTTATCTGTGCAGGAGCGGCGTAACAGGGCGCTGGGGGCGCTCCAGGCGGTGAAACTGGCCGACAGGGAAGATCATACGCCCAGCCAGCTTTCCGGCGGGCAGCAACAAAGGGTAGCTATTGCCAGGGCGTTGGTCAATCAGCCGGTCATGATCCTGGCAGATGAGGCCACCGGCAACCTGGATACCCGTACTTCTTACGAAATTATGGCCCTGATGCAGGACCTTAACCAGGAAGGCAAAACGATTGTATTTGTTACACATGAACCGGATATAGCGGCCTTCAGCAGCAGAACGGTGATGTTGCGGGATGGAAAAGTGGTGAAAGACAGCAAGAATGAAAACATACGCTCGGCGAAGGAAGCACTGGCATCATTGCCTCCGGCCGAAGATTATTAATTCAGCGAAAGCATGAGTGCAGTCAATCTCATAATGATAGCGTTAAAGGCATTGCAGCGCAATAAGCTGCGGGCATTCCTCACGATGCTGGGAATCATCATCGGTGTGGCCGCTGTTATTGCGATGGTGGCCATCGGGCAGGGCTCGAAAGAAAGTATCCAGTCGCAGTTGAGCAGCATGGGCTCTAACATGATCACCATTTTGCCAAGCAGCAACGTAGCCGGTGGGGTGAGGATAGGAGGAGAAAGCTTTCAGTCGCTTACTATCACAGATGTATTAGCGATACAAAAGAATGCGGAATATGTAAGCGCGGTGTCGCCGGTAGCGTCTACCAAAGGGCAGGCTATTTACGGCGCGCTGAACTGGCCTACATCCCTGCAGGGCGTGGCCCCTTCTTATTTTGATATCCGCAAGCTTACGGTGAATGATGGCATCAGTTTTTCCGATGCAGATGTGGCTACTGCTGCGAAAGTGTGTGTATTGGGGCAAACGGTGATCAACAACCTGTTTCCCAGTGGAGAGAGTCCTGTAGGAAAAGTAATCCGCCTGGGTTCCATTCCATTGCAGGTAATAGGCACGCTGGCGCCGAAAGGACAGAGCTCTTTCGGGCAGGACCAGGATGATATCATCCTGACGCCTTACACCACTGTGCAAAAACGTATCCTGGCGACCATTTATTTCCAGAGTATTTATGCTTCCGCGGTAAGCGAAGGCGCTTCAGAGCAGGCTACCAATGAAATTATAGATATACTCAGAACAACACACCGTTTGCGTCCTGCCGATGAAAATAATTTCCAGGTGAGGACCATGGAGGAACTGATAAAAACGCTGAGTTCCACTACCAGCCTGCTTACTATCCTGTTGACCGCTATTGCCGGTATTTCACTGGTGATTGGGGGCATTGGTATCATGAACATCATGTATGTATCAGTAACGGAACGCACCCGGGAAATAGGGCTGCGCATGTCTATCGGCGCGCGGGGCATTGATATTTTATTGCAATTCCTGGTAGAGGCAATTATTATCAGCGTAACGGGTGGTTTAATAGGGGTGGTGTTGGGGATTACTTCTGCCAAGGTAATTACGCTCACGCTTGGCTGGCCTACGCTGGTGTCGGAGTCTTCTATTATACTTTCCTTTGTGGTATGCGCCTTTACCGGGGTGTTTTTTGGTTACTATCCGGCGCAGGCGGCCTCCCGGCTGGATCCTATTGAAGCGTTGCGTTACGAGTAATTATTTACGCGTTACAGTCGTACGGCACCGCAATGCCTTCTGCGATCCATTTTATAAAAGCGCTTTCCCTTTCAAATTGTAGCAGGTTAAGTTGATGCCCGGTGATATCTTCCAGTGAGAAACCATCGGCATGAGTTTCAATGGCCTGGCGGGTGGCTATTTCCTGTTCGGTGCTGTAGTGTCCCAGCAGTTTTTTAAGTTCAAAAACCACGCTGTCGGAGGTATCGTTGGCGTGAATAACGGCTACTACAAACTCGTATTCACCAAATTGCTGCAGCGCTGCAATGGTCCTGGTATTTACCTTGTAACAGGTGCCTGGTTTCAGTTGCATAAGTGGGTATTTAATGGCAATATGAATATACGTAACAAATATCGGGCTTGTTGTCATGGAATTATCTTCCATTACTGTTTTTTGTGGCAATAAAAAAGCCGGCAGGTTTCCCTGGCCGGCTTACTTTATGGCAGTGTAGATTTAGTCTTTTTTCTTATCATGTATCTGTGATTTCTTCAGATACACTTTCTTACCTTTTCCATCTACAATGTATTTCCTGTCTTTTCTGTCAATATAAACGGTTTCCCCGTTGGGGCCTTCCTTGCCTTTAAAGGTTTTATCTGTAATGGTGGAGGCTCCTTTAACAGCGATAGAGGCTGTTTTATTTCCCACTTTTTTTGCAGTGCTGTCGATTCCCTGTGCAAATGCATGCTGACCGGCCAGTGTTACTGCTACGCCGATGGCCGCAGCTATCAGAAGTTTTGGAGTTTTCATGTTATTACTTTTTTATTTTTAAAAATGATTGCCTGACGCTGGTTATTATTCAACAATAGTGCCACTTGGTTTGTTATTGTAATACAGTTTTTTATAAATGTGTTTTTTACCGCATTGCTGGTACATACCGGGGAATTTCCCGTGGCGGGATCATTTAAATTTCGTATATTCATTTACGGTAAACCCTCTGCCTGTGAAGTAGTCGAAGGTCTGTATCTATCTGTTCCTACACCTCACGGGGAGAATTAAAGTAACGCGTAGCTATTATCTAAACGATAGTTGATTTCTCCTTATTAGTTGATGCTAAAAAATGACTGTTATCCGTAACAGCGGGAGAATTATTTGCACAAAAAAACACCCTCCAGACTGCCCGTGGTCCGGAAGGTGTTGCCCGTGTTGAATTGTAATTTAATTGCCCCAGAAAGTATTTTCGTGCTGGATATCTTCCGCATATATTTTCGCTGCCACAATTTTACCATCTTTCACCGTATATACGTCTACGTTATCTGTATGCAGTTCCGCTCCCGGCCGGGATGCTTTCCAGGTAAGTACTACAGATGCCTGGTCGCCGTGTACTGCAATGGTTTTGATGGCAGCGAGTGACATGGTATTCTGTGATACCTCAAACATACCGCCTACCATCTGGAATACTTCCCCGCTGGATTTTTTAGTGCCGGAGAAGCGGTTGTTGCCCGGTTGTTCCCAGTTTATTTCGGGATGTAGCAGTGCGCCTAGTTTTTCAAGGTTTACCTGTTGTACGGCATTTACAAAATCTGTTACTACCTGCAGTGTTTGTTGTTCCATTGTATACTTTTTTAGTTGTTGATGAATTGATAATGCAAAGCTACCATCTGCCACCCCTTTATCATTTACCTTTACACGACAATTACTTACCATTTAGCGACAGGATGATTTTTGTAAACACCGGACGAAATACCTTTGCTATATGAAACAGCTGGTATTGAGTATTATCGCGTATGCTGTACAGCGGGATGTAGATGCTGCACAGCTTTGTAAGCTGGCGGGTATTGACCTGGCGGCATTGAAAAGGAGTCATGCAGTGCCGGTAACTGTACAACAGCTGCAGGATTTGTGGCTGAATGCGGGCCGGTTAACCAACGATCCGTTGTTTGGGTTGCACTTTGGCGAGTCCCTGCAACCTGCTGCCCTGGGGGTGGTGGGAGAAATAATCCGGAGCAGCGCTACCGTTGGGGAGGCCTTAACTCACGCTGCAGCGCTAACGCACCTGGTAACGGACGAGTGCCGGATGGAAGTAACGCGTACCGCTAAAAACTTTACGGTGCGGCTGCTGCCGGCGGTTGATTATGGCGCAGCGCCACCCTATGCTTTCCGGCAATTGATAGATCTTTTATTGATGATGGTGATTCATGAACTGGATGGCCTGCTGCTGGAAAAAATAGTCCCGCAGGCAGCGCGGCTGGCCTACACGGTTCCGGACCCTGCTGAATATGAGCGTGTTTTTCGTTGTAAGCCGTCGAAACGGGCAGGAGAGTATGCATTGGTATTTGACAGCAGGTATTGGGATGAGCCACTGTTAACGGCTAATTATGAGCTTCAGAACCTGTTGTTGCAGAAGGTAAGCAGTTTACCCCAAACAGCAGGTCAGCACAAAACTTTACAAAACAGGATCTATAATTACCTGCTGGCGAATTCATACCTCGGCGTGTCGTCGCTGAACGACATGGCGGCCAATTTCAATATGAGTCCCCGGAGTTTGCAGCGTAAGCTGAAAGAGGAGGGTGTAAAATACCAGGATATTGCAGATGCGGTGCGGCATTCACTGGCGGTGTATTATATTTCGTCCGGTAATTACCCTTTGAAAGATGTTTCCTGGATGCTTGGTTATAATGAGTTAAGTGCTTTTACAAGGGCTTTTAAGCGGTGGACGGGCAGTTCGCCGGTACAGTATAATCAATCGTTGTAGTTCAGGAAGGTGTCTTTGTGCACGATTCCCCATTTCTTCACAAAAATATATTCTCCCTTTTCGAGGGCAGTGAGATAATCCTGCAGCCATTCTTCAAAAGAACCGGCTACAATGGCGCGGTGACTGTCGTCATGCCAGAACGTGATCACTTGTCCGTGCTTGCCTTCCGGTGCGGGGTCCAGGTCGATACACAGGTGGTTACCAAAGCCGTCGCCGGTAAAAGGGATCCATAAAGGATTCCACCAATCGTTTTTTATGCCGGTATCAGGTGTGGAGAGCACGGGTTCTTCGTGATAATTGAAAGTTCCGGCATCCAGCAGGTCTTTCCAGTGATGCCATTGGGTGGTGATGTCTTCCACGCTTAACAGCTGATCCGCATCTACGAGCCCGGCCCTGGCTTTCTGCTGTCCGTTGTGAATAGCATAAAATGCTTTAAAAGAGGCCGGCATGGCCGTTCCTATTAGTTTTTCAAGAGATTCCACCGCCTCAAAAGTAACGCCGGGATGGAGGATGTTAAGCAGTCTGGGGGCGTGCTGCTGCATCCAGTTCTCCCATCTTAGCCAATATTGCTGCATATGGTATGGGTTTTAACGACTATAAAGATGTGAAATTTAATCAATAAATTTATTCATTCCCACTGCATGTTTTTTATAAGCTAATTATCAATAATTTTGTAGCTCTTGAAAAGAGTACAACATCATTAAAAGTAAATAACTCCTTTATGGCACAGCTACCTAAATTTCTGATTGCAGACGATCCTGTAACAGATCCGGAAAATGAATATATTTTTCATACCGAGAAACCCCGCTTCTTTGCCAAACGGGTAGAAGAAGATGAAGAAACTGCCTACATCGATATCATTCATGAAATCGATAATGTAGAGGAATTCTATAAAAGCGCTCCGGAAAAGAAACAGGAACTGCTGGAACAGCTGGAAGACTGGTACTACTCTTACATGGAGTGGCTGGAAGATGATGGAGAAGAAGAAGAGGACGAAGAATAGTAACAGGAAAAGGTATTGTAAAAAGGCGTCCGCATACTGCGGGCGCTTTTTTATGCCCGTCAGTTAGCGTGCAGCTGCAGTTCTTTCCGGTAAGCAGAAGGGTTTACACCTTTATACTTTTTAAACATCCTGTTCAGGTGACTTTCATCTGTAAAGCCCAGTTCATCCGCAATTTCCCCTACCCGCATACTGCTGTACTGCAGCCGTGTTTCCACCAGCTTCAGTTTGTACTGGGTAATGTATTGCTGGAGGCTGTCGCCATTGTTACGTTTAAAATATTCACTCAGATAAGTGGGCGAGATATTAAAGTGGGCTGCAATCTGCTCTGCCCGCAGCTTTTCAGGCGTGTAAATATTTTCGTGTATATAGTGCAATATATTCATGGAAGCATCCTGTTTCGCAGGATGTTTGGGCTGTTCCGGCATTTGCAGCAGTATATTCCGTGCAATCACCATGATCATGGTATTTACAATTTGCTGGGCCATTTCCCGGTGATAGGGCTGCTGGTTTACCAGCTCGCGGATCAGCGCCTCTACCAATGCTTTTACCAGCGGTTTATCATTTTTATTTTTTAAGATACATCCCGGCATATGGTTGTGATTCTGAAAAATAAATTCCAGTTGCTGTATCCAGTCTTTATGCTGATTTTGAAGGTAGATGTTATTAAAGCGGATAAAGAAGAATTTAGTAGATTCCTGCACGTCAAATGAGTGGCAGTCCTGCGGCATTACCAGGAACAGTTTCCCCGGGCTGTACGGCAGCTGGTTCTTATTCACACACTGCATCCCACTGCCTTCCACAATATACACCAGTTCAAAAAAGTTATGTTTATGCGGATCTATCGGGCATTCTGTACATTCCCGGTATTCTATCTCAAAAGGCTGATATAAATTCTCTTGTAGCATACCTGCAAAAGTACAGAATGATCCTAAAAAAGTACAAATTATTTCCCGGGTTCCGGCTGATCTTTGTGTCACAAAAAATCAAACAAATGGAAAACAACCCTATCGTATTTCTGTTGCTCCGGCTGGCGGTAGCTGCCAGCATGTTCGGTCACGGCCTGGTAAGGCTCCCTAAATTAAATGGCTTCAGCGCCTGGATGGTAAAAAGCTTTGAAAAATCCATGTTGCCCGACTTGCTGGTAGTGCCTTTCAGCTATGCTTTGCCTATCGCCGAATTTATAATCGGGCTGCTGCTCCTGCTGGGGTTATTTACCCGTGCTTCCCTTATTGGCGGGGGTGTAGTAATGGTGCTCCTGATATTTGGCACTGCCATGATAGAAAACTGGGAAGCATTGCCCTCCCAACTGATCCATGCCGTCTTCTTCGCCGTACTGCTGGCTTTTATCCAATACAACACAATTGCAGTTGATCATCTTATTAAAAAATAATGGCTACAAGAAAAGAATTCCTGAAAACAGCCGGCCTCGCAGGTTTAGCCGGTATGGTACTGCCCGGAACGGTATTGGCACAGGCGAAAGCCACTCCAACAGCCAAATCCGGCGCCGGATGGGCAGATGGCTCGCGCCTCGTAGTATCAGTATCTATGCAGTTTGAAGCCGGCGGCCAGCCAGACAGGCCCGAAAGCCCTTTTCCTCAGAATATGCTCAAAGGCTATAAAGACCTTCCTGCCACTACATGGTACGAGTATGGCTTCAAGGAAGGCATTCCCCGCATGCTGGATAACTGGGACAAACACGGCATAAAAGTAACCTCCCATATGGTTGGCAGCGCGGTGGAAAAGCATCCGGCCCTTGCGAAAGAGATTGTGCAGCGCGGGCATGAGGCAGCCGCACATGGCCGCGACTGGTCGTCGCAATACATGCTGTCCTATGAAGAAGAAAAACAGTTTATCAGCGATGGCGTGGAAGCAGTAAGAAAGGCCACCGGCGTAACGCCGGTAGGCTACAACGCCAACTGGCTGCGCCGGGGCGATAATACCCTCAATATCCTGCAGGAACTGGGCTTCCTGTATCATATCGATGACCTGAGCCGTGATGAACCTTTTATCACTGAAGTGAACGGCAGCGACTTTGTAGTAGTACCATATACCTTACGTTGTAATGATATCCAGCTGGTAGCAGGCCAGTGGTTTTCTACTGATCAGTTCCTGCAACAGATAAAGATGGAATTCGATCAGTTGTACGAAGAATCTGCCCGGCGAAAACGCATGATGTCTATCAGTTTTCACGACAGGATAGGCGGTACCCCGCAAATGGTAAAAGCTACCAGCGAGTTGTTTGCCTATATGAAAAAGCATGCCGGCGTAACGTTTAAAAGGAAAGATGATATTGCTAAGATGGCACTGGCGGACAAGAATACGATCAGGGAGTAGCAATACTGCAACAAAATAAACGGGCTTCATGCCCGTCTATTTTGTTGCAGTATTACTTTGCTATCATATAAAGGTTTTTTACGATCGTGCGCAAAGCCGTTATTTTATCAGGCCGCGATAGAAAGGAGGGATATACTTTGCGGATAAATTCAGAAATTTCAATAGCATTACTCATTCCATGAACACCATTTATATGAAACCTCCAGGGGAACAGCCAGGGATTGTAAGTTTCATAATAGCCATGGTAAAGGCTCATCACCTCATCTTTCTGATTTACCAGTATCAGACCTTTTGTGAAGCTGGTAGTGCTGACTATGTCTTCCATATTAAGCAACATATTGTTAAGCAGCGCCGGATCGATATTTTTTACGCTGTCCACTATTGACAGCAATTTTTCAAAGTTGAGATTGTTCGCATAGATGTTTAGTTTATTGTTGTTGATATCCCGCTTAAAAGTAAGGATATCACTTTTGCATTGTGCGTAATCCTCTTCTGAAAAATTCAATTGCTGAATGGTGGTTTGTTTGCCTGGTAATGACGGGATATTGTTAATGAAATTAAGTACCGGTGCTTCATCTATAAAAGACACGTCAGTAATCATTTGTGAGGAATAGGTACTGGAAGAAGGAGCTTCTACCGCTTCAAATCCTCCCTTGGTTTTCCGGAACATGAGTTTGCCGTAAGTTTGTTGATCGCAGCCCTGGCTGCCACTTGTAAAAGTAATAGTTTTGATTCCTGCCATACAGAAGTCGCGGATGATATCGGTATTGGATTTCATTGCTTCGCTTCGGGTGCTGATGTTGTAAGTATAGAGCGAATCATTTTTGCTATTACATTTTATAACGGAATTACTCATACTGATGCCGGCAATATTTCCGGCAGATATAGGCAAGGTCAGGTAATGTTTCCATGAATCGTCTTTACCTTTTTGAACCAGGATTTCATTTCCCAGTATGCCAAAATTTTCCTTGCCCGAAGAGCCAATCATTTCCGGTTCGGCAACAGTGGTATCCATAGTATACATATTGGCCGTAATAACTTGCCGGTCAGCTTTTAACTGCATCATTCTGCCTCGGTATAAAATAAACAGGCTCGTATTTTTGCAAACTGCATCGTAGTAGGTTTCAGCGGTATTGTAATTGAATACCGGCTGCAATTGATCATCTGCTTTAACAAACTGGCCATTGCTTCCATGAAAATAAAGCGCTGTATTGGCGGCATCTGTATAAAAATTGTCATAGTCGGGCAATGGTATCCAGTTGACCGAATCTTTCCGGCTGTAGAAGACCAAACCTTCCTGGTTAGCTAACAGATAATCTTTATAAATGGCTACGCCAGCTATAGATGGCCTGCTCGCGATGTTGGTTTTGGCATATGCTTTTTGGTCCAGTGGAGTAGGGATTTTTTCCCAGGAGGCAGTTTCCGGATGGAATAGCGCGAGTATGTTCCATACAGAGCCGGTAATTCCCTCATGCCCGGTAGTAAAGAACAACTGGTCGTAGCGTTGACTATTTCCCCATCCGGGGAGGTTCATGCCATCCCATGTAGCGCCGAAATCGGCGGTATGAACAATGCCGTTGCCGGAAACGGTTAACCATGCTTCACCGTTATCGAGCCATGACGCACCATCCATCCAACCACTTTTCCCGACATCCACGACTGTCCAGCTTTTTCCAAAATCAGTGGTGCGGTAAATAATATCATATTTACCGGAACTGCCGGCGATGAAGCCGGAAATAAACCCTGTATCGCGGTTGAAGAAGGTGGCACGTTCAATATTTAATCGTGTAATGGGTTTTTTCGGGTTTGTGTTCACCAGTACGGACCTCCAATAGCCCTGAATAGAATCAGCCATTACAATTTCTCCGGCTCTTGAGGTGATAATTAGTTGTTCGCACGAACTCACACCCAGCTTCTGGGCGCCGCTCTTAAAATAGACCGGGTTGCCGGGAAGCTGCGCGCTAAGCGGTACTGTTAGCAAGGTAAAAATCAGAAACAGGTATAGTAGTTTCATGGGAGCTTTGAAAGTATGATGACGAAATAAGGGAAAATTCACATAAAGATGAGGAGAATCTTTTTATTTAACTTCACATAAAGCAACCTAACATCGAATGCCAGAAAAGAAAGCACGCCAGGAGGAAAGGATTATATTCAATACCCTGCTGGATCAGTATATTTACCAGGGTTTACCGGTGGACAGCATCGACGCCAAAACCGCCTTTACCATTCATAACCTGAAGGACATCCATTTTGAGCTGCCTTATACTTCCATCGTATACCGGACTAATTTCTTTTCTTTTGTTTTTGTGAAAGATGCTATTGGCAGGTATACCACCGATGAGCAAACTTTTAACACTTCTCCCGGAACTATTTATTTTACTAATCCGGGTCATTTTAAATCTTTTGAATGGCAGGAAATTAACGATGTACACCTGATTACACTCAGTGAATCTTTTCTGAAGGAAAATGTACACCAGAAGATTTTTGAGGAATTTCCTTTTCTCCTGGCGGAAACCGTACCGCCCAGGACATTGCAGCCGGAAGTGTTTGCGGAGTTTGAACAATTGTATCTGCAGATAGAAAAGGAGTATTTTTCCTCGTCTACGTACAGAACGCGGATGATAGGGAACCTGTTTGTGGTGCTGCTGCTGAAGATCAAAGAATATTTCTGGGAAGATTATAACCCTATATATGAAGGCAACCGCAGCTCACAGATTGTAAAACAGTTTAAGAGAACCCTGGAGCAGCACTACCGCGACCTGGTAAGCGGGAAGGCAGATAAGGTATTCAGGGTACAGGATTATGCCGATGCACAACACCTGCATCCCAATTACCTGAGCAATGTGATTAAAAGTAAAACCGGAAAGCCCATAAGTACCTGGATTACAGAGAAAACGATCACCGAAGCCCGTACATTGCTGCAACATTCCCCTGCGTCTATCAAACAAATCGCCGCTCAACTGGGCTTTACAGAATCCACTCATTTCAGCAATTATTTTAAGAAGCAAACCGGTATTTCTCCCGTTTCATACAGAAAGCAACATGCATCTTAGATATTTGTAACTATTAGTGTAATTCTTATACTTTTCAGGGCAACGGTTGGCTCATCTTTGTGTTATCAAAATAAAACACAAAAATATGAGCACGCTAAAAGATAAGATCATCCTGGTTACCGGTTCTTCAAGAGGTATTGGCGCTACAATGGCCGGCCAACTGGCGGCCGCAGGCGCAAAAGTAATCGTTAACTATGCCGGTGGTAAAGATGCCGCGCAGCAGGTGGTGGAACACATCAGGCAACAGGGTGGCGATGCCATCGCACTGCAGGCAGATGTAAGCAAAAGCGACGAGGTAAAAGCCCTGTTTGACGCCGCTATCGCGCATTATGGCCGTATCGATGTACTGGTGAATAACGCCGGCATCATGATCACCAAACTGATTAAAGATACCACCGATGAAGATTTTACCCGTCAGTTTGACATTAATGTAAGAGGCACCTTCAATACCATGAGGGAGGCCGCTACCCGCCTGGCCGACAAAGGCAGTATCATTAACTTCTCCACTTCTGTAAACCGTATTATGCTGCCTGCATATGGCACCTATGTGGCCACCAAAGCAGCAGTGGAACAGCTCACCCGCGTGTTCTCCAAAGAAGTAGGCGCCAGGGGTATCAATGTAAACTCCGTTTCTCCCGGCCCTACCAATACCGAATTATTTACGAATGGTAAATCAGAAGAAGTGATCGCGCGACTGGCTTCCCTTTCAGCCTTTAACCGTATTGGCGAACCGGATGATATTGCACAGGTAGTAGTATTCCTCGCAGGTGACGACGCCAAATGGATCAACGCCCAGAATATTGGTGTAAATGGCGGTATGGCCTGAGGATAAAGTGTCCTTCTTTCTAAAAAAGTATTAAATATAATATCATGAACAGCTTAAAAAATAAAGTAGCGCTGATTACAGGATCAGCCAGGGGATTAGGTAAAGCCATTGCAGAACGGTATGCCGCTTTAGGTGCGGATGTAGTGGTTAACTACTCAAAAGACAAAGCGTCTGCAGATGAAGTGGTAAGCAACATTACCGCTATGGGCGCCCGCGTAATTGCTGTACAGGCAGATGTGAGCAAAGTAGCTGATCTGGAAAAACTGTTTGCAACAGCAAAAGAGGCTTTTGGTAAGATAGATATCGTGGTGGCCAATGCGGGTATTGAAATGGTGGAAGTGCCGGTAACAGAGTTTACAGAAGAGCAGTTTGATAAAGTATTTTCCATCAACACAAAAGGAACTTACTTTACCATGCAGCAGGCAGCAAAACATGTTGAAAATAATGGCCGTATCATTTATATCGCATCCAGTACTACCTCCTTCCCGGTACCCGGTATGGCGGTTTACGGCGGAAGTAAAACCACCCCGAGATACCTGGTAGATATTTTGTCGAAAGAAATAGGACATAAAGGAATTACCGTAAATTCGATTATCCCTTTTGCGGTAGATCATTCCGGCATTTTTGCCGACCCGGCGGCTTATCCTGCACTAAGAAAACAATTACTGGATAGTTGTCCAATGGGAAGACTCGCAGAAGTGGAAGACGTAGCTAACCTGGCTGAGTTTTTTGCCAGCGATTTATCCTCTTTTGTTTCCGGTCAGCACCTGTTGGTGAACGGAGGCGCCACCAACTAAAATCTATTATTATGGTACTTAAAGTACTCAATGCCGTCCTGATCATTTTTACTGTATTCATGGGCCTGAAACAAGGCCTGGCAATGATTGGCCAGAAGCCGGAAATGATTACAATGTTCAGCCGGTGGCACTTTAGTAAAACAGCCATCATCATCAATGGAGTGGTAACGGTGTTGAGTGCTTTAATGATCCTGTTTCCCAGAACATTTTTGTTGGGTAACTTCCTCATGGCCGCAACGATCCTGATGATTATCTGCTTTTCTTTGTATGGCCGTGATGTGAAAGGTGCTGCTATCGAGGTGCCTTTCTTCCTCCTGAATCTTGTTATCATTTATTTGCAGCATCCGCTCGCAAAATGAAGATGTTGTTATTGGCCATTATCGGCTTTCTGTCACCAGTACTCTTTGCGCAGCAAAAAAGTCCTACCATGAATACAGATAAACTCACGCATGCCACGGTGAAACAGGCGATCAACGCCCTGCAAACAAACGACAGTAAAACATGGTTTGCCTTATTTGCTGATAAAGCAGAACTGTTTGACGATGGAAATAAAATGGATTTTAAATCCTTCTGGCAGAAAGCCATTGGACATGAACGCTTTACAAGTATCGATAAAGTAGAGAATAACGGAATGGATGTGTATGGCCTGTTTCACAGCGATCAATGGGGAGATTTTAAAACTTATTTTAAGTTTCATATCGATAAGGACGGGAGAATTAACCGGCTGGATATTGGGCAAGCGAATTATTAATCGGATAGACATACTTCAAAGAGTTTATCATACTGTTTATCACCAGCCATTTTCTTTAGAATAGTAATTTTTGTGCATAGAAAGGAATTGTGATAATCGAATGCGGAGAGATCTGTTTTGCGGAGCTTATTATGCGGTACTTCTTTTACTATAGTCATGTGTGGTGTCATCTTTGGTGTTTTCCGCTTAAGCGCTTTAAACAAGGATTTATGGACATCAATTATTGGCTGGGGATTACCGATCTGTAAAACCAGTGAGTCGGAAGTGTATCCATGTGGAAAAATGTTGCATCCATTCAACTGAACTTCAAAGGAAGATAAAGCTGATACGGCATTTTTGACGAGGTTGATGATCGAGGTGTCATTCTCTTCTGATGTTAATTTCAGCAGGGAGATATGTGCTTTTGAATATTGTCCGTGTTTTACCTGCGGGAGCAGATCATAAACTTTATTCTCCAGGAATTTGACATGATCCATTATGTTACGGGGTGGCGAAATAATAACTGCGTAGGATACCATCGTGGTAGGAACGGCATTCAGCGGAAATAAGGTCAGTTGATCAGGGTTATGGCGACGTGGCATAACTTAATAACAAAATAGGTGCAGGATTGGTTGGGCAAGCATTGGAGTTTGCTATTGAGAGCAAAATAAATGAAAAGTCGTCAGTTTAAAATTAACTCCAGTTTCTTCCTGTTAAGGACAAAAATGAGCCCTTCTTTAATAGAAATGAGTTTTTCATCCCTGAAATCACCCAGTGTACGGATCAATGATTCCTTAGCTACACCCGTCAGGGCTGCGAGACTATCCCTGCTCATATCAATACTGTAATTGGCATTTTCAGAAGAATTATATTTCTTATATAAGGATAATAAAGCTGTAGAAACTTTTTTTCTAAGAGAGTTATATGCGATCCCCAGTAATTGTTCTTCCTTTTCTGTAACGTTTCGGGAAAGCAATTGTATGAACTTGTGCAGGATGCCTAAATTATTAAAAAGGAGGGATTCAAAGTCTTCCCGGGGAATGATCACCAGCTCCGCATCTTCCAGCACTTCTGCGTTTTCATTATAAACCCGCTGTTCCAGTAAGGCAGTATATCCCAGGAAATCACCTTCATTATATAAACCGATCACCAGTTCTTTTCCTTCGTCATTTCGTTTGTAGGTGCGGATTTTCCCCTTCATGATATAATAAAGGGAAGAGGGACGATGACCTTCCAGGTACACCTCCTGTTTCTTTTTATACTTCTGCACATTACTATCCTCTTTTATGGATTCCTGGCTGTCTTTATTGGCCGCTGTTTGAATAAGCGTATTCAGGCCTTTGGGGGTAGGAGGTAATTCCTTGCTGATCTGTTCCGCTTTTTTCAACCGGCAGGCTACGGCTTTTAGAAGCTCTGTAGTATTAAAGGGTTTAGTGATGTAATCATCTCCTCCCATTTCCATCCCTTTCCGGATTTCTGGTTTTTCTGACTTCGCGGAAAGGAAAATGAAAGGTGTATTCCTTAAGCGTTTATTTTTATGAAGCATGTGCAATACCCCATATCCGTCCAGTACCGGCATCATAATATCGCAGATGATCAGGTCTGGTAATTGCGCAATGGCCATTTCCATGCCTTCCTTTCCGTTCTCTGCGGTAAGGGTGGAATAACTGGCCAGTTCAAGTATCTCCGCGATATTTTCACGGATTTCAATATTATCTTCTATAATTAATATCTTTTTCACGTAGAAACCAATTTAAAGATGGATAGTGATCGTAAATTCAGTTCCTTTATTTATTTCACTTCTGCAGCTGATAGTGCCATTCATGATCTCAGCATATTTCCTTACAATATGCAAACCCAAACCGGTACCCTGTATATTAGATACATTACTTCCCCTGAAGAACCGCTCAAACAAATGTTGCATATCTGATGTGGGGATGCCCATGCCATTGTCGCTGACAGATATCACCAGCAGTTTTTTTGAGATAGTTGTTTGTATAACGACCTCTCCATCCGCAGGAGAGAATTTAATAGCATTGGATACCAGGTTCAGCATAATGTGTTTTAACAGGGAAGGGTCCGTTAGTACAAAAACATTACCCGTGTGACGGTATACGATCTTTTGATTCTTTTTCCTGAGGCCGTCCATTTCACTTATAATGGTATCGATGTGCTTTTCTATGTTGAACCTGATTTTCTTCCCGCTTGTTTTCCCTTCCTCGATCTTCCCTACGGAAAGGAAGTCGTTGAGAATGCCTGTCAGCAGATTTGCGGAGGAGATGATCCGCTGGATATGTTTTTCCCGTTTGGGCTGTTCAGCCAGCTCTTCATACTTACCGGTCAGGTAGGCGGAAGACAGGATTGTGCTGAGCGGTGTTCTGAATTCATGAGAAGCGAGGGAAACAAAACGGGACTTCAACTCGTTCAGCTCTATTTCTTTTTCAAGCGCTACATTCAGAAAATTATTCACCCGTTGTAATTCTATGTCCTTTGCTTTTGCTTCTTTTATCTGTTCTCCTAGTTGCCGGACTGTTTCCGTTAAGGATTCTGTTCGCTCTTCCACCTTCTTCTCCAGATCAGTATTTAATTGTTTCAATGCGTTTTCTGCATCCTTTCTGTCGGAAATAAAACTGACAAAAGCAATAGCAAATTGTCCATCTTCCGTTTTGTAAGTACCCAGGCTCACTTCTACAGGAACCTCACTTCCATCTTTCCTGACAGCAAAAAGATCTCGTCCGGCACCCATTGGCCGGCTGCGTGGATTTACACTGTATACTTCCCTGTGCTGTTCATGATGCGACCTGAAACGGTGAGGTATCAGCTTCTCTACTTTCTGGCCAACAATCTCTGCATTAAGATATCCAAATTCCTTTAGGATGAAAGGATTAGCCATCAGGATACAACCACTGCCGTCTGCTATAATGATACCCATAGTGGCATAATTAAAGAGCACATCGAAATCAATATTGTGGCTATGGTACATATATGCAGATAATGTCTTATGAGGGTTAACGTTATTATATACCACTTATTCCTGCACTTTAAGCGTAAGTCATGATCTACGGTATAGATGTAATATAGGCTATTTATGTTGTCTTCGGTGTTAACCGATGATCAGGATCATTTTAAAATGGATCATGATCATTGCGCAGGGTTTTGCATACACCTACTTTTGATGTGAAAGAAAGGAGGAATAAGAATAACCTATACCAGTCCTATCCTTATACTTGTATACCTTATTTATTTTGTCGTATCCTATAAGAAAACCAAAAAACCAAAAAACCGAAGAACCACGTAAAACACAGGAGGTAACCATGCGAGACTAGAATGCTTATTTCCTATTGATCAAGAACATCTACTTAAAATTTCATTCATGAAAAGAACACTTTTTTTATGCGTGGCAGTGGTTACGCTCACAGGCCTTACCACTCGTGCATCTGCACAGGAAACGGCTTCCGCCACCGCCACTGCTACTATTGTAACACCTATCAGCATCACCAAAGATGTTGATATGAATTTCGGCAACGTCGCCGTTCAATCTACCGCTGGCGGTACGGTTGTATTATCCCCGGCAGGATCGCGTACAGCAACCGGTGGGGTAACACTGCCCTCAACCAGTGGAACTATAAGTGCCGCTTCATTTACAGTGACTGGCACAGGCAGTTATCATTACACGATCACGTTACCTGTTTCTGCCGTCACTATTGCGAGTGGTGCTAATACCATGACGGTAACTACATTTACAAGTACACCGTCCGGAGCCGGCGGCGTGCTTACAGCAGGAGAACAAACCCTTAACGTAGGCGCCACATTAAATATAGCAGCGGCTCAACCCTCTGGTGTATACGTATCTGCCACACCTTTTGATGTGACCGTAAATTATAATTAGTTATTCTTTCCGGATGCGATGCGCGTGCATCGTATCCGTTTTTTAGCAGATTTTCACTAAACATATCCAATGAAACAGTACCTGATCATGCTATGCATGATTTTTTTTTCTATAAATACTACAGCGCAGGGCAATCTGTTAATAGCACCTGCCAGAGTGGTATTCGAAGGTCAGAGCAGAATGCAGGAATTGAATCTGGCTAATACCGGAAAGGATACGGCGAGGTACCTGATCTCTTTCATCGAGATCAAAATGAACGAAGACGGCACGTTTAAGCAGATCAGCCAACCGGATTCCGGACAGCAATTTGCCAGTGGTAACCTGCGTTATTTTCCACGAAGTGTAATACTTGCCCCCAATGAGGCCCAAACAATTAAGATACAACTTGTAAAAACCAGTCAGCTTGCCCCCGGAGAATACCGCTCTCATATATACTTCAGGGCGGAATCGATGGAGAAACCATTGGCGGACAGGAGTGCTTTAAAAGATTCATTTGGTCTGTCCGTAAAATTAATCCCGGTTTTTGGGATTAGCATCCCGGTTATTATTCGTGTGGGTGATACCAGGGCTGCGGCAAATATTTCCGGGCTGACGCTTACCCCTGAAAACCGCCTTAGCATGACATTTAACCGTACGGGTAATGCTTCTATATACGGTGGCATAACAGTAATACATATTTCAGAGAAAGGGAAAGTAAGTGAGGTTGGCGTGGTTAACGGCCTGGCAGTTTATACACCTAATCTCTCCCGTCAGTTTAATATAAATCTGGATGACAAGCAGGGTGTGGATTATCACAAGGGAATGCTCCGGGTGGTTTACACTACAAAGAAAGGCACTGTATCCACGCAACTGGCAAAGGCAGAATTGCAATTGAAATAGTCAGGATCTAAAACCATTCCTATGATGATAAGACCGCTATACATCCTGTTTGTATTCATGTTAACCGGTGTGAAGGGATATACCCAAACAGTGATCGTAACAGATGATGCTGCCTATACAACAGGACAGGCAACCGCAGTGCTGGATATTAAATCAACTACAAAAGGTTTACTGGCTCCAAGAATGACGCAGGTGCAAAGATTGGCTATTACCACACCTGCAGAAGGCCTGCTGGTTTACCAGACAGATAATACCAAAGGGTTTTACTACTATTCTGTAAGTGCCTGGATAAATCTCTCCTCCGGTGGTGCCGGTACCGGCTGGTCATTGAACGGCAATACGGTAACAACTGCAAAGAGCCTGGGTACCATCGATAATATTGATCTGCCGTTTATAACGAATAACACAGAAAAAATGCGGATCACTGCCAACGGATCTTTAGGATTGGGAATAGCTATTCCGCTTGGAGGCATTCATAAAGTAACAGATAATTCAGAGTCCGGAAATGATTACCTGTTTGATGATTATGGCAACACCACCACCGCCGGATTACATATGCGGAAGGCAAGGGGTATCCTGGCTGCACCACTCAATCTTCTGAAGGGAGATCTAATGGGCTCGTTGCGTTTTTCGGCCCGTATAAATTCAGCTTTTTCTCTTAATACCGGTTCGGGGATAAACGCCTTTTACATGGGTTCCGGCATCAACGACCTATCGGATTTACGGCTTTTTACCAGTAATACGGAAAGGATGCGTATCAGCGAAACAGGTGGCGTTGGTATAGGGACAAGTACATTTGATCTTGTCAATCCGGAAAAACTCCTGGTAGATATGGGCGTTACTACTTCTGTTAATGCCTTTTACGCCAAAGGCAGTATCAATAGTTACATGCAGATGAACATCCAGAATCTTTCTCCGGGAACCCAAAGCAGTTCTGACTATGTGGCTACTGCGGATAATGGAACGGAAACTACCAACTTCATCGACCTGGGTATTAATGGTTCAGGATACCTGTATCAAACCGGTAATCCCATAGAAACCGGTAAGGCTAATGATGGTTACATTATTTCTTCAGGGAATGATCTATACATGGTTAATAATAATGCAACAAAAGATATTATTTTCCTGGTAGGAGGAACGGCGCCAGCTAATGAAGCGATGCGGATAATGGCCGGAGAATTGGTAGGTATTGCTACCATTGCGCCAACGGCCAAATTGGATGTAGCAGGAAATTTTAAGCTGGGTGCAGCAGGTAGTGTGCTGAATAACATATCCAGAAAATCCGTAACCATTACAGATATTACCTCTCCCATCACTTACTCCGCCAGTGTAACTAAAACCGTAACCGTTACGGGCGCAGTACTAAATAGTACTGTTATTGTAAATCCGCGCACCTCATTGCCGGATGGTGTTGCTATTTCGTGGTCGAGGATAAGTGCAACAAACACCATGCTGATCAACTTTACTAACTCGGGCGCAGGTATTAGCGGAATCCAATTCCTGGGTACTGTAATCTTTGATATAACGCTTATACAATAAGATCTATGCGACTGGAGCTTTACTATATTTTATTCCTGTTCCTACCTGTAATGGCCTACAGCCAGGGAATTATAATTGCGTCGAATACCTATGTTATTGCCGGTGATGGCAGCATCGTGCTAAGAGCTAATTGGGCAAACAATGGCACGTTTGTTCATAACAATGGAGTAATAGTTTTCGCAGGAACAACGCAGGTCATTGCAGGAACATCGGCGACTACCTTTAATAATATAACTATCGCAACGGGTAGTACAACTACTATCAGCTCAACCGGGCATTCCCTGAAGGCCATTCTTTTAAGCAACGGCACCCTTCAGGCAAATGGAAATCTGACCTTATTATCTACTGCTGCACAAACAGCCTTGATCGATGGCAGTGGAACCGGAGAGGTGCTGGGAAACATCGACATGCAACGATACCTGCCATCTGGTTTCGGATACAGATATTTCAGCTCACCATTTCAGGCAGCTACCGTCAATGAGTTTTCGGATGATGTAAATCTTAACGCGACCTTCCCTGCATTTTACCGCTATGATGAAAACCTGCCTTCTTCCGGCTGGGTGCGTTATACCAATACTTCCAATACGCTCACACCTATGCAGGGATACGCCGCTAACATGGGCGCATCTTCCACAGCTAAAACGGCGGATATTACAGGAGTGGTGAATAACCATACAATTACCTCGGCTACGTTATACAATCATAATCAACCCTACACCCTGGGCTTTAACCTGGCAGGTAATCCGTATCCGTCACCTATAGACTGGAATACGGCATCAGGATGGAGCCGCACTAATATTGACAACGCGTTATACTACTTTAATACGGGCGCTGGTAATCAATATACGGGAACCTACAGTTCTTATATCAATGGCGTTTCCAGTGATGGAATTGCCGGTCATGTTATTGCTGCCATGCAGGGATTTTTTGTGCATGTTTCCATAGGGACATTTCCTGTTGCTGCAACGTTGTCAGTTAATAATAACGCACGCCTTAATAATCTGCTGCCTGATTTTCACCGGCTTATCCCGCTAACATCTCCATTGCTGAGGTTAACAGCAGGATTCAAGGATGATGTAACAGCAGCAGATCCTATGGTTGTTTATTTTGATGATAATGCCACGAAGGCTTTTGATACAGAAATGGATGCCCTCAAGCTGATGAATACAGATGGGGAAGTGCCAAGTTTATATGTGATTAGTCCGGATGCCGCGCGGCTTTCTATTTGTTCCTGGCCTGGTATGAAAGACAGTGCAGATGTAATACAGCTGGGTCTTAAAACCGAACGGGCCGGGTGGATCACCTTTAATGTATCTGACCTGGAACGTATTCCCTACGGACAGCACATATACCTCTATGACTCAAAAACCGGTATAAGACAGGATCTGGAAGAACATCCCGGTTACCGTCTTTACCTGAATGCCGGCGGATATGAGAACCGGTTTTTCCTGGTGTTCCGTGTGAAAGACCCGGATATTTTACCAGAAGCGCCCACGGCTATTTTCAATGCTTATACGGCTGGCGGCAAATTGCTTGCGCATATTGGAGAGATGCGGGGAGAAGTATGTGATGTGATGATCACGAATATGCTGGGTCAGGTAATATTACGGAAGCAGCTTTATGGTAATGGCTATCATGACCTGGGTTCAGCGTTTAGGAATGGCGTGTACATTGTTACCTTTTTTGTCCAGCAACAGAAGTTTTCAAAAAAAATATTGATCAGCAATTAATTAAGAGATCTATGATCCTGTGTAATAAATTAACCGTGAGTGTAATGATCCTGCTGTTTTTCACCTGGCAGGTAATGCAGGCGCAGCAACCGCCTCCACGCCCAATCGCTATTTATGTGAACCCTTTACAGGGACTTGTTTTTGGTGCTTTTTATCAGGGTATTTCAGGTGGTACGGTGATTATATATCCGGATGGTTCCCGGTCTGTTACAGGCAGTGTTGTACAGGCTGGCCTGGGTTTTCCTTTTTCGCCTGGCATTATTGAAGTGGATGCTAACGCCGGTACGCTTATCACTATTATGAACGGACCAGACGTTATGCTCACCGGAAGTAACGGGGGATCTATGATGTTACACATCGGTACCGCGAGTACAGGATCACCTTTCATTGCCACAGCTATATCACCCGGCCGTACACAGGTAAGGATAGGAGGTACGCTTACAATTGGGAGTCCCCTGGCTAATCCACCTGGCGCATATAGTGGTTTATTTTCGATCACCTTTATACAGGAATAACAGGAGTGCTATCCCGTATCACTATTTTCATTTTGCTACAAACTATTGGTATGACCTCCCCTGCTTTTGCCAGGCAGGAGGTATCTCCGTATTATGAAACATCTATTTTCTTTATGGTGCAAGGCATAGGTGGAATAGAACTGCCGGCCCTGATAGTTGATGATATTGCCTATCTGTCTGTTTCTGATGTATTCAGTTTCTTACAGATCAGGAACACGTTATCCGGGAGCGCAGATACTGTATCCGGCACCTTTATTACAGAACAGGCTATTTATCTCATTGATAAAACCCATAACTGTATCCAGTATGAGGGAAAAACATTTGTACTGCAAGAAAATGAACTGATCAGCACACCTGTTGGTCTTTATTTGAGTACAGAACTTTTCGGACGTGTATTTGGATTGAATTGTAAGTTCAACTTCCGCAACCTGTCCGTTAGTATGGATACAAAACATGAGTTGCCGGTTATCCGGGAAATGCGGCAGCAGCAGATGCATCAGAATATCAATCGTCTGAAAGGCCAGGTAAAAGCGGATACTGTGATTGGCAGGGATTATCCGCTCTTTCAATTGGGTATGGCAGACTGGTCTGTTGTTACCACGCAGAGAGGAAAGGGTGGAAATGACACAAGGGCAAGCCTGTCCCTGGGAGGTACGCTTGCGGGAGGCGAAACGAATGTAGCCCTCAATTACAACAACTATGGCGCACAACAATCCGTTATGCATGATAGCAGCGATTACAGGTTCAGGCCTTTTGAGAGAAGGCAGCAATACTACCGCTGGCGTTTTGTAAATAATGATCACAAAGGCCTGCGGCAGGTGATAGCCGGGAAAATATTTGCGCAATCCACTGCTTCTGTTTACGATCCGGTGGTAGGTGTACAGGTTACCAATACACCTACTACAAACAGGCGTACTTTTGGTTTCTATACCCTGAGTAATTTTACAGAACCCAACTGGACTGTTGAATTATATGTGAACAATGAACTGGTAGATTATGCGAAAGCAGATGCGTCCGGGTTTTTTACTTTCCAGGTACCATTGGTATATGGAACAACAGTTGTAAAACTTCGTTTTTACGGTCCATGGGGCGAGGAGCGGTTCCGTGAGGAGAATATCAGTGTGCCTTTCAATTTTCTGCCGCATCGTGAATTTGAATATACCGCCAGCGCAGGTGTGGTGGAAGATAGTGTGAACAGCCGGTTGGGCCGTGTAAGTTTTAACTATGGCGCTACACGCCTTATTACCATTGGCGGCGGTGTTGAATATCTTTCTTCTGTTACCACCGGGGAAACCATGCCTTTTGTGAATGCTTCCATGCGCCTGGCTTCCAACCTGCTATTCTCGGGAGATTATACTTATGGTGTAAGGGCACAGGGGATGATGACCTGGCGCCTGCCTGCCAATCTCCTTATAGAAGCAAACTACACACGGTATAAAAAAGGGCAGAAGGCTATTATTTTCAATTACCTGGAAGAACGCAAGCTGGCAGTGTCCCGCACTTTTGTTGGTCGCAAACTTGCCGTATTTTCCAGGCTTACCCTCAACCAGTTCATATTACCCGGAGCCAAATACACTGCTGCCGAATGGCTGATGTCTGGTGCAATACTGGGTGTAGGAGCTAATTTTACCACCTATGCAGTGTTAGCCGGCCAATCAGATCCATATCTGTACAGTAACCTTGCCCTGTCTTTCCGGTTACCAAAGCAATTGATGATCACGCCGCAGGTGCAGTATGAGTATATGCAGAAAAAGATTATTGGCACTCGCTGTGAACTGGGGAAGTATTTTTTCAGAAATGGCTACCTGAATATGTCGTATGAGCGGAACTATAGAAGCAACTTCAGTAATGTGAGTATTGGTATCCGCTATGATTTTTCTTTCTCTCAGGTAGGCTTTTCCGCTTCGCGCAGTAATGCGACCAGTACGTTTGTGCAATCCGCAAGAGGAAGTTTGATACTGGGTGACTTTATGGATCTAACCAGCCGGACCAGTGTTGGTACCGGCGGCATTGTTATCCAGCCTTTTCTGGATCTGAACGGCAATGGCCACCGTGACAAAGGAGAACCTAAAGTTGCAGGACTGCAGATAATGGTGAACGGCGGCCGTATCATACATAACAAACGGGATACTACTATCCGTATACTGGAACTGGAACCGTACTCGAATTATTTAATTGATATGCGCCGCAGCAGTTTTGATAATATAGCATGGCGGTTAAAACATCCTACGGTCAGCGTGATAATAGATCCCAATCGTGTAAAACCCGTGGAGGTGCCTGTAGTGGTGGTCGGAGAAGTGTCGGGTGAGGTATACCTGAATGGGAAAGGCCTGGGGCGCATCGTAGTATGTATTTACAGTGAAGATGGCAGCCTGGCCGCCCGCCTGCTGTCAGAAAGCGATGGTTTCTTCAGCTTTAGCGGACTTGCTCCCGGAAACTATATAGCCCGGATAGAACATGCACAATTACTTACCCTGGGGATGACCGCATCGCCTGCATTTATTCCCTTCCATATTACAGGAAATGAAGAGGGAGATGTGGTGGATACACTGGAATTCCGTCTGCAAACAAAATGACTATACTCATGAAAAGAGAATACGCTGCTAACATTATTGCTGCATTGTTGATTATTTTATTTGTTTACGCAGGATTGATAAAATTATTGGATTATCAGGTATTCAGGAATCAGCTCAGCAGCTTTCCATTAATAAGTGGTTATGCTGCCGGTATGGCCTGGCAGCTGCCTGTATTGGAACTGGTGCTGTCTTATTTCCTGCTCTGGCCAAGGTCCCGCCTGATAGCCTTATATACTGCTTTTCTACTACTCCTGTCTATAAGTGTTTATATCGTAATGATGCTAACCGGAGATTATGTTATTCCCTGTGCCTGTAGTGGTGTGATAAACTTTATGTCATGGATATGGCATTTGTGGTTAAATATCATATTCATGCTTTTGGCCATAACGGGCATCTGGGCCTCAAAAAGAAGAAGGGGGGCTTATTTCACAGCGCGATTTTACCAGGCGTTTTTATTATTCAAAAAAAATATATCCTCATGAAAAAGTACCGTTTAGGCCTGTTGGCTATTGGAATTTCTGTTATTTGTGTATTTGTTACTAAAGCAAATACCCGGCCCTTAGTGGATTACTACAAGTTTTATGTTGATGCGAATGGTAACCCCGTAACATATGCCGGAACAGGTGAAGATCCCCGTTTATCCGGATGTAAATTTGGCAATACCCTTTGTGGTAAAGTTTACAACATAAATGATGTGGTAGAGACTTCGCCCGGCGTTTATGAAGTGATTGCCGGCCATGAAGGCAACCAGGTGTATACCTACTACAGATCTTAGATTAGACATGAGACTGGCTGTAATGGCTGGTCTCATTGTTTTTGTCCGGTACACCATTAGGGTACAGCCCTGAAATGTACCTCCTTGTAGCCTCAACAGGGATCGAACCTGTATCTAAAGTTTAGGAAACTTCTATTCTATCCATTGAACTATGAGGCCATCATTTTTTACCCCAATCCTGGGATCGGGTGGCAAAAGTAAGGGTTTTAAATTAATATTTAAAGACTTTCTATATCTACTTTTCCACCGGCGGGGGCATAGATACTATCGATTTCTTTTTTGAATTTCTCCAGGATTACCTTCCGTTTTGCCTTGAGGGTGGGGGTGAGTTCACCGCCATCAACCGTCCATTCACGGGGGAGAAGGATATATTTTTTCACCTGTTCAATATGGCTGAAAAACTGGTTGTATTTTTCTACCGCCTGTTTGTAGAGGTCCTGTACATCCGGGTTTTTCACGAGTTCTTCGTTGGAGGTAGCGGTGATACCGCGTTTCTGCGCCCAGTTGCGGAGGTTACTGAAGGAAGGTATGATCAGTGCTGCCGTGAATTTACGGTCTTCCCCGACGATCATGATCTGTTCAATGTAGGGCGACTCCTTAAACTTGTTTTCGATGGGCTGTGGCGCCACGAATTTGCCGCCGGAGGTTTTAAAGAGTTCTTTTTTCCGGTCGGTTATCTTCAGGAACTTGTTGTCGATCATTACGCCGATATCGCCGGTATGGAACCAACCATCTTTGATGGCATCGGCAGTGAGATCGGGGCGTTTATAGTAACCAATGGTTACATTGGGGCCTTTACAGAGGATTTCGCCATCTTCCGCAAGTTTTACCTCCACACCGCTGATAACGGGACCTACGGTGCCAAACATGCGGTCTTCCACGTTGATGCGGTTTACGCTGATTACCGGGGAGGTTTCCGTAAGGCCGTAGCCTTCCATGATGGGAATGCCGCCGGCGGTGAATATCTTCAACAAACGGACCTGGCAGGCTGCTGCACCATTTACAATGCATTCGATATTGCCACCCAGGGCTGCGCGCCATTTACTGAAGACCAGCTTATTAGCCAGTTTGAGCTGCAGGTTATACCAGGCGCCCTGGTCTTTATTGATTTCATACCGTTTACCGATGTCTACTGCCCAAAAGAACAAGGCCCTTTTAATGCCTTTGAGTTCCAGGCCGGTAGTCATGATCTTTTCGTACACTTTTTCCAGCAGGCGGGGAACGGTGGTAAAGATGGTTGGCTTCACCTCTTTCAGGTTATCACCGATGGTTTCCATGGTCTCTGCGTAGTAAACCGGTACGCCGGCGCGGAGATACAGGTAGGTCACCATTCTTTCAAATATATGGTTCAATGGCAGAAAGCTAAGGGCTTTTGCCTCTTTGTTAACGGGGAGATAAGGCTGGCAGGCCAGTACGTTGCTCATAATGTTGTGATGACTGAGCATTACGCCTTTTGGTGTGCCGGTGGTTCCGGAAGTGTAAATGATGGTGACCAGTTCTTCCGGGGAAATATTCTTTTTTACTTCCTCTATCTGTTCAAAATCGGCGGTGTCGGCCAGTGCGGGAACTTCCGTCCAGTGACGGGCGCCTTCTACTTTATTGAAGGTGAATATTTCGCGGATGGAGGGAAATTTATCCCTCATGGCGGTTACTTTATCCAGCAGGTCTTTGTCGCTCACAAAGAGGATGCGTGCTTCCGCATCATTCAGTACATAGGCGAGCTCCGTTTCGCTGATAGTGGGGTAAATGGGGGTGAGCGCGGCGCCCAGTTGCTGACATGCCAGGTCGGTAATGATCCATTCCGGTCTGTTGGGTGAAATGATGGCTATTTTATCTTTCTCCTCATTTTGCTTGATTCCCGGTCTGATACCCAGTTTGAGCAGGCCGGAGCTGAATCTGAGAGTGAGGTCCGCTATTTCTTTTGTGCTGTACTTTTTCCATTGCCCGTTTTCTTTCCCGGCCAGCATATCCTCTTTGGGAAAGTTGGCTAATTGGTAAGAAATCACATCGAATAGTCGTTGCGGTTGGTCCATGCTGCTGTAATTTTGTTTTGGCTCAAATATCAGATACGTGTGTGCTGTTGTTCTTTCAGTTTTTCATATTCCCCTAACGCATCACCGAAAGGATCTTTGTGGTATGCGTTGAAATACTGGAAAGCCAATGCAATGCCCCATCCTAATGCGGGCCATACCGGCCAGGGAGTACCGCTTGTTTTGTCACTGTCTGTCAGAAACCATACTGCCCATAATCCCAGGTTAATCACGAGATAGATGATCAGGTGGGACTTAAATCCTGCCCTGGCTTTTGCGATGCGCCAAAGTCGGTTATCTCTTTCTTGATTTGTTTCCATGGAAGTCAGTTTTAGGTACCAGAGGTTGTACTAAATTTAAAATATTTTATTGGCTTCACGCAGAAAAAAACGAAAAAAGCGGGCTTAACGGGTAGCCTTTATATCGAAGGAGATATTTACCTGTGAATTGATGAGTTTGTCCTGTAATGATTTGTCGGCGCGATAGCTGATACCCCATTCGGTACGGTCGATGTTAAAATTGGCTATTGCGATGATGGTGTTGTCTTTAAGCGTTATCCTGGCAGGGAAGGATATATTTTTGGTAACAGCTTTCAGCGTCAGGTTTCCTTTGACAATATGGGTAGCGTTTCTAAGGGTGAGTTCATCGCCATCAGTGGGATGGAATGCCGTTACCTCGGTTATTTCAAAGGTGGCGGCGGGATATTTTTTTACGTCGAAGAACATCTCTCCTTTCAATTCGTTTTCCAGCTTGCGTTTCATGGCGGAATCGGCTGCGAGGTCTACATCCTGGAGGGATTTCATATCAATAATGAACTGGCCGCCGGTGATAAGGCTGTCTTTTACATACAGTGCGCCACCGGCCAGTTTCAATGCGCCGTAATGTTTACCGGTAGGTTTTGTACCGATCCATCGCACCACACTTAAGGCGGTATCCGGAAGATAAGCGTTACCGGTGCCGGTTTGCACGGTCTGCGCATCGGTGATCCGGGCTTTATCAGCTTTGGGCGCCTGTTCGCATGCCACGATGCCGCAGGTAATAACGAATACTATACATAAGAGTTTCTTCATAATTACTGGTATGCTTTAAAACAAGCGCCCTGTTTAAGCGGGCGCTTGTCAGAAAATTTCGCTATTCCGCCAGTTCCCGGTTGCCTACCCACACAAACCTTTTCACAATAAATTCCTGGTTGGTAAAGCTGGCATTACCTGCCGGATTACCGCCCGTAACATGGAAATCGGAAAACGCAGCATGCTGGTTTACCCAGATAAATCCTGTAAGGTTAAAAGATACAGGTGTGAAAACGCTGTTCATTTCTTCTGCTATTTTTTCTTTGGCAGATGGATCTGTGGTATAAGCCCCGCAGGTAATGGCGCCGTATTTCGATGCCATTTGTTTGGCCAGTTGTATACTATGTGCCGTGTCCCTGGTTTTGATGATCAGGATCACCGGTCCGAAAAGTTCTTTTTCATAGATGGCTGTATCCGCGCTGGTTACTTCCAGGATGGTGGGAGCGCATACCCTGGCATTGGAGAATTCTTCATTCACTACCGGGGTGCCTTCGAGGATCACTTTCCCTCCGAGGTGACGGGCTTCCTGTGCGCGGGAGAGGGTGCTGTCGTTTTGTATAGCGCCGAGCGTACCTGCGCCCATTTTCGGATGATTTACGAGGCCTACTACCGCTTCCTTGAACTTTTGCACTACCTCATTGAAAGATACCTGGCCATTGGCTGTTTTGACGCCCTGTTCGGGAATGAAAAAGTTCTGTGGCGCAGTACACATCTGCCCGGAATATAAGCTAACAGAAAAGGCGAGGTTCTGAATCACCGCATCGAGGTCGGTTACGCTGTCGAGGATTACCGAATTAACGCCTGCTTTTTCCGTAAATACCGTTTTGCCCGGGAGTGATTCCACATAGTTTCCAAATGCACTGCCGCCGGTATAATCGATCAGTTTTACGTCGGGGTGTCCGCAAAGTTCTTTTGCAATGAGGTGGTCTGAGCTGTCGGCAGCCAGCTGGCAGAGGTTGGGATCATAGCCGTTGTCCTGAAGTGATTGCTGGATGGCGCTTACGGCAATGGCGATCGGCAGCACTGCTTTCGGATGCGGTTTCACAATCACGGGGTTGCCGGTGATGAGGTCGGCATAAACGCCGGGGAGTGTGTTCCATACCGGGAAGGTGGAGCAGCCAATCACAACACCGGGACCTTTGGGTACCGGTTTAAAAGTTTTGTACAGTTTGATACTGGCTTTACCCATTGGCTTCTCCCAGGTTAATGATGGCGGGTACCGCTGTAGTTCGTGATAGCCGGTGGCTACTGCTTCGAGGGCGCGGTCGTTGGCATGCGGGCCGGAAGCCTGGAAGCTCATCAAAAAGCTCTGGCCGGTAGTATGCATGGTAGCGTTGGCGATATCAAAAAAGTAGTCTTTTATTCTTTCCAGGGTTTCGGTGAGCATACCTGCTCTTTCGGATACCGGTACTTTCGCCCAGCTTTTGCCGGCTTCTGTGGCTTTCTTTATCAGGTCGCCAACAGGAAAAACGGGATAGGTAACTCCCAGTACCTCGCGGGTGTAGGGTGATACTTCCTCTCCGGCCCAGCTGGTTTCGCCGGTTTGCAGTAACTGTTTGAAAGGTTTTCCCAGTAATTGCTGATAACTCTGTACGCCTTTGGCATGGGCTTCTTCCCCGTAAGCTTTGGGATGCTCCGGGTATTGCGAATAGAAAGTTCGTTCGTGGTTCGCCTTTACAGCATTGTCGATAATGTTTTGGTGTTTGTTAACGAGCATATTCAGATTTTGAGATTTACAATTTACGGATTTAGTCATTCAGTTGCTACAGCAACTAATTGACTAAACCCGTAAATCAAAAATTATCTAAATACTAATACCCGGAATTGATCAGCGTAAACCTTCCATCATTGTAATATTCATCAGGTTTCGGCTTTAATGGATTGCTGCGCTGAAATTTCAGGAAAGCATCATAATCGGTTTTATGTAATCCCACCCACGCTTTGTAGCTGGCCTGGTTGGCCGACGGGCCAAACAGCCATTGGTTATACGATTCAAACATTCCTTCCCGTAGCAGCCTGCGCTGATAATCGAAAAGGGCGTACGGATATTTCATACCGTAAAAGTTGTACCAATCCAGTAAAAAGCGGGTACGCACCATAATTAACACATCCGGATCTATTCCTCCGGTTACTACACTGATTTGCTTGCCCATACAGGCCTTATATGCTTCTACGAATTCGTTGCTGCTTTTCCTGCCCTTCTTATCCTCTGGTATGGCGCTTTCAAACAGCGAAGGGTCATTGAATAATTTTTTATAAGATTCCAGTACAATATTCCTGATTTCAGCCGTGCGTGTGGTGAAACTTTCCATATTCATGAAGGTTTCGCCGTAGAGGATGCACCACAGCGGATTATTGCTGAAGTCGTATGTTTTGGTGGCGTTGTAATAGTTGCCGGGAAAACCGGGGTCCTGTTCAATGCCTTTGATCCAGCTCCGGAGGGCGCCGTCATACATTTTGAAGTTCATCAGCAGGGTACCGTTATCATTGTATAACTCGCCGCTGTTGGGGAACTTTTTGATGGCCCGCTCAAACATGCGTTGTGCCGTTTTCCACTCTTCCCTTCCCACATAAATATTGCCTGCAATCTGAAATAACTGTACGTCTGCTTCCCTGCTGCCAAGTAAAGGTTCAATAATGCTTTTTGCCTTTACAAGGTCTCCCTTCAGATAATAGGTAAATCCCAGCTGTTTCTTTAATTCAAAATTATCCGGTTCCAGCTGCAATGCCTGGTTTAATACCAGTATGGCATTGGAATAATCTCCTCCGCGGATAAAGCCTGTGGCTGTATTATACAGCTCTTTGGCGTCTTGCGCAATTGCAACCTGTGAAAATAAAACTCCCGCAACAAAAAGTGCTTTCAATAAAGAAGACCGTATGTTCATCCCTGTCTGTCGTTTGCTGTAAAAGTAAGGAAAATGGGGTAATGTCCCACAGATCAATCTATGGGAAGGAAGATAGAAGGGATATCTTTGTTATATTATTTTATTACTTTATTTGTTGATGGAAAACTGGTTTGTAGTATAATTAAGCAGATGATGGCAATAACACCACTCGCACCCACCCAAACAGGCGAATTTAGCACCTGCGGTACAGATGTATCAAATTGATCCTGCAGGGTAAATACCAAATTACCAGGCTATACACGGGTATCAGCCAGGCGTGGCCGAGTGTGGGATAAAACTTTTTCTTTTCTGCCAGTAAGGGATCATCATCAAAAATAGAGCGGGTATCATCAGTTGTTTTCATGGATGCGGGTATAAAGGGAGACAATGAAATAACGGGCTTTCCCGGCAGATGGATATCGCCGGGAAAGCGTATAGTATGTTTAAATAATATGCGTGATCAGTCCGTCGCGCAGCTTCGGCTCAAACCAGGTACTCTTCGGGGGCATTACGTTTCCGCTGTCGGCAATGTCAAACAGCTGTTGGATGGTGACGGGGTAAAGGGCAAATGCTACTTTCATTTCGCCGCTGTCTACCCGTTTTACCAGTTCGTTCAACCCGCGGATGCCGCCAACAAAGTCGATGCGTTTATCGGTGCGCTGGTCTTTGATGCCCAGCAGTTTATCCAGTATGTTATTGGAAAGAATGGTTACATCGAGGATGCCTATGGGATCGGTGGTATAGGTGCCTTCTTTTGCCACCAGGCGGTACCACCGGCCATCGAGGTACATGCTGAATTCATGCAGCATGGAGGGTTGCTGGGGCAGGTGCCCGATTTCTTCCACGGTGAAGTCGTAGTCCAGACGGGAGAGGAGCGCTTCCTTACTCAGGCCGTTAAGGTCTTTCACCACGCGGTTATAATCCAGGATGGCCAATTGGCTGGCCGGGAAAATGGTGGTGAGGAAATAGTTGACGGGATTGTCTACCGAGGTGATCTTTCCTTCTTTCTCAAATGCGGCCTGTACGAGGCTGGCGGAGGCGGCGCGGTGATGGCCGTCGGCGATGTAGGTGCAGGGCACCTTTTCAGCGAACAGGGTAGTGATGTCCTGGATGGCAGCGGGGGTGTTGATTACCCATACGGTGTGCCGGATACCATCTTCGGCGGTGAAATCATACACGGGTTGGTTGTGTTCCTGCCAGTGGTCTACCAGGGCGTTTACTTCCGGTACGTCGTTGTAAGCGAGGAATACGTTGCCGGTTTGCGCTTTGGTGGTTTTAATATGATTAATGCGGTCCAGTTCTTTATCGGGCCGGGTAAATTCGTGTTTTTTAATGATGCCGTTGTTATAGTCTGATATGGCGGAAACGCATACCAGTCCGGTTTGAGCGCGGCCGTTCATCACCAGTTTGTAGATATAATAGGCGGCCTGTGGTTCCAGGAAGAGGGTACCTTCCTGTACCATGCGGTGCAGGTTTTCCGCTGCCTTATCATATACGGGCTGACTGTGGGTGTCTGTTCCGTCGGGCAGATCTATTTCAGATTTTGAAACATGATAATATGAGTAAGGGTTACCGGATGCCGCTGCTTTGGCTTCTTCCGAGCTGAGTACGTCGTACGGCCTTGCAGCTACTTTTGCTGCGAGATCTGCTGTAGGCCTTAATCCGTTAAAGGGTCTGATAATAGCCATGATGTAGATATGTGTGAGTGGTAAATGTAATAATAAAAAAAATACGGATTACCGCTAACGAATTACGGAGTTGCAGATAGCTGATCTACCTGCAACTCCGTAATACAATAAGGATATTTTCTTATGCCTTTTTCAGGGAGAAGTATTTCATGGCTTCCACCATTACTTCTACGCTTTCATATGGCAATGCGTTATACATAGATACGCGGAATCCGCCGGAGAGACGGTGTCCTTTGATACCAACGATATCTTCTTTCTTACAGAATTTGAGGAATTCTTCTTCCATTTCCGGTTTATCCATGATGAAGCAGGCGTTCATTTTACTGCGGTCTTCTTTCACAACAGTACCGCGGAACAGCGGGTTGTGGTCGATTTCATCGTAAAGGAGTGCTGCTTTTTTATCATTGATCTTTTCAATGGCAGGAATGCCGCCCTGTTCTTTGAGCCAGCGGAGTGTGAGCATGGAAATGTACACAGCGAATACGGGAGGGGTGTTTAGCATAGAACCATTTTCTATGTGGTTCCTGTAATCCAGTATGGCTGGTATTTTGCGCGTTACCTTGCCCAACATGCTTTTGCGTACAGCTACCATGGTAGCGCCTGCGGCGCCCATATTTTTTTGTACGCCGGCATATATCAGCGAGTACTTGTTAAAGTCCATGCTGCGGCTCATGATGTCACTGCTCATATCTGCTACCAGGGGTACATCGGTAACAGGTGTCATTTGCCACTGTGTACCATAGATGGTATTGTTGGTGGTAATGTGCAGATAACTTGCCTTTTGGGGGATGGTGAACTGTTTGGGAATGTGATTGTAGTTGCTTTCTTTGGAGCTCGCCACAACGTCGGCGAAGCCAAACAATTTTGCTTCTTTGATGGCCTTGTTGGACCATACTCCGGTATCCACATATGCGGCAGATTCGCTGCTTTCCAGCAGGTTCATTGGCACCTGCATAAACTGCGTGGTGGCTCCGCCATGTAAAAAGAGTACTTCAAAGTCATCATCAAGCTGCATCAGTTCCCTCACCAGGTTGCGCGCCTCGTCCATCACCGCTATAAACGGTTGCGTTCTGTGGCCAATTTCCAGTATAGACATCCCTGACCCTTCAAAGTCAATCAGAGCTTTACTGGCCTTGTACAATACCTCGTTGGGTAATACAGAAGGACCTGCGTTAAAATTATGCACCTTCATGTTGCGATTCAGATTAAATTCATTTTTTGATCTTTCCACTTTGTTTTGGTTTTTCTAAGGAAACGGAAAAAAAACGGCACGGGTGTTTTAAAACCAGTAAGGCGCGTGGTGTAGGACAGGCTAAAAGATGGTATGGGCAAAGATAAAATTTCTTTTCTAATTATTAAGTATTACCATAAATATTTTAACCGGCTCATTCCTCCCTCACCGGTAGCTTACCTTCCAGCCATTGACGTTGTAGCTGTTCCATCTCCTGTATCTCCTCCGGGGTAAGGGTTGTATGGGTGAGCTCCTGTAAAGAGGGCTGTCCTGCATTTACCCAGGCGGTGTACCAGGCTGCTGCCACGGCTGCTATCGCATTTTTCATCCTTCGTTCCACCATGTCGCCCATCGAAAGTGCGTATGCTTTCGTATAGTCTTCTGCGTAAGTACGAATTAATACCCCATTCCGGTTTTCATAACCGTAACGCCTGCCGGGCGGAAATTTTTCACTAAGCCGCTTTTCGTAGGCCAGTACTGTATCTGCGGCCATTCCGCTTATCCTGATAATGTCCCATATATATTTACGGGGATCAGATATATACACGGCTTTCCCGGCCCAGTAATCGAACGTTTTATCTGCCAGTAATTCAGGGATGCGGGATTCCCACAAGCCATGAATACCCTGCTGGCCGGTAAACTGGCCGTTATGATTGGAACAGGCATGCAGGGGCACGTGTGCATCTGCCATATAATGTCCCAGCTCGGCAGACAGCCGGAGGATGCGCTGCTGGTCCTTTTCCCGGAATGCGGCGGTGAGCATGGCCAGCATCTTTTCAAGATGCCAGGGCAGAATGCCGTTGCGGTTCAGGGAATCTGCCGTGTATCTGGCGACTGCATCTGCCCAGTTACGGGGAATCTGCGCGTAGGGCGGCTTGTCGAACAGGTCGATATCAATGTAATGCCTGGCACCTTCTGCAGCAACAGCGTAGCGCCGCTTGTCCGGATCTGTCGCATGTGCCGTGATGTACTCCAGTTGCGGCTTATAGAGGACCATCATTTCCGGCGGCAGGCAAAATACCGCCAGCCGGTTAATCCGCTGATGCGCAAAAAATCCCCATGCACAAACATCTGTACAGGAAAATATGATTACAGTAAATAGTACGGGAATCCGTAGCCAGGTGTGGGTTAACATGTCACTATATTTTTGGGAAGACGAATATAGCGAAAAAAAGTATGCTGATATTTTATCTCCAGGGATAATAAAATATCAGCATTGTTATAGCAACAGAAAATGTAAGCACGCTTTAACCACGAGGTATCTACGCTTCATCTACGAAGCATCCCCGGATCAGATATGGGTTACGCCACCGCTTACGGCAAACTTCATGGCTTCGCCGGCAGAAACGTTGGTCAGCGGTTTAACCCGCTCTTTTGGTACCATAAACACCTTACCGGTAATGGCATACGCATGGGGAACGTATACTGCCATGTATCCTTCGAGGCCCAGGTTGCTGACATCCGTCTGTGTAATAAATCCCATCTCCCACACATCCACCCCGTATACCTGCACCAGCACCGGGTGATCGAATTTTTTCTTTTCACCTACAAACGCATCAAAAACATCCTTAATAGAGGTGTAAATATATTTGATAAAAGGCGTGCGCTCCAGCAGGTGGTCAAACAAATCAAAGATCCGCCCGATAATAAAGGAGGAGCTGAGGTAACCTACCCCGATGATCAGCAGCAGCACCAATGCAAACCCTACTCCTTTGTACCTCAGAAAACCAAAAGAAGCGCCTTCCGGAATCAGCTCTTTCGGAATAAGATTATCAATAGTAATAAAGGCCCAGTACAAGGTAAGCGCAGTAATACCAATGGGCGCCAGAATGAGCAATCCCTGAAAGAAGTAACGCAGCAATCGTGATGCAAATACTTTTAATCTAAGCTTTGGCGACATGGTTTGTGATTAGGGCTGCAAATTAGACAATAAAGCGCAAAGCAGGAAGCAGGGACGGTTAATTGAATGTTGCCACATGTAAAAAAATAGTACTGGAAACTTTGGAAGTTTGGAAAGTTTCCATAGTTTTGTCCAGCATAACAACAGGGTTAATGCGATAAAATCTATGGAAGTACAGGAACGCATTATGGACACGGCTTTTGGCCTTTTTCGTCAATTTGGTACCCGCTCCATCACGATGGATGACATCGCTGTGAGAATGGGGATTTCGAAGAAAACGCTTTACGCCCATTTCACCGATAAGGACGATATGGTTTGCCAAACCATCGGCCGGTTCATAAATATCGTTACCGAAGACTGTATCGAAGACCGGAAAAAATCGAAAGACGCCATTGACGAGTTATTCCTCGTAATGGACATGCTGGACCGCCGCCTGCGCAATATGAACCCTGTCATTATCCTGGACCTGCAGAAATTTCACTCGAAAGCCTACCAGCTGTTCCTCGATTACCGGAACAACACCCTGGCCACCATGATCCGTGAAAATATGGAAAGAGGCATCAGTGAAAAAGTATACCGGCCAGATATCGACATTAAAATACTGACCCAATACAGGATATACGCCTGTATGATCTGTTTTCAACCGGAAGTGTTCCCTGGCGCCAATGATATGAACAAAGTGCAGAAAGTGTTGCTGGAGAATTTTTTATATGGGGTGGCTTCTGTAAAAGGATACCGGCTTATTGAAGAATATAAACAACTATCGCAAAATAAATAACACTATGCTATCAATCAAAAGGCTCACCAGTATGGCTTTTATGGTGTGGCTGCTGTCCCTGGCGACCATCGCCGGCGCCCAGCAGCAGGTTACGCCTGAACCCATCCGTTTGTCTGCCAAAGAAGCGGTAGACTACGCACTGGCTAATCAGAGCACCGTTAAAACCGCCAAACTGGACGAACTCATCCAGCTGGCCAAGAACAAGGAGGTTAGCGGCCTGGCACTGCCCAATGTCGCTGGTACCGGCTCTTACCAGTACAACCCGATCACCCAGAAACAGATGTTTAACATGAGGAACTTTGGATTGCCAAAAGATTCCTTTACAGCAGTTTCCTTCCAGCTACCGCATAACCTGGTTGGGGAAGTGAAACTTACACAGGTACTCTTCGATCCCAGCGTACTCGTAGCTTTACAGGCACGTAAAACACTGGAAGACCTGGTATCACAGGGCGTGGAAAAGGCGGAAATAGACGTGAAATCCACCGTGTACAAAGCCTATTACAATGTACTGTCTGCCAACAAAGCATTGACCATCCTTTCCGAAAACATCCGTTCCCTGGAAAAGATCCTCAACGAAACCAAAGAGATCTACAAAAACGGTCTTGCGGAAAAACTGGACGTAGACCGCCTGGTAGTGCAATATACCAACCTGCAAACGGAGCAAACCAAACTCCGTAACCTGATTGAACTGGGTACTGCTTCACTGAAATACCAGATGGGCATGCCACTGAAACAGGCTATAACGTTAACGGATACACTTTCTACAGAAAGGATTGCAGCAGATGTGCTGGATATGGATAAATTCGACTACTCACAGCGGATTGAATACCAGTTGCTGCAAACGCAAAAGAAAGCAAATGAATATGATCTGAAAAGATATAAGCTGAAAGGTCTACCCTCCCTGCAACTATTCGGTTCTACCGGCGCATTAAGGGGAAGTGATAAATTTGATTACCTCCAGAACCAGATGTGGTACGGTTATGTAAACACAGGACTGAACCTCTCTGTTCCCATCTTTAGTGGTATGCAGCGCAAACGGCAGGTAGACCAGGCGTGGCTGGCAGTAAAGAAAAGTGAAGTGGCCATCGAAAATGCGAAGCTGGGCATCGACCTGGAAAGAGAGCAATCCTATTCTACTTTCCGCAACAACGTACTCACGCTGGAAGCACAGGAGAAAAACATGGAACTGGCACAGGACGTATATAACACCACCCAGATCAAATACAGGGAGGGCGTAGGTTCCAGCCTGGAAATGACCACTGCTGAAAACGATTTGCTCACTGCACAGAATAATTATTTCACTGCATTGTTTAACGCTATTGTTGCTAAAGTTGACCTGCTGAAATCGTATGGCAAACTATAAGCTCCATTATTTCAATCACTATTTACTACTAACTATATGATCAAAAAATATTCTTTCCTGATCCCTTTTGTCACCCTGATGCTCGCATCCTGCGGTGGTGGTGGAAATAAAGCTGAACAGCTGGAGAAGCTGAAACAGGAGAAAGTAAAATATAACGAAGACATCGACAAAAAAATAGCAGCGCTGGAAAAGGAAGCAGGTGTGAAAGATACGACGCAGCAGAAAATGAAAGATGTTACCGTAACTGCTATTACTGATACCATATTTGAACATTATATAGATGTGCAGGGAAGTGTGGACGCCCGCGAAAACGTAAACGTTTCCGCCCGCGTACCGGGAGTAATTACCAACATTTTTGTAAGAGAAGGACAGGCAGTAAAACAGGGACAAACACTGGCCCAGGTAGATGACCAGGTGCTGAGAGCCAACATGGCCGAACTCCGTACCCAGATGGACCTGGCTAATACCCTGTTTGAAAAACAGAAAAACCTGTGGTCACAGAAAATAGGTTCTGAAGTACAATATCTCAACGCCAAAAACCAGAAGGAAAGCCTGGAAAGGAAGATGGCCACCCTGCAGGATCAGCAGTCGCAAACCCGCATCATTGCACCTATCAGCGGTACCGTAGATGCAGTAATCGCCAAGGTGGGAGACAATGCAGCCCCGGGCGCACCAGCCTTCCGCGTGGTAAACGCCAACAACCTGAAGGTAACTGCCAACGTAGCGGAAGCTTACGCCGGTTTGCTGAAATCAGGAGATGCAGTGATCTTATCTTTCCCTGATATTAACCGCGAAATACGCAGCACTATCGGGTTTGCTTCCAGGACCATTGATCCGCTGAGCCGTACCATCAAAATTGAAGTGCCGCTGAAACCGGATGCCGGTCTGCGTCCTAACATGATCGCCCGCATCAGGATCGTGGATTATGTCGCTAAAAACGCAGTGGTAGTTCCGGTAAGCGTGATCCAGTATACCTCCGGAAAACCTTATGTAATGGTAGCGAAGAATGCCAACGGTAAAATGGTGGCGCAGCGCAAAACAATAGATATGGGCCGCACATACAATGACAAGGCTGAAATAAAGAGTGGTTTGACAACAGGTGATAAAGTTATCACCACCGGTTTTCAGGGGTTGAACGATAACGACCTGATTAAATTATAAAGCTGATTCAAACAGCTAAAACCAAGTGTATGCAAGACAATCTCCATAAAGAATTTAAGCCTACCAGCTGGTCCATTGATAATAAGGTAAGCGTATACGTGGCTACCATTATCATTGCATTGGCAGGTATACTTTCCTATATTAACCTGCCAAAGGAACAGTTTCCCGAGGTAGTGTTCCCGCAGTTCTATATCAACACCGTCAATGCCGGTACTTCCCCGGAAGATATGGAAACAACGGTGACCAAACCGATAGAAAAACAACTGAACGGCATCTCTGGTGTAAAGAAGATCAAGAGTACTTCCATGCAGGATTTCTCTGCGATCACCATTGAGTTCAATGCCAATGAAGATATTGAAGCTGCGCGTCAGCAGGTGCGGGAAAAAGTAGACGATGCAAAGAAAGATCTGCCGAAGGACCTGACCCAGGAACCGCAGATTGTGAAGATAGATGTGTCGCAGATTCCTATCATGAACGTAAACCTTTCCGGCGACTTTGACCTGCAAACACTGAAAAAGTATGCGGATGATATGAAAGACCGGATTGAGGCGCTGAATGAAATTACCCGCGTAGACCTGGTAGGTGAACTGGAACGCGAAATCCAGATCAATTTGGACAAATACAAAATGGATGCGGCCAGGATCAGCTTTGAAGATATTATCGGCGCCATCCAGGGGGAAAACAAGACCATCTCCGGTGGTCTTGTTGCGATGGATGGTCAGAAACGTAGCCTGAGCATAAAGGGAGAATATAAGGATCCGGGAAAAATAGGTAACATCATTGTACGCGGCCAGTCTGGTGCAACAGTATACCTGAAAGATATTGCCAACGTGGTAGATGGTTTCCTGGAACAGGAAAGCTATGCGCGGCTTGGCGGAAAGAACGTAATCACGCTCAACGTTATTAAGCAAAGTGGTAAAAACCTGATCGATGCATCCGATAAGATCCAGGCGATTACAAAGGACATGAAGGAAAACTACTTCCCTAAAAACCTGGAAGTAACTATCACGGCAGACCAGTCGAAATCTACCCGCGTAACCCTGCACGACCTGATCAACACCATTATTATCGGCTTCCTGCTGGTAACTGTTATCCTCATGTTTTTCATGGGAGCGGTTAACGCGATCTTCGTGGCATTATCGGTACCTATTTCCATGTTCATCGCGTTTTTACTGATGCCGATGTACGGGTTTACGTTAAACATGATGGTGCTGTTCTCCTTCCTGCTGGCATTGGGTATTGTAGTGGATGATGCCATTGTGGTGATAGAAAACGTACACCGTATTTATAACCAGCGAAAGGACCTGGGTATTGTGAAAGCAGCTAAAATAGCTGCGGGAGAAGTGTTCCTGCCGGTGTTTTCCGGTACCCTTACGGTGTTAGCGCCGTTTGTGCCGCTGCTGTTCTGGCCTGGTGTGATCGGCAAGTTCATGTTCTATCTGCCGGTTACGCTGATCACAACACTCGGCGCATCGCTGGTGGTGGCCTATATCATTAACCCGGTGTTTGCGGTGGATTTCATGGACAGGCACGAAGGTGAAAACCATCCGAAGCCTAAGTTTGATAAGAAATTTACGATCCTCTCAGGTGTGTTTGCCTTGCTGGCGCTTGTAGGTTATGCCAATGGCAGCATAGGGGTGGGCAATTTTGTGGTATTCCTTTACCTGTTGATCGTATTGGAACGTTTCTGGTTAGGTGGCGTGGCTCGCCGCTTCCAGCATGGATTCTGGCCGAAAGTACAGGACCGTTACAAACGCATATTGCAGTGGTGTTTGCTGGGATGGCGCCCGGTATGGATCGTGGTGGCTACGTTTGGGTTACTGATCTTCAGTATTATGCTAACGGCTATACGAAATCCGAAAGTGGTGTTCTTCCCGCAGGCAGATCCCAACTTCATCTATACTTACATAGAATTACCCAATGGTACCGACCAGAAGTATACCGATTCTATCACTAACCTGGTGGAAAAGCGTATCACTAAAGTAGTGGGTGAAAAGAACCCGATAGTGGAATCTATTATTTCCAATGTGGCCAAAGGCGCCGGCGATCCTTCGCAGATGGATCTCAGCACGCAGCCGCAGAAGGGTAAGGTAACGGTCGCCTTTGTGGAATTTGGTGCGAGGGATGGGCAGTCGACCGTACAATATCTCGATAAAATCCGTAATGCCGTTAAAGGTATCCCGGGAACCAATATCACGGTAGAGCAGGAGCAGGGTGGTCCGCCAACCGGTAAGCCTATCAATATTGAAATCAGCGGCGATAATTTTGATGAGCTGACCAGCAGTTCGTTCAGACTTAAACGTTATCTCGATTCCCTGCAGATTGCGGGTGTAGAGGAACTGAAGAGCGATTTCGAGGACAATAAGCCGGAGATAGTAGTAGATATAGACCGGGAGCGGGCGAATGCGGAAGGTATTTCTACCGGCCAGATCGGTGGAGCTCTTCGTACAGCGCTATTCGGAGCTGAAGCCTCCAAGATCCGTGATGCAAAAGATGAGTATAAGATTATGGTAAGATTAAATGAGGATCAGCGGAACAATATTAATAACCTGATGAACCTCAACCTGGTATACCGCGACATGAATATGGGCGGAGCAATACGCCAGGTGCCGTTATCGGCGGTAGCGGATATTCATTATTCCAACACTTTTGCAGGTATTAAGCGTATAGACCAGAAACGTGTAATTACGCTGTATTCCAACATCTTAACAGGTGCGAATGCGAATGAAGTGGTACAGCATATTGAATCATCGCTGAAGGACTTTACCCATCCGAACTCCGTGACTATTAAAATGACCGGTGAGCAGGAAGACCAGCAGGAAACCATGAACTTCCTGATGATGGCGATGCTGGGAGCATTTGGGTTGATCCTGATGATTATGGTGACCCAGTTCAACTCTATCGGCCGCCCGATGATCATCTTTATGGAGATCCTGTTTAGTATCATTGGTGTGTTCCTGGGCTTCTCCATCTTTAAAATGGATATTTCCATTGTAATGACGGGTGTGGGTATTATGGCCCTGGCAGGTATTGTGGTGCGTAATGGTATCGTACTGGTAGAGTTTACTGACCTGTTGATCCAGCAGAAGATGCCGGTATATGAAGCGGTGGTGGAAGCGGGTCGTACCCGTATGACGCCGGTAATATTAACCGCAATTGCTGCTATTTTGGGTCTGATTCCGCTGGCAGTGGGCTTTAACATCGACTTTGCCGCGCTGTTCAGTGAGTTCAAACCGCATATATTCTTTGGTGGGGATAACGTGGCCTTCTGGGGGCCGCTGGCCTGGACAATGGTATACGGGTTGATTTTCGCGACTTTCCTGACCCTCGTACTGGTGCCGGTGATGTACGCCATGAACAAGCGTTCCATTGATGTGCTGGACCGGTTCAATATGCCACGGTGGCTGAAGTACGTGCCTTTCCTGGTGCTGATTATCAAAGCGGTGTTCATGAAGCGGGATGAAGTGAGGAAGCTGCATGATCCAAAGTACCTGTCGCCCAAGCCATATGACTTTTTCCCGGAGCCGGAAGCTACTGAAGAGCCGGTGCTGGGGAAGAAGAAAGTGGATGGTATCTCCGTTAATTAAGTTTTTTTTCAATACAGTGTAACAGTTGTAGGTTAACAGTCTCCGTCCCGATTCTTCGGGACGGATTTTTTTTGTATATTACAGCCGGAACGACTTTTTTTCTTTCATTAACAAATTTTAACATTTGGAATGAGTGGCATTTGAAAAGCCTTTATTACTTTTGACCCCTCAGACAGTTGTTGACACGTTACTAGCCATATACAGCCTTAGCCTTATATGCCATATGATAAAATAAGAGATAATATAAATAAAGACGCCTGTTTTGAACAGTTCAGTTAGGCCATTAGCCTGTAATAATCAGTAAGTAGAGAAATAAGATAATCAGCACAGCTTTCTTGACAATAGCAGCACCGCCATTAAAAGATAACTAAGGCGCAGACAAGATTGGAAGACCATGGAGTATGTAGCATCATTAGCATTTGCTAAAGAGAAGGACCAACAGGATACCTTAAATAAATTCAGAGCACAGTTTTATTTTCCACAACGTAACGGGAAGGATGCTATTTATTTATGTGGCAACTCACTGGGATTACAGCCAAAGAATGTGAAAGCGGCGATAGAGCAGGAGTTGGCGGATTGGCAACAATGTGCAGTAGAGGGGTATTGGGCGGCTAAGAATCCATGGTTATATTATCAGCAGTATTGCAGTAAGCCTTTAACAGCGATATTGGGTGCGAGTCAGCAGGAGTTGACGGTGATGAATACGCTGACGGTGAATCTGCATTTAATGATGCTTAGTTTTTACCGGCCAAACAAACAGCGGTTTAAAGTGTTAATGGAAGCAGGGGCTTTTCCGAGCGACCAGTACGCAGTTGAAACCCAGGTAAAGTTCCATGGTTACGATCCGGAAAGTGCAATCATAGAAGTTTCCCCGCGACCCGGAGAACATTTGATAAGATTAGAAGATATTTTAGAGATTATTAACACAGAAAGTGATAGCTTAGCATTGGTTTTGTTTGGAGGTATAAATTATTATACCGGACAGTTTTTTGATATACCCGCTATAACGGCAGCTGCGCATAAGGCCGGCGCTTATGCAGGTTTCGACCTGGCACACGTAGCAGGAAATATACCGGTAGAATTGCACAATTGGGAAGTAGATTTTGCCGTTTGGTGCTCATATAAGTACCTGAATGGTGGACCCGGCGCAGTAGGAGGCGCATTTGTACATGAGAAACACGCCAGCGACCGTAATTTTCTTAGACTGGGCGGCTGGTGGGGCAATGAAGAGAGTGCACGTTTTAAAATGGAAAAAGGGTTTGTGCCTAAAAAAGAAGCTGAAGGATGGCAACAGAGCACCGCTCAGGTGTTTAACATGGTTAGCCTGAAAGCATCCCTGGAATTATTTGAAGCGGCCGGTATCGGCGCTTTACGTAGCAAAAGTGAAGGAATGACCAATTATCTTGAATTTCTTTTGCAACAGTTAAAAGGCATAAATTTCCAGATTATAACACCGAAAAATTGTAATGAACGTGGCGCTCAGTTATCTTTGTTGTTCCTAGACAAAGGTAAAGAGATACATCAACGGATGACCGATGCCGGTATAATCGTTGACTGGAGAGAGCCCGGAGTTATCAGGGTATCACCGGCACCCTTATATAACTCCTATCAGGACGTATTTCATTTTTATGAAATCATAGCTAATATTGCTTCAAACGCTTAATTAAGTAAGATGACTTTTGAGAGAAACGAACGCCCCCGCAGGCCTTATTCTTCTGATACCAACAAAGAGAATGATCCCAATAAGGAGAAAGGCGATGACAAACCCAATTTAAATAACGAGCGGGAAGGCGGCAAACCCGACTACAACAGTGGTGGCTCAGAAGGGCGCACTGGTTACAATCGAGAAGGCGGATATCGTCCGCGCACAGACTACAATCGTGATGGCGGCACAGGTGGCGGCTACAACCGTGAAGGCGGTAGTGGTGGTTACAACCGTGATGGCGGTAGTGGTGGCTACAACCGAGATGGTGGTGGCGGCAATTACAACCGTGATGGCGCAGGTGGCGGCTACAACGGTGGTGGTGGATACGATCGCGGCGGAAGCGGCGGTGGTGGCTACAACCGCGGTGGTGGTGGTTACAGCGGCGGCAGTGGCGGCGGTGGATACGATCGCGGCGGCGGTGGCGGAGGCTACAACCGTGGTGGTGGTGGCTACGGCGGCGGCAGTGGCGGTGGTGGATACGATCGCGGCGGAAGCGGCGGTGGTGGATACGACCGTGGCGGCAGTGGCGGCGGTGGTTATAATCGCGGCGGTGGCGGCGGTGGATACGATCGCGGCGGAAGCGGCGGTGGTGGATACGATCGTGGCGGCGGCGGTGGTGGTTACAATCGCGGCGGTGGCGGCGGTGGTTACGATCGTGGCGGTGGCGGCGGTGGTTACAATCGCGGCGGTGGCGGCGGTGGATACGATCGCGGCGGCGGTGGCGGTGGATACAATCGCGGCGGTGGCGGCGGTGGTGGATACCGTGGCGGCGGCGCTCCAAGACAAGGTGGAAGACCTCAGCGCTTCGAACCAAAACCAGATAACAAAATATACTTTATCGCACTGCTGCCAACTGCAGAAGTAGGTAAAGAAATTATAAAGATCAAACAGGAATTTGCAGAACAATACGGTCCTATGTACGCACTGAAAGTGCTGCCGCATATTACCCTGCAGGTACCTTTCACTGCTGATCCGGCATTGGAAAAAGCTTTCTGTGATGAACTGACGGAATTTGCCAAAACTCAGGCTCCTTTCGAAGTTTCCCTGAAAGGCTTCGGTACTTTCCCGAATAAACAGAACCGTGTACTGTTCATCAACGTGGAAAAAAGTGAAACCATGTCTGCTATGCACCGTCAGCTGATCAACTTCCTGCGTAAGGAATTTGGATTCAGCACTATGCTGGCACGTACAGGATTTACGCCTCACGTTACCGTGGCTTTTAAAGACCTGGAAGATGATCAGTTCAACAAAGCATGGCCTGAATATGAAAACAAGGACTACGAGGCTACTTTTAAAGTAAACAACCTCTACTTCCTCCGTCACAACGGTAAATCATGGGAAGTGCTGCAGAAATGCAAATTAGGTGGCGCCTGATAAATGCACCATCTTTAAAATAATAAAAGGCCCCCGCACCTGCAGGGGCCTTTTCATTTTAAACACAGACAGTATAACAGTGTAGGTTAAACGAAGTTCATATCATTACTGCTTCACTATCTTACCGGAACCCTTTACCTCCGCCACTACCTTCGCTTCACCGGTATAAAAAATGTTTCCGCTGCCATAGATCCTGGCATCCAGGTTCTTCCTTACATACACGCGATGCTCACCGGAACCACGGATGGTAATACTGGCATGCTGCACTTCCAGGTTCATGGCGGCGATATTGCCGCTGCCGTTAATATCGCTGTTTAGTGAGCCCGCAAATCCACGCATGTTAATATTGCCCGAGCCGTTGATAGTTGTGTTAAGCGTAGCGGCATCCAGTATAAGCGCGGCATTGGCGCTGCCATTGAGTTCATACTTAAATAAGGAAGTATGTATGGTATCCTGATTATCTAAGGATCCCGAACCATCGAACTTTATTCGTTGAAAGAGAGGATTGTGTACATATATTTTCATAGGCTGATGATGCCGGATGTTAACCTGGTTTTTTACCCGGATAAATAAGGTATTGCTGCGCATTCCCGTTTCTATCACACCCATAATATTATCTTCTGCTTTTATTTCCACCTTCGCGTTGTTTTCCTGTAACAGGTGTACCTCAAATGGTCCTGATATTTCCACATCCGTGAAATGACCTGTGGTACGGACTTCCGTTACTACGTTGCCAGAGCCGGAAATGTTTTCTTTGGTACAGCCGGATAAGATAATACTAAAGATGGCAATCATCAGCAGCAACCATCCAATACTCAAACTTGTATACGTTATAATAAACTGCTTTTTCATAAACATCATTTTAAAAAAGGGGTACTTTAAGAAATGACGTTTAGAGAAAGGCTTACCCCTATGAGGGGAGAAAAGATAATATTTTCCAGGAGAGGGTATAAATGAAAGAAGCCGGCCGTACAGACGTACGGAACCGGCTTTTTGATTAACCCCTATGAAAACAAACTATTGCTCTTGTTTAATGTGCTAATTTAATTTCTCCTAAATCAGTGGATTTTCCATCATCCACTTTAACATCTGTAACAGTTGCAGGCTTATATGGCGCTTTCGCTCCTATTATAACGGTATATGCACCAGCTTTCGCATTCTGAAAATTAAATGCGCCATCCGTAACAGGCGATGTCAACGTATCTGTTCCCTGAATGGCCCAGGCTTCGGTAGCTCCTTCAGCCGGTGTTACTTTGCCTGCTATGGTTCCACCATCAACGCCCCTAAATGCGAAGGCTCCAAACGCTACAGCTGCAAGTGCTAACATGCTTACTTTTATCTTCTTCATAGCTTACAATTTTAAACGGTTTAACAATAAAGGTTACATGGTAAGTAAAGGTGTTAGCATTTTTTACTACTGTTTTAAGATGTAAAAGAACTTGTTGTTATAGCCCGATTTTGCAATTACGATGCCATAATATTTTGAAGTGATACCATTTAACATATCTTTTGGAAGACATTAACAAAAACAATGGCCGGTATATTTAAAAAGAAAAGGCCGCCACATTCGCTGTGGCGGCCTTTTTAAGGTGCTTATATCTGTAACTTATCTTCTGTTTAATTTGCTCATGAGGCGCAGTATTTCCAGGTATAACCATACCAGGGTTACCATCAAACCAAACGAAGCATACCACTCAAAATATTTGGGTGCACCCTGCAGCGCGCCTTGTTCAATCATATCAAAATCCATGATCAGGTTCAGGGCTGCAATAGCTACCACCACCAGGGAAAATATGATACCGAAAGTACCACTGCTGTGAATCAGCGGCATTTCAATGTTAAACATGCGCAGTACAATGGCAATCAGGTAAAAGATACCGATACCCAGCGTAGCAGTCATCACGATGGATTTAAAACGCTCAGTTGCCCGGATCACCCCTGTGCGATAGAGGATCAACATGGCAATGAAAGTACCAAAGGTTAAACCTACTGATTGCATTACAATGCCCGGCCATTTGGCCTCAAACATAGCGGAAATAGCTCCGAGAAATAAACCTTCTGCTATAGCATATGCGGGGGCGAGGTAAGCCGACCATTCTTTTTTGAAGATAATTACCAGTGCCAGTATAAATCCACCGATGGCGCCACCAAAGGCCAACGGCATTACCATGCCGCTATTCCTGTAAAATTCTCCCCATGAAAAAATCGCTGCCGCCATTAACATCAGGAGCATAAAAGACATTTTGTTAACGGTGCCACGGATGGTCATGGTCTCCCCTGCGATGTGAGGCGCTTTATCAAATATACTTTGCTTCAGTACAGGGTTGTTCGATTCAAAGAGTGCCATAAAGTATAGTTTAATTTTATGGGTTAAAAATACGATTTGATTTGATATCAGCCGTAGTTATACTGCTGAAAACGCGCAAAATTAGCATTTCTATAACCATAACTTCCCGTTATCAGCCATAACTATAAGTAATGGGAATGCTTTATTCAGGTAAGAATAGTCTACTAAAGTTGTGTACTTTTGTGATCGGATCGGGAATAATATTGCAGGGCAGTGGGTTCCTACCTCCCGATTACCTAAATTTACATCTTTAAAAAGAATATCTTAAAAGAATAAATAGATGCCTAATACTTCGATTCAACAGCTGGAGGATGTAGTGATAAAATTTGCGGGCGACAGTGGAGACGGGATGCAGTTAACAGGTACCCAGTTTTCAAACAACACCGCATTATTCGGTAATGACCTGAGCACATTCCCGGATTTTCCGGCTGAAATCCGTGCCCCAATAGGTACGTTACCCGGCGTGAGCGGTTTCCAGCTACACTTTTCTTCTAACAGAATATTCACCCCAGGCGATGCCTGCGATGTGCTGGTAGTGATGAACGCGGCAGCATTGAAGGCCAACCTGAAAGGACTTAAAAAAGGCGGCATTATCCTCGCCAATACAGATGGTTTTGATGCTAAGAACCTTCGCCTGGCCAACTACCCGGAAGGCGTAAACCCGCTGGAAGATGGCTCCCTGGCGCCATACCAGCTGCATACCATGGATGTAACCAAAATGACGCGCGAAGCGCTGAAGGATACTACCCTGGGTATGAAAGAGAAAGACCGCGCAAAAAATATGTTTGTACTGGGATTCCTGTACTGGCTGTACGACCGTAATATGGAAAATACAGAAGTGTTCCTGAAAGAGAAATTCGGCAAAAAACCGGAAATCCTGGACAGTAACCTGAAAGTACTGCATGCCGGCTACAACTTTGCCGATACCGTAGAAGCCTTTACCACCCGCTATCGCGTGGAAAAGGCCCGGATGGAACCAGGTACCTACCGCAGCATCACCGGTAACACAGCCCTGGCTTACGGCCTGGTGGCAGCCTCACAGAAGGCAAACCTGCCCCTGTTCCTCGGTACCTACCCGATCACACCAGCTTCCGATATCCTGCATGAACTGAGCCGCTTCAAGAATTTTGGTATCCGTACTTTCCAGGCGGAAGACGAAATTGCCGGTATCACCTCCGCCATCGGTGCGTCCTATGGCGGTCATATGGGCGTAACCACTACTTCCGGCCCCGGTATGGCACTGAAAGGTGAAGCCATGGGACTGGCAGTAATGCTGGAAATACCTTTGATAATCGTTGATATTCAACGCGGTGGCCCCTCTACCGGGCTGCCTACCAAAACGGAACAGTCCGACCTGTTACAGGCCTATTATGGCCGTAACGGAGAGTGCCCGATGCCAATAGTTTCTGCATCCACTCCGGCAGATTGTTTTGACGCGGTATTTGAAGCGTTCCGTATCTCTGTAAAACATATGACGCCGGTTATTTTCCTCAGTGATGGCTACATCGCCAATGGTTCTGAACCCTGGCGCTTCCCTAAAGCCGCTGACCTGCCCGCCATTGAAGTAAAATTCAAGAAAGGCCTGGAAGAAGGAGAGGAACAATTCCTGCCATACCACCGTGATGAAAACCTGGTACGCCCCTGGGCAGTACCCGGCACGCCTGGCCTGGAACACCGGATTGGTGGCCTGGAAAAACAGAACATCACCGGTAACGTAAGCTACGATCCGGAAAATCACCAGCTAATGGTGAAGATCCGCCAGGAAAAAGTAGATAAGATCGCAGATCATATTCCATTACAGCAAATAGAACTTGGTCCGGAGAAAGGCAAGGTCCTCGTATTGGGCTGGGGCTCCACCTATGGCGCCATTAAAAGTGCCGTGCTGGACCTGCTGGCAGAAGGACACGAAGTAGCGCATGCACATATCCGCTATATCCGTCCTTTCCCTAAAAACCTGGGCGAAATACTGCACAGCTATGATAAAGTGCTGATTCCTGAAATCAATAACGGCCAGCTGATCAAAATTATCCGTGATCAATTCCTTATTGACGCACAAGGCTATCATAAAATTATGGGCGTACCTATTACCAAAGGTGAACTGATTACCAAAATCAGGGAAATGCTGGCATAAACTACGGCTACATATAATTTTAAAGTACACAATAAAAAATCCTGTCCGTCGTGACAGGATTTTTTGTATTTTCCTTGATGGGGGGAACACTTACAGCTACTACTCCCCCCGGAATATATTGTTAGTTTAAGTCAACTATTATGAATAGTCTTTTTAGGATTTTGTTTATCACCTTCACAGTAGCTGTATTGTTTTTGCAGGTAAATGCGCAAACCAATACTTTCGAAGTGCGTATTGCCAATCACGCAGTAGGGACTATTGAGGCTAACCGCAAGCTCACCGGAAGCGCTAAAAGCATCATTATAAAAACACGGATCCAGATCATGCTGTCGAAGATCAACAGCGACATCGCAAATGAATACAATAACAATGTACTCACCAATGCAAAGGTTTCACGTGTATCCGGTAAATCAGGAGAAGATAAACAAACGATTATCCGTCGTAACGGTAAAGAATATACGATCATAGTGAACGGAGAAAAATCCGTCATAGATACGGAAATAGAGGAGTGTGTTGCTGATCTTTATTTTATTGAACCCCGGCAGTTGAACCGTGTATTTTCTGAAACGCTGGGCCGCTTCCTGCCCGTGAAACCCCTGGGTGGAGGTGTGTATGAGCTGATACTACCGGAAGGGAAAAAGAACATATTCAAATATGAAAACGGGATCTTAAAACAGGTAGAGGTAAATCATGCACTGGGCAAAGCCTTGTTTGTAAAAATAAGCTAACAGCGGGGATGTGATTATCCTGATAGCCTACCAGGACAATCACATCTATCATAAAGATCACAATACCTGTTCAATGATCTGCCCGCTCACTTTATCTTTCAGGATCAGTTTTTTAGCCCCGAAATGTGTCATTTCTTCTTTTACGAGGTAATACTGATCATTATATTCTGTTAAGGTTTTTGCTTTGGTAACTCCTTCCTGTCCGCGCCAGATTTCCAGTTGCACCGGTTCCCACTGTTTGGTGGCAGCGCTTTTATAGGCCGCATCAAGGATAGCATTTACCACATAGCCGTCGTAAAACGTTTCATTGGCTTCCTTACCGGCTTCCATGGCATCAAACATATTGGTGAACATGTGATTATAGCCCAGTTCATTCAGTTCATCGCCTACGGGAAACAGCCAGCCGGAATTGCTTTCGGCTTTCTCTGCTACGTAATCGGCGCCTTTGCCGGTGGTAAACATATCAAAGCCGGTACGCAGGAAGCTGTTGAGCCAGATGGTTCCTTCCGTGCCCATTACTTCATCGCGCAGATCGAGGCCGCCGCGGAAAGTCCAGCTTACTTCAAACTGGCCGATAGCGCCGTTCTCATATTTAACGAGGCCAATAGCATGGTCTTCCGCATCAATCGGTTTTACCTGCGTATCTGCCCAGCACATCACTTCTACCGGCTTAATATCCTTCCCGATAAAGTTGCGGCCAATTTCCACGCAGTGGCAGCCCAGGTCCAGGATGCAGCCGCCGCCGGCCTGTTCTTTATCCCAGAACCATTCGCTGTGGGGACCAGGATGCGTTTCCCTGGACTTGGCCCAGAGGATCCTTCCCAGCGCACCCTCTTTCACGCTTTGCAGCGCTTTCAGGAATTTGGGAGTGTACACCAGGTCTTCCAGGTAACCATGGAAGATGCCCGCTTTTTCTACCGCTTCCAGCATGCGCTTCGCTTCCGCTGCATTACGTCCCAGCGGTTTGGTGCAGATCACTGCTTTTTTGTGCTTGCAACAAAGGTTGACTGCCGTTTCATGCAGGTTATTGGGAAGAGATACACAAACTACGTCTACTTCCGGACGGGCAATGGCAGCTTCCATTTCCGTGGTCTGAAAAGCAACATCGTAATCTGTGGCGAACTTTTGCGCGCTTTCTTCCCGGCGGGAATACACACTTACAATTTTATCACGGCTACGCTGTCCCTGCAGGGAGTCGGCATAGAACCGCGCAATAAAACCTGAACCAAGCATTGCTATTTTTGCCATAATAATCGTTTTGCCGATGATTAATGTTTAACAACCGTATTCTTATTACTATCTCTGAAAAACAACATAAACAATACTAATACTACTGCGGCAATACCCGCGGGGATCAGCCAGATGGTATGCCAGTTGTGGCTGTTGGTGCCTGTTTTATATGCGTCTACAATAGGGCCGGAGATGATAAAACCAATTAACATTCCTACGCCATAGGTAGCCAGTGTTACAAAGCCCTGTGCGGAGCTTTTGAATTCCTCACCTGCAATTTTATCAGTATAGATCTGCCCGGTTACAAAGAAGAAATCGTAACAGATACCGTGTAAGATGATACCTACGATCAGCATCCAGTAGTTGGCGTCAATGTCGCCGAAGGAGAACAATGCGTAGCGTACCACCCAGGCGAGCATACCTAATGCCAGCATTTTCTTTACGCCTAACCTGGCGAAGAACAGCGGCATTACCAGCATGAACAGGAATTCCGACATCTGACCCATGGATTGCTTGCCGGCGGCAGCGTTCATGCCTATTTCGTTCAGGAATGGATTGGTGAAATTATAATAAAATGCCAGCGGAATACAGATGGCAATAGAGGCGAGGAAGAACAGCAGGTAAGAGCGGTTTTTCAGCATCCGGATGGCATCCAGGCCGAGGATTTCTTTTACAGAGATCTGTGTGCCTTTTTTTGCCGGCGGGGTTTTAGGCAGCGTGAAGCTGAACAATCCCAACAGGAGGGAGGCGCCTGCGGCCATTTTAAAGGTAAGGTCGAGCGAATTGGTTTTTTCCCACTGCAGCCACCCGATGAGTAAGCCCGCGATGATCCAGCCCACGGTGCCGAATACACGAATAAAAGAAAACTCTTTACTGGGATCACTCATCTGCCGGAAGGAGATGGAATTAACCAACGCCAGGGTGGGCATGTAAAGGATCATATAAATGAGCAACACCGGGTAGAAGCTGTCGTAGCTGGTCATGCCCGAGCATGTCCATAACAGCGCCGCGCCGGCGAGGTGTATCACCCCAAGGATGACTTGTGCAGAAATAAACCGGTCGGCAATAATACCCACAATAAAAGGCGCTATTACTGCACCGATGGACTGCGTAAGAAAGGCATAGCCTACCTGGGTATCGGTGGCGCCCTGCAGATTTTTTAATACGAATGTGCCCAATGTCACAAACCATGCGCCCCAGATAAAAAATTCCAGGAACATCATAAATGATAGTTGTACCCTAACAGCTGATCTCATAGCGACTAATGCTTTATTAATTGAATCTTGATGAACCGCTTAAGATAATAAAATTTCATAATTGCGGCTTGAAATTATTGATGGATAACAGAAACTTCTGCGGTTCACAAAGTACTGTTCCTGATCTTTTTACCGGGCATTACCGTAATGCCGGAGCCGGCGGCGAGTAAAGCACTTGTGGGTGTTTGTTGCAGCATGTTTTCAAACGCGGCGCCGTATAATAGCCGGGTACTGCAATGATAATCAAATCCGGTGACCGGGTGAATGTCCCATTGCGGATGCGTTACCTGGTATTCACCGGTGATTTGGTGATCAAGGCGGGTATAGCCCCAGTAATGGTCTGTAATAAATTGTTCTTCACTGCCGGCAATGATCGGCTGACGCGCTTGCATGGCGGTAGCCGACAAATGATTCCATTCGTTTTTCACTTTCCAGCGGTAAGCTACTTTCAGGGTGGCCTCATCGGGATTTTCCCAGGAGTGGGTCATGATATGGGTGGCATACTTCTCCCCGTACAGGGTGTTGGCCACAAAGGTGATGAGTGCTTTGGGTACCAGTTCCTTTATAAACACAACTCCACGTTTCCATTCACCGGCCTGTTTGTATCGTACGTAAAAGCGGAGGTTTACCTCTTCAAAAGTGCGGTGACCGGGAAAAGAAAATCCTTTCACCCGCGTATCCTGGAAGAGAAAGCCAATGAGGCTTATGTAGGTGGTATTATTCCAGGTGTCCAGTTCTGTATGAGCCGGTACATACGCCTTGAGTACGGCGGGATCTGCTTCAAAGTTGATCATCAGCAGGTTTCTCCAGTCGGCGGTGAGGAATGGACGCATATCAGCTGGCCTTTACAAGTTTTGCATAATATTTACAGGCGGGCCTTAGTCCGCATTCGCCGCACTTCGGGCTCCGGGCTACGCAGATATAGCGGCCATGCAAAATGAGCCAGTGATGGGCGATGTGTACTTTTTCTTTCGGAATATTTTTCAGCAGCTGCAGTTCAGTTTGCAGCGGTGTTTTGGCGTTGGTGGTGAGTCCTATCCTGGCAGACACCCTGAATACGTGGGTATCTACGGCCATGTTGGGTTGCTGGTGTACTACGGAGGTGATTACATTGGCTGTTTTACGGCCTACGCCGGGCAGTTTTATCAGTTCCGGTACGGTAGCGGGTATTTCGCCGTTAAAGTCTTCCACCACCATTTGTGCCATCCCGATAAGGTGTTTGGTTTTATTATTGGGATAGCTGATGCTCCGGATGAGGGGAAACAGGTCGTCGAAGGTGGCTGTGCTGAGGGCATATACGTCCGGGTACTGCGCAAAGATAGCAGGGGTGGTCATGTTCACCCTTTTATCGGTGCATTGTGCAGACAGGATAACGGCTACCAGCAGTTGGTATGGATTGTCGTAGATGAGTTCCGTTTCGGCATTGGGAGCATGTTCCTCAAAGTATTTGAGAACAAATGCATAACGCTCTTTTTGAGTCATGCCATAAAGATAGGAAAAATGAAAAAAGTATGGTCGCTGTTACTGTTCTTCCGCTTTTTGTTTATTGGCGGCGTAGTCGAAAATCAACTGGAGGGTGGCTACTCTTGGCGCATAACGTACGGTGTTCAGGGCTGCTTTGGTGTTGTCAAAGCTGGCTTGCTCTTCCCGGGTTAAAGAAAGATCCTCCTGGTGATGTTTTATATCGCTTTTGGTAACAAGACACAGGGTTGAAAGTACAGAAAGTGTAAAATTACTCATGCATTATTATTTTAATACTAATAATAGGTTCTCTTTTATAACGGATTTTGCTCGGAATCTATTGTTAATTTAAGATAAATTTTTAAGATGCACAAGGGGAAAGGAGGCGGAGTTATTGGGCGGGTGCAGGGGTGATAATGAACAGGTCTTCATTATCTTTTTTCATATAGTATTTTTCGCGGGCAAATTTTTCCAGTTTTTCGGGGCTGGAAAGCAGTTCCTGTTGTTCTTCGCGGGTTTGTTTGATTTGCTGGATAAAGAATTCCTTCTGGTTTTCGAGTTTGTTTACCTCTGCCTGGAACTGGTATTGGTACATGAGGTTGGTTTTGTCCAGGAAGGCGATCCATATTACAAAGGCAGCAAAAGCTATGAAGAATTTATTCTTCAGGACCTTTGGCACTTTTATAAATTTTAATCCGGACATACAGCAATTTACAAATCATTTTTGGATTTCAGATATCCGGCGGTGATGTTGCCGGATACCCGAGATCCAAAAGTTTTTCCCGAAGGATTATTTTTTCACACTGATAGAGTTGGTAGGATAGATCGCTACTTCGCCCAGTGCTTCTTCAATACGGAGTAACTGGTTGTATTTCGCCATACGGTCGGTACGGGAAGCGGAACCGGTTTTGATCTGACCGCAGTTCAGTGCTACAGCGAGATCAGCGATGGTAGTATCTTCTGTTTCGCCGGAACGGTGGCTCATGATGGAAGTGTAACCGGCTTTGTGCGCCATGTTCACGGCATCGATGGTTTCTGTTACGGTACCGATCTGGTTTACTTTTACGAGGATGCTGTTGGCGATACCTTTATCGATACCTTCTTTCAGGCGGAGTACGTTGGTTACGAACAAGTCGTCGCCTACCAGCTGTACGCGGTTGCCTACTGATTCGGTCAGCTTTTTCCAGCCATCCCAGTCATCTTCTGCCATCCCATCTTCGATGGAAACGATCGGATATTTATTTACCCATTCCGTCCAGTAAGCTACCATTTCGTCCCTGCTGATTACTTTCTGGGAGCTTTTGTAGAATTTGTAGCTCTTGGTAGCGTCGTCATACATTTCGCTGCTGGCGGCATCCAGGGCAATAGCTACCTGGGTACCTGGTTCGTAGCCGGCTGCTTTGATGGCTTCCAGTACAGTTTCGATAGCTTCTTCATTGCTCTGGATTTCAGGAGCAAAGCCGCCTTCGTCACCTACATTGGTGCTGTATCCTTTCTTTTTCAGTACGGATTTCAGGTGGTGGAAAATTTCCACGCCCCAGCGCAGGCCTTCAGAGAAAGAAGGAGCACCTACTGGTACGATCATGAATTCCTGGAAGTCGATTTTATTATCCGCATGCGCACCACCATTGATGATGTTCATTAAAGGAATTGGGAGAGTGAAAGCGTTTACACCGCCGAGGTAGCGGTACAGTGGCTGGTTGCTTTCTTCAGCAGCAGCTTTGGCTACGGCCATGCTCACTGCCAGGGTAGCGTTAGCGCCCAGTTTAGCTTTATTAGGAGTACCATCTAATTGAATCAGCATCTTATCAATACCGGCCTGGTCCGTTACTTCCCAGCCAATCAGTTCTTCAGCGATGATATCGTTTACATTACTTACGGCCTGCAGTACGCCTTTGCCCATGTAAACAGCCTTATCATTATCACGCAGTTCTACTGCTTCGTGTTTACCGGTAGAAGCACCGGATGGAACTGCTGCGCGGCCAAAATGTCCGTCTTCTGTGGTTACATCAACCTCAATTGTAGGATTACCACGGCTGTCGAGGATCTGCCTGGCATGGATTTCTGAAATGATACTCATAATTCGAAAAGTTATTATTGTTAGCTATTTATTTAGCATCTGGCGTTAGCTGCGGCTGTTAGTCCCTTCACCACTCCCGGGTTGCTAAAGGCTACAGTTAGTTGCCGGAGGCTTTTGTCAGTTCCCGGAAAATTGTTTCCAGGCTCTGTGAATTGCTCTGCAAAGAAAGTATGTTCCTGTTATTAATCAAAGCAAATTGTAAGAGGTTTTTTCGCACTTCATCTACCTGGCTGGTAAATAACTGCCAGCTATGGTCTTCCCGGGCCACCACACGGCTTATGCCGGTGATTGCCAGTAATTCGGCTTCGCTTACCGGCTCCGCAAAGGTAACCTGTAAATAACCATTCCCGGTGTTGTTTTGCTGGATTAACGATAATTTATCGTCGGCGATGATTTTTCCTTTGTTAATGATGATTACCCGGTCGCAAAGCGCCTCTACTTCCTGCATAATATGCGTGGAAAGGATCACCGTTTTATTGGCCCCCAGTTCCCTGATCAACCGCCGGATATCCGCCAGCTGATTGGGGTCCAGCCCGGTAGTGGGCTCGTCCAGGATCAGTACTTCCGGATCATGCAGCAGGGCCTGTGCCAGTCCAACCCGTTGTTTATAACCGTTAGACAATGCGCCGATCTTTTTGTGCCGCTCCGGTTGAAGCCCCGTTAGCTCAATTACGGATGTAATCCGCTGTGCGCCTGCCTTTCCCAATTGATGGATGCCCGCCACAAATTCCAGGAACTCCCGGATATACATATCATAATACAGGGGATTGGACTCGGGCAGATATCCTACCCTTTTCCGTACCTCCAGCGATTGCGACACAATATCAAACCCGCATACACTGGCCTTACCGCTGGTAGGCGGTAAGAAACCGGTGATCATCTTCATGGTAGTGGATTTCCCCGCGCCGTTTGGCCCCAGGAAACCAGTGATCTCTCCCTTTTTTAGCTCGAAGGAAATAGCATCCACCGCCCGTTGTTCGCCGTATACTTTACTGAGTTCTGATACCTGGATAGACATGTATGCTTGCACGTTTTGCGGGAACTAAAGTACTTAAAAAAAGCGGATTTTGTCTTTACTCAGGATTACGCTGATTATACTGATTACCTTGATTTTATTTTTTTTGTAGATGGATAACGGATATAATTAAAAGTTAAAAATTAAAAACAAAATCAAGGTAATCAGTATAATCAGCGTAATCCTGAGTAAAGACAAAATCCGCATAAATCCGCTTTTCCCTACATTTGCATATTATGAAGAGAGTCATCGGTCTACTTTGTTTGCTTCCGCAACTATTACAGGCGCAATCCATCCCGGTAAAGGACTATCCGCAAGGCTATTTCAGGAATCCATTAAATATTCCGATCATACTGGCCGGTAACTTTGGGGAGCTGCGGCCCAACCACTTCCATTCGGGGATGGATATTAAAACCCAGCAAAAGGAAAATCTGCCGGTACACGCAGCTGCAGATGGCTATGTAAGCCGCATCGGGGTATCACATACCGGTTTCGGCAACGTGCTTTATATTACTCACCCTAATGGCTATACGACAGTATATGCGCATCTCAACGCCTTTTTTCCTGCCCTGCAGCAATATGTGAAAAAGCAGCAATACCAGGCGGAAAGCTGGGCCAGCGACCTTGCCATTCCTGCCGGCATGTTCCCCGTAAAAAAGGGCGACTTTGTGGCCTGGAGCGGTAATACAGGCGGATCTGCAGGCCCGCACCTGCACTTTGAAATCAGGAATACAACAACAGAAAAACCACTGAACCCCTTGCTCTTTGGTTTCGATATTGCAGATACCAAAGCCCCGGATGTATACCGCCTGGCGATATACGACCGGGAGAAAAGTATTTACGAGCAAAAGCCACTCATAATACCAGTGAAGAAAGTGGGCGGCGAATATGTAACCACCCAGCCGGTTGTTAAAATTAATGCAGCGCAGGCGGGCATAGGCCTAAGCGCCATCGACCGGATGAATACCGGTAATATCTATGGCATTTATGAAGTGACCCTGTTCCAGAATAATGAACCGGATATCGATTTCCAGCTGGATAACATCGGGTATGAGGAAACCCGTTACCTGAACGCCCACATCGATTATAAAACAAAGAAAGGCGGCGGACCCTACTACCAGCTGGTGTTTTCCCTGCCCGGAAATAAACTGGATATTTACCACGACCTGAAAGGTGATGGTACCATTCACCTGTCGGACGGCGCTGTACATAATGTAAAGCTGCTGGTAAAGGATGCCTACGGCAATACTTCTACGGTGAAACTGGCCCTGCAGCAGTCAGGTACAGACGATGCACAGAAAGCATGCGCCAACACCATGTACCCCGATTCACGTAATATCTTTGAAAATAACCAGGTGGAATTTTACCTGGATGAAACAGCGCTCTACGACCAGGTATGTTTCAATTACCTGGAAACAGCGTCTGTAAGCACCAAAGCATATTCCAATGTATACCACCTGCACAATGCGCTGGTGCCTGTGCACGACTTCTTTGATGTACGTCTTCGCGCCACCCGTAATGTTCCGGAAAATCTGCAATCGAAAATAGTGATGGTGAGAGAAGGACAGGGTAGCAGCACTTCCGCCACCACCCTGGAAAACGGCTGGTATAAAGGCACTTTCCGCGACTTCGGCAACTTCCACCTGGAAGTAGATACCGTGGCGCCAAAGGTAACCCCGCTGGGCGTGAAGCCGGGCGCTGTTCTTTCAAAAGCCGCTAAAATATCTTTTGCTATGAATGATGCCAGCGGTATTAAAAGCTACCGTGCAGAACTGGATGGCAAATGGTTGTTGTTGTCGCGGAGAGGTAACGTACTTACCTATACGTTTGATGAACATTGTGAGCCGGGATCGCATATCCTGGTACTGAAGGTAACCGATGTAGCCGGAAATGAAGGTAGCTACAGATTATCATTCAAACGTTAAGATATCATTTCAAACAGCTAAAACCGTAAATATGGGAAACTTACAAGAAGGCGATAAAGCGCCCGTTTTCAAAGGAAAAGATCAGCATGGCAAAACCGTATCCCTCACCGACTTTAAAGGCAAACGGGTGGTGCTGTATTTTTATCCGAAAGATATGACTCCTGGATGTACGGCCCAGGCCTGTAACCTGCGCGACAACTATAGTACCCTGCTGAAAAAGGGATACGCTGTTGTAGGTGTAAGCACCGACAGCGAGCAGAGTCACCAGAAATTTATAGAGAAATATGAACTGCCATTTACTTTACTGGCAGATGAAGATAAAAAGATCGTACACCAGTATGGTGTGTACGGCGAAAAACAAATGATGGGCAAAACATACGACGGTATTCACCGTACTACTTTCCTCATCGATGAAAATGGTGTGATTGCGCATATTATCAAAAAGCCTGACACAAAGAACCATACAGAGGAGATCCTGGAGTTATGGAAGTAAGCGAAGGTTGTCTTTCTCAGGATTACACTGATTTTACTGATTAATTTGATTTTGTTTTTTTGGATTTTTTAAGATTTTATGAATAAAAATTAAGGGAGATAAAAGCGAATATCCGCTTATATCTCCCTTAATCATTTATAAATCAAAAAGTAAAAATCCGGGTAATCAGTAAAATCAGCGTAATCCTGAGAAAGACAAAATTCGCTATCGTTTCTGGCGTTGTTTCTTGAACAGGTTACCTGTTTTGAACTTGTTGCCTTCAGGGCTACCTACACGGTCCATTGCGCAACGGAAGCCGACGGTGTTAGTGGCCATATCTTCCTGCATGTAACGGCGTGTACCTGGTGAAAGCCAGTAAGCACGGTCGTTCCAGCTACCACCTTTAATCACGTGTGATTTATCATTGATCAGGGTAGTGATACCATAACCATATTCCACCTGTGAAAGGGAGTCACCATCGAGGTAGTTGATTACATCACCCTTCTGGTAGTTAAGACGGTTGGCACTTTCTTCATCAGTTACATCACGCATTTTCAGGTGACCAAGACTGTCTTTTTCGAACTCTTTATTTTCGTTCTGGTAAACAGTCTGGAATTTATTACCACGGAAGTAGTTGAAGTCTTCCCCATCGATCGGGTTCAGTGGTCTGTATACGTCCAGTACCCATTCTGCTACGTTACCGGACATGTTATAGATCCCGAATGTGTTAGGGTAGAAGGAGCGGATAGGACCAGGGATGGAAGCACGGTCGTTCAAGCCGCCGGCCACACCCATGTTATCACCGGAACCACGCTTGAAGTTGGCAAGGAACTGCCCCTGCATGGTACCGCGGCGGATATCACGTAAGCCGCTGGTATTGGTTCCCCAGGAGTAAACCTGTTTGTTCATGATCAGCTCTTCCCCGTGTTTGCCTTCTTTTTTGGAAGGACCGGGGTTCTGACCTATATAACCCAGTGCGGCGTATTCCCATTCTGCTTCTGTCGGGAGACGGTAGTTGGGTAACATGATACCATCTTCAAAGGCAGCATTGCGAGGCGTACCATCGGAATTTTTGAACTGGTCTTTCGTACCCTTCGACATTTTACCAGGTGTACCTTCGTATAAACCGGCGGTGTAAGACTTGGTGTCAAAGGTGTTGTCGTCTGACTGGTTGCCTACATCCGCTTTGGAGAGGAGACCTTTGTCCATCAGCAGTTTCTCGTTTACACGGTTGGAACGCCATTTACAATAGTCGGTTGCCTGTTTCCAGGTAACACCTACTACGGGATAGTCGTTGTAAGCCGGGTGACGGAAATAGTATTCTACCAGCGGCTCATTGTAGGCCAGCTCACTACGCCATACCAGGGTGTCCGGCATTGCGTTGCGGTATACGTCCGGGAATGATTCCCCGTATACGCGGTTCAGCCAATAGAGATATTCGCGGTAATGTACGTTGGCTACTTCAGATTCATCGATATAGAAGGAGGAAACAGTAATACGGCGCGGAATATTATTCCAGTCGCCCATTACATCCTGTTCCGTAGCTCCCATGGCGAAAGTACCACCCTGTACAAAAACAAGGCCCGGACCAGTTTGCTGGTTCACGTTTTTTGCTACGCTGAAACCGCCCATTTTCTGGTCGTTATAGTTCCAGCCCGTAGCGGAAGAAGATTCCTTCTTCTTACCGAAAAGTCCCCCGCCGTCTTTATGACAGGCACTCATGGATAGCATTACGCTGGTACCTACGAGCAATGATAAAGAGGTTAATCTACGCATGCGATACAGCTTTAGTCTAGTATATTTACAGTAAACGCAAATGTACTCTTTTTTATTTTATGGCGAAAAAAATTAATTTGTAATTTGCTGCCAATCGTTCCCGCTGATAAGGGTCTTTCTACATCAACCGGCCGAAAAACTGCGATTAAGGTAATGAAACTCAATTATATTTTTATAGGTCTTTTCCTGCTTTCTTTTTTAGGGAAACGGGAAATATATGCCCAAAGCAGCCTTCGGCAGTATAAAAAAAATTCTGTACTGGCCTCAGGCAACTGGTATAAGATAGGTATCAGCGCTCCCGGTATCTATAAAATAGATGTAACCTTTCTCCAGAGTATGGGGATCACCGGGTTGTCATCTGCCGGGTTGCGGCTTTTTGGAACCGGAGGGCAGATGCTGGCGGAACCAAATCCGGCGCCGCGGTACGACGATCTGCCGGAAGTGGCCCTGCACGTGGAAGACGGCGGGGACGGCGTGCTCAATGGCAGCGACTATGCCCTTTTTTACGCCCCCGGACCACATCGCTGGCTGTATAACAGCAGCACTAAAACCTTTACCCATCAGCGGAACCTGTATGCGGATACCGCCTGGTATTATATCACCACTGGCGGAACAGGGCTCCGGGTGGCCGCAGGGGATGAGCCGGCGGGAGCCACGCCTGAATATACCTTTGATTATCACGACTTTTATGAAAGAGACAGCCTAAATTTCCTCAATAGCGGCAAACAGTGGTGGGGGCAGGAGTTCAGTAAGGTAGTGGGCTTAACGCGCAGCTACCGGTTTAACCTGCCTTCCCCCGGAGAAGGAAAAGTATGGGTAAGCATGCGGGCATCTGCACGAAGCAGCGTTGGGAGCAACTTCAATGCCACCATAAATAAATTGCCGGCTGTAACCAATATGTACCTGCTGCCGGTAACAGGTAATATTTTTGAAGGGGTAGCTACTGCCGCCGCCGCAACAGGCGGGGCAGATGCCGGTCAGCCGGAACTGGAAATAGGCGTGGAATTTTTGCCGGGAAATATCAACGATAAAGGCTGGCTGGATTACCTGGAAGTGCAGGCCCGCTGTAAGCCGGTGATACCAGCTACCGGTATGCTGGATTTTCGCAGTACCCGTTATGCCGGCAGCGGGCAACCCAGCCGGTTCGCGGTACATAACGCCAACACGCAAACGTATATCTGGGATGTTACGGACCCGTTGAACCCGGTTGTGATGAAAACAACCCTGCAGGGGGATTCCCTGCTGTTTACGGGTAAAAACGACCGGTTGCATGAATACATTGCTTTCCGCACCGCTGCCGCCGGGAAGCCTGATTTCGCAGGAACGGTGCCCAACCAGGATCTGCATGGCCAAGGGCCGGCAGATATGCTCATTATCACCACACGCGCGCTCCTGCCGCAGGCGGAGCGGCTGGCAGCCATGCACAGGGCCGCCGATCAGCTGTCGGTGCAGGTAGCCATCATCGACCAGGTATACCAGGAGTTTGCCTCCGGAACACCCGATCCCACCGCGGTGAGGGACTATGTAAAAATGTTTTACGACCGCGGACCCGCACCCCGTTACCTGTTGTTGTTCGGCGCCGCCTCCTATGATTACCGGCAACGTGTAAAAAATAATACGAACGATATCCCTTCCTGGCAAAGCGAAGCCTCGCTCGATGCCATCCGGTCGTATGTATCCGACGATTACTTTGGGATACTGAAAGATGAAGGGGATGTCACGGGAACGGCTAAACCGGATCTGCTGGATATCGGCATTGGCCGTATTCCTGCGCGCAACGAAACGGAAGCCCGCCTGGCGGTGGATAAGATCCTGCGCTACCGGCAGCCGGCAGCGTTTGGCGCCTGGCGTAACCAGGTAACTTTACTGGCCGATGATGAAGACGATAACCTTCATTTCGATGATGCGGAAAAAATGGGGACCATCCTTTCCGGCGACGCGAAACTGCTGAATACAGATAAGATCTATGAAGACGCTTATCCGCAGGAAACAGGCAGTTCCGGCCCGGTGTACCCGGAGGTAAACAAGGCTATTGCCTTAAAGATCAATAAAGGAACGCTGGTGTTGAACTATACCGGTCATGGCAGTAACTCCCGCCTGGCCGCAGAAAACATCATGGATGCAGGTAGTATAGCCGACTGGCATAATGAAAATAAACTGCCGTTGTTTATTACCGCTACCTGCGATTTTGCGCCGTATGATGATCCGGGTATCACTTCATTGGGACATAAGATATTACTGCAGCATACCGGCGGCGCCATTGCCCTGATGACCACCACCCGCGCGGTTTTTTCTGCTTCCAACCAGTTGATGAACGCTAATTATTTAAAAGTGGCCTTCACATCACTGGCAGATGGGCGTATGCCTTCGTTGGGCGCCGCTGCCATGCTGGCCAAGAACCTTACCTACAGCAGTTCCGGCGATGCGGTGAATAACCGGAAGTTCCAGTTACTGGGCGATCCGGCGCTTTCCCTGGCATTCCCAACTTACCGGGTGATCACTGATTCCATTAACGGCAGGGCTGCTGCGGGACAACCCGACACGGTGAAAGGACTCGGCCTGTATACGGTAAAAGGCCATATAGAAGATGCGCAGGGCAACCCGGTACCGGCTTATAATGGCATTATGTATACAACGGTGTATGACCAGCCGGCCCTGTTGAAAACCCGTGGCAACGATGCCGGCAGCCAGGTGGCGGGTTATAAATTGCAGCGCAATCTATTGTTCCAGGGTACACAAACAGTAAATGGTGGCAGATTTTCTTTTACATTTGTGGCCCCCGGAGATATCAGGGAAGGCGACGGCAGAGGGAAAATCAGTTATTATACCAGCAACGACCAGCAGGATGGCAATGGTTATTTTGATAATTTCACCACCGGTGGCCAGGTGGTTCCGCCAGTAGCTGATGTCAGCGGCCCAACGATAAATGCCTGGCTCGATAGCCGCAGTTTCCGGAGTGGAGATATTACAGGCCCTGATCCTTTGTTGATAGTGGACCTGGCAGACAGCAGCGGCATTAACATTTCAGGTAATAACGAACTTTACCTGCTAACCGCAATTCTGGATAGTACAGAATATATTGTGTTAAATGATTATTTTGGGGCATCTTTGGATAGCTATAAAAAGGGTAACGTACTTTTCCCGTTAAAGGGATTGTCAACAGGAGAACACCGGATTACAATCAAAGCATGGGATTCCCGGAACAATGGTGCTGCTACCACCATTTATTTCAAAGTAGCAGACCAGGGAGTACTGACTGTAGATGAAGTAAGGAACTTTCCGAATCCTTTTCATGATGTAACACGGTTTTCTTTTTTACACAACCGGCAGGGAGAAGAGCTTGAACTCACGTTACAGGTGTTTACGTTAGGAGGAAAACTGGTAAAAACTATGCGTAGCACAATAATTTCCACAGCAGGCCGTTTTGAGGGCATGCCCTGGGATGGTCGAAATGATTCGGGAGCAAAACTGTCCTCAGGATTGTACGTGTACAGGATAACAATCAAGACTTCCACGGGAATGAAGATAAAGGGTGGTAAGCTGGTGTTATTATAGCCTATGCAGGAAAATAATTTTTACCATTATCCCAAATAAACCCCTTTCTATGTTATATTAATAAATAAGATTATTTTTACATCCTTATCAAATACAAAATCTGCATGATCCGAAAGGTAACAATGAGCCTTGTGTTCATTTACGGTACTTTCATAAGTTTACAAACTTCAGCACAAATTACCCCGGGACAAACAGATGGTCGTACCAACACCATCAATACCGCGGTTCCTTTTCTGAGAATTACACCGGATGCACGCAGTGGAGCCATGGGCGACGTGGGAGTGGCAATATCGCCGGATGCATCTTCTATTTATAACAATCTCTCCAAACTTCCATTTGCGGAAAAAAATGGCGGTTTGGCAGTAACTTATACCCCCTGGTTAAAAGAACTGGTAAACGACGTTTTCCTGGCTACCGTATCCGGCTATACCAAGCTGGACGAACAACAGGCCATTTCCGGTTCCTTAAGATATTTTTCTCTTGGAACAATCAATTTTACGGATGTTACAGGTACGCCTACCGGTGATTTCCGCCCGCGTGAATTTGCACTGGATGCAGGTTATGCCCGTAAGCTGTCGGATCATTTTGGTATTGGCTTAACCGCCCGTTATATTTACTCCAACCTGGCCGGCGGACAAAGCAACGGTAGCGTTAGCATTAAGCCGGGTAAAGCCTTTGCAGCCGATTTATCAGGATTTTATACCAAAGATTTTGAGAAAGATGACGGCCTGGTGAACAGGTTGAACATTGGTATGGCCATTACGAATATAGGTACCAAGATTTCCTACACCAGTTCTGCCGCCAATAAAGACTTCCTGCCCACCAACCTGGGTATCGGTACCGCCTATACGGTGGCACTGGATGAAGCGAATCAGCTGACCTTTGCCTTGGATATCAATAAATTACTGGTGCCTACCCCGGATTCTGCCGGACTATATAAAGAGAAAGGTACACTCGAAGGAATATTCAGTTCCTTTGGCGATGCCCCCATCAAGGAAGAAATGCAGGAACTGATGTATTCTATTGGTATGGAGTACTGGTACAACCAGCAGTTTGCAGTAAGGGCAGGCTATTTCAACGAAAACAAGAACAAAGGAAACCGCAAATATTTTACCGCAGGTATTGGTGTTAAGTACGATATCTTCGGCCTTAATTTTTCTTACCTGGTTCCTTCAGGATCAGGAATACAACGTAACCCGCTTTCCAACACACTGCGCTTCACGCTCACATTCGACCTGGGGCCAAGAGATGAGGAAAGCCGGACAGGATGGTAACACATATTTAGTCGTTTAATGATATAAAATAATTATCCGCTTTAATCCCTCCGCAAAACGGGGGGATTTTTATATTTATTGACTTACCTTGCGGATTGGCAAAATGATTAAATTATTACAAATATGAGTAGGATACGTATAGGATTGGGAGTAGATTTCCATCAGCTGACAGAAGGACGTGAATTCTGGCTTGGAGGCGTACTGGTACCACATCATAAAGGAGCGCTGGGGCACAGCGATGCCGATGTATTGTTACATGCTATTTGTGATGCCATGCTGGGAGCGCTTTCCCTGGGAGATATCGGGGTGCATTTCCCGGATACCGATAACACTTACAAGAATATCGACAGTAAAATATTATTAGCACGCTGCGCGCAGCTGATCGGGGAAAAGGGATACCAGGTGGTTAACGTAGACAGTACCCTGTGTTTGCAGGCGCCTAAAATAAAGGCATACGTGCCGGAAATGCAGACCGTGATTGCCAAAATCCTGCATGTGAGTACAGAGGACGTGTCTGTAAAGGCAACTACTACAGAAAAACTGGGCTTTGTTGGTCGTGAAGAAGGGGTCACAGCGCATGCGGTAGTACTGCTGGAGCATATCACCCAGTAATTCTTCATTCATAATTATTTTAAAATATCTTTGTTCAATGGCGGATATCATTGTGAAAATAATCAATAAGTCGGGTAATGAATTACCAGCTTATGCAACGGCAGATGCGGCAGGAATGGACCTCCGCGCACATTTGGAAACAGCAGTTACCTTGCAGTCGCTGGAAAGGATGCTGATCCCTACTGGTTTATTCATGGAACTGCCGGCTGGATATGAAGCGCAAATCCGCCCCCGTAGCGGTTTGGCCATTAAACAGGGACTTACGCTCCTGAATACGCCTGGCACGATAGATGCAGATTACCGGGGAGAGATTAAAATTATAATGATCAACTTATCCAACGAACCGCAAACCATACAACCCGGCGACCGTATTGCTCAGATGATCATTGCTCCCTTTGTTCAGGCGGTCATTGAACCGGTAACCGTGCTGACAGAAACCGTTAGAGGTGTGGGAGGATTTGGACATACCGGTAAATCCTGATAAATGCGGATATACTTCACCGTTATAGGGCTGGCTGGTATTTTATTAATGGGAGCCTGTAGTGGTGCCAAATCATCAGCATCACGTAAAGACACTACCGTTAATAACGCCGCTGTGCTGTCACAGCGGGCTGATAGCCTCTTTTTTGCCGCCCAGCGCTCTAAAATGCTGGGTGACTACCGTACGGCTATTACCCAGTATGCCGACTATCTGCGGCTGAATAAAAATAATCCCACCGTTAATTATGAATTAGCCCGTCTTTTTATAGAAGTACAAAACGCCGGTAATGCGCTCATCTTTGCCCGTCGCGCTGCGGCGCTGGACCCGCAGAACCATTGGTTCCAGGTAACTCTCGCGGACGCTTACGCGGTGAATGAAAAATTTGACAGCGCGGCCTATGTTTTTGAGGGCCTTACCAGCAGATACCCTGATAACGAAGATTATCTTTATAACAAAGGAATTTTACTGGCAAAAGCCAATAAGCCCGCCTCTGCACTGGCTGCATTTAATGAGCTGGAAAAGAAGGTAGGCATAGTGGAAGAACTCATTTACCAGAAACAGAAGCTGCTGCTGAAAATGAGCATGGTGGATGATGCAGCCACAGAAATAAAGAAGCTGATTAACCAGGAGCCAGAGGAAATCAGGTATTATTACCTGCTGGCAGAAATATACGATGCTAACGACCGTGTGCCGGAAGCCGCGGAAGTGTATCATACCATTCTCTCTAAAGATCCTGATAATCCAAGAGCCCTGATAGCACTGGCTTCTTACGCGAAGAAAAATAACGACACCGTTACTTATTGGAACAATCTTACCAAAGCATTTGCCAATCCGGGTTACAGCATCGATGAAAAAGTAGCTTACGTATATCCGTACCTGCAAATGATGAACACGGATACCACCAAGCTGGAAGAAGGATTGCACCTCACTTCCCTCATCATTAAAGCGCACCCGGCGGATGCCAAAGCATATGCGCTCCGGGGTGATATGTTTTCACAGGCCGACATGCTGGACAGTGCGGAGGCAAGCTATAAAAAAGCCCTGAGCCTGGATGACAGCCGTTTTTCAGTGTGGTATCAGCTGATGTGGATCTATTCCCGCAAGGATGATCCCACCGCCTTGCTGGCACTCAGCAACAGTGTAACCGGTAAGTTCCCGAAAGAATTTATGGGCTACTACTTTAAAGGAGTAGCCAGCTTCCTGCTGCAACAGTATCCCGCTGCGATCAATTCGTTGAATACCGCATTGGATATAGGTAACGGGGAGAAGAAATTCCTGGGAGATATTTACTCCCTGCTCGGCGATTCCTACCATGCTACCGGGCAGCACCGGCAGTCGGACAGCAGCTACGAACGCGCCTTACTGCTCCGTCCGAAAGATGCGCTGATCATGAACAATTATAGCTACTATCTTTCGTTAAGAGGAGAGAACCTCGAAAGGGCAGCAGAAATGTCGAAACAATCACTGGAACTGGAACCGGAAAGTCCAACCTACATGGACACCTACGCCTGGATCCTTTTCCGCCAGGAAAAATTTGCAGAAGCAAAAGAGTGGATCGAGAAAGCTTTGCAATACCCCGAAGCACAGAAAAACCCGAACGTGCTGGAGCATTACGGTGATATCCTGTTTAATCTGAAAGAAGTTACCAAAGCAGTGGAATACTGGCAAATGGCTAAAGATAAGGGTGCATCCTCTGTAGACCTTGCCCGTAAGATCGCTGAAAAAAGATATATTCAATAAGCATTTGCTATAAGTCATCGCTCAATGAAGAGAAAAATAGAAGTCACACTTTTAATTATAACGATCGGTTTGGGAATGATGGCCTGCCGCCATCCTAAAAAGCTGGCCCGTACTACATTCCCCGCCGCCGATACCAATCGGGTAACCCTGGGAAAAGATAGTTCAACGAATGAAGAACTCACCCGTTTTACCAGCGAAATGCTGAAAGGTATTCATGCCAATCATATTGAGTTTAATACTTTTTCCGCTAAAATGAAGCTGGCATTTGAAACAGACAAGAAGAGCCATAATAACCTGAATGCTACTTTCCGTATAAAGAAAGACAGCATCATATGGATATCTGTTTCCGCGCCGATTGTAGACGAAGTGATCAGGGCAGTCATCACACCAGACAGTCTGAAGATGTATAACCGCCTGGATAAACAATTATTTTTACGGAAGATGTCGGACGCGGAGCAATTGCTGAATATCCCGTTTGATTTTAATACCCTCCAGGATATGTTGATCGGCAACCCGGTATATCTTACGGATTCCGTATACCAGGTAGTGAAAACGCCGGCTATTATTTCTTTCAGCTGCGATCATGCAAAGTTTATCAGTCTCTTTAATGTATTTGCGGATGACTACGGATTGCAGCAAAGCAAAGTGATGGATAAAGACAGTACCGGCACAGTGAAACGTTCCTGTGAGCTGACCTACGGAGACTACACAAAAGTGGCCGGCCGTAAATTCCCCACTACGCGCCGTATTTACATCGAAGAAAAGAACGTGACTAAAGTTGCACTGGACTTTACACGTTATGATTTTGATGTGCCGCTCACCTTCCCATTCAGCACGCCTGCCAGCTATAAACGTATGTAAAATGTTAATTGCGTAAATGTCGTCTTCATTAAACTAATAAACGTTGTATATTTATTTAATTTGCAGTTACTAAATTAAGTCATGTTGTATTTGAAGAAGATTATCCCGTTTATGTTGGTGCTATGGTTAATGCCAGCCATGTTGGTTGCTCAGAATACTGGGCAGCAGCAACAATCGCGGGAAGAACTGGAGCGAAGAAAGAAAGAGCTGCAAAGAGAAATAGATGAGGCAAACGAACAACTGAAGGAAACCAAGAAGTCTACGAAAGAGAGTCTTGGTCAACTGCGTGCATTGCGCGACAAGATCACGCTGCGCAGCCGTTTGATCAATAACATCAACGAAGAGATTAACTTTATCAATGGAGATATCAATACTGCTGCACGGGATGTAAAAACCCTGCAGAAAGACCTCGATACCCTGAAGGCCCAGTATGCCCAGCTGGTGATCTACGCATATAAAAACCGGTCCTCTTACGATATGCTGAACTTCGTGTTTTCCGCGGAGAATTTTAACGATGCAGTAAAGCGTTTTCAGTATTTAAAGCAGTATCGTGAATACCGCCGCCGGCAGGCAGATAATATTGTGTCTACACAGGATCAGCTGAATCAGAAGATCCAGAACCTGGAGTCGCAGCGCGTGAGGCGTTCTGATGCACTTAAAACGGAGCAGGAACAACGCAGCACGCTGGAAATAGATAAGAAAGAGAAAGATGAAGTGCTGAATAAGCTGAAGGGCCGTGAGAAGGAGCTGGTAACCGATATTAACCAGCGTAAGAAAGATGCCCAGAAAGTACAGCTGGCGATTAGAGCGGTAATCCGCCGGGAAATAGAAGAGGCGCGCCGTAAAGCGATAGAGGAAGAAACGGCCCGCCGCAAGGCCGCAGAAGAAAGACGTAAGCGTGAAGAAGAAGCCCGCAAGGCTGCCGCACTGGCTGCTGCCGAGAGAGCAAAAGCTGCGGCTGCCAATAATAACAATAGCAATGCTGCCAATACGCCACCGCCGCCACCGCCTCCTCCGGTGAAAGCGCCGGAGCCTGCACCGGAACCTGAAAAAACAGCGACCACCCGTACAGAAAATGTGCTGGAAGCCACTCCCGAAGCACTGGCATTGTCAGAAAGTTTTGAAGCCAACAGGGGTAAATTACCGTGGCCCGTTGATGCCGGTAATATCATCGAGCATTTTGGTATACACCAGCATGCGGTAATGGAACATATCCAGGTGCCATCCGATGGAATTGTGATTGCCACTAATAAGGGCGGCGCCGTGAAATCTATTTTCGACGGGGAAGTGAAATCAGTAGTAGTAATGCCGGGATCTGGATATGTAATTATTATTCGTCACGGACAATACTTTACTACGTATGTACGTTTGCAAACTACCCGTGTGAAGAAAGGCGATAATGTGAAAACGGGGCAGGTAATTGGTACTGCCAGCACCAACGATATTGAAAATACCGGTGAAGTGGAGCTGCAGATCTGGAAAGGCATTACCAAGCAGAATCCTGAGCAATGGATCAGGAGAAGATAATTTAAACATAGCTGAAACTATACGAGATAAAGCTGAAAGCATTTAAGGGTGCTTTCAGCTTTGCGCTTACTAACCAAATGCATTTTTTTTGAGAAAGTTGATCCCTCTTTTGATGGCTCTGTGGCTATTGCCTGCGCTGTTGTATGCTCAGCGGGGCAGCAGGCAATCGCGCGCGGCACTTGAAAGCCGTAAACAGGAGCTATTGAAAGAAATAGAAGAAGCAAATAAATCCCTGCAGCAAACAAAGAAATCCACCCGGCAAAATGTAGCCCTGCAGCGCGAGCTGCTGCAAAAAATCTCCACCCGCAATGCGCAGATAGTTAATATTAACAAGGAAATCAGTTCAATAGAAGGAGACATCAGCAATACTAACAGTAACGTACAAACGCTGGAGAGGGAAGTGGATTCTCTCAGGGCAAGGTATGCGCAGCTGGTGGTGTACGCCTACAAAACCCGTGATTCGTATGATGTGCTGAATTTCTTTTTTTCTGCCACCAGTTTTAATGATGCCATCCGCAGGTATCAATACCTGCAGCAATACCGTGAAAACAGGCGCCGGGAAGCGGAAAGCCTGCTATCCACCAAAGCGTTGCTGGGAGAAAAGCTGACTGCATTACAGCAGCAACGGGCACAGAAAACAGGTGCGTTGAAAACAGAACAACGGCAGCGGATAGATTTGCTGGAGGATAAAAAGGAAGCAGATAAAACCATTGCCCAGCTGAAAGACCAGGAACAGGAACTACAGCAGCGCATCAATAAAAATAAAGCTGAAGCCCGGCAGGTAGACAGGGCTATCCAGGATGCCATCCGGCGGGAAATAGCTGCTGCGCAGAAAAAAGCGGCGGCCCAGGCGCTGGCCCGTAAAAAGGCGGCTGATGCCCGGCGGCGCGAACAGGCTGCCGCCCGCAGAAGAGCCGCTATTGCTGCGGCAAAGAAAGCGGGTAAGAAAGCACCGGTAAAAGTAGAGAAAGAAGAAGAGGAAGAAGACGATGCGCCGGTAGCTAAAACTTCCAGTGAAGATGCGCTGGTAGCCACTCCGGAAGCACTCAACTTGTCGCGCGATTTCGAGGCAAACCGTGGCCGCCTGCCCTGGCCAGTAGATGCTGGCCGTGTTACAGGTCATTTCGGCGCCGGCAGGGTTGGTAAAATTGATGTGGATCACAACGGCACTATCATCGCAACGGCTAGGGGCGCCGCAGTGAAAGCCATTTTTGACGGGGAAGTAATTATGGTATTTATGGTACCAGGCGCAGGGTATATGGTAACCCTGCGCCATGGAAAATATTTTACCAACTATGTGAGATTACTGGATATCCGTGTCAGCAAAGGAGCATCTGTAAAACGTGGTCAAACATTGGGTGTGGCCGCACCGGGTGCAGGTAGCAATACCGGGGAAATAGAATTACAGATATATCGCAACATGGTGAAACAGAATCCGGAAAAATGGATACGTGCCCGTTAAAGCAGCTGCACCTGTTTTTGCAGTACTTCTTCGTATAAAGCTTCGTATTGTGGAATGATATTATCGATATGGAAGCGTTGCGCCTGTTCCCATGCTCCCTGTCTTACCTGCTCCAGTAATTTTTCATCTTTCAGCAGTTTGATCGCATGGGCAGCCATTCCGTCCACATCGCCTACATGGCTCATGTAACCGGTTTGCCCGGGAATATTGATTTCCGGTAAACCGCCCGCGTTGGAGGAGATCACAGGCACCCGGGCAGCCATTGCTTCCAGTGCCGCCAATCCAAAACTTTCATATTCTGACGGCAGCAGGAACAGGTCACTGATTGACATTACATCTTCCAGTTGCTCCTGTTTACCTACAAATCTTACATCATCACAAATCCCCAATTCCCGGCAAAGACATTCGATAGACGGCCTGTCGGGGCCGTCGCCTACCAGCAAAAGTTTGGCCGGCAGTTCTTTACGTACCTGGGCGAAGATCTTTACCACATCAGGTACTCTCTTTACCTTACGGAAGTTGGATACGTGCAGCAGGATCTTTTCGCCGTTGGGAGCTATGGCCTGCCTGAAATGAGGCAGTTCCCGGCGGCTGAAGCGCTGGGTATCCACAAAGTTGTAGATTACCGTGATATCCTTTTCTATCGGGAACGATTTATAGGTTTCTTCCCGCAGGTTCTCAGAAACCGCCGTAATAGCGTCCGACTCGTTGATGGAGAAGGTAACCACCGGTTCGTAGGTTTTATCCTTACCCACCAGGGTGATATCTGTACCGTGAAGCGTAGTGATAAAAGGCACGGTTCTGCCATGTTTCTTCACGATCTGTTTGGCCATATAGGCAGTAGAAGCGTGAGGAATGGCATAGTGAACGTGCAACAGGTCCAGTTTCTGATTAATGATAACGTCCACCATCGTACTGCTGAGGGCAGATTCATAAGGAGGGAAATCAAAAAGTGGATATGTAGGAACCTGAACCTCGTGATAATATATATTAGCGTGAAATGCATTAAGCCTTACCGGCTGTTGATATGTAATAAAGTGGACCATATGGCCTTTGTCTGCCAGGGCTTTCCCCAGCTCTGTGGCCAGCACCCCACTACCACCGTAAGTAGGGTAACATACTATTCCTATGCGCATGAGTTAATTTTTTGCATTCTGCAAAGGTACTAAAAAGCAGAACGATATCACATAATGCATAGGGAAGTGGGATGAGCGGTAGCCGGAGGGGAGTTAAACAAAAGAGTTGACAACTAGATACCTTTATGCTTTGCTCCTTCAGCTTTTTTAGTAGTTTTAACCATAAATTAACCTGCTGCAATGAGAAAATCTATAATGCCAATTTTGTTAGCCTGTACCCTGCCGGCCCTGGCAGTGGCGCAGGAGAAGGATTCAGTGACGTTGAGGAAATTAGCGGATGAAGTATTAACCCACAGCACTGCCTACGAAAACCTGCGGATTCTCACGAAGCAGATAGGCGGCCGTTTGGCCGGGTCTCCACAAATGGTGAAAGCCGAAGACTGGGGCGTAAAGGCGCTAAAAGCGGCCGGTGCAGACACCGTGTATCTCCAGGAGTGTATGGTACCGCATTGGATCCGGGGTGCAAAGGAAGAAGCCCGCATCATCTCCAAACGCCGGGATTTTATACCACCACTGGAAGTACTGGCCCTGGGTAACTCAGTGGGCAGCGGACCGGATGGCGTAACCGCGCCTGTACTGGAAGTGGCTTCTTTCGACGACCTGGAAACAAAGAAAGACCAGGTAAAGGGGAAGATCGTTTTCTATAACTATCATTTCAACCCTACCTTCATAAAAACATTTCATTCTTATGGCGATGCCGTAAAGTATCGTGGACAGGGCGCCAGCCGGGCAGCTAAATACGGTGCGGTGGCAGTGATTGTAAGATCTATGACGCATGGCGCCAATAATTTCCCGCATACCGGGGCGATGCAGTACGACAGCGCCTATCCTAAAATTCCGGCGGTGGCTATCGGGTTGGAAGATGCAGACCGTTTGAGCCAGCGCCTGAAAGATGATAACAGTGCCAGCGTGTTTCTGCGTACCAATTGCGAAATGAAGAAGGATACCATCGGGCATAATGTGATCGGGGAACTGAAAGGCAGTAAATATCTGGATCAGTACATCACGGTTGGCGGCCACCTCGATTCATGGGATGTAGCAGAAGGTGCGCACGATGACGGTACCGGTTGTGTACAATCCATCGAAGTGCTGCGCGCCTTTAAAGCACTGGGCATGAAACCGGAACATACGCTGCGCGTAGTACTGTTTGCCAATGAAGAAAATGGTACCCGTGGAGGTAAGAAATATGCTGAACTAGCCAAAGCCCGCCAGGAGAAACACGTTTTCGCCCTGGAAAGCGATGCCGGCGGCTTTACGCCACGCGGCTTCACTACCACTATGGACGCGCCCCTGAAGGCAAAAATGAATAGCTGGAAGCCACTTTTTGAGCCGTATGGTATTTATGATTTTGAAGAACCGGGAGGCGGGGTGGATGTAGGCCAGCTGCATGAAGCAATTGGTACGCCAATGGCTGAACTTTCTCCTGATTCGCAGCGTTATTTTGATATCCATCATGCGGCGAACGATGTGTTTGAAGCGGTGAATAAAAGAGAACTGGAATTGGGTGCGTTTGGTATGGCGGGTTTCATTTATCTTGTAGATCAGAATTTCTGATCATCCATCACTAAAAACTAACTATGGGTCGGTTTGTCTTTATCATTGTATCTGTTATTATACTGGTACTGGGAGGTATTTTCTTCTATAAATACTATTTTGTTTTCGGACAGGGCGTTAAAGCCGGGGAGCTGAATTATTTTGTGCAGAAGGGATACATCTTTAAAACCTATGAAGGCAAAGTGATCCAGTCGGGCTACCGGGGCAAGGTAGCCGGTACTATCCAGTCGAACGAATTTGAGTTTTCCGTGAGCAGCGAACGGATTGCGCAGCAGCTGATGACGGCCAGCGGGAAAATGGTGGAACTGCACTACAAAGAGTACCTGGGAGCCATTCCGTGGAGGGGATACAGCGCATTTATTGTAGACAGTATTATTTCTATCAAGGAGCCGGTGAAGTCGGAACTGCCTTAAAAATATAAAGGGGAATTACGGTTTCGTAATTCCCCTTTTTTTATTCGTTGCCCGCATACAGCAGGAAAATAGCCGGTCGTTTATGAAGATCAGGTAATTGTTTCTTCCACTCCTTTACCGTTTTGGTTTTAATATACTCCGTTGGTGCGGTGATATCTGCCGCGATACAAATCTGCGTATAGTCCTTACAGTTATCCAGTATATCTTTCAGCAACTGGTTGTTGCGGTAAGGTGTTTCAATAAACAATTGTGTTTGTTTTTTCTTTTCCGATTCCTGTTCCAGTTCCCGGATCATCTTTGTTCTTTCGGGTGGTTTGATGGGAAGGTATCCTACAAACTGGAAGTTTTGTCCGTTCATACCGGAGGCCATGAGGGCCAGCAGCATGGAGTTGGGGCCAATCATCGGGATTACCCTGGCATCGATGCTTTGTGCCAGTTTTACGATGAGGTGGCCGGGATCAGCGATAGCAGGGCATCCGGCTTCGCTGAGGATGCCAATATCTTTTCCTTCGAGCAGTAATTTTTTTGCCAGTACCAGGTCGGGCGCCTGGTTTTCATTCATCAGCAGGAGTTGCAGGTTATCTATCACGATGTTTCTGTCCAGCGACTTCAGATACCTGCGGGCTGTTCTTTCATTCTCTACATAAAAAACAGATAATTGCTGCACGATAGCGGTTACATAAGCGGGAATGCTGAATAGGGCGTCGGCGCTCAAAACAGTAGGAACCAGGTACACTTTGCCGGTGGTATTCATTATTTCAGTCTTTTTGTTTGTAAGTCAATAGTAGCTGCAATTACAGCATAGGAGGGCGCCAGCATCCAGCCCAATACGGGGATGAGCATAAACAGGTAAAATACCATTCCATTACCGATGGCCATGCCACGGTGCTGGCGGATAAAGTTGATGCTTTGCGACATATTCAAACGATGCCTTTCACAGCTGTAATCCATCATGGAGAAGCCATAAAAATAGGATTCGATAAAGAACCCCAGCATCGGGGTGAGCCAGCCGATCACGGGTATAAAGGAGATCAGCAGCAGGATGAGTATAGCGGCTGTTTGATAAACAATATTGCGGCACGACATTTTGATCCCGCGCAGGATATCCTGGCCCAGCTGCGACCAGCTGAAAGGGAAGTCTTTATGATCCAGTATGGCTTCTGTCTTCTCAGATAAATAAGAAAACACGGGAGAAGCTACTATCAGGAACAGGTATTTAAAGTAGGAGAAGTACCAGAATACGAATACAATGCGGACAGAAAACGCGACAAGTATAAAAAGAAAACTTACCCAGCTGCTTTCCAGGTCCTGTACCCATTCTGTGATATGCAGCAGGCGGGTGAGATATTCTACAAAGTCGCCCGAGTAGCCCCACACAAAGTAAAAGCCTGCAAAAAATAACAGGCAATAGATCACCCCCGGAATCAGGATCCATTTCCACAATTTATGCTGTAATATGAATTGATGGGCTTTCCCGTAAGACTGGATCGCCGACAGTACTTCTCTGAATGAAAACAACGCCTGATATTTTATTGTAACTGAATTGGTTTTTCCTGGTTTTTATGAAAGAGTAACGAAACTAACGCAAAATTAACAATGATTATCATGATTTTAAATGATTATCCTGATTTGGGAGATTATAGCATGTCAATTTTGTTGCTATGATCTCCCAAATCAGGATAATTATTTTATCAGGAAAGCCATTGTCCTAGAAACGTGGACAGAGCGTTTTGTATTTATTATTTTCGTTCCGGGTGTGGATATAGATCAGTGAAATTTCGAGGCCACCGCGGTAATTGGAGGCTGGTTTCAGGCTGGATACGTTGGTGTCGTAGGTAAGGCCTATCTGGAAGCCTTTTATTTCGAGGCCCACATAGGGGATAACGGCATCTTTCAGTCGATACCAGCTACCCAGGTAAAAAGTGGTGGGATTATCGTCCATGTCGTTGAGCATGAAGCCATAGGCGCCACCAAAGGTGAATTCAGACGCAGTACTTTGTTTCATGTACAGGATACTGGCATGAAACCTGTCTTGCCCGTTTACCGGAACAGAACCGCCCCCGTGTAAGGTCCAGCGGTAGCTGAGCCTGTTCTGGGTAAGGTTCATGAATGATTCGGTAGGTTGGGTAATATGATAATAGGAAGCCCCCATGTAAATATTGGATGCTTCACCGATTAAGCCATTGTAGAGGATCCCGATGTTGGGATCGAAGTAGGAAATTTTTGGATTTACCAGTGTTTCATTGCTGGGAATCATAGGGTTATACCCGTTGTTGTCGATCTGGTTTTCAAACTGCAGTTTGGTATTGTCTATTCTTTTCTGCACCAGTGTACCCTGTAAGCCGATGGCCAGGGTATGATTGCCTTCCGGATCCAGGCCTTTGTGATAGGCTGTGCTGAAGGAAAGGTAGCTGGAGGTGAGCGCACCACCGCCGCTTCTGTCGTACATCGCCATCAGGCCCACGCCCCAGATATCGGTATAAGAAATAACGTTTTTCAAAATACCGAAATCAATAGCGGCAGTACCTGTTACAAAGGGAGTGGAAATGCTCCTCCATTGTGACCGGTAGTTACCGGATAAACGATAATCTCCTGAAAATAAACCTGTAAACGCTGGGTTAAGGGTTAGCGGCGACGCAAAAAACTGCGAAAAGTGCGGGTCCTGCCCCCGCAAAGGATTAAAATAAAGTAATATGGCCAGGAATAGTAAAGCTCTTTTCATATCATTAAGCTTAAAGCATAGGGTATTATGCAATACGGGTGAAGGTACACTAATTAAATCATATCTCAAATTAAATTCATGTATAAGCGATCCGGTCCTGCAAAAAACAAATAGCAGCTTTGTACTTTTAAAGATACAAAACTGCTATTCGTAAAACGATTATTCGAGGTTATTGTTGTAATTTATTTCCGAAAGCCAGATCGCCGGCATCTCCCAGCCCCGGTACTATATAGCCTTTAGCGGTTAATTCGTCATCAATATCACCAGCCCAGATGGTTAAACTTGCTTTGGTATTGCGTAATACATATTCGATTCCTACGGTACAGGCAATAGCGACCACCAGGTGAATATGACTGGGTTTACCTATTTCCTCGAGGTGTTCTATCGTTTTTACCAATGAAGAGCCGGTGGCCAGCATCGGGTCGGAAAGGATGAGTACCTGTCCATCGATAGAAGGAGTACTCACATATTCCAGGCTGATATCAAAAGTGCCGTCGTGATTATGCTTGCGGTAAGCAGAAACAAACGCATGGTCTGCCTTATCGAAGTAGTGCAGCAATCCCTGGTGTAATGCCAGCCCTGCGCGTAAGATAGTAGCCAGTACCGGTTGTGATTTCAGCACCCGGCAGGTAGCAATGCCCATGGGGGTAGTTACTTCCTTTTCTTCGTAGCTCAGTGTTTTACTGATCTCATATGCAGCTACTTCTCCCAGCCGTTCCATATTACGCCGGAAGCGCATGCGGTCCTGCTGAACATCTATATTCCTGATCTCGCTTAACCATTCTCCCACCAATGAATTGGTTTCACTTAAATTGATAATCATGAGCTATCCCTTTGAGGCCGCAAATTACCGAAAAATAGTGGAACTACTGTTTGTCCAGCAGCATCGCTTTTTTTACCAGCTGGATGAATTCAGCGCGATAGCCTTCGGTATCTGTTCCTTTGGAATTGCCTGCCCAGGATAATACCTGGTTGTAGGTGGCGGTGCCTTTGAACGCGGAGTTGCGTAATAATTGCCCGAAAGCGGCTACGGAAGCGGCCATCCGGAAATCTTCCGGCGCGTCAGTAATCTCCTGGTTGCTGTAAGGCAACACCTTCTCCATCAATATGCTCTTTTGGGCATCTGGTTGTTTGTAGCGCAGCTTTACAGTAAGCACTTCGGATTTATTACCAATCACTTTGCCTTCCTGGTATTTGAGCGGATCTACCCAGTTAACGGCCGTTCCCTTTGTGCCGGTGGGGATAATTTCGTACAGGGCGGTTACAGTATGGCCTACGCCCATATCTCCGGCGTCTTTTTTGTCGTTGTTGAAATCTTCATTGGCCAGCACGCGGTTTTCGTAGCCAACTAACCGGTACGACTGCACGAATTGCGGGTTAAATTCTATCTGCAGTTTTACATCTTTTGCAACGGTAAAAAGCGTGCCGCCAAATTCGGTCACAAAGGTTCTGCGGGCTTCTTCAAAGTTATCAATATAAGCATAGTTACCATTGCCTTTATCTGCCAGCAGTTCCAGTTTATTATCTTTATAGTTACCCATACCAAAACCCAGCACAGAAAGAGAGATACCATTTTCTCTTTTCTCTTCGATCATGCGGGTAAGTTCTCCGTCGCTGGAAACCCCTACATTGAAGTCGCCGTCGGTGGCCAGTATTACGCGGGTATTGCTGTTTTTGGAATACAGTTCACCGGCAATGTCGTAGGCCAGTTGTATGCCTGCACCGCCGGCAGTGGAGCCGCCTGCCTCTAACTGATCCAGCGCGGCCAGGATCCTTTTCTTATCGCTGCCACTGGTAGCCGGGAGCACTACTCCTGCGGCGCCGGCGTATACCACTATCGCTACCTTGTCTTCCGGGCGAAGCTGCTCCGTTAAAACCGCAAAGGCGCGCTTAACAAGCGGCAACCGGTTTTCACCCGACATGGAACCTGAAACATCTATCAGGAAAACCAGGTTGGAAGGGGGAAGCTCGCGGGTATCCACCTGTTTGCTTTTGAGGGCTACCCGTATCAGCTGATGCGCGGCGTTCCAGGGACAAATAGCCATGTCGGTATAAATAGCTACCGGGTCTTTTCCTTCCGGCGCCTGGTATTGATAGTCAAAATAATTGATCATTTCTTCCACTCTCACTGCATCCGGCTCGGGCATCATGCCCTGGTTAAGGAAGCGGCGCACATTGCTGTAGGAGGCCCTGTCCACATCAATACTGAAAGTACTGAGCGGCTGCTCTGTGGCGGAGTGGAAGATGTTTTCGTTAATGGGGCTGTAGTCCTCTGTGTTGTAAACCGGAGCAGGGGCGTAGTTCATTTTGTTTCCCCTGATCCTGGTAACAGAACCGGTTACGGACTTCCGGCGCTGCGCACCATAGCCTATCACTACTACTTCCGACATGGCCGAGTTGGTAACTCCGGCAACTTTGCCCTGCAATGCCCCGATTACCCTGTCTTCCGTTAAGTGTTGACTATCGGACAACTGCGGCCTGGTCAATTGTACGGTTAATTTATTTTGCATGGCATTCACGGCTACGTCCACCGATGGATAGCCAGTAGCGTTTATTTCGAGTATTAGCGCACCCGTGGCAGTTTTCAGGCTGAATTGCCCTTTTTTATCTGTGGCCGTCAATACATCTGTGCCTTTTACCCGTACCACTACATTGGCGAGGGGGCTTTTAAGCAAACTGTCTGTTACAATACCCGTGATAACCCGCACCTGTTGGGCGGAGGCAGTAAATGCCATCAGGCAGCTGAGCAATAGTAAAGAGAGATATTTTTTCATAACAAAGTAGTTTTTCTACCTGTAGGATGTGCCGGGAGATCCTGATTCCATAAATCGTTAAAAAAATATTTTAAAACTACCTTTGCTGAAATTTTTTGTCGATGGTATATAACGTGATTGGCACCATGTCTGGTAGCTCATTAGACGGATTAGATATAGTTTTTGCAGAACTGACCGAGATACGCGGACAATGGACCTATGTTATCAAGGCCTCCGAAAGCCTGCCGTATGAGCCGGAATGGGTGGAGCAGCTGGCACAGGCCACTTCCCTGCCGGCAAAGGATTACCTGCTGTTACATACTGCATACGGCCATTATACCGGCCGGCGTATCCTGGATTTCATTGAAAAGAACCAGCTGGATCATAAAATTCATTTTATCGCATCGCATGGTCATACTACTTTTCATATGCCTGCGCAGCAAATGACTGCCCAGCTGGGAGATGGTGCGGCCATTGCAGCAGTAACGGGGTTACCTGTTATCAACGACCTCCGTGCGGTAGACGTAGCCCTGGGTGGCCAGGGAGCTCCCATTGTTCCCATTGGCGAAAAGTACCTGTTACCGGGATATCAGTACTGGCTTAACCTGGGCGGTATTGCCAATATTTCGGCGCAGCTGCCCGAACAGTTTGTGGCGTTTGATATTTGCCCCGCCAACAGGGTATTGAATGCATTGGCGGCAGCGCTGAATAAACCCTACGATGATGGCGGCGCACTGGCTGCCGGTGGTGTGGCCGACAACAGTCTGTTGGAACAGTTGAATCAACTTGATTATTACACCAGACCGTGGCCAAAATCACTGGCGAACGATTTTGGTACCCATACCATATTGCCGCTGATAGCGCCTTTGCGCATTTCTGTGCAGGGTAAGCTGCGCACTTATGTAGAGCATATCGCGGTACAGATCACCGGGGCGGTAAAAGCGCTGAAGGCACAAATGCCGGAGGGGCCAGGCAAGATGCTGGTGACCGGTGGCGGTGCGTTTAATACTTTCCTGGTGAATACGATCCGGGAACAGCTGGAGCCATTGGGAATTACCGTGGAAGTGCCGGATGAGCAAACCGTTAGTTTCAAAGAGGCGTTGATCATGGCGCTTATCGGAACATTACGCTGGAGGCAGGAGGATAATGTGCTGAGCGGGGTTACCGGGGCTTCCCGCGACTCTATTAACGGCGCGCTGTGGACCACCCATTAACCTCATATTATTGCTATAAAAAAAGCAGCGGAAGTAACCGCTGCTTTTTTTATGCGCTAGTGCGTTGCTGTAAATTGAAAACTATCTCCATCGAAGAGTCCGAGGTCACTCAGTTTTAAATGCGGTATTACCAGTAACGCCATAAATGATAAGGTCATAAAAGGTGATGCCAGCGTGGATCCCAGGTCTTTTGCGGCTTTGTCGAGCGCACTGTATTGGGCTGCCACCGTATATCCGTCGAGGTTACTCATCAGTCCTGCTACGGGTAGGGGAAGTCCATGTGTCGCATTATTCCCCACCGCGCTGATGCCGCCCTGTGCTGCAATAACGGTATTGATAGCCGCAGCGAGACTTTCATCATCGGTACCTACCGCAATAATGTTGTGACTGTCGTGTGCCACAGAAGAGGCGATGGCGCCCTCTTGCAGGCCGAAGCCATGGATAAATGCCATGGCCGGCGGCGCTTTTTTATAGCGGTTTACTACTACAAGTTTCAGGATATCCTGTTGGGTATTACTTGCTATTGCGCCGTTGGTAACCGGCAATACCGCTGTAAGGGCATTGGTGATCAGCTGCCCATCCATAGCGCCGATTACTTTCACCGTTACTTCTTTTGCATTGCTATCGTTAACGGGCATACGAAAATCGGCAGCGGTTACCGGGTCTGCTATAAAATTATTTACGGGAGATGAAGGGATGGAAGGTATCAGCGTTTGTCCGTTTTCCGCGACTTTCACGCCATTGATATAAGTGGCGAGAATGTTAAAGTTTTGGAGGTCATCTGTTACAATAAAATCTGCAGGGTCGTTCACGCGGAGCAAACCATTGTCTAATTTGTAATGCAGTACCGGGTTAATACAGGCGGCTCTTAATACTTTGAAAAGATCAACGCCATAAGCTAATGCACGCTTTACCAGCAGGTTAATATGGCCTTCTACAAGGTTGTCGGGGTGCTTATCATCGCTGCAAAACATAATATGTGAGGCGTGGTCGTGCAGCAGCGGGTACAATGCTTCAAAGTTTTTGGCAGCGCTTCCTTCGCGGATGAGGATATGCATGCCGTATTGCAGTTTGTCTTTCGCTTCTTCGATGGTAAAGCATTCGTGATCGGTGCTGATACCAGCGGCAATATATGCTGCCGCGGTTTCACCCCGGAGGCCGGGAGCGTGGCCATCCACGGGTTTACCGGCTTTTTTGGCGGCGGCTATTTTAGCGAGTACTTCCGGGTCTTTATGCAGTACTCCGGGGAAGTTCATCATTTCCGTCAGGTACCTGATATCATCTCTCTGAAGTAAAGCTTCGATATCGGCCACGGTGACTACCGCTCCGGCGGTTTCAAAAATGGTGGCCGGTACGCAGGAAGGGGCGCCGAAGTTGAACCGGAAGGGAACTTTCCTGCCATTTTCGAGCATGTATTCCACACCTTTTACGCCCATCACATTGGCTATTTCATGGGGGTCGCTTACGGTGGCCACAGTGCCGTGCACAACGGCCAGCCTGGCGAATTCGGAAGGGATCAGCATAGAGCTTTCCACGTGTACATGCGCATCGGTAAATCCGGGGAGCAGGTAAGTGGTGTATTGGTTATTGTTGCGTTCAATGCTGCTGATATAACCATCCGTAATATGTATAGTAGCCGGATATATTTCCTGTTGCAGTATATCTACCAGGTTGCCTGAGATCTGGAATGTATTCATGTTGCAAAGCTAAGGAATAGGTCGTATTTTCAATGCTGGCGTATTTTTTGGAAAGAGATGCCGGATGTGCTTAGGATATTTTTATTTATCAGGGAAAAACAAATTTTTTATGATGACAGGAACCAGGTTTTATACATTGTTAGCAGCTTTACTGATCGCTGGTTATTGCACCAGCGCGCAATCTGCAGATGAATTGATCGCAAAGAATATTGTGGCGATGGGAGGTGAGGCGAAGTTAAAAGGAATTAAGTCGCAGTATGTAGAGGGAAATATGGAAGTACAGGGGCAATCCGTTCCTATAAAGCGGTGGGTGAAGCAGGATGAAGCCATGCGGCTGGAGTTTACGGTGAATGGCACCAGCAATGTGCAGGTAGTAACCCGTAATGCGGGCTGGAGCCTGATGCCGGTGATGCAGCAAACAACGCCGCAGGAGATGAATCCTGAAATGCTGAAGCTGATGAAAACCCAGCTGGATGTGAGAGGAGAGCTGTATGATTACAAGAACAAAGGTAAAAAGATAGAGTTATTGGGGAAGGATTCGGTGAACGGGTCGCCGGCATATAAGCTGAAGATCACGGCAGCGGATGGAACATCGGGTATTGCCTACCTGGATGCGAAAACTTATCTGCTGGTAAAGGCTACCAATCATATGAATGTACAGGGACAGGATATGGAGCTGGTAACGTTGTTGTCTGATTACAAGAAAACGCCGGAGGGGCTTACTTATCCGGGTGTTACAGAGCAGGATCCTGGCGGGGTTAAAATCAATATCCTGAAAATTGAAACGAATCAGCCGGTAGCAGATAGTTTGTTTACCAAACCAAATCCTTAAGAGGTTGTTTCGCTATTGCGCCCGCGGGCGCAATAGCGGGCTACAGTATTATTTATACAACGCCGCCATGGCTTTGGCTTCTTCAGCCATTTTCTTAGCCAGGTGTGCGGGTTTCAGCACTTTTACCTGGGCGCCATAGCTGAGCAGCGTCATGGTAAGTTCCGGGTTAATAACAACGTTAAGGGATATACGGCATTCATCACTGTTGTCTTCCACTATTTCCTGGGAAGTATGGATGGGCTGCGACTTGATGTATTTTCCCTGCCGTGGTGTAAAGCTCAGCAGTACATGTTCGGGATCTCCGTCGTGTACGGTAATGCCTACTGCATGCTGGAAGTAGCTGGCTTCATCAAAATTCTTTTCATCAAAATGCTTATTGGTGGGCCAGAGTTTCACCACCCTGTCGAGCGCAAAGGTAACCACTGCGCCACCGCGGGTTTGCTGGCTTTTCCCGATGAGGTAAAAGCGGTGCTGGTATTCGCGGAGGTGATATGGTTCCACCCAGTGCTCCTTGGGTTCATCGCGGTCGAAGCTCTGATAAGCGATGCGGATTATTTCCAGGTTTTTGATGGCGTCTACTATTTCGGGGATATGTTCTGCGCCTTTGTAGTGGGATGCCCGGGTAAATTTGATGAGTCCTTTATGCTGGAGGGCTTCCCGGTTCATTTTGAGGCTGGCGGCAATTTTCAGGATGGCATCTTCAAACTGCTGTACCACCGGGAGGCTCCGGAATTGTTCCAGTATACCAATGGCAATTTCCAGCCCCTGGAGATCTGCTTCTTCAATAGGGGAATTACTGATAGAAAAGCTATCGTCTGAGTAGCGGTAGGTGCCGCTGCTACGTTCGTAAACGATAGGCGCCATATAGTTCAGTTCAGGGTCCTGGCGCATATCCTGGATATCTTTCTGGATAGTGCGGGTAGAAATTGCAGTGCCCATCTTGTCCGATACATATTCAATCAGGTTATCCAGGGTAGGTTTGGGCTTCTGCTTGCTGCGCAACCGCTCGTCGATCCAGCGGTAGCGCGACACCGCGTCTTTGTTCTTTGGCAAAAGATAAAATTTAGATAATAAAAATAAACAATTCCCGCTTTTGCGACGAGGATTAAAAAAAATATCATTAAAAGATCACTACGCAAATCCCTTGCGTGCGGCGTCGGTAAATTTGTAGTGTTATTAAAACCTGATGGTTATGAATAAGGTAAATACAACTACAGCAATTACGCAGGTACAGGCCATTTCAATTGGGCAGATCATTATGGATGATTCCAATTACCTGACGCTCTGGGGCCAGGCGCTACTGGATGAGGTGTGGTATCCCTGCGATTTTGTAACTACTTACGAAGTAATGAACACCATGCTGCGTTTCAGCCAGGACAAGCACGATGCGGTGCAGATGACGATTGTAAAGAAACTGGAAGACATGCGCCGCACACCGGACATCATTGACCTGGAAGCAGAGCTGGGTGGAGCCGTGGTATTCGACCACCTCGTATTTCACATGAGGAGGCCCTGTTTGCAGCAGGATGATAACTGGGAGGCCTATGCCGATGAAGAGTGCTATTATATAGAACGTGTGATCCAGATGCCGGTACCCACCCTGCCTACCTTACCGCCTGCAGCCCGGTACAATTCAAACGATGCCAATGAGAAAATGGAGTATTGTATCCAGATGCTTCATGACGCATATAACCTGTATCTCGGTTTTATCGAATTAGAATTGGGGGAAAACGCTGCCCGGGTAATGGCCGCACTGGAAGATGATAATAAGTTCAGTATGGCATATTATGCCTGGCAGCTGTATACCTCAAATACTTAAATAGTTATTAGCCATATTTTTTATCTGTTGAAAACCCTGATAATCCGTTTACGTTAACCCTGAAAGACGCACATTGATGAAAAAGCATCCCTTTATGTTAGCCCCGGTGTCCATGTATGTTAATTCCCGGACATCTGTTTATGTTAACCCCGGTATCCATTTACGTTAACCGCCATGCCTTGCATCCATTTATGTTAACCCCTGATATCCATTGGTGTTAGCCCTGGTATCCCGTTTGAATTAACCCCTGATTTCCATTGTTTGTTAGCCCCCAAATCCTTTGCCCCGGAAAAAAAAACCGCAAAATTCTGAAAAAAATCCCTTAAAGTCTATAAATTTTGTAGGAAAATGCTATTTTTGGTCAATTAAAATCGTAAGCTATGAGTTTAAGACTGGGAGACGCTGCTCCTAATTTCAAAGCCAATACCACTTTAGGGGAAATAGATTTTTACGATTACCTGGGTGAAGGTTGGGGTATCTTGTTTTCCCACCCTGCAGATTTTACACCAGTATGTACAACCGAACTGGGTAAAACAGCTTTGTTAAAGGACGAGTTTGCAAAACGTAATACTAAAGTACTGGCTGTCAGCGTAGATCCATTGGATAAACACCTGAGCTGGATAAATGATATTAATGAAACACAACAGTGTGACGTAACTTTTCCTATTATTGCAGATGAAAACAAAACAGTGGCAAACCTGTATGATATGATTCATCCAAATGCCTCTGAAACATTTACGGTAAGATCCTTGTTTATCATAGGACCCGACAAGAAGATAAAACTTATCATCACCTATCCGGCCTCTACCGGCAGAAACTTCATCGAAGTGCTCCGCGTATTGGACTCCCTGCAGCTGACCGCTAAATACAGCGTGGCTACACCGGCCGACTGGAAAGATGGTGAAGACGTAATCGTTACGGCAGCGGTGCCAACAGCAGACATTCCTGCACGTTTTCCGAAAGGCCATAAAATTATTAAGCCTTACCTGAGAACAACACCACAGCCCAACAAATAATACTTAAAGAGCCGGAAGGCTGCTTCTATAAAGATTTTTTAATGGTTGGTTTTTGATTTTTACGAAACGGGGATTTCTCCCCGTTTTTTTTATGCCCTGTACCCGCCGGTGCTTTCAGTTCCGGAACACCCCTGCACTTCTCCCATCAAAGTTTATATGGAGGTAACAGTTTATTAATGCACAGTTAACATCCCACGTAGTATAAAAACAACCGCCGGACGCTAGTTTTGCTGAAAAATACATTCAATCCATTTTTATGGAATATCGTTTACTATCAGATAAGCAGCTACTGGAAGAATGTACCAACGACAATCTCAAAGCATTTAATACTTTATTTGATCGTTATTTCGGACGACTGTACAATTACGCGCTTGGTTATGTGAAGGATGAATACTTTGCAGAAGAAGCAATAATGGACCTGATGATGTGGGTATGGGACAAGAGACATACGTTACAAATAGCGGGCGAATTTAAGCCATACATATTCAGAGCCGCCAAAAACGCTACGATTAAAGCCATCCGTAAAAAAGCAGTTTCAATAGCGCCGATAGCGTTTATTGAAAATAATCTTTCCTTTGTGGCTACCCCTGCCGATCACGAACTGGACTCCAGGGAACTGGAAGAGAAATATCATTTCCATCTCGACTCACTGAGCCCCCAGCGCAAAATTGTATTTCAAATGAGCCGGGAAGGAGATTTAACCCACGCTGAAATAGCCAATGACCTCAAGATCTCTGTTAATACCGTGAAGAACCATATTAAGTTTTCCCTGAATCATTTCAGAAAGCAGCTTAGTAACCATAATGCCAGGTTAGGTTAGCCCCCGGGATAATGCAGCCAATATTTCACGGTTACTTCTCCCATGCCTGAAACCTGCGTATACCATGGAGCATCTATGCACTCTCCATGCACTCCTGATGCACTCCCCATGCACTTCCAATACACTTCCAATACACTTCCAATACACTTCCAATACACTGTTCCGTCCTGAAATAGCTATACAGCCAGGTAAATAATCCTGGATTTGGGTTACAGATTATGTCTCCGTCCATGATATTTTTTATCTATATAATAATATCCCCGGTAAATTATGTTTCTGTTTTTTCTTCCACATCGAATAGCCCCTTGTCATTTTTTTTGTCCCTATATGATTAACAGGGACCTTTTGTACGCTGTTAAACCAGAATGTCGAGACAAATAAACCGGGAATTAATTGAGAAATTTTTAGCGGGTGAATGTTCCGCTGAAGAGGAGCGGCTGGTAAACCTGTTGCTGAAAGATCCCGCATCAGAAAAACTGCTGGACGAGATCCTGTCGGCAAATGCCGCTAAAGATTGGGCGGTATTTGAAAATAACAAATCTGTTCATCCCCGGCAAGAGGATTTAAAAAAATCAATGCAGGAAAGAATAGGATATGTGAATACCAGGCGTACAAGCTTACTATCTCTGAGGAATGCTGCCATCTGGATTGGACTGATCCTGGCTTGTATGGGTATTTATACCATCAGTTATTTAAGTAATAAAGAAGGGCGTCAGGTGGCTTTCGCAGAAAGCTATAATCCGAATGGACAGCGGTCAAAAATAATGCTTGCTGATAGCAGCGTGGTATACCTCGGTGCGGGCAGTCGCCTGAAGTATCCGGAGAATTTTTCCGGGGATACCAGGGATATCTATTTGTATGGAGAAGCTTTTTTTGAAGTAACGAAAGAGAAACATAAACCATTCACCGTTCATACCGGCGATGTGCAAACCAAAGTATTGGGCACCTCTTTTAAAATAGAAGCATTTAAAAACAAACCACTACTGGTGGAAGTGGCCACTGGTAAAGTAAAGGTAGACCAGATACACCATGACTTTTCAAGATCACTGGCAGTTTTAACACCCGGACAAAAAGTGTTGTTTGATCACGGTGAGATAAAAAGGGAAACAGTTGATCCGGAAGAAGTACAGGATCTGAAGGAAGCCAGGTTAACATTTAACAACACTTCACTCAATGATATTTCAGAAGTATTACAGCGGTGGTACAATGTGAAGATCACATTTAAGCAACACACAAAATCAGCGGAAAGAATGACGCTGACACTGGATGCCAAAGTACCAATAGATAAAATATTGAACGTGCTGGCCGTAGCAGGCCATTTCAGCTATGAAATGAAAAACGGGGAAGTCGTTATTCGCTAAACTTTAAAATATACAAACGATATGTATTAAAAAAAACTGTCCATAATTGGATGCGGACATCGTATGCGCTGTTGTGAAAACAGTATGCCTGCCCAGGGCAACACAAGAATAAAGCGAAAGGAATTAACAACGATTCCGGCTGACGCCGGGCCAACTACTAATACAAAAATTAATGCAAAAAGGATTACATCCCACAATTAAGTTTATGATGAGATGTTCATGTATACTTTTAATCGCACAGCTCACATTTATTGGCGTGCTGCTGGCTGGAAATGCCCGTGCCCAGCAACTGGACAAAGTAATTGCTGTTAAGCTGGATCGTGCCAGCGTGAAGGAAAGCCTGTTGGCTATCCAGGCAAAGAGCGGGATCCGGTTTGTACTGCCGGAAAAACTGATGGCAGGTCTCAAGCAAAAAATCAGTATTGATTCGGATCATTCCACCGTAAAATACCTGATCGAAAAAGTATTGGAATCTACCAGCCTCGATTATAAATTGGTAGAAGGCTATGTTGTGATTGATACCAAACCTGTTCCGCAGGAGCCGGGTAAATTATCAGGAAGAGTGGTGGATGAAAAAGGAGCACCATTGCCTGGTGCAACCATCAGGGCGCTGGAAACCGGCCAGGTTGTTCAAAGCAATGCTAACGGCGATTATACGTTCAATCTTAAACCCGGCAACTATACACTGGAAGTATCTTATGTTTCGTTCAGATCTCAGAAATCGAACAGCATTGTTATAAAAGAAGGAAAAACCACCTCGCTTGATTTTTCCATGCAGCTGGCTGATAACAAGCTCACAGAAGTGGTGGTTAGTTACGGTAAACAGAAAAGCCGCGAGATCACAGGTTCCATTGCAACAGTAGAAGCAGCCTCCCTGCAGGATATGCCGGTAACACAGTTTGCCCAGCAGTTGCAGGGAAAAGTAGCAGGTGTGCAGGTGTCACAAACCAGCGGCCAGCCCGGACGTGGTATGGGCTTTATTATCCGTGGCGCGGCCTCTTTTTACTCAAGCAACCAGCCGCTTTTTGTAATTGATGGCAACCCCATCACAGGAAGTATCAACAACATCAACCCTGCGGAAATAGAAAGCTATAGTTTTCTTAAAGACGCCTCCGCTACCGCATTGTATGGATCAAGAGCCGCAAACGGTGTGGTACTCATTACTACCAAACATGCAAAACCAGGCGATGCGAAAATTGAATTTTCAAGCTACTATGGGTTACAGAAAATTCCAACAGGTAAGTTGCCGAAGATGATGACGGCAAGAGAGTTTGCAACATTCATGAAAGAACGTGCAGAAGATGGATTGAAGTATGAACCTGGCTATTCAGTATCTGCGGACTATCATGCGGCTTACGACAACCCTGAGCAGTATGGAGAAGGAACTAACTGGTTTAAATTGTTAACCAGAACAGCCCCCATTCAAAGTTATGACCTCACGGTACGGTCGGCCCGCGAACACTCTTCCTCCACCGTAATAGCCGGCTACCAGGAGCAACAGGGCGTGTTGATCAATACCGGCACCAAGTTATATTCCATGCGTTTTAACCAGGATTTTACTACTGAAAATAATAAACTCAAATTAGGTTTTAACCTGGCGCCCAGCTACAGGCTGGATCATAATAACCGGCTGAACAGTGATGGGGTGGGAGGATACTTTGAAAGGTTCTTCGAGGCCAGCCCGCTGGCAAGTCCGTACAATGCAGATGGCACCTACACTCGCAACGTTTCTTCTCCCGGTATGGTGGCCTATATCAACCCACTGGCTACCTATGAATTAACCAACGACGATTATAAAACAACGCGCATACTGGGCAACGTTTACCTGAACTATGAATTCTTGCCGGGACTAAGTGTCAAGGCTAATCTGGCGGCAGATAAAGGAGCTGAAACCCGTAAGTATTTCCAGTCAGGGTTGGTGACAGGTACACAGGGGCAAACTACCGGAACCAGCTCGGCGGTTGATAACGGTTCATGGACCGCAGAAGGAAACCTCGTATATAATAAAACCTTCTTTAAGGATCATAATATAGAAGCATTGGTAGGCTATTCTGCGCAGGAATTCAGCAGCTATAGCAATACCCTTACAGGTTTGGGTTTTACCAGCGATGATATTGAATACCTGAGCGCTGCTACCAGTGTTACCGGCAGCAGTGGTGCGGGATCTTATTCATTGCTGTCAACAATAGGCCGGGTGAATTATAATTATAAAGGGAAATATCTTTTGTCGGCAGCACTCCGGCGCGATGGATCGTCAAAGTTCGGAATGAATACTCAGTGGGGCAGCTTCCCGTCTGTAGCCGCAGGTTGGGTTGTTAGCGATGAATCATTTATGAAAAATGTAAAAGGCGTTAACTTCCTCAAGCTCCGCGCGAGTTACGGCATCACAGGTAATAACTTCTTTGCCGGCAACTATGATCCGCAGGCCACTATAGGTACTTATTACTACAACTTTAATAACGTGGTTACCCAGGGGCAAACCATCAACCGGCTTCCCAATAAAGACCTGAGATGGGAGCGTAACAAACAGTTTGACATTGGCCTGGAATTGGGCGTATTAGATAACCGCCTCACCTTTACTTACGATTACTACCGCAAATTAACCGACGGCCTCATTCAGCAACGTTCCATACCTACATCGTCCGGGTTTAGCCAGATCATTTTTAATGTGGGCGAACTCAAAATGTGGGGACATGAATTCTCTGTAAGTTCTAAAAACCTCACAGGCAACCTGAAATGGAACACTAACCTGGTGCTGTCTTTCGACAGAAACCTGATCACCAACCTCGTGGATCCCGGTTATATCAGGAGAAATGTAACGGTGAGTTCTGATTATTACCGTCAGCAGGTAGGGCACCATCTGGGTGAATTTTATGGATTTGTTTTTGAAGGATTGTATAAAGATGCTGCCGACCTGGCCAACTCCCCCAAGTATTTAAGTACCACCGCCAAGCCCAATGGTAACTCGGATATCGGCACCATAAAAGTAAAGGACATCAACGGCGACGGCGTAATTGACGACGTGAACGACCGCACTTTTATTGGCGATCCCACACCTGCATTTACCGGTGGTATCGTCAACAACTTCCGGTATAAAAACTTTGACCTGAATATTGACATGACCTTTTCTGTTGGCGGAAAGATCCTGAACGCCGCTAAATGGGCGTATCAAACCAACATGGACGGTTCACGTCTTCTGTTAGCCGCAGCGGCCGACCGCTGGCGCTCAGAAGAGAATCCAGGTTCCGGTATTTATCCGCGTACCAAATCAGGTACCACGGCCATGGGACGGCAGGTAAACAGCCAGTGGATTGAAGACGGATCTTACCTGACCGCTAAAAATATAACACTCGGATACACCGTGCCTTTAAGAAATGCAATGATAAAGAACCTGCGGGTGTTTGCTTCTGTGCAGCAGGCGTTTGTATTAACAGGATATTCAGGGATGAATCCGGAAATAAATGTGGGCGGAGCCGATCCTACCTCAGGTGTTGGTGTAGATGAAAATGCCTACCCTATACCAAGAACCTTTTCTCTTGGATTCACCACCACATTTAAATAATCATTTAACGCTGACAAAATATGAAAAAGCTATATGCAGTGATTGCCCTTTTGTGTGCAGCAACAACATCCTGCACCAAGGACTTTATTGAACGGGCGCCGGAAGATACGTATACCGACGGCGTATTCTATAAAACAGAACAACAGTTCAGATCGGCCGTAGTGGCTGCTTATGCGCCGCTCAGAGATGTGCTTGTGAATGATTACTTTACTTCAGAGATGCACTCGGATAACACCATTTACCAGGCTATACCTGGTAACAGGGGTACTTCCATCGTGGAACGTGAAAACATCTCCGATTTTACCAATACTTCTACTAATGCTTATGTTGCCGCCACCTGGCAGCATAGTTACACCGGAATCTCCCGTTGTAATATCATTATTGAAAGACTAAAAGGCAGTGATCTTAAAGATGAGGTAAAAGCAACCCTGGACGGACAGGCCAAATTTTTAAGGGCCCTGAATTATTTTAAACTCGTACGGTTATACGGTGGGGTTCCACTGTTTATAAAAGAAGTAACCACGGCGGAAGACGCATTTAAGGCCCGCTCAACTGAAGCAGAAGTATATGCCCAGATCATTGCTGATGCACAGGACGCTATCGCCGAGTTGGCGCCGCCTTCAAAGTTTCCGCAAACAGGAGAGGCTACAAAAGGTTCGGCTACCCTGTTGCTTGCGGAAGTGTATGCCTTACAGAAAAAATGGTCGGACGCGGAGAAGCTGTTAAACAGTATGCTGGCTATGGGTTATGACCTTAACGCCAACTATGCAGATGCATTTATGCCAGCCAATAAGAATGGTAAGGAATCTGTTTTTGAGATCCAGTTTCTCGGCGGTACACTAACAGGAGCTACGCCTAATGTGCTGCCTTTTAATTTTTTACCAAGAAGTAAGGATACCAAACTGTTAACAGGTATCTCTATTGACAATACGGGCACAGGTGGATGGAATACGCCCAGCGATGATCTGATCAATGATTTTGAATCCGGCGACAAACGCCTGGATGCATCTATCGGTATTGCTGAAGGTACTTACGACGCCAGCAGGTATTTCAATTATTCAGCTGCCAAAAGCATCATCAATTACGTGTCTGCAACGGGGAAAATTGGTGTTCCCTACATAAAAAAGTATTTGCATGCTCCGTTGGAATCACCTACCGGATCTGGTGACGACTTCCCAATTTATCGTTTTTCCGACGCATTATTGTTACTGGCAGAGGCCTTAAATGAACAGGGTAAATCGTCCGACGCACTGGCGCCACTGAACAGAGTACGGAGAAGAGCGGGACTGGCCGACTACACGAATACAGATGCTGCGCAGCTGCGTGCCGCTATTTTTCACGAACGCAGGGTGGAGCTGGCATTTGAAAACCATCGCTGGACAGACCTGCTCAGAAGTGGTAAGGCAATATCTGTGATCAACACCTTTGGCGTAAAAATCAGGGAACAACTACCCTATCTTTCATCAGATGCATACGTGATCGATCAGCATCACCTGTTGTTCCCCATACCACAAAACGAGGTCGGGCTCAATCCAAAGATCATCCAGAACCCCGGGTATTTTTAATAGTTTTCAAACCAACACATCATGATGATGAAAAGAGGCTTTTGTATATTGCTACTGTTAACTACCAGTAGCTTTAGCAATACACAACAAAAAGAGGAAGACGAGTTTTCAATTGCCATACTCCCTGATACCCAGTATTACACCGCGGAGAAGAACGGTGGGAAGAAAGAAATGTTTACTGCACAAACAGAATGGATCGTAAAAAATGCAGCAAAGGAAAACATCAAATATGTGATTCACCTGGGAGATATATCTGACGATGGTGAAAAGTTTCCGCAACAATGGGTAAATGCAGCTGCATCCATGTATGTGCTGGAAAAACCGCAACCCGGTTATCCGCAAGGCATTCCGTATGGCATGGCCGTAGGAAATCATGATCAAACGAAAAGTCAGTATCCGCTAAGCGGTAAAACAGATCAGTACAATAAGTATTTCGGCATCGGACATTTTAAAGATAAAAAATGGTATGGTGGTCACTATGGCGATAACAACGATAGTCACTATGATCTTTTTGAAGCCGGCGACATTCCATTTATCAGCATCTTTATAGAGTACGATTCTTATGGGGAAGATATTGAAGGAATGAACAGGTGGGCCAGCCAGGTACTCGAAAAATACAGCGACAGGAAGGCGATATTGGTGAGTCATTCTATCCTTCATTTTAATAAGACGCCAGGTACCAACAGGAAGGGATTCCCGAAGTTTTCAAAACAAGCCCAACGTATGTTCGACCGGTTAAAAAGTTATCCCAACGTGATGTTAACCTTATCGGGGCATGTGGGGGATAACGGCGAAGGGTATCGCCAGGATGGTTACGCAGGGAATGTTATCCGGTCATTTTTATCTGACTACCAAAGCCGGCCGGAAGGTGGTCATGGATTAATGCGTTTGATGAAGTTTTCGAAATCAAAAGACCTGATCAGTGTCCGCACATTTTCGCCTTATACCGGCGAAGAAGAAAAGGATGCGGATAGTGAGTTTACACTTCCCTGGTTGCATCATACCACGGTAGCCCGCTACCACGATTATGACAATGACCAGCTTACGGATATCGCCTTCTTTTCCGGTGGCTTATGGAAGATAGCAGGACAAAAGGAAATTGAGTTTGGCAAGGCCGGGGATATTCCAGCACCGGCTGATTATAACGGGGACGGCAAAACGGAGCTCGCGGTATTCCGGCCTTCAGAAGGTAAGTTTTATATGCAGGGCGGGGAAGTAGTGGCGCTTGGTCAGCCGGGCGATATCCCGGTGTGCGGAGATTATGACGGCGATGGTTTTGCAGAGGTGGCAGTGTATCGTCCATCTACGCTTACCTGGTATTTTGATGGCATGGACAGCATCCGGTTCGGGCATAAAAACGGGATTCCCGTTCCGGCAGATTATGATGGGGATGGTATGCTGGATGTAGGCATATTTCGTACCGACAATTCGTTGTGGCAAACAAGTTTGGGGAATATCCCGTTGCAGGTAAAACATGTGCCGGGCGATATCCCCGTTCCCGGTGATTATGATGGCGATGGCAGGGCAGAAATGGCTGTATTCCGCCCTTCAACCGGTGAATGGATTATTGACAGGTTTAAAGCACCAGTCAAGCTGGGAAGGGAAGGAGATATTCCCGTTCCGGGAAATTATTTCAGGGATGGGAAAACATGCCCGGCTGTTTACAGGGATGGTAAGATCTATCTTGAAAACGGGAATACAATAGCAGCTAATCTGGGTAAAGCCGGAGAGCTGGTAAAATAAAATATAAAAAGAAAGGGCCGTGTACATTACACGGCCCTTTCTTTTTTATTCTTCGCCTGCCGGCTGCTTACCACGGTGTTTCCGCAGCTGCGTGAGCAGGGCGCTCATATCTTTGGGCAGCGGCGCCTCTATTGTATATTCTTTACCGGAAGGATCTTTGAAGATCAGCATGGACGCATGCAGGGCAAGCCTGCTGAGTAATGGCCGCTCTTCTTCCGTGTGCTTGCCTAATTTGAATTTTTTCTTGATAGAAGATAACAGCACCGGTTGTGCGCTGCCATAAAATTCATCTACCGCAATGGGATGCCCCAGGTACTTCATGTGCACCCTGATCTGGTGGGTACGGCCGGTATGGATCTGCATCCTCACCAGGCTGTAAAGACCAAATTCCTCCAGCACTTCATAATCTGTAGAAGATGGTTTCCCTTTACGGTTAGTAACCATCTTTCCCTTCTGTACCGGATGCTCCATGATTCCTTCGCTCACATTTCCCTGCTTAGGCATTGGCTGGCCGCTTACCAGGCCGAGGTAAAACTTTTTTACATCCCGGCTTTCAAAAAGCTGCGAGAAATATTTATGCGCTGCTTCGTTGCGGGCAAACAGGATAATGCCACTGGTTTCGCGGTCGAGCCGGTGTACCGTGAATATTTCGCCGTAAGCCTTTTTCATGATCGCTATCAGGGAGGTCAGCTCATTATCATGACGGTCGGGCAGCGTAAGCATTCCTGAAGGCTTGTTTACTACAACAAAATCAGGCGTTTCTAGTATAATATGTTCAGATAATCGCATTCCGTAATTCGGCAGTTATTTTTTAAAGTGTTTCAGCAGGATTACTTCTTTCTCATTGAGAAAGCGCCACTGGCCACGGTTCAGTGTTTTTTTGGTAAGACCGGCATACATTACACGGTCCAGCTTTTCCACTGTATACTCCAGGTGTTCAAAGATACGGCGGACAATACGGTTTTTACCACTGTGAATTTCGATGCCTACTTGCTTTTTATCTTTCGGATCTACATAACCCAGTGCATCTACCAGTGCTACGCCATCTTCCAGGGTTACGCCTGCAATGATTTGCTCGAAGTCGGTTTTAGTCAATGGTTTATCCAGTTCTACCTGGTAAATCTTTTTGATATTGTGTTTAGGATGCGCCAGGCGTTGCGCCAGTTCACCATCATTGGTGAGCAGCAATAAACCGGAGGTATTGCGGTCGAGGCGTCCTACGGGATATACCCTTTCATTTTCTGTAGCGTCCTGGATCAGGTCCATTACAGTTTTGCGGCCTTCCGGATCATCGGTAGTGGTAATGTAGCCTTTGGGTTTATTCAGGAGAATGTACACCAGGTTTTTAGTCGGGGTAATTTTTTTATCCTGCATAGTTACCACATCGCTGCTGGTTACTTTGGTAGCGGGTTCTGTAACCACTTTGCCATTCACCGTTACCTTGCCTTCCTTGATCAGGTCTACTGCTTTTCTGCGGGAGCAAAGACCACAATGGGCCACAAATTTGTTCAGCGGCATTTCGCCGGGGCCAAATATGCTTTCTTTGCCTTCGTTCGTATGTTCGTGGTCGTTAGCGCCTCTTACTTTTGTGCCTTTTTTTTTATCTTGTTTATCGGCGAAGCGTTCGTTGGTTTTATCAAAGAATTTCTTGCGGTTGAAGCCACTGGGAGTTTCTTTTCCACCTTTTTTCTTTTCTCCGTGGAAATGAAAAGCGCTGCTGTCGTCAGTTTTCTTAGCTGCTCCTGCACCGTAAGTACGTTTGCGGGGAGCTCTTTCACTGCCTTCTTCTTTATCGAAGCTGCGTACGCGTTCCGGGCGTTCTCCGTCTCTTCTGAAAGCGCTGAAAGCGCGATCGCCATCTGGTTTATCTTTCCGGTCTTTAAAGTCGTTGTCGTTGCTGCGTTTGTGGAAAGGCTTTTCGTCTTTGTCGAAACGTTTGCGTGCGCCTGGTTTCTCATCGCGGCCAAAGGAACGTTTGTCGTCGCTTTTACCGAAAGAACGCTTGTCGTCACTTTTTCCAAACGAACGTTTATCGTCGCTTTTACCAAAGGAACGTTTGTCGTCGCTTTTACCAAAGGAACGTTTATCATCACTTCTGCCGAAGGAGCGTTTTTCTTCGCCTTTTTCGCCGAAGCTGCGTTTGAACGGAGGTTTCTCTTCGCTGCTGCCGGTGCTGCGTTTGCCGCGTTGAGGTTTATCATTTCCAAAGCTATCGGTAGCCGGGCCTTTTTTACGGGCAGGTCTGCCGTTGCTGTCGAAAGTACGTTTGCGGAAAGCAGGTTTTTCATCGCCGGCGCTTTCGCCACCAAAACGGGGCTTGCGGGATGAGGAACTGTCGTCAGCGCTGCGGTTATCTTTTGCAGATGCTCTTCCTGGCCTTTCGCCATCAGCGGAGGAGCGATTGCGGTTGCCTGCTGGTTTGTCGCTTTTACCAAATTTGTTATCCCTTGATGGACCAAACCCTTTTTTAGCAGGTTGTTTTTTCTTCATAAATTATTATTGATTGATGATCATGCGTACATGACCAGTAGATATATTATTATAGAATCAGCCTTTATTGGCGAGTTGTCCGCATGCAGCATCAATATCTTTACCACGGCTGCGACGCAACCTTGCGTTCACCCGGTTTTTGGCAAGATATTCCATGAACTCTTCTGCTTTTTTGGCGTCCGGTTTCTGGAACCGGGCCATATCAATCGGGTTGTATTCGATGATGTTTACCAGATCAGCAGGGACCTGCCTGTATATTTTAATCAGCTCATCAGCATCTTCTTTTGAGTCGTTAAAATCTTTGAAGAGGATATATTCGAAAGAAATTTCGTTCTCAGTAGCCTTGTAGAAGTAATTCAGCGCGTCTATCAGTTCCTTCAGGTTGTTGGAATCGTTGATAGGCATAATTTCGCTGCGTTTCTTATCGTTGGCGGCGTGTAAAGACAATGCCAGGTTAAAACGTACTTTATCGTCGCCCAGCTGGCGGATCATTTTAGCCACGCCGGCGGTTGAAACAGTAATACGTTTTGGCGACATGCCCAGGCCGTCGGGGGAAGTAATGCGTTCGATGGCCTGTAATACGTTCTTGTAGTTGAGCAGGGGTTCGCCCATGCCCATGAATACAATGTTGCTCAGCTTTTTGCCGGATGATTCCAGGGCCTGTTTATTAAGCAGCGCCACTTCATCATAAATTTCATCGTAGTCGAGGTTACGTTTGCGCTCCATATAACCGGTAGCACAAAACTTACAGCTCAGGCTGCAACCTACCTGTGAGGACACACAAGCGGTTTGGCGGCTGTCTGTCGGAATCAGCACGCCTTCTACCAGGTGATTATCATGTAGGCGGAAACGGCTCTTTATGGTACCATCATTGCTTTGCTGTACGGCGTCTACCTTTACAGCAGGAAGGGAAAAATGCTCCGTTAATTTTTGTCGTAATTCTTTGGAGAGGTTGGTCATCGCTTCAAAACTATCGGCATGCCGCAGCCAAAGCCACTCGTATACCTGTTTTGCACGGAAAGGCTTTTCGCCTATTGACCCGAAATATTCCTGTAAAGCCGGTAAACTTAAATGCCGGATATTTTTATTGTCAGACTTCATTATCATTAATTGAGCAGTTGGCTGCCTTACGGCAGTCGGAAAGTAACGGCAAAGATACGTAATATTGGCGTACTGACAGAATGTCCCTTAAAACTGAATGCCACAGCCGTTTCCAGCTGTGGCATTCAGTTATATATGATGTATTCGGCTTATTTCATCCAGATAGCGGCAAAATGGGAGGAATTGTCATATCCCTGTACCCTGAACAGGCGGTATCCCTGTGCAGAGAGGTCGGTGAATTTAGCCTGGTAATCGGATGGGGTCATATTCATGTAAGAATAGTACGCCTTGCTTTTCGGCCACCAGAGCCCACCTACGTTATTCTGGCTCCCGTTTTCCTCGATGTTTACGTTTACGGTCATCAGACCTGCTTTATTTAATTCCTCGAACTTCTTGGTGAAGTCGGTGGTATTCATGCCATAATACATGTAAAACCCTCCGGGGTTGCTGCTGCCAAATACCCCGGCATGGTAGCGTTTACCGCCTGCGTAGTATACTACGTGTTCGGTTACGCGCATTTTCTGCTGTTCTACATATGTTTTCCATTTGGCGGCATATACTTCGTCTGTAGCATTGTGTACGGCGGCGAAGTTTTCATTGCCTCTTTTCTGCCAGATGGCGGTAAACAGCGGATTACCGGCATTGTCGTTGGTAACGGAGATCTGGCGGGGAATATATCCTTTTCCGTAATACTCGTCGAAGTATTGCTGGTACTGGGTGCTGTTCATGTTAATGCGGCAATACCAGGCGCCGGGAAGTCCCTGCTGGAAAGAGCCGGATGCCAGGTACTGGTTACCGGATTTATGTACGCTCAGGGTTTGCAGCGCCATGCCCATGCCGGTATAATAGCCCCAGTATTGGGTAATATACTGCACTGGTACATTATGAAAAGAAGGATAGAAAGGTGCAAAGAAGCGGTTGAATCCGCCGTTGGCGCCTATTTCATAGCAGGAGCTGTTGCTGCTTTCTGAGGTAGCATACACGCCATAAGGATCTACTTCCATCCAGTCGGCGCCGGTACCCGGGCTTTTCACCCACAGCATAAAATGAAGGTGGTTGTTGCCGGTATTAGGATTGGTAGGGGTGCCATCCTGGTTAAGTCCCCAGCCGGCGCCACCAAAGCCCGTATTACCCGCCCAGGCAATTTGCTGGCCGGCGTATACATTATCTCCTGCTTTTACCTTCAGCTTTTGAGCGTTGGTACCCCACAGTAACTGCGATGGGTTGGGCAGGTTGGCAAATTTTTTATACTTGGTATCGCGGGCATCTTTATCATTGGGGTCATTCACTTTAATAACTTTCGCATTAGCCACATCATGATCAAAGCCGCCACGGAGGTGAAAGTAACCGGTGCGGTAGGATGTTCCGTCTGCCGCTTTGTGTTCAATGATCACCACGTTGCCGAAGAACGGATCCCACATGGCGGTCACCACTTTTCCGGAGGCGGAAGCATATACGCCAAAAGTAGGATCGATGCCGGCGCCGTAGGCGTCGCTGGTTTTAAGGAAGTCTACAGAGCCGTGACCGCTGCCGTTATCATATTTCCATGCGCCGGCCGGGTATACTTTGCTGTTGGTATACGGCAGGAAGAACGGAACTTTTGGCGACAGGCTGCCGGCAAAAGTGCGGGCATCGGTTTCGTTGCTGAACACTGCTGCAGGAGAGGCATACATCAGGTTTTTATTGGCTACTTCATCTTTGATGGAATAGCTGCAGCAGCCGATGGTTACTGTTGGAGGCGTGCAATACAGAGGTGCATTCACTTTCTTAACAGTAATCACTTTTTCCGGCAGCAACTGGAGGTTATCGATATTGATTTGTTGTGCCGTGTTATTGGTAACCAGGTTCCACTTAGGGGCGGCGCGTAGATTTCTCACGTTTACGGCGCCACGGGGAGTTGCTACCTGCCGGGAAGGTTCTGTGCCTTCCATGATTTTGGCAGTGGGTTTAATCGGTCTGTACAAAAGTTCGGAGAGGTTTGTCTCATTTTCGCCCGCGGGTTGTTGGGCTTTCACAATTACAGGTGTAGTGCTGAGCATACAGGCTGCCAGCCACACCACGCTACTAAGGTGTTTCATTTTTGGGGTTATTTTTTGATAGAATTAATGACAGCGGCAAAACTAGGCCCGGCAGGGTGATGAGTCAAGCGACAATTACTGGAAGGCGGGAATAGGGTTATATCTGGCGGTTTTTGTGAATTTCTGTACAAAAGGGGGATGATGTTTTATTGGTTGAGTTGGCGGGATGTGTTTTATTTGCATATAAACCAAAACAACCACATGCAAGTTGCATACATTGTAGATGCGGTGCGTACGCCGATAGGCCGTTACGGGGGCGCATTGAGTACTGTCCGCCCGGATGACCTGCTGGCTCATCTGTTGAAGGCGCTGATGGAAAGAAATCCTTCTCTCGATCCTGCTGTAATAGAAGATGTAATTGCCGGCGCTGCCAACCAGGCCGGGGAAGATAACCGGAATGTGGCGCGTATGGCTGCGTTGCTGGCTGGTTTGCCGGTAACGGTTGCCGGCAATACGGTGAATCGTTTATGCGCTTCCGGTATGCAGGCCATCATGGATGCCGCCCGCGCAGTGATGTGTGGTGAAGGAGATGTATACCTGGCCGGCGGCGTGGAAAGCATGACGCGCGCGCCTTTTGTAATGAGTAAATCGGATGGTGCTTTCAGCCGCAAAACAGAGATGTATGACTCCACCATCGGCTGGCGTTTTACCAATAAAAAACTGGCTGATATGTACTATCCTTTTTCTATGGGAGAAACCGCGGAAAATGTGGCGAACCAATGGAATATTGGCCGGGAGGAGCAGGATCTTTTTGCCTTACGGAGTCAAACCCTTTACAGGCAAGCCCTGGATGCCGGCAAATGGCAGGATGAAATTATCGCAGTGCCCATCACGCCTAATAAAGAAGAGCAGGTTATTTTTTCAAAAGATGAACATCCCCGCGATACTACGCTGGAAAAACTTTCAGGATTACGCCCTGCATTTGCAAAAGGCGGCTCGGTTACCGCCGGTAATTCTTCCGGCATCAATGATGGAGCCGCAGCAGTATTAATTGTATCTGAGAAAGCGTTGAAGCAATTTAATCTTCAGCCGCTGGCCCAAATAAAAAGTATGGCGGTAGCCGGCGTGGATCCTTCCATTATGGGGATAGGCCCGGTGCCGGCCTCCAGAAAGGCTTTACAGCGTGCCGGTATCACAGCTGCCCAGCTTCACCTGGCAGAACTGAACGAAGCCTTTGCTGCCCAGTCGCTCGCCTGCATGCGTGACCTGGCATTGAATCCCGACATCGTAAATGTAAATGGCGGCGCCATTGCCATTGGCCACCCGCTGGGATGCAGTGGTGCACGTATCACAGCCACCCTGCTGCATGAAATGAAACGGAGAAGCGGCGCCAAATATGGTTTGGCCACCATGTGCGTGGGAGTAGGACAGGGCGCGGCAATGGTGTTCGAACGCGTTTAACGCGGATGTTGTCTTTCTCAGGATTACGCTGATTTTAAGGATTACCCGGATTTTTACTTTTGGATTTTTTTAAGATTTTTAGATTTAATAATTAAGGGAGATAACAGCGAATATATCCGCTTCTATCTCCCTTAATCCTTTATAAAATCCAAAAGTAAAAATCCGGGTAATCCTTAAAATCAGCGTAATCCTGAGAAAGACAAAATCCGCACCCCCCTAAAATAGCGAGCGGTCGGACATTACATCCGGCCGCTCGTTGCTGGCAAGCAAAAAAAAGGGTTCCTCATAGACAGATTTGCTTCTCCGTCATCATTTTCCGGAGATTGATCAGACCATAACGCATCCGACCCAGTGCGGTATTGATACTCACTTGCGTGAGATCGGCAATTTCTTTAAAACTTAATTCTGCATAGTGTCGCAGGATAATCACTTCCCGCTGCTCTTCCGGCAGCATGTCCAGCATTCTGCGAACGCGGTCGTGACTCTGACGGGTAATCAGCTTCTCCTCTGCACAGCTGTCGCTGAAGCCCAGTACATCAAAGATGTCTTTGTCATCTCCGGTCCTGATCATTGGTGTACGCTTGATCTTCCGGAAATGATCCACACACAGATTATGCGCAATACGCATTGCCCAGGGTAAAAACTTTCCCTTTTCAGTATAACGTTCAGCTCTGATGGTGTCAATAATCTTAATGAAAGTGTCCTGGAAAATATCTTCCGCAAGGAATGAATCTTTAACCAGTAACAGGATAGAGGTGAACACCTTATCTTTATGACGGTGAACCAACTCTTCTAATGCGGAAGAATGCCCCTTTTTAAAGAGGGTAATCAACTGCTCATCGCACAATTTGTACATTACTTGCATAAACTTCTACAACTAGGCGGGTTAGTAAATAAATTACAGACTTTACAGCCAGTTTGGTTGTTTTAATTAAGTAGAGTTTAGGCGATACGAACAGTTTTTAGTTAATGATGATTTTTGGAATATCCAGCGAGATAGATCTGGTCCTATGCAAATATAGAAGATTAGTTCAATAAAACAAATAATAAAAATAGCTTTCCGGGCTTAGGTATTAGCTTTTAGCGTATTGCAGACGCGTGTAAAAAGCAAGCGACCGAGCTAACATCTTTTCCCTTAAATTTGTTCTGTCATGGCAACAAAAGTAAAGAAACAAACAAGCATAATTGATCCTCAGGAAGTTAGCCCACAGGACCAGATTTTCATAAAAGGAGCCAGGGTACATAATCTTAAGAATGTAAGCGTCTCCATTCCCCGCAGTAAACTGGTAGTTGTTACCGGTGTGTCCGGTTCCGGGAAATCCTCCCTCACCATGGATACCCTGTACGCGGAAGGACAGCGCAGGTATGCCGAAAGCTTAAGTTCTTATGCCCGCCAGTTCCTGATGCGGATGAACAAACCGGATGTAGATTACATTAAGGGAATTTGTCCCGCGATCGCAATTGAGCAGAAAGTAATTACACGCACGCCCCGCTCCACCGTAGGGTCGATGACGGAAATATATGACTATCTGCGGCTGTTGTATGGAAGAGTGGGTAAAACCTATTCCCCCATCTCCGGAAAACTGGTAAAAAAACATGAAGTAAGTGATGTGGTAGATTATATCACTAAACTGAAAAATGGCACAAAAGTGTTACTGCTCGCTCCCTTCCGCAGGCATGCCAAAAGAGAGGTGAAAGAAGAACTGAACATACTGGTGCAGAAAGGCTTCTCCCGTTTATATATGCCCGGTAGTGAAGGCACCGGGTTGGTACGCATAGAGGAACTGCTGGAACAGAAAAAAATCACTGTTCCCGCCGACGCCTGGGTGCTCATAGATCGTTTGGTAGCAAAGGATTTTGAGGAAGATGATAAACATCGTATAGCCGATAGCGTGCAAACCGCTTTTTATGAAAGTGAAGGCGATTGCTACGTGGAAATTGATGGTAAAGAGATGCAGCATTTCGCGAACCGCTTTGAACTGGATGGTATTCAGTTTGAAGAACCGGTTCCCAACCTCTTCTCTTTCAACAATCCGTACGGTGCATGTCCTACCTGTGAAGGATTCGGACAGGTGCTGGGCATCGATGCCGACCTCGTGATCCCCGATAAACGGTTAAGCGTATTTGAAGGCGCTGTAGCCCCGTGGCGCGGAGAAAAGATGGGAGAATACAAAGAAGCGCTGATCAAAACTGCGCGGAAATTTGGTTTCCCGGTGCATAAGCCCATCGCAGAGCTCACCGATGAACAGGTGAAATTACTCTGGACTGGTAACGAACATTTTTATGGACTCAACGAGTTCTTTAAAATGGTGGAACAGAACCTATATAAGGTACAATACCGCGTGTTACAGGCCCGCTATCGCGGACGCACCGTGTGCCCGGATTGTGGTGGCGGACGGTTACGCAAAGAAGCGCTTTATATAAAAGTAGGCGACCGCAGTATCGCCGAACTGGTAGATATGCCGGTATCCAACCTGAAAGAATGGTTTGATAACCTGCAACTCAATGAGTTTGAACAACAGATCGGGAAACGTATCCTGCTTGAAATTAACCACCGGATTAAAACCTTACTGGATGTAGGTTTGGGATACCTTACCCTGAACCGGGTGGCCAATACCCTCAGTGGTGGCGAAAGTCAGCGTATTCAGCTTACCCGCACACTGGGAAGTAACCTCACCAATTCCATGTATATTCTTGATGAGCCGAGCATAGGATTGCATGCAAGGGATACACACCGCTTGATTGCCGTATTGAAAGAATTGCGCGATCTCGGTAATACGGTAGTGGTAGTGGAACATGATGAGCAGATGATGGAGGAAGCCGATTATATCATCGATATGGGGCCACTGGCCAGTCATTTGGGTGGTGAAGTTATTTTTGAAGGCACTTATCCGCAGATCTTAAAAGATAGTAAAAGCCTCACCGGTAAATACCTCAGCGGTCAGTTTACCATTGATCCGCCGGCGAAAGTACGCAAATGGAAAAAAGCGATTACCATTGAAGGCGCCCGTCAGCATAACCTGAAAGACATCACAGTTGATTTTCCGTTACAGGTACTAACAGTGATCAGTGGCGTGAGCGGATCGGGTAAAACCACGCTGGTTAAGCAGATCCTGTATCCTGCGCTGATGAAGCTGAAAGGCGAATTTGCGGAAAGGGTAGGCAATCACAAAGCGCTCAAAGGGGCACTGGATGATGTTACACAGGTGGAAATGATTGATCAGAATCCAATTGGTAAATCGTCGCGTTCCAACCCGGTAACTTACATCAAAGCGTATGATGAGATCAGGGATTTGTACGCCAAACAGCCGCTGAGCAAGATGCGCGGCTTCCAGCCAAAACATTTCTCCTTTAACGTAGATGGCGGCCGCTGCGACGCATGTAAAGGCGAAGGGGAGGTGATTGTGGAAATGCAGTTCCTGGCAGATGTACATCTTACCTGTGAAAGCTGCGGTGGTAAACGCTTTAAAGACGAAGTACTTGAAGTAACCTATAAAGGGAAGAATATTTACGAAGTACTGGATATGGGCGTAGACGAGGCACTCGACTTTTTCAAGGATGAAAAAGATGTGTGCAACAAAATACGCCCGTTGAGCAGTGTGGGATTAGGATACGTAAAACTCGGACAAAGCAGTGATACCCTGAGCGGCGGCGAGGCACAGCGTGTAAAGCTGGCTTCCTTCCTGGGTAAGGGAAAGGCGCAGGGGCATATTATGTTTATTTTCGATGAGCCTACTACCGGTCTGCATTTTCATGATATTAAAAAATTGCTGGACTCCTTTAATGCCCTCATCGAACAGGGACATACGGTACTGGTGATTGAACATAACCTTGATGTGATCAGGAGTGCCGACTGGGTAATAGATCTTGGCCCCGAAGGTGGTGCTGGTGGCGGTAATTTGCTGTATGCCGGCGTGCCGGAAGGACTGAAGAAAGTAAAAGAAAGTTATACCGGGAAGTTCCTGAAATAATGATGTACATAAAAAAAGCCATTGTCTTTACGTGTGTAAAGGCAATGGCTTTTTTGTGGGAATAATGTTGTGTTATCTGAGCCTGTCCAGTGACTTGATCAGTTTCTCATCTTTATAAATTCCCCTGGCAGCGAGGAATAAAAGTATAATGACAACAATCGGTAAGAAGGAGGCCGGCAAATAAGATGCGGAGGTAATAGTAATGCCGCCGGTATTCAGTTTATTCGCCGTTTGCTGCACTACATAATATTGATAGGCCAGTGCTCCAAAACCAAAAAGAATATTAAATATTGTCAGCCGGAACTGCAGTTTACGTTTCTTAAAAAGAAAAATGGTAACGAGGGCCAGCAGGATAATAATAATATACAGTACAAACAGGAGATAGTTGCTGGAGGCGTTTACAGATTGTTTTACACCATTGGAAAGGGTAGCTCTCCACAAATCGAAAGACAGAGCAGCAGCGCCTGCGGCGGCAGCCAATAGCAGATAGAGACTCTGGATGCGTTGTATCATGATATTTACGAATGTTTAACGCTGTAAAAGTAAGTAATTTTAATGGTTAGCATGCTTAATTATGAGAGGATATCCCACTATTTGGGTGGCTGCCCTTAATTCAATACTTCGTATATTGCACGCCCAATAACAATCTTATATTTATATGGCAAAGAAACTGAATAAGCAGGATGCGTTGGATTATCATGCAAAGGGCAGGCCGGGCAAAATAGAAGTCATACCTACGAAAGACACAAAATCACAGTGGGATCTCTCCCTCGCATACTCTCCCGGAGTGGCAGAGCCATGCAAAGAAATTTTCAATGATGTAGAAAACGTTTACAAATATACCGCGAAAGGCAACCTGGTGGGCGTTATCAGCAATGGTACCGCTGTATTGGGTTTAGGAGATATTGGCCCTGAAGCCGGTAAACCGGTGATGGAAGGGAAAGCAGTATTGTTCAAGATATTCGCTGACATTGACGTATTTGATATAGAGCTGAATGCAAAAGATCCGGATACCTTTGTGGCCGCTGTAAAGGCGCTGGAGCCAACTTTCGGGGGCATTAACCTGGAAGATATTAAAAGCCCCGAGTGTTTTGAAATCGAAGACAGGCTCAGGAAAGAGCTGAAAATTCCGATCATGCACGATGATCAGCACGGTACGGCCATCATTTCCTCCGCCGCCCTGCTGAATGCACTGGAACTGGTTAAAAAGAAAATAGAGAAAGTAAAAATAGTAGTGAATGGTGCAGGAGCCGCTGCCATGGCTTGTGTTAAGCTGTATGTGGCACTGGGCGCCAAACCGGAAAACTTTATCATGTTTGATAAAGATGGTGTATTGAACAAAGACCGCCAGGATCTTTCCGACAGACATAAACAATTCACTACCAACACGAAAGTTAAGTCGCTGGCAGAAGCCATGAAAGGCGCGGACGTGTTCCTGGGATTGTCTGTAGGAAATGTGGTAACACCCGAAATGATCAGGAGCATGGCTAAAAACCCGATCGTATTTGCCATGGCAAATCCGGACCCGGAAATTGCCTACGAAGCAGCGATCGCAGCCCGCCCGGATATTATTATGGCTACCGGCCGCTCCGATTATCCCAACCAGGTGAACAACGTACTGGGCTTCCCTTACATTTTCCGTGGGGCCCTCGACGTGAGAGCCACACAAATTAACGAGGCCATGAAACTGGCAGCAGTAAGGGCTTTGGCCGATATGGCAAAGTCGCCGGTGCCAGATATCGTAAACCTGGCCTATAATGAAAGAAATATTTTCTTCGGACCGAAATATATCATTCCCAAGCCACTGGATCCACGCCTGCTCAGCACAGTAGCACCTGCCGTCGCCAAAGCGGCAATGGAAAGCGGTGTAGCGCACCAGCCCATCACCGACTGGGAAGCATACCGGAATGAACTGAATCACCGCCTGGGACTGGACAATCAGCTTTTCAGGATCATTGGTACCAAAGCCCGCCGCGACCCGAGAAAGGTTGTTTTTGCGGAAGCAGATAACCTGAAAGTGCTGAAAGCCGCACAGGTAGTGAACGACGAAGGTATCGCCTACCCGATCCTGTTGGGTAACGAAGCCCGCATCCGTGAACTGATGCTGGAAAACGCCATCGAAATTGATGATGTGGTGATCATAGATCCGAAGAGCGAACATATGAAGGAAATGCGTCACCGCTTCGGTGACCTGTTTTTCAAGAAACGTCAGCGCAAAGGACTGAACCTCTACGAAGCGCGTAAAATTATGCGGGAACGTAACTACTTCGGCTGTATGATGGTGGAAACCGGGGAAGCAGATGCCCTCATTTCCGGCCTCACCCGTAAGTATCCTGATACCATCCGCCCGGCGCTGCAGGTAATTGGTATGGAAGACGGCGCAAAGCGTGTAGCCGGCATGTATATCATCCAAACCAAACGCGGACCGCTATTCCTTGCTGATACCACCGTAAACTTCAACCCAACGGCGGAAGAACTGGCGGATATCACCATGATGGTAGCAAAGGAAGTGAAGCATTTTAATATGACACCGCGTATTGCCATGCTGTCGTATTCCAACTTTGGCAGCAGCCAGACGCCGGAAGCGCAAACCATGAGCAAAGCCCGCGAAATAGTGAAGCAACGTGATCCTTCCCTCATTGTAGATGGAGAAATCCAGGCCGCCATGGCTTTCAATAAGGAAATTCTGAAAGATAATTATCCGTTTACGGAATTACTGGAAGAAGAAGTAAACACACTCATCTTCCCTAACCTGGCCGCCGGTAATATCGCTTACAACCTGTTGCAGGAAGTGGCCGGATTTGATGCCATCGGTCCCATCCTGTTGGGAATGAAGAAGCCGGTACATATTCTCCAGCTGGGCAGCACCGTACGGCAAATCGTAAACATGGTAAACATCGCCGTGGTAGACGCCCAGGAGAAATGCTGCAGAGACGAGAAGAACGCGAAGGACAAGAAGAAAAAGAAGTAACGCGGATGTTGTCTTTCTCAGGATTACGCTGATTAAACTGATTAGCTGGATTTTTACTGTTGGATTTATAAAGGATTAAGGGAGATAGAAGCGGAGATTCGCTTTTATCTCCCTTAATTATTATATCTAAAAATCAGAAAAAATCCAAAAAGTAAAAATCCAGCTAATCAGTTTAATCAGCGTAATCCTGAGAAAGACAAAATCCGCTATATTTATCCCATGCAAACCATCTCCCGAAAGAAGATATTTTTTCCGATTAACTCTGCTTTCCGCAATTACCTTAAAATGTATGAGCGGGAAGTGAAGCTGCCGATATCTTACGAGGAACTGCGGTATTACGATCAGGCGATATCGGTGTACGACAAGGAAGGGAAAGATACTTTGTGGGAAACCGTTTTTTATCCACAGAGTATGGTAGGGTCCATTCATGCGGGGTTAAAACGGGTGTATTCCATTCTGAAGGCCGGTGGCGACCAAACGGCGGAAGAGCACCTGCATATTGAGCGGATCGACTACTGCACCTTTGGGAATTCCCATCCTTTCCGGATTAAGATTGTTAATAATTACAACGAGGTATACGATTATTTTTATATCAAGATCGCCGATGCCTCCCGTATTTATGGATTGGAACTGGAGCATATTTTATCTCCCTACTGGATGAACTTTCTGATCGATGGTAATACCCTCGTGGAAGAACATATTGCCGGGGTGCCTGGTGATCAGTTTATTCTTCACTACCTGAACAGGCCCGAATTTAACCCGAAACGTATTGCCAAGGAATTTGTAAAGTTCAATGAACGGTGCTTTGTACGGTTGCTGGGCGACATGCGTTCCTATAATTTCATTTTTGATATTACCCCGGATTTTGATGATGTACAGTTCCGTATCCGTGCCATTGATTTTGATCAGCAGTTTTACGAAGGCCGGCGTACTTTATATATGCCGCAGTACTTCAAAGAGAACCGGATATTTGTAGACCTTGCCATTAAACATCTCAATGCCGAAGTGGTAAAACAGTACCAGCAGGAAGAACGTGCGGTAATTGCCCGCCGTATTAAAGTGCAGCGGCATCGCATCAAAGACCTCAGGGATGTAATTATGACCGACCGCGTTTCTTTCCCCGAAAAGATCCAGCAGCTGGGCGATGAGCTGGCAGAATATTATCATGATGCCGTATTTTCCCGTTGTAAAACAATGGGGGAGATCATTGAACGCAGTTTGAAGCGTTTGCTGGTAAGTAGTTTACGCTAAGCCCTGCATTAAATCTTAAATTAGGATATGATTGAAAAAATCCTTCCTATCTTTGATCAGTTATGGAGTTCAAATTCTTCTATCATTTCGGAAACTTCCTGCTCATGCTCAAAGGCATGTTTTCCCGCCCGGAAAACATGAAGATGTACTGGAAGCAATTTATGCAGCAATGTGTGGATATCGGCGTAGGGTCGTTTGGGATAGTATTTATTATTTCCCTGTTTATGGGAGGGGTAACTACCTTACAAACCGCCTATCAGCTGGTAAGTCCTATCATTCCAAAAAGTACCATCGCACAGGTGGTAAGAGATACTATTATCCTGGAATTTGCGCCAACGCTTACCTGTATTGTACTGGCGGGCGTAATCGGATCAAAAATAGCTTCGGAACTGGGTAACATGCGGATATCCGAACAGATTGATGCCCTGGAAATTATGGGGATCAATACCAAAGGATACCTGATAGCGCCTAAAATTATGGCCGCCATACTGATGATACCGGTACTGGTAGCCATTGCGGGTTTCCTGGGTATCTGGGGTGGCAAGGAAGCAGGCGTGCTTTCGGGCATTATATCTTCCGAGCAGTTTATGCAGGGGCTCCGCCAGGAGTTCAAGGCATACAACGTATTTTTTGCGATGGCCAAATCCTATACTTTCGGGTTTATTATTGCCAGCGTATCAGCTTATTACGGCTATAACGTAACCGGCGGCGCACTGGAAATAGGTAAAGCCAGCACTACTGCCGTGGTGGTAAGCTGCGTGCTGATATTATTCATGGACTACGCATTAACGGCCATATTACTGTAATCATGATTGAACTGCAAGACATAAGAAAGGGTTTTGGGGATAAGGAAATACTGAAGGGCGTATCAACCATAATGGAACCCGGTAAGGTAAATCTCATCATTGGCGCCAGCGGTAGCGGTAAAACCGTGATGATGAAGTGCATCGTAGGACTGATGGGAGTGGATGATGGAAAGATACTGTATGATAAGCAGGACTTTACCGCCATGGATGAAAAAGAGAAAAAGGTAATACGCCAGGAAATAGGCATGCTGTTCCAGGGTTCCGCCCTGTTCGACAGTATGACCGTTGAACAAAATGTGATGTTTCCCCTGGAAATGTTTGGAAAAGGCACGCTGAAAGAAAAGAAGGCCAGGGTAGCAGAATGCCTCGAAAGGGTACAGCTGAAAGAAGCCGCAAAGAAATTCCCCGCTGAAATCAGCGGCGGGATGAAAAAAAGGGTAGGCATCGCCCGCGCCATTGTGCTCAACCCGAAATACCTTTTCTGCGATGAGCCCAACTCCGGTCTGGACCCGCAAACCTCCCTGCTTATTGATAAGCTCATTACAGAACTCACCCAGGAATACAACATTACTACCGTGATTAATACCCACGACATGAACACCGTAATGGAAAGCGGCGACCATATTGTATATATGTACCAGGGCCAGAAACAGTGGGAGGGTAGCAATAAAGATATCGTGTTCAGCAAGGACCAGAAATTAAACGACTTCATTTTTGCCTCCGAGTTCCTGCGGGAAGCAAAAGAAATGCGGCAGCTGGAATTATTTAAAGATGGAAAGTGGCGGGATCAGCTGAAAAAGGAACAGGGAGAACAGTAATGTTTATATGTATATGATTGTCAGTTAAAAAGATAATATATAGTATTTAAATCTGTTGTTATTGGCACTACCTGCCCGGGTACTCTCCTTATTTATTGCCAATTATTTTCCAAACCAATTGGTAGCTTTATCTTAAAGGCACTAAATTGCAGAATTATGGAAATCGGCTTATTTTTGCCGTCCAGAAGAATCAGACATATAATATTAAACCAATAAAACAAGCGCGATGAGTGTTTTAGTTAATAAGGATAGTAAAGTGATTGTTCAGGGATTTACCGGTACAGAAGGTACTTTCCACGCTACACAGATGATCGAATATGGTACCCAGGTAGTGGGTGGTGTTACACCCGGTAAAGGTGGCAGCACACACCTGGAACGCCCGGTGTTCAATACGGTAGCCGATGCAGTAAAGGCAACCGGTGCGAATGTTTCTATCATTTTTGTACCTCCTGCATTTGCAGCTGACGCAATCATGGAAGCTACCGAAGCTGGTATTGCTCTGGTGGTATGTATCACAGAGGGTATTCCTGTACAGGATATGATCAAGGCGAAGAATTTCCTGCAGGGTACAACTACCCGCCTCATCGGGCCAAACTGCCCTGGCGTTATCACGGCAGATGAAGCTAAAGTAGGTATCATGCCTGGCTTTATCTTCAAAAAAGGTAAAATCGGTATCGTATCCAAATCCGGTACTTTGACCTATGAAGCAGCCGACCAGGTAGTAAAAGCCGGCTTAGGCGTTTCTACTGCCATCGGTATTGGCGGCGATCCCATCATCGGTACACCTACCAAAGATGCGGTAGAACTGCTGATGAATGATCCTGAAACAGAAGGTATCATCATGATCGGTGAAATTGGCGGAAGCATGGAAGCGGAAGCTGCCCAGTGGATCAAAGCAAACGGTACTAAACCCGTAGTTGGTTTCATCGCTGGTCAAACCGCGCCTCCGGGACGCCGTATGGGGCACGCCGGTGCTATCATCGGTGGTGCTGAAGATACCGCTGCTGCGAAAATGAAGATCATGGCAGAATGTGGTGTTCACGTAGTGGAAAGTCCTGCTAACATTGGTAAAACAATGGCAGAAGTATTAAGCAAAACTGCAGCCCTGGCATAATTATCTGCCGGTAAAAATATATAAGGTGAAAAGTGAAGGGGATTTATTCCAACACTTTTCACCTTTTTTGTTCCCCTTTATGGAAACCATGCCTGCACCGGCATCCTTCAGTAAAAGAATTAACTTACTGTAAATAACGATCCCATATGCGTTTATTCATCGGAATATTCATTGTTTTAATCTTTAGCAACAATAAGATGATGGCCCAGTTCAACTACGATAACTCCTGGAAGAAAATTACAACACTGGAAGATAAGGGATTACCTAAATCAGCCCTGGAAGTAGTCAACGATATTTATGCCCACGCCGTAAAAGACAAGGCAACGGCACAGCAAATCAAAGCGCTCATCTACCAGATGAAGTACAACGCGCAGATCAACGACAGCAGCACCCTGCTCAATATGCAGAAAATGGACGCGGAAATCGCCGCTGCTGCCGGCGCGCAGAAGGCCATCCTGCAAAGCATCAAAGCAGAAATGCTGTACCGGTATTTTCAGAATAACCGGTACCGGTTCTACAACCGCACCGCCATCGCCGGCGATGAAGGAACAGATGTAAGCACCTGGGGAGCCGACCGGCTGCACCAGGAAATTACCGCCGCCTACCAGGCGTCGCTGTCTGACCGGGAATTACTGGAAAAAACAAGCCTCATTGCCTTTGAACCCGTTATCGTTAAAGGAAATACCCGGCCACTGCGGCCAACCCTGTACGATCTGCTGGCTCACCGCGCCCTGGATTATTTTAAATCCGGGGAAGCTACCATTACCAACCCCGCCAACCAGTTTGAACTTACGGACCCTGCTGCCTTTGCGCCCGCCGCTAGCTTTGCGGCACATCACTTCACCAGCGCCGACAGCACTTCCCTGCAATATCAAGCCCTGCTGATCCTGCAGGAACTGATCCGTTTGCATGCCGGCGATAAAGCCGCCCTACTGGATGTGGATGTGGAAAGAATGGCCTGGATAAACCTGGTGGCAGTAATGGAAAATAAAGAGGCGCTTTATCTCCAGGCGCTCGACCAGATGGCATTAGCCTACGAGGGGCAAAAAGAGGTGACCACTGTAATGGTAATGCAGGCATCTTATTATATGCAAAAGGCAGATGACACGGAAAACGGGAAAGGAGATAATATGCGGAAAGCGAAAGCTATCTGCGAAAAGGCGGTGGCGTTGGCGCCGGAATCGGGCGGTGGCGCATCCTGCGCTTATATGCTGGACCAGATTAACGAGCAATTCCTGGAACTGGCAACAGAAACGGTGAATGTACCGGAGCTGCCGTTCAGAACACTGGTGAGGTATAAGAATATTAATAAGATCTACCTGCGTGTTTTTAAAATAGATGAAACCTTCCTGAAGCTGTTACGCAAGGCGCAGAGTAACTACCGCGACCAGGGCAATACTTACTGGCAGCTGATGCTGTCGCGCCCGGTCATCAAATCCTGGGAACAGGCCCTGCCCGATCCGGAGGATTATATCACTCACAAAGCGGAAATCAAAATAGATGCGCTGCCAACCGGCCATTACATGCTGTTGTCCAGCGCTGATCCGAAGTTTGCACTGAAAAATAATCCTATGGCCATGCAAATGACCTGGGTATCCAACATCAGCTATGTGGAAAACGGTACTACCTATTATGCCTTGCATCGTACCACCGGTAAGCCACTGGCTGGTATCAACCTGCAGTTGCTGCGAAATAAGAACAACAATACAGAAGAATGGACGCTGGTGGAAAACCTTACTACCGGCAACGATGGCCGCGTAAAGCCGGCTCCCATAAAGCAAAATAATAACCTGCGGTTGCATTGGAAAAATGGTCAGGATGAGCTGTATATCGACTCACATCGTTACTATTATACCAACTATGAGCGGAAAGAGGAACCCAAGGCTCAAACATTCCTGTTTGCCGATAGGAGCATTTACCGACCCGGGCAAACCATCTACTTTAAAGGAATTGTTTTAAAGAAACGCACCAACGAAACCGGCAGTGACATACTCACTAATTACAAAACTACTTTGTCGTTGTACGACGCCAATGGCGATAAAGCGGATTCGATTAAAGTAACCACCAATGAATTCGGCGCTTATTCCGGGACGTTTATATTGCCGGAAGGCCGCATGAACGGTGGTTACAGCCTGAGAGATGAGGTGGGCAACGGATACCTCGCTTTCCAGGTAGAAGAATACAAACGCCCAAAATTCTATGTGCAGTTTGATACCATAAAAAGCACTTATCGTATAGGTGACACCGTTACCGCCAGTGCAAAAGCCCTGGCCTTTGCAGGTAATAATATCGACGGCGCCAAAGTCACCTACCGCGTAGAGCGGCGGGTACGTTATCCTTACCCGTGGTTATTTTACAAGATAGCCGCTCCGTACGGTTCTTCCCGTGAAATTGTTCATGGAGAAACAACTACCGACGCCAATGGCGCCTTCCAGGTGCAGTTTCCCGCGCTCAACGATAAATCCGTAGATCCTGCCACCAAACCGGTATTTACCTACGTAGTACATGCCGATGTAACAGATCTTAACGGCGAAACCCGCAGTGGCGACCAAACAGTAAGTGTGGGCTACCAGTCGATGGAAATTGTGGTAAACACGCCGGCTCGCCTGCAACGGGATGATTTCAAGGACGTAAGGATTTATTCCCGCAACCTGAACGGCGCATTTGAACCAGCTAACCTTACGGTGCAGATAAAACCGCTCACTCCCAACAAGCGCCTGTTGCGTCCCCGCTACTGGGAAGCGCCCGATCAGTTTGTAATGGACGAAGCCAGTTACGTACAGGCGTTCCCGATAGATATCTATAAATCGGAAGATGATCATAAAAACTGGCCCCGTCAGGCGGCAGTTCTACAGGAAACGGTTAAAGGTAATCCCGAAGGGAAAGTAGTGCTGGATACCAAAAAACTGGCCCCTGGATTTTATGAACTGGAAGTAAGTGCAAAAGATAAAAACAACGAACTGGTTGTTCAGAAAACAACCTTCGAGTTGATAGACGCTCATCCGAAAACGTTACCAGCGCCTGTATATTTGTGGTCCTATCCTGCTGCTGCAGTAGTGTCGCCGGGTAAAACGGCCACCATCCTGCTAGGTTCTTCTGCAGGTAGCGTGCACCTGATTCAAACAAAGAAAACGGTAATTGCGCCGGAAGTACTTTCCACATTGGAACTCTCCGGTGTGAAGCAGCTGGATTTTCCCGTTACAGAAAATGACCGGGGAAATATATCGCTGGCCTATGTGTTTGTAAAAGATAACCGGGTGTTTACCGTTGAGCCAACCGTAACAGTTGCCTGGGACAATAAAGACCTGCAGATAAAACTGGGTACCCATCGCGATAAATTATTACCGGGAGAAAAAGAAAAATGGACCGCACAGATATCCGGGTATAAAAATGAAAAAGCAGCCGCCGAAATGCTTGCTTCCATGTATGATGCATCCCTGGATGAGTTTGTGCCACACAAATGGTACCAGCCGGCTATCTACCCTTATGTAAATAATATATTGAGGTTTAACGGGGGGGAGAATTTCAAAATGGATGTGTCTACAGGACTGTATGACCGTGATGGAAAAGTACATCCGGCGGAGGAAAAGAACTATGAAATGCTGAACCTGTTCGACTGGAACATGATGGACGGCGCCGGCGGAGGACAGATCATGATACGGGGGGCTGCCACTACAAAAAGAATGAAAGCATCTGCCCCGGTAGGTGGCTTCGCGCCCGGTGTAGCCCTGCAGGAAATGGCGCCAGCCCCGGCAGCAGCAATGGCCGACGACGCCATGGGTTATAAAGCCGTTGACACCCAATCGGCCAAAGAAAAAGCGCCGGCAGGCGGCGAGGAGCCAATCGCTCCTGCTATCCGTAAAAACTTCCAGGAAACTGCCTTCTTCTTCCCCGATCTCCGCACGGATAAGGACGGCAATATCACCTTTGAGTTTACTGTTCCGGAAGCCCTCACCAAATGGAACTTCCAGGGTCTGGCACATACAAAGGATCTGGCCTTCGGTTATACCAACGCCAGTATTGTTACACAGAAAGTGCTGATGATCCAGCCCAATACGCCCCGGTTTGTACGCGAAGGAGATAAAATGGAATTCACCGCTAAAGTGAGTAACCTGTCGGACTCCCAGCTGATAGGCCAGGCACACCTGGAACTGCTGGATGCTACTACCATGCAACCGGTGGATGGATGGTTCCAGAACATTTTCCCGCTGCAACATTTTACGGCCAAAGCAGGACAAAGTACCGTGGTAAGCTTCCCGATCCAGATCCCGCACGGGTTCCAGAGCGCGCTCATTTACCGGGTTACTGCCCAGGCAGGGAATTTCAGCGATGGAGAAGAAAATGCATTGCCCGTGTTAACCAACCGGATGCTGGTCACAGAATCGCTTCCATTACCGGTTCGCGGCGATGGTAAACACGACTTTACCTTTAATAAATTACTGCATAGCGATTCTTCCGAAACAATTGTACAGCATGGCGTTACCGTGGAATATACCAGTAATCCCGCCTGGTACGCTGTACAGGCGTTGCCTTACCTGATGGAATTTCCGTATGAATGCGCTGAGCAGGTATTTAACCGCTATTATGCCAACGCATTGGCTACACACATTACCAATGCTACTCCTGGTTTAAAGGCCATCTTTGATAAATGGAAGATCACCGATACGGCCGCATTGCAAAGCAACCTGGCAAAGAACGAAGAGTTGAAATCCGTGTTGCTGCAACAAACGCCGTGGGTGCTGGAAGCAAAAAATGAAGCGCAGCAGAAAAAGAATATCGCGCTGCTGTTCGACCTGCAACGGATGCAGAAGGAAAGAAAATCAGCGTTGGATCAGCTGGCAGCGAAACAATTGCCGGATGGCGCTTTCCCATGGTTTACAGGCATGTGGAAAGACCGTTTCCTTACACAGTATATTGTTGCAGGCTTAGGTCATTTGCAGCAGCTGACTTCAGAAAAAGATCCGGCAGCTACCGCAATGGCCATGAAGGCCATCGACTACCTCGATAAAGAGCTCGATGCAGATTACTATAGATTGATCAAAGCAAAGGCTAACCTGAAAGAGGAGCAGATCAACCAGGTGCAGATCCACTACCTGTATGCCCGCAGCTTCTTCGACAAACCCGTACCGGCTGCCATGAAGAAGTCGTTTGACTTTTACTACGCCCAGCAGCAGAAATACTGGACAAAGCAAAGCCGTTATGCACAGGGCATGATTGCATTATCGCAGTTCAAAAAGAATGACCAGGTAACGCCGGCGGCTATATTAAAATCGCTGAAGGAAAATGCCATGAACAGTAAAGAGATGGGTATGTATTGGAAAGATGTAACCGGTGGTTACAACTGGTACCAGGCGCCTATTGAAACACAGGCATTACTGATTGAAGCCTTCCAGGTAGCAGGAAAAGACGCCGGGGCAGTGGCAGATATGAAAACCTGGTTGCTGAAAAACAAGCAAACTAATAACTGGCATACCACCAAAGCGACCGCAGACGCCTGCTACGCCATGCTGCTGCAGGGCGCTAACTGGCTGGCTGCTTCTCCCGAAGTATCCATTCAACTTGGAAATACTACGGTGAAACCCGCTGCCAAAGAAGCCGGTACCGGCTATTTTAAAGAAAGGATAGACGCCAAAGCCGTGAAGCCGGATATGGGCAACATCAGCGTAACCGTTAGCGACAGTAAAGGACAGCCTTCCTGGGGCGCCGTGTACTGGCAATACTTTGAAGACCTGGATAAAATTACTGCTGCCGCCACGCCGCTGGTACTGGAAAAAGAACTGTTCAAAGAAGTGAACAGCGACAAAGGACCGGTACTTACTAAAATCACCGATGGCAACGAACTGAAAGTAGGAGACAAAGTAAAAGTGCGGATTGTGCTGCGCGCCGACAGGCAGATGGAATACATTCACCTGAAAGACATGCGGGCGGCTTGTTTTGAGCCTACCAATGTAATCAGCGCTAGCAAGTGGCAGGATGGATTGAGCTATTATGAAAGCACCCGGGATGCCTCTACAGATTTCTTTTTCAGTTATCTGCCCAAGGGAACTTATGTGTTTGAATATACATTGTTTGTTACCCATCAGGGTAAATTTTCCAACGGTATCAGTACCGCCCAGTGTATGTATGCGCCGGAATTTTCCGCACATAGCAGCGGCCTTAATGTAAAAGTAACCGAGTAATAACAGTAATATAGTTCAGAAGGGCTGGTGGACATCTCCATCAGCCCTTTTTTTATTGCTAATTTTGAGGCTATGAGGAAAGCAGATTACCTTATCATAGGGCAGGGAATTGCGGGAACCATGTTAAGCTGGTTCCTCTTGCAGGCAGGGAAAAAAGTAATTGTTATTGATGATGCAAAGCCAAACAGCGCTTCCAGGGTAGCTGGCGGGATCATGAACCCGGTATCGGGCCGCAGGTTTGAACCGGCCTGGATGTATGATACCATTTATCCTTTCGCAAAAGCTACATACACTGCGCTGTCGGATCTGCTGCAAGTGCCGGTTTTCACGGAACGTCAGCTGTGGACGGTTTTCCCTTCGCTGCAAATGCGGGAAGCTTTCCTAAACAAGACTACCGGCAATGAATATACGGAGCTGCCAGCGGCACTGAAATATGAAGCGTTCCTGGATCAGCCCCATGGTGCAGCCATTGTACATGGCGCTACGGTGAACCTCCGTGCATTGTTGCCGGCTTACCGGCAGTATTTAAAGGCACAGGAGGCGCTGCTGGAAACTCACCTGGATGTGGCGGACCTGGAAATTACGGAAGATGGGGTTACCTATAAAGATATTGCCGCCGCTAAAGTTATCTTCTGCGATGGAGTAGGTACTACCAGGCTTCCTTTTTTTAAGGAGATAAAATTTTTACCCAATAAGGGAGAAGTATTACTGGTGAAGATACCTGGGCTGGAAACCGGGGACATCATAAAGAAAGGTATTACGCTGGTGCCGCAGGACAATGGATTGTTCTGGGCGGGGTCTTCTTTCGTATGGGATTACGAGGATGACCACCCAACGGCAAAGCAGCGGGAAGTGCTGGAAAAAAGCCTCGCACAGCTGCTGAAGGTCCCTTATGAAATAGTGGACCAGTTATCGTCGGTGCGGCCATCGGGAAACGACCGGCGACCAATAGCGGGTTTTCACCCTGCGTTACCGTCTGTGGGCTTATTTAACGGGCTAGGCACAAAGGGATGCTCGCTGGCGCCTTTTATGGCGGCGCATTTCAGGGATGTGCTTGTTGCTGATGCGCCACTGATGCCGGAAATAGACCTCGTACGATATTTTTAACATACACCGGGCATAAAATGCCCGATCCAAACCGTATCTTTGCCCCCCTTATGGGTATAAGTGAACAACTGGATAGTGGTCGCCAATTGATGATTACTTGTCCCGTAATTCAACCATAAAACTAACTAAATCAACTATTTACGCATGTATAGGACGCACACTTGCGGGGAATTACGAATGGAACAGGTGGGCCAGGAAGTAACTTTGGCCGGATGGATACAGACAGTAAGAAAGTTTGGCAGCATCAATTTTTTTGACCTGCGGGACCGTTATGGTATTACTCAACTGCTGTTCGGTGAAAGCCTGAACGCAAAACTGGATGCACAGCCACTTGGTCGTGAATTTGTGATCCAGGTAAAAGGTACCGTAACCGAGCGCTCCAGTAAAAATAAAAACATTCCCACTGGTGATATTGAAATCACCGTGAGCGATTTTACCATCCTCAATGCGGCTAAAACACCGCCCTTTACTTTGCAGGATGATACCGACGGAGGTGATGAGCTGCGGATGAAATACCGCTTCCTCGATCTGCGCCGTAACATCGTAAGACAAAACCTGGAACTGCGCTACCAGGTAGGACGTGCTGCACGTAACTACCTGCACACCGCTGGTTTTATGGATATAGAAACGCCTTTCCTGATCAAATCTACCCCGGAAGGCGCCCGCGATTTCGTAGTACCGAGCCGCATGAACGCCAATGAGTTCTATGCGCTGCCACAGTCGCCGCAAACCTTTAAGCAATTGCTGATGGTGAGTGGATACGATCGCTACTACCAGATCGTGAAATGCTTCAGGGATGAGGATCTGCGTGCAGATCGCCAGCCGGAGTTCACACAGATCGACTGTGAAATGAGCTTTGTGGACCAGGAAGATATCCTGGCTACCTTTGAGCATATGCTGAAGCATATCTTCAGGGAAATAAAAGGAATCGAATTCCCGGATGCTTTCCCAAGGATGACATTCGATGATGCCATGGAATATTATGGTAACGATAAACCGGATATCCGCTTTGAAATGAAGCTGGTAAACCTGAATGATACCGCAAAGAATAAAGGCTTTAAAGTATTTGACGACGCGGAACTGGTGGTAGCGATTGCAGCTAAAGGTTGTGCCGAGTACACCCGCAAACAGCTGGATGAACTGACCGACTGGGTAAAACGCCCACAGATAGGCATGAGCGGGCTCATCTATGTCCGTTATAACGCGGATGGTACATTGAAGAGTTCTGTGGATAAGTTTTTTGACGAAGAACAGCTGAAATTATGGGCGCAAAAATGTCAGGCGCAACCCGGAGACCTTATCCTGGTGCTGGCTGGCAAGGAAGAGCGTACCCGTAAAGCAGCCAGCGAACTCCGCCTGGAAATGGGTGAACGCCTCGGTTTACGCAACAAAAACGACTTTAAACCGTTGTGGGTAATAGACTTTCCGTTATTTGAATACGCCGAAGAGGAAAACCGCTGGGTGGCCCGTCACCATCCGTTTACATCACCAAAGCCGGAACATATCTCGCTGATGGATGATCCTTCACAATACGCTAAAATTAAGGCTAACGCCTACGATATAGTTTTAAATGGCACAGAAGTAGGTGGTGGCTCCATCCGTATTTTCCAGCGCGACCTGCAGCAGAAAATGTTTGCAGCTCTGGGAATGAGCCGGGAAGAGGCAGAACATAAATTTGGCTTCCTGTTAGGCGCCTTTGAATATGGCGCACCGCCGCATGGAGGCATCGCTTTCGGATTCGACCGCCTCTGTTCGCTGCTGGGTGGCAGTGAAAGTATCCGTGACTTTATCGCCTTCCCGAAGAATAATTCCGGACGCGATGTAATGCTGGATGCGCCTGCTGCGATAGACCAGGTACAGCTTAACGAATTGAAGATCAGCCTGGTAAAGCAATAAGCCACTGATTAAATGGCAGAAGCTGCTATTGCCGGCATGGTCTTTGCAAAAGAGAATGCTTTTTGTCGCTAAAATCCCCTTTGATATGGCCAACTGCCGCATCAAAGGGGATTGACACAAATATGAGGTACAATTTTTTTTAACAAGAGATTAACGGGTTAGATAAGAAAAAGAGAACGACGTATTATTTAAATTTTTAAAGTAATATTGCGGTGTGATCATCGTTGATATGTGAGGTAAGAAATGATGCTGAAAACAAAGAAGGAACTATCACCTGTATCAAAAAATACTACCATGAGAATTTCAACATTCTTTAAGAGGACAGTATGGTTATGTGCGGTGTTATTATTGCTAATGCTCAGCAATGTTGGGTTTGCACAACAATCCACAAACAGTTATTTAAAGAAATTTAAACCGGTTTCTGTAGAATTAATGCAGGAAACTGGTATCCCGGCAAGCGTTATTCTCGGAATAGCGATGCTGGAATCAGGCACCGGAACAAGTAGAAACGCAAAGTTGTTGCACAACCATTTTGGAATTGTAGGGAAAAATAGCATTTCCAAGGCAAAGCCAGGAGCACGGTCCGTGTACAAACAATATGTGTCAGACATGGCTTCCTATGAGCATTTTGTGGAAGTACTGGCACGCAAAAAGTGGTTCGGCGAAATGAAGGGAAACCCCGAATTTACACTGTGGCTCAAGAAAATGAACCATAGCGGTTATTCATCTGCCGGCCATGAATGGATCAGACGAGTGACAAATATTATTAACCGCTATAAATTGTATAAGCTGGACGCAGGTATGGATAGCGTGGCAACGGAATCAGAAAAATGGTTAACCGTAGGCATGCCGGCAGCAGGCGATCAGTGATGTGCAACAGATCATAAACTATGTCCGGCAAAAATAAGTCTGCCTATCCGTTCTATATTATTCTTGGAACTTTAGTTTGCGTAGTAGGGCTGTCACAGCTCAATTACACCTTTTCATACAAAGACTTTCAATTCCGGAAGCTGGATATGTTGTCAGATCTGAGAACAAATGCTACTTCCCCGGACCAACAAAAGCTTACTGCAGCCGGCAACGACAGCAGTAAGCTTTCTGGTTTAGACAGCACCGGCGCTAATCCGCATGTGCCTAATCCAGACCATACCCACGACTTTATGTCGTATACAGGTATCATGGAATACGCTTCCCCCGTACCTGGCGACTCCATTGTAGGAATGAAACAATTCCTCGCTGCCCTCAAAGAACTGAAAGCCGGTAAACGCCGCAAAGTAAGGATCGCCTATTTCGGAGACTCCATGATTGAAGGCGACCTGATTACCGGCGACCTGCGCGACAGCTTGCAACATTACTTCGGCGGCGGCGGCGTGGGGTTTGTTCCCGTAACCTCTGTGGTAGCATCTTTCAGAACTACCATTACACATACCTTTTCAACCGACTGGAAAGATTATCACTACAAGAATTCACCACCATCCAACGTTACCCTGGGTTTATCAGGGCATACCTTTTATCCGGGCGGAAACAGCTGGGTGAAGTATTCTCCTGTGAAAAAACCGTTGCTCGACAAATTCCGGGAGGTCTCCATACTGTACGGCCCTGCTGAAGCCGGCGCGGTTACTATTAACGACAAAGCCTACACGCTTTCTGGCGCAGCACCGGTGAACCGGCTTGACCTGCAACAGGATACCGGCGCTACTTCGGTAACGCTCCGCAACGCCGGAAGCGCTATGCCTTTTTATGGTGTTTGTTTTGAAAACGGGGATGGTGTTTATGTGGATAATTATTCGTTCAGAGGTATCAGCGGCGTGGAACTGGGCCGCTTGTCCGCCAGTATGGTCCGCCGCATGCAGCAGGAACGTCCTTACGACCTGGTAGTAATGCATTACGGCGCCAATGTATTGTTCCGACCGGAGCTCACTGACTACAGCTGGTATGAGCGACCGATGAAGAAAGTAATGGACTCACTTCGCCAGGACCTGCCGGCGACTTCATTCCTGATCATTGGTACTGCCGATAAATCTTACAGAAAAGCTGATAAATATATTACCGCACCCGGTGTGGAAGCATTGCTGAAAGTACAGCATAACCTGGCCGCCGGTCATGGTACAGCCTACTGGAACCTTTTTGCCGCTATGGGCGGAGAAGGCGCCATGGTAAAGTGGGTAGAGGGAGACACGGTGATGGCCAACAAGGACTATACACACTTTAACAGGACGGGAGCAGCCAAAGTGGGATCGCTGCTTTACAAAGCTATTATGAATGAATACAGTCAGGCACAACAACCTTAGCACAAAATGGGTGGCAGTGCTTTTACTGATACTCAGCGGGTTTAGAACTTATGCGCAACAATCAGCAGATGCCGGGGCTATCCAGCAGGACACTGCCTTGTACAATGTATTTTCCCTGCTCCATGAGGCAGATAGTAACGTAATATCCATTCTGCATCTGGGCGATTCCCACGTGCAGGCAGGTTTTTTTTCACTAACGGTGGCGTCCCTGTTGCAGAACCAGTTTGGTTATGCGGGCAGGGGATTTGTTTTTCCATATAACCTGGCCGGCACCAATGGCCCGGAAGATTTCAAGTGGAACAGCACTGCGAGATGGGCATCGGAACGGGTGGTAGACCGCAATAAATCTGATGTGCTGGGTCCTGGCGCTATTACCATCATTTCCCAGAACGATGCGCCCACATTGTCTTTCTCCGGCAAAACGGACGGATCTATGGACAATAACTTCCGTAAAGTAACCCTGCTGTATGATGCCGGAAATACCAACAACACATTGGTAGTACCGGATGCTACTGTAACGGTAACGCCTGCACCTTTTCCCGGCTCTTCCACTCTGAGCAAAGCCACCCTCGATTTTTTACAAACGTCGCAATCTTTCCAGGCAAGGTGGGAAGGCACAGGGAGCGGTCCTTTCCGGTTTTATGGCGCCATTATGGAAAACAGCCGCAACGGAGTGCTGTATCACAGCGTTGGCATCAACGGTGCGATGTTTCAACATTACAACGAAATCAGCAACATCCTGCTGGCACAAATGGCCGTGCTGAAACCAAAACTGGTCATCATTTCCCTGGGTACCAATGAAGCCTATGGCGGCAGAATGGACCCGCTGGCCTTCAGGGATGAAATAGATAAAACGGTAACACTCATCCGCGAACAAGATCCTTCCGTAAATATCCTGCTGACCACACCACCGGATTGTATGCGCGCAGTGCGGAAAGCCACCCGGAAGAAAATAGGCAAAAAGAAATACAGAACAATATATCATACCGCGTATTATCCCAACCCATATATCTCTATGGTGACGCAGCAAATCATGGGCTATGCCCGTCAACATGGTATTGCCTGCTGGAATTTTAATGCGGTGAATAAAGCACAGAAAGGTAGATTTGCAGGAACATGGGCGCCCGACCATATTCATTTTAATGCACGGGGATATCAGTTACAGGGACAACTATTGTATGAAGCCCTGCAACGTTCTTATACACATTATCTACAGCAAACAAAGAAAAATCCAGTAACCTCCGATGATCGACATTAATAAACTGTTATACGAACTGTCGTACCATGAGTCAGACCCGGTCCTTTTTAATAGTGGGTTCTTCTTTTATTATTTTGCGCTATTCCTGATGTGTTACCTGCTGGTAAGCAGGAGTAAAACCGCAAGGGTATGGGTGTATACAGTATTCTCGCTTTACTTCTTTTATAAAGCCTGCGGCTATTATGTAGGACTGGTCATACTTTCAGCGATTGTGGATTTTAATTTGTCGAGATGGATCCATGAAAGCCCCGACAAAAAAGTGAAGAAATCGTTGCTCATACTGAGCATCTTTTTGAATATAGGGTTGCTGTTTTATTTCAAATACACCAACTTCTTTATAGGGATGATCAACGACGTTACAGCGGGGCATATTTCCACGCTGAAGCTGATCCTGCCCATTGGTATCTCCTTTTATACTTTCGAAAACCTGAGCTATACCATAGATGTTTACCGGGATGAAATTAAGCCGGTGGATAATTTCATGGATTATCTTTTCTTCCTGTCTTTCTTCCCGAAACTGATGATGGGGCCTATTGTGCGTGCGGCAGATTTTATCCCGCAGATCTCTATGCCTTACCGTCTCAGTTCTGAAGACATTGGCAAGGGGATGTACCTGATCATGGGGGGATTGTTCAAAAAGATTGTGATCTCAGATTTCATTTACCAGAACTTCGTACAATACATATTTGATGATCCCAGCAAGCATACGGGTTTGGAATGTTTGATAGGTGTGTATGGTTATGCGCTGGTGATTTATTGCGACTTCTCCGGTTATTCCGATATGGCGCTGGGTATTGCCCGGTGGACCGGCTTTAAGATTCCGCCTAACTTCGATTCTCCTTACCAGAGTTCTTCCATTACAGAGTTCTGGCGCCGCTGGCATATCTCGCTGTCCAGCTGGTTGAGAGACTACCTGTATATACCACTGGGTGGTAACCGCAAAGGCAGGGTGCGCCAGTATGTTAACTTGGCATTGACGATGCTGATTGGTGGCTTCTGGCATGGCGCCAGCTGGAACTTCATTTTCTGGGGGGCGATGCACGGCGGTGCGCTGGCACTGGATAAAGTGCGTATCGACTATCTGAAGAAAAGTAAAACAGTGATCACCGGATGGAAAGCCAGTTTCCTGAAGGTTATGGGAGTGCTCATCACGTTCCACTTTGTGTGTTTCTGCTGGGTGTTCTTTAAGGCATCTACCTTCCACGATGCATGGTCGCTGATCCACCAGGTGGTATACGACTTCCAGCCTGAAATTGCCCTGGAGTTATACAATGGTTATACCGCTGTATTCTGGGTAATGGTACTGGGTTTCATCCTGCACTTCCTGCCTTCAAAAGTGGAGTTTTCTGTAGAGAAAATACTGGGACGCATCCCTGTAGCCGGGAGCGTAGCTATCATGGTAGCTTTCATCTGGTTGCTGGTGCAGGTGAAAAGCACGCAACCTATGATCCCGATTTACTTCCAGTTTTAATATGATTTATCTTTTTTGCCAGGGGATGTAGATTTCAGATTCGTTTTCGCCGGTGAGTGAAATAAAGAAATGGTTACCGCTCATTTTGAAATATCCTGCCCGGCAGCTGTTGTTAATGAACTCGTACATGGGCAACCCTGCGGCTGCAAAGCTCATGGGCACCGGTAGCTTTTTGTAGTTGCCTGCCGGAACACGTTTCGTAAAAAGACTGAAGGGCTCCTGGAATGAACTCCGTACCTGGTTATGCGCTTTATCGTATTCATTTTGCAGGGGAATCATAATACCTACATACATCAACATCCTTGAATAGTCGGTAACAGGTACGATATCCAGTGTGCCGGTGATGATCATGGCGCCGGGCAGTTCCAGGGAAGTTTTAATGGCATACAGCTGCTTCTGGTAAATCCCCAGGTAGTCCACCATTGTTTTTACCGGGTCGCCCGTCCGTGGGAGGATATTATAATACAGCTGGTAATCCTGCAGTTTTATGTCCTCGGTCCGGTCCGGGGTGAAAATAACATGCTGCGGATCATCATGTGGAGTAGAAGCAATTTTTGTGCGTGCCAGGGTATTCTTTTCATTTATCAGGTAAAGCCTGTTGCGGAAGCTGATGGGCGCTTCGTCAAAGAATTCCCGGAAAGCTTTGGTAAAGCTGGATTGCGTGTATCCGCACAATTCACTGATCATTCCTACACTGTAATCGCTGTGACGCAGGTACCCTGCGCCCGCTTCCAATCTTCTTAGCTTAGTAAAATGGATATAAGACATCCCATACATTTCTACAAACTTGTGCGAGAAGTTGCCAACAGATTCGCTGATCAGCGCAGCTACTTCTTTCAATCCGCGATCCCCCTGCGGATCGTCATGGGAAAGGGCAATCGCCTGTTGTATTTTCTTTTCCCAATGGTTAAAAGTTGATGTTTTCATGGACGCATATTTTTGGAGTAAACTAATTTACACGAAAGTCTGCCGGCAGCAGGTGAGCCGGCCGGAACGGGAGCGGATTAACGAGCTATTAACGATTTAAGCCCTTCCGGTTTAAACAACTGGATTAAATAAAGGCTAATTCTATACTTTTGCGCAATAATTTCAGAACCTGATGCGCACTGCCAGAATTATTCCGATCGTTATTTTGATGTTATGTTTCACGGGAACTGCCCGTGCGCAATTCCTGATGGATATGATAGACACTACCACTGAAATGGGAAAGGGGATGATATCCATGTACATGAAGTACGATGCATTGCGTTTTAGCGGCTATATCCAGCCCGAATTCCAGATGGCGCAGTCGAGGGGTGCCCAGGGGTATGCGGCAGGAAATTTCCCCACCGCAGTGGATAATCGCTTTACCCTGCGGCGGGGGCGTATCCGGGTGGATTATGAGCGCTACAACAAACAGGATATGCCGATAGTGCAGTTTGCTTTCCAGTTTGATGGAACAGAGCGGGGAGTGAACATCCGTGATTTCTATGGTCGTTTTTTTGAGACGAAATTCAATTTATTCTCGCTGGTGGGAGGGATGTTTGCCCGTCCTTTTGGTTATGAGGTGAACCTGTCATCGGCGGATCGTGAAACCCCTGAGCGTGGGCGGATGTCACAGATCCTGATGAGAACGGAGCGCGATCTTGGCGCCATGATATCTTTTGAACCCCGCCGCAAGGATCATCCGCTGCGCTTCCTGAAAATAGATGCGGGTGCTTTCAACGGGCAGGGGCTTACAGCTACCACTGATTTCGACAGTCATAAAGACTTTATAGGCCGCATATCTATTAAGCCACGGAAAATAAAGGGCACCCAAAGCCAGTTATCGGGCGGTGCATCTGTACTGTACGGCGGCATGCAGCAGTTTACAAAACAGATCCATACCATGGGTACCGCCAATGGGCAGCCCGTCTTTACAGTGGATTCGTCCGTATCCAATATCGGGAAAATTGCGCCCCGGCATTACTACGGCGCGGATGTGCAATGGAAAATTTCCAACGGGGAAGGGAAGGGATTCACCCAGTTCCGGGCGGAGTATCTCCGCGGACGGCAAACAGCTACTGCACTTACCACGGAAACGCCGGGCGTTATACCGGTTGGACCGGAAGGAAGACTGCTGCCCCTTTATATCCGCAATTTCGACGGGGCCTATCTCTATTATATTCAAAACCTCGGCAACGCAAAACACCAGGCCGTATTGAAGTATGACTGGTACGATCCCAATACAAAAGTAAAAGGTAAAGATATCGGCGCTCCGGGCGCAGGACTTACCCCCGCGGATATACGCTACAATACCGTAGGCATCGGCTACCTGTATTATGCAAACGAACACCTGAAGTTCATGGTGTATTACGATTGGGTGACCAACGAAAGCACTGAACTGGAAGGGTACAAGGACGACCTAAAGGATAATGTGCTTACCTGCAGGATGCAATACCGTTTCTGATTATTTTATTCTCTTCCGGATTCCATGGTAAATCCAAACGTACTGCCTATTTCAGGTTTGCTGCGTACGGTAATGGACTGGTCGTGGGCTTCCACAATGTGTTTTACGATGGCAAGTCCAAGCCCGGTGCCGCCAATATCGCGGCTGCGCGCCCTGTCGGTACGGTAAAACCGCTCAAATACACGCGGCAGGTGTTCTTCCGCCATCCCGATGCCATCATCGGAAATTTCTATTAGCACCCTTTTTCCATCCATGCTGTAAACGCTGGCAATGGTATGTCCGTCGGGTTTGCCATATTTTATGGAGTTATCTACCAGGTTAATGAGTACCTGGCGGATCTTTTCTTTATCGGCGTATACCGGCTGCGGCGCTTCACAGCCCTTTTTGATACTGAACTTAATGCCTTTGGTATTGGCTTTCAGCGACAGGGTATCAAATACATCTTTGATCAGGTCCTGGATCACGAATACTTCTGCGTTCACGGTCATTTCGCCGCTTTCCAGCTTGGATATTTCGTCCAGGTCGTCGATCAGCCGGCAAAGGCGGTCGATGTTCTTGGTGGCGTTTTTCAGGAACAGCTTATTTACATTGGGATCTTCCAATGCGCCATCGAGGAGGGTGTGAATATAGCCCTGAACGGCAAAAATAGGCGTTTTGAGCTCATGGGAAAGGTTCAGCAGGAACTCCTTACGGAACTCTTCATTCCGGCGCAGGTTGTCCAGTTCTTCTTTTTTCTGGCTGGCCCATTTTTCCACATCTTCACTTACTTCTTCAATGGTTTTCAGGGGAAGAATATTCTTTTGGAAAAACTCCTCTCTCTTGGACGCTTTTGTTTGGTAAATGAATTTATAGATCAGCTTTATCTTCCTGTAAATAAAATTCTGCAGGGTATAAAGATAGAGGTAATAGGATACCAGGAAAGTCAGCACAAAGGCTCCCACTACTACTTTCCAATTGCCATCTATCACCAGGCTGCCCAATGCGATGACGGCTGATATCACAAGGGCTGTAAATCCCGCTAACTTCTGGGGGGACAGGTTTTTTGCTTTAAACATACTCCAAAGTGAGTAATTAAGGTAATAATGGGAAATTACTTTAAATTTTTTACTTGACAACAGTAATGGCTTTTGACCGCCAGCATTCAGCTGCCGGAGAACAATGTTTTGGTGGGATCCGGACGGGCTGCCGGCACTGAAAGGCCAACAGCCAAAGGCTAACAGGGCGGATGACTACATCTCAAATTTATAGCCAACGCCTTTTACGGTAGTGATCAGGTCGATGCCTATTTTCTGGCGTATTTTGCGGATATGTACATCGATGGTACGGTCGCCCACAATCACTTCGGTACCCCATACCTGGTTAAGGATTTCGTTGCGCAGGAATACACGGCCGGGTTTAGATGCCAGCAACTGCAGCAATTCAAATTCTTTCTTTGCCAGGATGATTTCCTGTCCTTTGTAAGTAACCGTAAATTTTTCCCGGTCGATGATCAGGTCGCCCAGTGTTACGCGGGTTTCCTCGGGTTTGTGCAAACGGCGGAAAAGCGCATTGATGCGGCTTACCAGCAATTTGGGTTTAATGGGCTTGGCGATGTAATCGTCGGCTCCCATGTTCAGCCCGTCTACTTCGGATTTCTCATCGTTGAGCGCAGTTAAAAACAATACCATTGTATCTTTGAACTCAGGGATTTTCCTGATTTCGCGGCAGGTATCAATCCCGTTCTTGTTCGGCATCATGATATCCAGCATAATCAGATCCGGTCTGAATATTTTTGCTTTCTGGATAGCCTCGCTGCCGTCTTTCGCCGTTACGGTATCGTAACCCGCTGTTTTGAGATTGTAACTGATGATTTCCAGAATATCCAATTCGTCATCTACTACCAGAATTTTTCCTGCAACCGCTTGGTCTATCATAAATTTTGCTTTTAAAAAGACGGGACAAAATTATAAAGCCATCTCCGTGATTAATGGAAAATTAACATTATGAAATTGTTAATTCAATATCAGACTGGTTTTCCGCGCTCCACGGCAAGGTACGTCAAATAACAATGCTGTATTAATATGTCAATTATCCGCCATCCATAGGAAGGTGATTATGATCATGCTGAACAACGGCCTTCTTTTTCGTGTTTATTTTCAATCAGATGCTGGTCATGGATAACAGTTTTAGTTATAGATAGAATAATTAAGATATATTTCCCGCTAAAAAACAAAAGATAGCAACGAAGTGCTGGCAAACTCTGTATTTGGTTGTAAATTTGCTATCTGGTCCTTGCGAAAAGATCCATTTAGTATGAGAAGATTTTTATTAATAGTGACGCTGACGGTCCTGGCAGTCAGCCAAATACAGGCACAAAGCAGCCACCATCCGATTCCAATCAGCAGACAGGGATTTCATGATAACATCGATAAAGAACAGGCCGCTGCCGCCAAGTTCGATGGTAAAGCAGACGATCTCGTAAAAGTATCTGATGATCAAACCACCAACTTGCAGGTAACCAACGCCCTGATCAAGGAAGTGGACGATATGCAGCAGGAGATAGAGGATAACGATTCACTGGATCACCGGCTGAAAGTAAAATACCTTTCTGCTATCTACGTAACGCTGAAAGATTATAATCAGAAACGGTCGCGCCGTAACATCGATCCGGAAGAAGCGCCTGCTATGATAGCGGCTTTCCGCAATATGATGCGTGCAGATATCAAAGGTCAGAGCATTTTGCCCTACATCAGCAATCTTTCCTTCGAGGCATCCGAAAAGATCATCGAATCCTTCCAGGATAATCCCGGCTACAAAGAAGCCAGGGGACAGGTATTCACTAAATATGCCTTCAATAACCTGGAAACTGTAATGCCTAAGCTGGGAGACTATCTCAACTATCCGGGCACCGATTCCATTGTAGCCGCCGTAGCCCGTAAATACCCCAACCAGGTACTTACCTACGCCACCTCCTATACGCCAATGGCTAATGCCGTCAAGCGTAACCAGGATCCTATTGTACAGCAGATCGTACGCATTGGGCAGTCGTCCCAAAGCACCAAGATATTACCCTTCATAGATGAGCTCCTGGCAGGCACCACTACCGTTGAGAAGCTGGAGGCCGTTGTGGATAACGACTACCAGTATTTCAAGCAAATGGTGAAGTCCAATATCGCCCTGCAGAAGCTGAAAGCTGATGGACAAAACCCATTCGGCCTGAAAGCCATGATGGAAAACATGCAGGCAAAATCATTACTGTATATCCGTACGGTAAACGACCTGCATGAAGAACCCGCCCCAGTGAGGTTTGCCATCGTTAAAAATTTCACACCGGAAGAACTCTACTACCTGATCATCAACGGCCAGGAAGAACTGTATACCTCCAGCTACACCAATCACAGCAACGCCGGTTTATATGACCAGATGATGCTTCGCATGAAACCTCCGCGCGGCGACAGCTTACTGATGGTAGTGAATTTCGACCGCTTCAAAAAGTTTATTGCCATGGCGGCCGGTTTCAATACCCTGGATCATTTCCTGAAATCCATGGCGCCGGAAAATTCCAATTATCTCATGCAGAAATATGTGCAGAACCTGGAAAAAACCGAAGACCTGGAAGATGCGGTAGACGTGGCCAACTCCTTTGGTAGTATCCGCGATGAGAAACTGCTGGAATTCCTCCGTGTAGAAGTAAAGAAGAACCTGAACTATGTAAAAAAACACAGTGATAAACGCGGTACAGTGATTTATCAACTGCTCAGCAGCCTGTTTGAAACGGAGTCAAAATCAGAAAACGATTCTTCCAAAGCCACCGATATGGCTGCCAAGCTCCAGCTGCCGCCTATCAACTACGTTACCTATAACACATTGGAAAGCGACAGTGGCAGGGTATATCAGCAGGTGTTTTTTTATGGAGATAAGGACGGGCAGGAATCTTTCGCCAGCTTCATGACTAATTTCCCTTCGTCCGACTGGAAAGTGAGCAAAAATAAATACTGGGCCACCATTACTTCGCTAAAAGGGAAAGCCACTACTATTTATGCGAACCTGCCCACCGATGAACCTGCGGATAAAGAAGCAATATCCAAACTGTCGGAATACCTGGATGAAAACGATATTCACCCTACCATTTTCATTCACCGTGGCCACAGTTATCATATCAATACCACCCTGGAAAACCTCCAGAGCTCCGCTAAGATAGTCGTGCTCGGTTCCTGCGGCGGTTATCATAACCTGGCTACTGTACTGGAAAAGTCACCCGAAGCGCATATCATTTCTTCCAAACAGGTAGGTACCCGGTTTGTAAATGAACCGATCATCCACAGCCTGGAAGATCAGGTACGTTCCGGTAAAAATGTGGATTGGGTGATCATGTGGGCCCAGCTGACAAAGAAATTTGCAGGAGATGCCCGCAACAAGGACCTTTTCAGCGATTATGTACCACCTCATAAAAACCTTGGAGCTATATTCATTAAGGCTTACAAGCAAATTATGAAGGACGAAAAGAAGTAAGTTATTTATCAGCATATTTCCGGAAGGCGCAGGACCCCTGCGCCTTTCTTTTTTTGTATTCCGGTGTTGCCTGCAAACCTCCGGCGTAATTATTTTTTATCGTAGGTTTGTTGAGTAGTTTAAACCTGGCACATTGGAAAATCTTGCGGTAAAGAAAGTATTTGATTTCAGTTTATTACGGCGCATATTCTCATTCGCGGCTCCTTACAAACGATCCTTTTACATCTCCATGATATTAACGGTTGTACTGGCCGCTATTTCCCCGCTGCGCCCGTACCTGATCCAGGTAACGGTAGATAAGTATATAGCGGGGCAGCTGATGCAGATGCTGATCCTGGTGACCATTGTACAGATAGGGTTGTTATTGCTGGAAACAGTGGTCCGCTTCTATTTTTCCTACCTCACCAACTGGCTGGGGCAGTCAGTAGTAAAGGACCTGCGTGTAACTGTCTATAAAAAGATCGTACACCTGAACCTGGCATTTTTCGACAAAACCCCCATTGGTACGCTTACCACCAGGACCATCAATGATATTGAGGCGATCAATGATGTGTTTTCCGAAGGGATTATTTCTATAGTGGCGGATCTGCTGATGATCATCGCCATACTGGCGGTGATGTTTATGGAAGACTGGCGTCTGACGCTCATCAGCCTTTCACCTTTCCCTATACTGATCTTTGCTACTTATATTTTTAAGGAAAGTGTGAATAAGTCGTTTTACCGGGTCCGTAATGCGGTATCGGCGCTCAATGCCTTTGTGCAGGAGCACCTTACAGGAATGGTGGTGGTGCAGGCATTTACCGCGGAGAAAAGGGAGTTTGCCCGTTTCAAACATATTAACAAGGAACACCGTAAAGCGAATATTGACGCTATTTTTGCCTATTCCGTTTTCTTCCCGGTTGTGGAAATTATCCTGGCCATTTCATTGGGATTAATGGTCTGGTGGGGCGCTAATAAAGTGCTGAACTACGAGGTTACCCAGGGAGTGATGATCGCTTTTATCATGTACCTGAATATGTTGTTCCGCCCGCTGCGGATGCTGGCAGATAAGTTCAATACGCTGCAGATGGGTATGGTAGCCAGTGAACGGGTGTTTAAGGTAATTGATAACCAAGATTATATCCCGGACAGAGGTCACCAGAGCGCTGAGAAGATGAAAGGCGCCATTACTTTTGATAATGTAAGCTTTGCGTACATAGATGATCGTTATGTGCTGAAGAATATCAGCTTTCATGCAAACCCGGGCGATACAGTGGCCATTGTAGGTCATACCGGGTCCGGTAAAACCACCATTATCAGTATCCTGAACAGGTTGTATGAAATTCAGAAAGGAAGTATTAAGATCGATGATATTGATCTGCCGGCTTACTCCCTGGAGTCGTTACGCAGCAAAATAGGCGTGGTATTGCAGGATGTGTTCCTGTTTGCCGGGTCCATTTATGATAACATTACGTTGCATAACAGCAATATCAGCAGGGCGAAGGTAGAGGAGGCTTCCCGGCTGATCGGGATCCACGATTTCATTATGCAGCTGCCCGGCGGCTATGATTACCAGGTGATGGAGCGGGGAAGCACCCTTTCCCTGGGGCAGCGGCAGCTGATTTCGTTTGTACGGGCTTTGCTGTATGATCCGGCTATCCTGGTGCTGGATGAGGCTACATCTTCTGTGGATACCGAGTCGGAAATGATGATCCAGCAGGCGATCGACAAGCTGATAGCCGACCGTACCGCCATCATCATTGCCCACCGCCTTTCTACGATTAGCAAGGCCGATAAAATTATCGTGCTGGACAAAGGGGAAATTAAGGAGATGGGTACCCACGAAGAGTTACTGAAGCTGGAAGGGTTTTATTTCAAACTGCATAGTATGCAGTTTAATGTGAGTAAGGTATAAGAAGGGTAAAATGAATTAGAAAAATATTAATATGAAATACTTTAACGGGCTGTTGATTTCAACGGCCTTTTTTTGTGGAAAAAAACGGGCGTTTTTTAATTACAAGCATCTGGTTATCAGTATAATTACGATATATCTTACTTTTTTTCCGTAGTCGCTTAATTTTGAAGATAAAAACGAGTATCTTTGCGCAAAATTTCAGAAAACGGTGATTTCTTTCAATTGGTTCAAACATAGAATGGTAGCACTTGTGTTGGTTTTAGGCCTTCACAGTTTTAGTAATTTTTCCTTTGCACAGGAAGTTTCCCACCATGAAACGGCAGCAGCTGCACCTCATGAAGGAGAAGAAGGTAAGGGGGGAGAAGAAGGTGAGCCTAAAAAATTTGATGCTAAGGAAGTTATTCTGGGACACGTAAAGGATGCCCACGACTGGCACCTGTTCAGCATTGGAGATAACCATGTAACTGTTCCGTTACCAGTGATCATTTACAATCCTGCACGGGGCACGTCAGTATTTTCGTCTTCTAAATTTGAGCATGGTCATGCAGCGTACGATGGTTACCAGCTGGTAAACGCGCACTACCTGCACGAAAAAGGACTGGATCCGGCCAAATACATGGATGGCAAAGTGATCGCAGTAGACGCCAATGGCAATCCTACCGGTGAGCCAATCTATGATTTCTCCATGACGAAGAACATCACTTCCATGATCATTGCCGCCGTATTGCTGGTAATCCTGATGCTGAATGTAGCGAAGGCTTACAGGGTACGTGGTTCCAAGAAAGCCCCTAAAGGTTTCCAGAGCCTGATGGAACCGGTGATCATCTTTATGCGTGATGAAGTGGTAAAGCCTAATATTCCCGGTAAACATGCAGAAAGGTATACGCCTTTTATTCTGACTATATTCTTTTTTATCCTGATAAACAACCTGTTAGGTCTGTTGCCTGGTTCTGCCAACGTAACGGGTAACCTGGCAGTAACGGCAGCACTGGCCATCATCAGCTTTATTGCTACCATGTTCAGTACCAACAAACATTTCTGGGGTCACATTTTCAATCCTCCGGTTCCGTTTGGGGTTAAGTTTATCCTCGCGCCGGTAGAGTTGATCGGCGTATTTACCAAGCCAGTATCACTGATGATCAGGTTATTTGCCAATATCCTGGCAGGTCACATTATCATCCTGAGTATTATATCCCTGGTGTTCATCTTCGGATCTTTAAATAAGGTAGCTGGTTACGGCTTCCTGCCTATCACTGTTCTGTTCAACATTGTAATGATGATGCTGGAATTGCTGGTAGCATTTATCCAGGCGTTCATCTTTGCTAACCTGACAGCCGTATTTATTGGCCAGGCAATGGAAGGTGCGCATGACGAAGCTCATCACTAAGTATACAGGAATTAGCTTTTAGCCTTTGCCAAAAGTTAAATGCCAACCGCTTTATTAAATCGAAATTTTTTATAATTCAAATACATATTCATTATGGCACTTTTGTCTATTTTATTGCAGGCTGCTGCTGCATCTGGTCTGGCTAAAGCTGGTGGTGCTGTTGGTGCTGGTATCGCGGCTATCGCTGCTGGTATTGGTGTTGGTAACATCGGTAAAAGCGCGCTGGAGTCTATCGCTCGTCAACCGGAAGCTGCTAACGACATCCGTGCGAACATGATCCTGGCTGCTGCGCTGGTTGAGGGTGTTGCTCTCTTCGGTGTAATCGCTGGTCTGTTGGCGGTAGTTCTGTAAGCCAAACTTTTTACTGCATCCGGCGCACAGGGCAATGGATGCAGTAATCTTTTGTTACAGACAAACCGTCAAACTACCTGAAATCAGAAAATATCAACATCAAAAAATAATAAAATTCTAATTATATGGATCTGTTGCAACCCGCGTTAGGCTTGTTTCTTATTTCATTATTCATTTTCATCGTCGTTTTCCTGATTCTGAAAAAATTCGCCTGGACCCCCATCCTCGCTACCCTGAAGGAAAGGGAAGGTTCCATCACTGACTCTATCGCCACTGCAGAAAGAGTAAAGGAAGAAATGGCCCAGATGAAAGCTGAACATGAACATGTGCTGGCGGAAGCTAAAGCTGAAAGAAGCAAGATCCTGAAAGAAGCGAAAGACGCGAAGGATATGATCATCAGCGAAGCCAAAACACAAGCGCAGGCAGAAGCAAAGAAGATCATCAGTGAAGCTTACACCGCTATCGAAAACCAGAAAATGGCTGCGTTAACGGATGTAAAGAACCAGGTAGGTAACCTCGTGATTGAAGTGGCTGAAAAAGTGCTGAGAAGAGAACTGGCTGATAAAACAGCACAGGAAGGTTACGTGAAACAACTGGCAGGAGAAATCAAATTGAACTAAGATATTAGCCATTAGCTCTAAAGGCTAACAGCTAAAAGCTAAAAGCTTTTTTAATATGCAGAATCCCCGTTTAGCATCCCGGTATGCAAAATCATTGATAGGTCTGGCTCAGGAACTGAACCAGCTGGAAGTGGTGCATACAGACATGCTGTTCTTACAACAGGTGATGAAAAGCAACCCCGATGTGGTGAGTTTGCTTAAAAGCCCTATCATAAAGGCCGATAAAAAGCAGAAGATACTGGCTGCCATATTTGAAAGCCGCATCAGTGCTACTACCATTTCCTTTATCAACCTGTTGGTGACCAAAGGCCGTGAAAGCGCACTGGCTGAAATGACCACTGAGTTTGCACGCCAGTACATGGTACTGAAAAACATCAGCCCGGTGAAGATCACCACGGCTGTTGCTTTGGATAATGCTACCCTGGACGTGATCAAACAGAAAATTGCCAGCGAAACAACACAGCAGATCCAGCTGGAAACAGCCGTGAATGCTGACCTGATCGGAGGTTTTGTACTGGAAGCAAATGATCAGTTGTTCGATGCTTCTATCCTGCGTGATCTGAAAGATATTAAACAACAGTTTAACAAGAATATTTACGTATCTGACTTACGTTAATCTATACAGCAGCCGCTGCGTACACGCAAAGCTGTTGTCGTTATACTAATTTTCTCTAACGACTTTTTTTAAAATCATAATTATGGTTGATATTAAACCTGATGAAATTTCGGCGATTTTACGCCAGCAGTTAAGCAACTTCAATGCTTCTGCCGACCTGGAAGAGGTAGGTACTGTATTACAGGTGGGTGATGGTATTGCCCGCATTTACGGATTGGGCAATGTAGGTTATGGTGAACTGGTTGAATTCAGCAATGGCGTAAAAGCAATTGCACTGAACCTGGAAGAAGACAACGTGGGTGTGGTATTGATGGGTCAGTCAGCAGGTATTAAAGAAGGTGATAAAGTACGTCGTACCAAAAAGATCGCTTCCATTAACGTGGGAGAAGGTGTTGTTGGCCGCGTAATCAATACACTGGGTGAACCTATCGATGGTAAAGGCCCTATCAAAGGTGAATTGTATGAAATGCCGCTGGAGCGTAAAGCACCGGGTGTTCTGTACCGTGAACCAGTAAAAGAACCACTGCAAACAGGTGTAAAAGCAATTGATGCGATGATCCCTGTTGGTCGTGGTCAGCGTGAGCTGGTAATTGGTGACCGTCAGACAGGTAAAACAGCTATCTGTATTGATACGATCATCAACCAGAAAGAATTTTATGAAGCAGGTAAACCTGTTTATTGCATATACGTAGCAATTGGCCAGAAAGCATCTACTGTTGCCGGTGTAATGAAAACATTACAGGAAGCAGGCGCTATGGCTTACACTACCATCGTAGCTGCCAACGCTGCTGATCCTGCACCGCTGCAGTTCTACGCTCCATTTGCCGGCGCTGCTATCGGTGAATTCTTCCGTGACTCAGGTCGCCCTGCACTGATCGTTTATGATGATCTGTCCAAACAGGCAGTTGCTTACCGTGAGGTATCCCTGTTGCTGAAACGTCCTCCAGGCCGTGAAGCATATCCTGGTGACGTATTCTACCTGCATAGCCGCTTACTCGAGCGTGCTGCTAAAATCATCAGCAATGATGCCATCGCAAAACAGATGAACGACTTACCTGAATCTATCAGACACCTGGTAAAAGGTGGTGGTTCCCTGACCGCATTGCCTATCATCGAAACACAGGCAAGTGACGTATCTGCTTACATCCCTACCAACGTAATCTCCATCACCGATGGCCAGATCTTCCTGGAAGGTAACCTGTTCAACGCCGGTATCCGTCCTGCTATCAACGTAGGTATCTCTGTAAGCCGCGTGGGTGGTAATGCGCAGATCAAATCCATGAAAAAAGTATCTGGTACCCTGAAACTCGATCAGGCACAATACCGTGAAATGGAGGCTTTCTCCAAATTCGGTGGTGACCTGGATGCTGCTACCAAAGCAGTTATCGATAAAGGTGCCCGTAACGTGGAAATCCTGAAACAGGCACAGTTCAGTCCGTACGCCGTAGAAAAACAGGTAGCTATGATTTACCTGGGTACAAACGGTTTACTGCGTGATGTTCCTGTTAAACAGGTACGTGCTTTTGAAGAAGCTTTCCTGAATGAAATGCAGGTGCGCTTACCGGAAGTACTCGGAGAATTCAAGAAAGGTAACCTGCCGGAAGATGGCCTGAAGAAAATGGTTACACTGGCAAATGAACTGAAGCCAAGATTCGCATAAATAACAGCGTTCATCGCTAAAAATATAAGCACCTTTTACCGTCAGGTAAAGGGTGCTTTTTTGTGCATGTACTGTAATAAATTAATCAAAGGTCAATACCGGAGAAACCAGCGTTTATCCGTTTCTTTGGGATTATTTGGTTTATAAAATAAACTAGTTTACATTTGTTATGTAATTAATCCCTGAATATGTCGAATATCAACCGCTATCTGTGTCTCTTCATCTTTACACCCCTGTTCTCTTTGGCGCAGCATAAAATCAGCGGCAAAGTAACTGATACAAAGAAGCATCCTTTACCCGGTGTGAACATCGCAGTGAAAGGCTCCTACGATGGCGCCACCACCGCAGCAGATGGTTCTTTTTCCTTTACCACCACCGCCACCGGCGACCAGCTGTTATCGGCCACGCTCACCAATTACCAGGCACTGGAACTGAAAATAAATACCGCCGCAGGAGAACAACTGAACATTGTGCTGAAAAGTGCGGTGAATGCACTAAGAGTTGTAACCATTTCTGCCGGCAGCTTTGAAGCCAGCGATGATAAGAAAGGTACAGTGCTGAAGCCGCTGGATATCGTAACCACAGCTGGCGCCGGCGCCGATATTGCCAATGCCATTAAAACATTGCCGGGCGCCCAGCAAACCAACGACCGCGAGGGCCTGTTTGTACGCGGTGGTACCGGCTATGAAACACAAACCCTCATCGATGGCATGCTCGTAAGGAATCCTTTTTACAGCAGCCTCCCCGATATCCCGGGACGCGGCCGCTTTTCTCCCTTCCTGTTTAAAGGAACCACTTTCAGCAGTGGCGGCTATTCCGCGCAATATGGGCAGGGACTGTCCTCTGCACTGATCCTTGAATCCATCGATCTGCCGGAGCGTTCGTCTTCTTCTGTCGGGGTATCGGTAATAGGTGTGAGCGCGGGGCTGGACAATCTCTCAAAAGATAAAAAAACTTCCTACGGTATAGAAGCAGATTATACCAATCTGTCGCCCTACTTTAATATCGTTAAGCCTAAAAACGCACCGAACCTGGGACCGGAAATCATCGGCACCTCCGTAAATTTCCGGCATAAAACCTCCCGTACAGGCATGCTCAAATTTTACGGGTATGGCAACTGGACCAAAATGGGATTTAACTCCAACAGCCTGGAGTACCCGGGTTATACAGAGTCGTTTAAGCTGCATAACAATAACGTATATACGAATCTTACCTACCGGGAAAATATTGGTCACGACTGGCACTTATATATCGGCGCTTCCTTCAGCAGCAACACGGACAATATCAATGCAGATACCCTGTTAAAGAACCCGGCGCCCTCACTGATTAAAGTGCGATCGGACCTGAGCCAGACGCGGGTGATGTTTTACAAAAACCTCGGGCGCTTCTCTGTATTGCGGCTGGGAGGAGAGTATCAGTATGCGGAAGAAAGATCGGCCTTTAATGAAAATAAAGCTAATTTCTCAGACAACTACACCGCTGCTTTTGCAGAGGGAGATATTTATTTTACCCCCAGCTTCGTAGGGCGTGTGGGAGGTCGTGCGGAATACAGTTCTGTATTGGGGGAAATGAATTTTGCACCCCGTGTATCGCTGGCATATAAAATGAATAACTACAGCCAGTTTTCCGTAGCCTATGGCGATTATTACCAGAAGCCGGAGCCGCAGTATATCCGCTTCAACCGCAACCTGGGCTATATGAAGGCCACCCATTACATCCTCAGCTATCAGCGGGTGGCAACGGATTATACGTTCCGTACTGAGGTGTTTTATAAGAAGTATACCGACCTGGTGAAAACAACGCCGGCGTATAACAACAATGGCAGCGGGTATGCGCAGGGAGTGGAGCTTTTCTGGCGCGACCGGAAAACGTTTAAGAACGTGGATTACTGGGTGTCGTACTCTTACCTTGATACCAAACGCGACTACCTGAACTATCCGTTCCGGGTACAGCCCGACTTTGCGGCCAATCATACTGCCAGCATTGTATACAAGCATTTTCTGCCAAAGCTCAGCACCAACCTGGGGTTAACGTATTCGTTTGCCACAGGCCGTCCTTATTACAATCCCAATCAGTCCACTGACAAGTTCATGTCCGACAGGACAATGACCTACAACTCCGTAGGCGTGAGTGCCAGTTACCTCACCAGTATCCGGAAGGCATTCACCATTTTTGTGTTGTCGGTGAGCAACGTATTGGGCAATAAACAGGTGTTCGGATACCATTATTCTACCGATGGATTACGCAGGGATGAAGTAGTACCCAACGTACCGAGATTTATTTACCTCGGCATGTTTATGAATTTTGGTATCGACAGAAGACAGGATGTTATTAATAACCTCTAATCATAATAAATATGAAACGATTATTTCTTGCTTTTTTATTTACCGGTAGCATAACTACTACCCTCATGGCGCAAAGCGCCCAATACACAGAGGCCATGACGAAGCAAACGTCTGACCTGGACAGCAGCAGCATTTTCACGCCTGATGGATTGCAACAAAAGGCCAATACTTTTGAGCGTATTGCGGATGCAGAAAAAAGCCAGTGGTTGCCTTACTATTATGCTGCCTATATGGAGGTAATGCAGGCACTTACGTTGAAAGATAAAAGCCAGATAGATCCGCTGGCCGACAAGGCAGAGGCCAACCTCGACAAGGCCGAAGCGCTGAGTCCAAAGAACTCTGAAATTGCCTGTATCCGTTCACTGGTGGCCACCGCCCGGTTAACAGTGGATCCTATGAGCCGTGGCATGAAGTATGGCCCTGAAGCAGCTTCCCTGCTGGAACAGGCGAAGAGCTTTAATCCGGAGAACCCGAGAATCTACATGTTACAGGGACAATCATTATTATTTACACCTGAACAATGGGGTGGCAGTAAATCAAAAGCTAAAACAACCTTGGAGCTGGCGTTGGAAAAGTTCGCGGCCTTCAAGCCGGAAAGCAGTATAGCACCGCATTGGGGAGAACCATATACCCGCAAGCTGCTGGAACAAAGCCAGCAATAATCAGGTAGTATTTATTCAGATATTTAGTTATTTTGTTTCCGTGATAAAACCATTGAAACAAAATAGCTAAATATTAAAATAGCTGTATAAGAAAATTAAGCTCATGGATTTTAAAGATCTGGACCCGGTATTACATTCACAGTTGAGGCTGGCTATTATGTCCGTGTTGATCAGTGAAAAAGAAGCAGAGTTTACGCTGCTGAAAGAAAAAACAAATGCCACAGCAGGTAATCTGAGTGTACAGATTAATAAATTACGCGATGCGGAATATATTTCCGTAGTAAAACAGTTTAAGGATAATTATCCGCAAACCATCTGCAAGATAACCTCCACCGGCAGGAAAGCCTTTGAAAACTACGTTACTTCCATACAATCTTACCTGAAAGCCGGAAGGCCCTGAGCTATTCCGATGCCAGTTCTGTTTTCTTGAGTGGGTTCCGGGTGTTCTCGGCATAGCGTTCCCGTTGTTCCAGTATTTCCAGGCAGGCAAAAATCGCTTGTCTGAAAGAATCCGGATCCGCCAGGTTTTTGCCGGCAATATCGAATGCCGTGCCGTGATCCGGTGAAGTACGCACAATGCCCAGTCCGGCAGTATAGTTAATACCGTTGCCGCTGGCCAGCGACTTAAACGGTATCAGGCCCTGGTCGTGATACATCGCCAGCACACCATCAAATTGCTTAAACATTTCCCTTGCAAAGAAGGCGTCTGCACTATACGGTCCGAAACACAGGATACCATTGCCTTTCGCGTGCCTGATGGCAGGGGCAATGTGTTCAATTTCTTCGCGGCCAATCAGTCCTTCGTCGCCGGCGTGCGGGTTAAGTCCCAATACGGCAATACGCGGCTGGTCCACACCAAAGTCTTTTACCAGGCTGTCTCTCATCAGGTGCAGCTTGCCCAGGATATTTTCTTTGGTAACATATTTTGCTACGTCCGCCAGGGGTACATGTTCTGTGAGCAGGCCCACACGCATATTGTCGGCGGTCATGAACATGAGCACATCCTTTGCATTGAAGGAATCCCTCAGGTAAGGTGTGTGGCCGGTATAGTTAAAAGTTTCGCTTTGAATATTGTTTTTATGGATGGGGGCTGTCACCAGGCCGGTGATATACCCGTCTTTCAAACAGTTGATGGCAGCTTCCAGTGCCCGTGCGGCGTATTTGCCACCGGTTTCATTCAGTACTCCGGGGGTGATTTGCACTTCTTCTTCCCAGCAGTTATACACGTTTACCTGCTTATGGTTAAGGCGGGTAAAGTCCTTGATGCTCTGGTAGTTAAAATTATTTTCATTCATCAGCTTCCGGTAAAAGTTGATGGTTTTGTTGGATGCAAAAATCACCGGCGTACAAAATTCCATCATACGCGCGTCCATAAACGTTTTGATGATAATTTCGGCGCCAATGCTGTTGATATCACCGATGGTGATGCCGATTACCGGTTTGTTGATCTGAATAGTACTCATGCTGAATTGCCTCAATGAATGGCAAATATAAAGTATTTAGCGGTTAGCTTTTCGCTTTTAGCCGGGGGCATTTTCAAAAGCTAAAAGCTAATAAATGCTTTATCTTTGCGCTTCACAATGTATACACTAAAAAAATCACTCGGCCAGCACTTCCTCACAGATGAGAACATCTCGAGGAAAATTGTGGAGTCGCTACCTGTAATCGAAGGCCAGCAAGTGCTGGAAGTGGGTCCCGGCGGGGGCGCCATCACAAAATACCTGTTGCAGCTGCCAGGCATTCATTTCAAAGCTATTGAGCTGGACAGGGAAAAGGTGGAGTTCCTGGAAAAAACGTACCCCGCTATCAGGGGGAAGCTGATCAACGAAAGCATCCTGGATGCCGCCCTGCCTTTTGAAGGCCCGTTCCGCCTCATCGGCAACTTTCCCTATAATATTTCTACCCAGATCATGTTTAAGCTGCTCGATTGGCGTCAGCAGGTGGATGTGGTAGTGGGCATGTTCCAGAAAGAAGTGGCACAACGTATTGCCGCTCCGCATGGAAATAAGGAATATGGTATCCTGAGCGTGCTGTTACAGGCTTATTATAAGATTGAATATTTGTTTGAAGTACATGAAAACTGCTTCAATCCGCCGCCAAAAGTAAAATCTGCCGTCATCCGCCTCACCCGGCTGGAACAACCGGTAGATATTGCCTCTGAGCGTAAATTTCTTGTATTGGTGAAAACAGCTTTCGGACAACGGCGCAAGCAATTGCGCAATCCGCTGAAAACGATGTTTGACAAGGAACTGTTGGCACAGGACCCCATCTTTACAAAAAGAGCCGAGGAGCTGAGTGTGGCTGATTTTGCAGCATTATCCCATAAGATGATATGACCAGGAAAGTATTAGTTACGGCAAAAACACATCCGTATTTGATTGAACAGCTGGAAAGCAAAGGGTACGAAGTCACCTACCTGCCGGCTGTTACGTATGATGAAGTATATCGTGAGATCGGTGAATGCACAGGGCTGATCGTTACCACGCGTATTCATGTGGACAAGCAGTTGATCGACCAGGCTAAACGCCTGCAGTGGATCGGCCGCCTGGGTTCGGGAATGGAGCTGATCGACGTACCTTATGCAGAAAGTAAGGGCATCCGTTGTGTGAGCAGCCCCGAAGGTAACCGGGATGCGGTAGGAGAGCAGGCGGTGGGCATGTTGTTGTGCCTGTTGAACAATGTGCTGAAAAGCAGCCTGGAGTTACGGCAGGGTATCTGGGAGCGCGACGGCAACCGGGGTTATGAGCTGAATGGCAAAACGGTGGCCATCCTTGGCTATGGTAATACAGGCAGCACCTTTGCGCATAAGTTGCAGGGGTTCGACGTTAACATACTGGCGTACGATAAATATAAAACAGGCTTTGGTACGGCTGCGGTAAAGGAGTCGACCATGGAAGAAATATTCCGGGAGGCAGACGTGGTAAGCTTACACCTGCCACTGACCACCGAAACGAAATACCTGGGCAATGCGGCGTTTTTTGCTTCTTTTGCCCGGCCGGTGTGGTTCATGAATGTGGCCAGGGGCAAGCTGGTGAATAACCGCGACCTGATTGCCGCACTCAGTAATGGCGTGCTGGCGGGGGCCTGCCTGGATGTGCTGGAAAATGAAAAACTATCTGCTTATAACGAAGAAGAAAAAGAACAACTGGCCTGGTTGCTGAAGGCTGATAATGTAGTAGTAACCCCACATATTGCCGGTTACTCTCATCAGGCAAGCATCAAAATGGCCCGTATTGTATTAGAGAAATTAAATATACTTTAAACCTGGTCAAACAGGTGTGTTTTTCGGATATAAATGATTGATTATCAATTTATTTATAACCGAAATAAGGGGCTTTTTTCTTTATACAAATTTCATTATATTTGCAATAATACCAGTAAACAACGCTTCTGTGCAAATGGAGGCGTTGATTTTTTTTTCTTATAACCAAAAAAACACAACAGGTTATGTCTGGCATAAATTACGTTACGAAAGAAACCCTTGATCAAATGATGAGCGAACTGACCCAGCTTAAAACCAAAGGAAGGGCAGAGATTGCACGTGCTATTTCAGAAGCAAGGGAAAAGGGTGACTTAAAGGAAAATGCCGAATATGATGCCGCTAAAGAAGCACAGGGTTTGCATGAAGCGAGGATTGCCACACTGGAAAATGCGATTGCAGCTTCCCGGATAGTGAGTGCAGATGCTATTGATACATCAAAAGTGTCTATCCTTTGTAAGGTAACTATTACAAATGTAGCTAATAAGAAGACTGTTACTTACCAGATCGTTTCTGAAACCGAAGCAGATCTGAAAGCTGGCAAAATTTCGGTAACCTCCCCCATAGGCAAGGGCTTGTTGGGTAAGCAGGTAGGTGAGGTAGCTGAAGTACAGGCGCCAAACGGACAGATTAAATTTAAGATCGATAATATAACTGCATAAGCCTACTTTTTCATGATATTTGCAGGGGTTGCATTCATTTGCAGCCCCTGTTTTTTTTATCATGTTACTAAGAACTACATACTATGACCATCTTCACGAAAATTATCAAAGGCGAGATTCCGAGCTATAAGATAGCAGAGAACGAACATTTTTATGCTTTCCTGGATGTTTTCCCGCTGGTAAAAGGGCATACCCTGGTGATACCCAAAACAGAAACGGATAAGTTCTTTGACGTGGCAGATAACCTGTTGCAGGAGTGGTTATTGTTTGCCAAGCCGATTGCACAGGCCATAGAAAAAGTGATTCCCTGTAATCGTATAGGCATTAGCGTGGTAGGACTGGAAGTGCCGCATGCGCATATGCACCTGATCCCGATTAATTCGGCAGATGATATGAATTTTTCCCGCAGTAAGCTGAAGCTGTCTGTAGAAGAATTTAAGGCAATACAGGCGCAGATTATTGCCGCAATGTAACGGTTATTTGGAAGGGATATTAAACCGGAATCCCACACCGTGCACGGTTTCCAGTTTGATTTGAGGATCTGATTTGAAGTGTTTCCGCAGTTTGGTGATAAATACATCCATACTGCGTCCGAGGAAATAGTCGTCTTTCCCCCATACATTGGAAAGTATATCTTCTCTTTTGAGTGTTTTATTGGGATTATTACAGAAGTATTTCAGCAGGTCCGCTTCTTTTTGTGTAACGGAAATGGATATATCTCCATTGGAAGTATAGAGGCGGAGATCTTCATAATCAAAGGTAAGCTGACCTATTGTATAGAGGTTCAATTTGTCTTTCCCGCGGCTCATCGTCCGTTTCAGGAAAACTTCTATGCGCAGGATCAGTTCCTGCATACTGAAAGGTTTGCTGATATAATCATCTGCACCGGTTTGGAGTCCGGCTATTCTGTCTTCTTTTTCATTTTTAGAAGTGAGGAATAATATAGGAACATGGTCATTGAGTTCGCGGATCTGCTGCGCAAGTTGTAGGCCGTCTTTTTTGGGCATTACCACGTCCAGCAGGCAAATATCGAATGAGCGTAACTGGAACTGTTCCCAGGCCGCCTGGCCGTCTATACTGTGCACTACATCATAGCCCGCTTCTTCCAATCGTTTCTTCGTAACCGCACCAATATTTTGATCATCTTCCACCAATAGGATTCTTGCTTTCATATCTGCCTGATGCTGATTAATATAAAAAAGCTTGTTATACAATTTCCATATAACAAATGATGGTCACTTTTCATAGTTAAGCTGTTGTCCGGACGCATGGCCGTTAGCTTTAATTGGGTTATTGAATTTAAACCAAAGTAACTACAATTTACGGATTTATGAAATAACCTTTTAACCCGGTAACTTTTATCTGGAAATCCTTTCCGGGTGCTGCTGCAGGAATTTCTCCCAGCCTTTTGCTTTGCCTGGTCCTGCGAGCGGATTACCTTCCTGGTAAAAGTGGCATACTGCCACTGCGAGAGCGTCTGTAGCATCAAGGTAATCAGGGCGTTCAGAGATACTGAGGATGCGTTGCAGCATCAGCCAAACCTGTTCTTTATCAGCATTACCATTGCCTGTAACAGATTGTTTTACTTTTTTGGGGGAATATTCGGTGACCTCCAGACCGGCCTGGATAGCCGCTGCAATAGCCACGCCCTGGGCACGGCCCAGTTTCAGCATACTTTGCACATTCTTGCCAAAAAAGGGCGCTTCAATGGCAAAACTGGTTGGTTGGTGCTCTTGAATAAGTTCCTGTACCCTGCAATGAATCAGCTGTAGTCTTTCGTAGTGATCTTTGAATTTAGAGAGTTTCAATACGTTCATCTCCAGGAGGCTGGCCTTTTTTCCTTCGATAAGTATAAGCCCATAGCCCATTACAAGGGTGCCAGGGTCAATGCCGAGAATTATTTTTGACTTGTTTGCCAACAGGAGTTTATTTTTGCCAAAATTTGACTGTCTGAACAAAAGTACCAAAATAATTCTCAATTACTTATTAGGGGCAGGGCTTTTTACTTGGCTGGCATACTCTATCTACTCGCAACTCATCCACCGTGATAACCTGCAACAATCCGTGCGGCACATGTGGGGAGCCTTGCAGGAGAAAGGCTGGGTGGGCATCTTCCTCGTTACGGTACTGATGCTTTTCAACTGGGGACTGGAAGCCCGTAAGTGGCAGAAGCTGGTGAAACCCCTCGAAGAAGTGTCGTTTCTCCGGTCGTTCAGTGCAATCCTTTCCGGCGTATCCCTGTCTATAAACACCCCCAATCGTGTAGGCGAATACGGTGGACGCATACTTTACCTGAAAAACCATAATAAGCTGAAAGCCATTGCGGCAACGATAGTAGGAAGTTTCAGCCAGCTGATCGTCACTATTATTTTTGGGTTAATTGGTTTGCTCTATTATATCAACAACTATGCGCTGGCAAAAGAAAGCGGCTTCCTTACACCTTCTTTATGGCAGAAATTAGTCCTGATTACCGGTACAGTAATTTGTGGCCTGACGATATTGTTATATTTTCGGTTACAAATCATTCTGTCTGTATTTGAAAAGATACCTTTCCTTCGTAAAGCGAAGGTGTTTGTGCAGATCATTGTTAAGTACTCATCCGGCGATTTACGTTACCTGTTGCTGCTTTCAGCCCTGCGGTACGTGGTCTTCTCGGCACAGTATTTGATTTTGTTGGACGCACTTGGCATGGAATTCCTATGGTGGCAGGCCTTCTTACTGAACAGCGTCATCTACCTGGTAATGGCAGGAGTTCCTACCATCGCTATCGCAGAATTAGGAGTCAGGGGGAAAGTAAGTATCTTTTTTCTTGGGTTGCTTAGCTCCAATACCGTGGCCATCGTAGCTGCCACTGCAGGTATCTGGCTGATTAACCTGGTAATACCGGCCGTTTTGGGAAGTGTGCTGTTGTTAGGAGTAAAAATTTTTAAGGAAAAATAGCTTCCATCAATGAAGTATTTGCTACTCATAATTTTAGGACTTTCCTGTATTCAACCCGTTGAAGCACAAACCGATTTCTGCTCCATCCGTAACAGCAGCTTCAATGCTGGTGAAAGTATTACCCTGAAAGTATTCTATAATCTTGGTAAAATGTACGTAGGCGCCGGGGAAGCCACTTTTAACGTGGCACTGGAACGCTTCGCCAACCGCGATGTTTATCATGTGGTAGGCGATGGCAAAACCTACCGTGCATACGACTGGATCTTTAAAGTACGCGACAAATACGAAAGCTACATAGATACCGCCACCCTGCAACCCCTCAAATTTGTCAGGAATGTAAACGAAGGCGGGTACAAGATCTTTAATAATGTAGTGTTTAACCAGGCCGGCCACCAGGCTATCAGCACAAACGGCACCTTTACCGTACCCCCCTGCGTACAGGACGTGATCAGCGCTATCTATTATGCCCGTAACATCGACTTCAACAAATACAACGCAGGCGATAAAATCCCCTTCGCCATGTTCCTCGACGACCAGGTATATAACATCTACATCAGGTACATGGGGAAAGAAGAAGTAAATACCAAGTTCGGGAAGTTCCGGGCCATTAAATTCAAACCCCTCCTCATTAAAGGCACCATCTTCGAAGGCGGCGAAAAAATGACCGTGTGGGTAAGCGACGACGCCAACAAAGTACCGCTACGCATCGAAAGCCCCATATCTGTAGGGAATATCGTGGTAGATATGATCAATTATACCAATCTCCGTTATCCCTTCACTTCGCTGTTAAACAAGAAATAATAAGACTTTAGCCCGACCCGCCACCGTAAGTTTAACAAATCATTTGAGAGCCGGCGCCCAAATTTTACCGACCTTTCGTGCCGCAGAAAAACTTTATATTTGTTGTAATCAACCCTTTATGATTATGGAAGAACGTAAACCGAAAATATTATTGGCTGAGGATGATACCAATCTGGGTATGGTGCTGAAAAATTACCTGGAGCTGAATGACTATGATGTGGAATTATGCCGCGATGGTATCCTGGCCCTGGCAGCCTTCCGCCGCGAAAAATTTGACATCTGTCTGCTGGACATTATGATGCCCAATATGGACGGATTTAAACTGGCGGAAGAAATCAGGGACGTAGACCCCGATATTCCCCTCTTCTTCCTGTCCGCCAAAACCATGAAGGAAGATATCATCCAGGGCTACAAACTGGGCGCGGATGATTATATCTCCAAGCCATTCGACAGCGAACTGCTGCTGCTGAAAATAAAAGCCATCCTGAAACGCAACCAGGAACTGAACAATAAGGAAGAAGAAATTCACGAATTCGTAATCGGCTCCTACTCCTTCAATTCCCGCCTGCGCACCCTGGCCCATAACGGTGAAACACATACGTTATCCCCTAAAGAAAACGAATTGCTCCACATGTTGTGCGAACATAAAAACGACCTCTTGCCACGCGAACTGGCACTGAAGAAAATATGGGGCAGCGATACCTACTTCAACGGCCGCAGCATGGACGTATACATCGCCAAACTGCGCAAATACCTGAAAGACGATAGCAATATCGAAATCGTGAACATTCATGGTAACGGCTTCAGGCTGGTAGTGAAAGAATAGCGGATTTTGTCTTGGCTCAGGATTACGCTGATTTTACTGATTACCTGGATTTTTACTTTTGGATTTTTTTGGATTTTTAGATTTTCTTAAAATAATAATTAAGGGAGATAAGAGCGAATATCCGCTTCTATCTCCCTTAATCCTTTATAAAATCCAAAAGTAAAAATCCAGGTAATCAGTAAAATCAGCGTAATCAGCGAGAAAGACAAAATCCGCGGCATTAAAACAACATATTGGACCCACCCCTGAAGGGAGTTTTCCCCAGGTGGATATAAGCTTTCTCCGTTACTTCCCTGCCCCGCGGGGTACGTTTAATAAAACCTTCCTGGATCAGGAACGGTTCGTATACTTCCTCCAGGGTGCCTGCTTCTTCTCCTACGGCGGTGGCAATAGTAGTGATGCCAACCGGCCCTCCCTTGAAGTTTTCAATGATCGTATTGAGAATACGGTTGTCCATCTCATCCAACCCATATTCATCTACATTCAACGCTTTCAGGCTCAAAAGCGCTATTTCCATATCAATAACCCCGTTGCCTATTACCTGGGCAAAGTCGCGTACGCGGCGCAGCAACCCGTTGGCAATACGTGGCGTTCCGCGCGACCGGCGCGCTATTTCGGTGGCGGCGTCAGAAGTGATCTTTGTATTCAGCAAACCGGCTGCCCGCCAGATAATCTTATGCAGTGTGGCGGCATTGTAGTATTCCAGCCTCGACTTGATCCCAAACCGCGACAGCAGCGGGGCAGTAAGCAACCCCGACCGGGTAGTGGCGCCTATCAGCGTAAACGGCTGCAGGTTAATCTGTATGGCGCGCGCACTCGGACCCGTATCAATCATAATATCAATACGGTAATCTTCCATGGCGGAATACAGGTATTCCTCCACCACGGTGCTTAACCGGTGAATTTCATCAATAAACAACACGTCTTTATCTTCCAGGTTGGTGAGCAGACCGGCGAGGTCGCCGGGCTTTTCAATCACCGGCCCGGAAGTTTCGCGGATATTTACACCCAGTTCATTCGCCACAATACGCGACAGCGTGGTTTTGCCAAGCCCCGGAGGACCATGGAACAACACGTGGTCAAGCGCTTCCCCACGCATTTTTGCCGCTTTAATGAATATCTTCAGGTTCTCGATAATTTGGTCCTGGCCGGAAAATTCAACGATCTCCCGCGGACGTATACTGTTCTCGAACTCTTTCTCAGCGGCACTGAGCTTATTATCTTCTGGTCTTAAAGGCTGATTGGACATAATTGTATATGCCAAAAATACACAAATATTCAAAGGTAGCAGGCAGCTATTGTTTGTTCGTTTTTATATGTTTACTTTAATAGATTAAAATCACCCCGTTATATGCGTAAGTTCCTGTTGCTCCTTGTTTACCTGACCGTTGCTTGCAGCCCCCTTGCCACCATAGCCCAGTTAAAGTTTAAAAAGAATGATTCCTGGCGCTACCAGTTAATATTAAAGGATAGTCTTCAGGGTGGCTACCAGATGGAGATAAACAAAACAATGAGGATCACCATCACCGGCATAAACCCGGATGGTAGCGCCAACCTTGTTTACGAGCTGGAAAGTGCGGCCGCACGGAGGCCAGATGCCCGATTTAATTCAGCAGATCCCGATACCTATCTGCAGGATTGGCAAATGATGAGTCTCATGCTGCTGATGCACCGGCCGGTGGCGTTTAAAATATATTCCAATGATAGTATCAGCGCTCCCGTGAATATTGCAGCCATTGCCAGCGAGGCCGGCGCCTCCCTCGCCCTGACTGACGATGCACTGGCTGCCATAGCGAACAACTGGAATTACCTGAACTTTGAACTGAAGTGCTTTTTCCCGGCTGCGCCCAAGGCACTTACTGCAAATAGCGAATGGAAGGAAAGTCCCTGGAACTTCCGGGTTACAAGCGGCGATAAAGAACTGGTGGAAGTAACCGGCACGCCGGAAGAAAATAAGACAGATAGTGTACGGGTAGCCGGTGGAATTTCGTATAGCCTGATCCGTAATAAGGGAAATGTACAAACCTTTAAGTCGCTGAGCCGGCAGGTGCAGTCAAACGGTACCGCTTTAACAGCGCGGGAAGTCACCGTATCACCCGCCACCGCTAAAGTATTACCGGCCGACACGGCCTGGTTCAATACGCTGATGCGTATGAGCAGAATGAGTAACTGGCTGGAAGTAAACGGAGAACCTGATTCAGCAAAAATTGCCCGGTTCCTGGCAGTGAGTGCTCCTCTGTATGGTAACCGCCTGGCCTTTAAACTGGCAAAGCTGAGTATCTATGGCAGCGGTTCGGAATACATGTATGAGCAATACCAGAATGCACTGAAAGAGGTTCCTTCAGCAGCACTGGCCGGATCATCCTCCCATCTGTTTAATAAATTACAGCATACCTATTATGAAAACCCAGATAGTGCAATGGTATTGCTGAAACTCCTGTCGGCCGACGGAAGGTCACTCGACTCCTGGCTGGATCAATCCTTCGCACAATATCTACCACAGCATGACTTTGATACTATAGAAGCACGTAAGGAGTTTCGCAGCAGAGGCGTCAGTGAAGCACGCATTGCAGAAATATTTGAAGAAAGCAGGAAAGCCCCTGCCGGCGCCCAGTTGCTGCTGACCAGGATATTGGCGGAGAACGACAGTATTTTCCAGGTATCTGTAAGGCCGATGTCGTTATGGAATAAAGCAATGCATACAACGGATACGGCTATATTAAAAAGTATTGCAGCAGATTTCGGGCAAATAAGCCCGGCAGAAATGACACTGGGTAAGGCCGCCCGTTATGAATTGCTGGTACAGGACATCCTTCGCAAATCCAATATGCCGGCTGCCGCGGATGCTTTGCTGGATAAGGCATTGAGCGATCTTAAAAATAACCAGGCCGACACCGCCTTCTGGACAGCACACCCGGAATTGCAAAGCAAGAAAATAGCAAATAAAAACATCCTTTCACACGCTTATTACCTTAAATACGAACAGACAAAGACAACGGATAAAAAAGCGGCGCTGAACTACCTGGCACTGGCCGCTGGCACTGCCCCGAAAAGCAATGCGGACAAAGCGTATGAGAGTTTTTATGATCGCGCTTTTCTTCACTCGGAAGAAAATTACAGCGCCCGTTTTGCCAAAGAACTGGACGCACTCGGCAAGCCCGAAGAAGCAATGAAAGTGCTGTCGCGGCAACTTGCCGCCCAGCCGGATATGCTGGATAGTACACGGGCCTTCTTTAATGCGCACTTCCCCGGCAAATCTTTCAATGCTTACTTCCGCGATGTATTGCTGAAAGAATGGGAGGATGCACCCGATTTTACACTGAAAGGAATGAACAATGAGAACATCCGCCTGGCAGATTACCGGGGAAAATGGTTGCTGCTGGACTTCTGGGGTACCTGGTGCTCACCCTGCCGGAAAGATCTGCCTCACCTTAATACACTGGCCCAGGATATAAACGCCGGGAAGTACCCGGGAAACGCTGTCCTGGCCATTTCCTGCCAGGAGCCGATGGAAACATCACGCAACTTTATAACCGCCAATAAATACGTTTTCCCGGCCGCCCATGCCGATGATAAGATCGAAAAATCTTACAAAATAAAAGGTTATCCTACCAAAGTGTTAGTTTCGCCTGATGGGAAAATGCTAGACTTGCAGTTCGGAGCAGATTATGCTGCTATCCTGCAGACATATAGCAATGCCTATTTCACACAGGAAAAAGAACAACCGTCAACCATCAAAATAGACAACAACAAAAAGGATTAACCGCTTATATGAAGAAATCACTGTTATTATTATTGGCTGCCGGCAGTCTTGCTGCTACCGGCTACACCCAGGATATTAAAGAGAAAGAAGTAGCACGTGTTATCGGTACCCTGGCTGCGGACGACATGCAAGGACGTTACCCCGGCACACCCGGTATTGAAAAGGCTGCACAGTTTATCAGCAGCGAGTTTGAGAAAGCAGGCATTCAGCCGCTGCCCGGCGAAAAAACCTTTCTGCAGGAATTCGGCAAGTTCAGTTTAAAAACTTCCAGTGTATCCCTCACCGTTAGTGGAGAACTGAAAGACTGGCCCGTTGTTGCCGTAGGCACCGGTCGCAGCTTCGATTGGGAAAAAGACAGCAGCTACAATGTTGCTTATGCAAATGAACCTGCTGAACTCATGAAAATATTGCGTGACCCTGCAGCCGTGCAAAAGAATACCCTCGTATGGGTAGGCGCTGATATGGCCGGTTACATCAGCAATATCGCTGCCTCGTTTTCAGAACGGAGCTATGATACAAAAAGTGAACTGGAAGCAGTACCGCCTGCTGAAAAACAAATCATACTGGTATTCGGAAAAGAGCCGGTAGCAGATACCGCCTCCTGGAGCATTCATCTCCGCCGTGAAGTTACCAGCCAGCACTTTGCCAACGTAGCCGGTATGATTAAAGGAAGTACCAAGCCGGATGAGTTCGTGATCTTCTCCGGTCACTACGATCACCTGGGTATATTGCCTTCAGAAGCAGGCGACAGTATCGCCAATGGTGCAGATGATGATGCCTCCGGCACCACAGCAGTGATCATGCTGTCGAAGTATTTTAAGAAACATCCACCCAAACGCTCCGTAATTTTTGTAGCCTTTACAGCGGAAGAATCCGGCGGACATGGGTCCCGTTATTTTTCAGAACACCAGGATCCCGATAAAGTGGTAGCAATGTTTAATATCGAGATGATTGGTAAGGAATCCAAATTCGGTAAGAACAGCGCCTTCATTACGGGGTATGAAAGATCCAGCTTTGGCCCTATCCTCCAGCGCAACCTGAAAGGATCCAGCTTTACTTTCCATCCGGACCCGTATCCGGAGCAGAACCTGTTTTACCGGTCAGACAATGCTACCCTCGCCAGGCAAGGCGTTCCGGCACACACCATTTCCACCACGCAAATAGATAAAGACCATTTCTATCATACAGTAAGAGATGAATTATCGACACTGGATATTAAAAATATCACAGATATTATTAAGGCAATTGCCATCAGCGCCGGCACCATTGTGAATGGTACGGACACGCCTACACGAATTGAGAAGGCATCGCTGAAGAAGTAACCTCATATATTGATCCGGTTGAAGCGAAGCTCAGCCGGATCATTCTTTTTAAATTAACAGTGAACCTATTTTTTTCTCCAAATTCTTTGTTAAATTTACCCCACGAATTTCCCCAATTAGTCATTTAAAACCATATCGATAATGAAAACCGGAATCCTACATTTCTGCGGTGCCATAGGCATTGCCAGTATCTTGCTATCCTCCTGCTCCAATACGGACATGGCAGGACCAGATACTAATCAACCAATCGACGACGCGGACGCTGCCAGCGTGAACTACGAAATCTCAGCCATCAATCCAACTGCCACGTTATCTCCTGATGCCTCAGGACGCTTATCTGCTATCACAGGTGATGCATCCATGGCAAAAGCAGCGTCTGGTGGTTTCGACATCACCTGGGACACAGCAACCGCCCGTTTAAGAGAAATCCGCTTCGATGCCAGACGTGGTAAAGATGAAGTGGAATTCAAATTAAAAACAGACAGGCAAATTGACCTTAAGCAAGTACCTGCTGTAATTGGCGCCATTAAAATTCCCAAAGGAACTTACCAGCAGGTAAAAGTGTATGCGAGAGTGGAAGGGGATAAGAAAGATCCGGCAGTAAGACTGAAAGGTTTTATTACCTGGGAAAGCAAGAAAATTCCCGTTGAAATCCTGCTCTCCGGCAAGATTGAACTGCAGGCACATGGAAAAGATGTAGTGGTAACCGACACCAAAATTGATTGGAAAGGTTCCCTCAAAATTTCTATGGACCTCATCCTCACCAAACTGCAGATCGGCGACTTCACCGGCTCCTTTGCTGATGGCAAGTTAAAGATCAGCATAGACATTAACGGCAACCTCCATAACAAGGTGGTGAATGCACTGGAAAACAGCATGTCAGTGGAACATACCCACGACTAAGTAGCAACGGCTTTTAACGTAACGGATCTGTAGGAGATACACTGTTAGTATCTCCCCACAGATCCGTTGTTTATTTTTATTACCTGATATTGATCTCCGAATACACCGCAAAATGATCGGAAGCATATCTTCCTTCCCACGTTTCAGAAATGCTGGCATGTTTTAAAACATCCATCTTCCCTTTCAGAAAGATATAATCAATGGGCTCGTTATCCATTTCTGCGATATTCCATCCGTTGAAAGTACCGGCAGGGCCAAAGTGCGCCGTTTTGCTGATGGCTTTACTATCGGTTAAATGCAGCGGATCATTTGGATTCATAACAATCTGAATAGGTTCATCTGACGGAACAGCGTTGAAGTCGCCGGTAATAATGGCGGCATCTTTTCCCGCAATATCATGTACCCGTTGCAGCAATAACTTCGCACTTTCCCTGCGCGCAATTTTCCCCATATGATCAAAGTGAGTATTGAAGTGATAAAATAACTTGTTTGTTTTTTTATCCCTGAATTTTCCCCAGGTCACAATACGGGCGCAGGCGCCGTCCCATCCGATATGACCCGCCACGGAAGGCGTTTCCGACAGCCAGAAAGTTTCGCTGTTTAACAACTGCAAACGGGTGGTATCGTAAAATATAGCGGAGAATTCTCCTTTTGTTTTTCCATCATCCCTGCCCACACCAATCGTTTTATATTGTGGTAACCTTTGCTGAAGGTCCTGCATCTGGTCATACAGCGCTTCCTGTACACCCAGTGTATGGGCGCCCAGGAACAGGATTTCGGAGGCCGCTTTATCTTTCCGGTGCGGCCACGCATTGGCGCTGTCGTCCGGGTTATTATACCGGATATTGAAAGTCATTACCTTCAATGGAACCTGTGCAGCCAGTGCGCCTGCAAGCAGGCAGCAAAAAACTGTCAGCCATATGCTTCTCATACCAATTCAATTTTAGCCTGTAAAAATAATACGGTGAAGCGTAAATCCTACTGAAGCGGAGATAATTTACTATTTCATCATCTCCAAACGCAAATTGGTAAGCAGCGTAATAAGCACTGCGGAAGATACCTGGAGGATGTCTCTCATATTCTGAAGCGCACGCGCAGAGAGCTTATAGGCGCCTTTTACAGAAATATTCATGATGGTGGCAATACTCTCGTAATCCAGTTCTTCAAAAAAGCGGAGATACAATATCTCCTTTTGCCTTGCATTTAACTGGTTAAGTGCATTCAGCAGCTGCTGGTGTTGCGCCTGTAATTGCTCTTTCTTTATATAGGCCGATTCAGGAGAAAAGTGGGCGAGGAAGTCGTGTTGCTCCTGGTCCAGGGAGATCACAATTCTGTTCTTATGTGGACGTAACCGGTTATAAATAGTACTTCGGAGCGCTACAAGCAGGTAGGGACGCGGATTTACAGGGGTGCTCAATGTATCCTTATTAGTCCATAATTTTATGAAAAGTTCCTGTATCGCATCTTTTACCAGGTCATCATCAGGATGTAACCGCATACCATACTCATATAACCGCTCAAAGTAACGGTCATAAATTGTAGCAAAGGCCTGTTGACTGCCCTGTTGAAGTGCTTCCCAGATTGTGGCGTCGGTAGTTGCAGAAAAATCCATCTCCCAGTTGATCGGCTAAATGTACAAAAAAATAGTACAGCGCCGGGGCAAACTCCTCCTAGGTAGGGGTATTACCAAATATGAAAAATTTATCTGCATATAAAGTCACTAAAATCAATACTTCTATAAGTTTTAATAAAAAAATTATAAAATAATTGGAAAAAAGTGGGGTGTTTTGCGAATTCTTTGTGTTCTGTACTGGAGCAGCAAAGTTCCTTTTTACTTTCCTGTGATGATTTTTGAGGAGCTAATGGATATTTAATTGGAGACCGGTTATCATTTATTTACAAAAGAAGATTTCCTGGAAGATGCGTTCTTCCGGGAATGGGTGAAGCATGCCACACCGGCCGCAACGGCTTTCTGGACGGGCTTCCGGGACAGTGCGCCTCCGAATAGGGAAGCGTTTGAGCAGGCAGTGGTCGCACTGGAAGCTATCCTTAGCCTGCAAAGAATTACGCCGGCAACAGGGGTAAAAGCCATTGTATGGGAAAGGATACAGCAACAACTGCAGCAACAACAGGTCGTGCCCATTACCCGGAACCGCCGCTGGTACCGGCTGGCAGCAGCAGTGTTACTGCCGCTGCTGATCGTCACCGCCTGGTTCCTGCTTCGTCCGGAGAAAATGAATAAGGTGGTCAGTGCCTATGGTCAACAACTCCGGGTAACATTACCGGATTCTTCTGTAGTCATCTTAAATGCTCATTCGGAGCTGAGTTATTATAACTGGAAAGATGGGAAACGGGAAGTATGGTTACAGGGAGAAGCACTGTTCAACGTTTCCCGCAGGGCTACACCCTCCTTTACAGTGCATGCGGGAAAAGTACAGGTGGAAGTGCTGGGTACCATATTCAACGTGAAGGAAAGAAGGGATAAAGTGGAAGTATTCCTGAAAGAAGGAAAGGTAAAAGTATCAGCTGCAAAAGGTACCGCCTCACTGATCCTGCAACCGGAAGAACAAGCGGATTATGATGCCGGTAAAGGACTGCTGCGGAAAGCTGTTGCTAAAAAAGAAGTAGCGCTGGCATGGACAGAAAGCAAAATGCAGCTACAACAAACCGCTGTAAAAGATATTATCAATACACTGCAGGATACATATGGATTTACTATTATAATAGAAGATACTACTGTGGCCAACCGTACAATAGATGGCGTGTTACCGCTGAATAACGTGAACAATGTATTGTTTGAATTGTCAGCCATACTGAACATGAAAATTGAAAAGAACAATGATACGCTGACCTTTAAGAGCGCCGGTCAGCGCGGCTTTTAAACACATATTATCAAAAACCAAGATCGATGAGGATTTGTATCAAACAAAGCCTGTATGGCTTCCTGTACCTATGCATATTGTTACTGGGCAGTTCCCGGGCAATAGCGCAACAACCAGCCGGTAAACGTTCGCCTGTTGTTTCTGTTAAAGAAGCCCTGGATAAGGTAACGGCATTATACGGAACTACCTTTATGTATGAAGGCGTGCTGCTGAAAAACAAAACCACCACGGTAAATGTAGCTGCCATGAAAGGCAGGCCGGTGGAGGATGTACTGAAAAGTATCCTGTATCCCCGTGATTTGTTGTTTTTGTATGTAGATAAAAATCACTACACCATTGTACCCCGTCAAAGAAAAGATATGCAGGCCAGTAACCTGGTACAGTCATCACCGGCTGCAAGCGCCGATTCCTTTGAGGAAACAGGAACCCGCACGGTGAATGGAACAGTGAAAGACCAGCGTGGTAGCGTCCTCCCGGGCGTTACCATCCAACTGGAAGGACAAAGAAAATGGACAGTAACCGATAACAATGGCTACTTCCTGATCACCATTCCCGCAGATGCCGGCGTCCTGTTATTTTCTTACTCCGGTATGGAAGCAAAGAAGGTAGCATTGGGGAGAAGTAATACGCTGCAGGTAGTAATGGAAAACAAAGTGCTCAATGAAGTGGTGGTAACAGGTTATCAAACCCTGTCGAAAGAACGCGCCACCGGCGCATTCGCCACTGTAAAAGCCGCCGACCTGGAGAAACGCCGCATTTCCAGTCTCGCACAGGTACTGGAAGGTACACTTCCCGGCGTAGTAAGTTATAAAGGCGATATCAATGTGAGGGGAACCAGCACCTTTAACGCTACCAGCGCACCGCTGTATGTGATTGATGGTTTCCCGGTAGAAAACATCGCCTACGACGATAACAGGAGACTGAGGGATTATGTGCCGGATATTAACCCGGAAGATATAGAAAATATCACCGTACTGAAAGATGCGGCGGCTGCCTCCATCTACGGCGCCAGGGCGGCTAATGGGGTAATTGTTATCACCACTAAAAAAGCGAAGTCCGGCCCGGCACGCATCAGCTTTTCCGGTGATTTTGCCATGACGCCAAAGTATGATCTCTCCTACCTGAAGAGAGCCGACGCCAACGAAATAATAGACCTTACCTACGATTACTTTGATAATGACCCTGCATTTAAAACAACACCGCTCACGGAAGCCGCACGCCTCCGCGCCGGCGCAGGAATAGTAACGCCTGCACTCGACTACCTGCTACAGGTGGCAGAAGGAAAAATTACCCGTGCAGAAGCAGATGCAAAGCTGAACGAAATGCGTCATCAAAACGTATTCAATCAACAGATCCTGGATCACCTGGTACGCCCCGCAGCTAATCAGCAATACAACCTGTCGGTGTCCAAAGCCTCCGCAGGCAACGCTTTCAGTTTCTCTGCCACTTTCAGGAATGACCAGGGGTATAACAAACAGGATGTAAATAAATCGCTGGGATTGAATTTTACCAACACGCTCACCATCAACAAATGGCTCACGGCTACCGCGGGCATATACCTGAATTATGGCGATAATAAACGTACGGGCGCCGATGGAATGTCTGCTACCGGTTTATTTAATAGCATGATGCCCTTTGAATCCATTTATGATGCACAAGGAAATGCATTGCCGTTAAGGAACACCCAAACTGCTGACGACAAGGCTATTTATGACAAATATGGCCTCTATTCTATCGATAGAATTCCGGAACAGGAAATGAACAAAAACCTGCTCTACACCCGTTCTATTAAAACCCGGGCTTATGGTAAACTGAATGCAAAAATTACTTCGTGGCTCAACTATGATATCATGTTCCAGTATGAAAAGAACAGTGGCAAAACGGAGCAGTTAATGGATGTTACTTCCTATTACATGCGCGATAAACTCAACACATTTTCCGCATTGGATACAAGGGGCAACACTACCTATAAGTTACCAATAGGAAACGCATTCCGCAACACGGGTGATTACCTGCGGGCTTATACATTCCGCAACCAGTTAAACTTCAACAAAACATTTAATGAACGTCACGAAATAATAGCGATCGCCGGTTCTGAAACCAGGGAAGTGAAGAACAACCGCGACTTCAGTGGCATGTTCGGGTATGATCCGCTCACGCTGAGCTACATGCCGGTTAATGCACTGGAGCTTAGTAACCGCTTCATTGGTCTCAATGGAAGACCAGCATCTTTAAGCCCTTCTGAACTGGCGTATTTGAATGAAGTAACCAACCGTTATTTTTCTTTCTATGGAAATGCAGCTTATACCTATAACGACAAATACATGGTGAATGGTAGCGTAAGGTATGATTTGTCGAACCTGTTTGGAACCAATCCCACCTACCAGTACCGCCCTTTATGGTCTGTTGGCGCCAGCTGGATTATGAGCCGGGAACAGTTTATGGAAGGTATCTCGTGGCTGGATATCCTCAAGCTGAGAGCATCTTACGGAATTAATGGCAACGTGGCAAGGAACGCCGGTCCTTTTATGGTGGCATCGTATGGCATCAATACTATGACAGGCAACACCACCGGCTCTATTAATAATCCGCCGAACCCTAACCTGCGTTGGGAAAAAACTGCTACCACAAATGTGGGTATTGATTTCAGCGTATTGAAAAGCAGGCTGTCCGGATCAGTAGATGTATATAATAAGAAAAGTAATGACCTCCTGAGTACCGTGACCATTAACCCCGCGCTGGGCTTTGCCACTGCTTATGTGAACAACGGCGCTATGCAGAACAGGGGAGTGGAACTGATGCTCAAGGGACTGATCGTCCGCCGTCGTAGCTTCGACTGGGATGTTACCGTAAATTCATCTTTCAATAAAAACGAAGTTACCAGGGTAGACTATAAGCCCAGAACAGCCAGTGAACTGGTGCCGAATGCAAACGGATACTATGTGCAGGGCGATCCGTACAGAAGTCTTTACAGCTACGCATATGGCGGCTTAAACAGCATCGGTGAACCACAGATCTACAACCAAAAGAATGAGCTGACGGATAAGCTGATCACTACGCCGGATGCAGTGCGTTACAGTGGTACCTATGTACCTGTTTACAGCGGTGCGTTAATCAATAATTTCCGGTATAGAAGTTTCCAGTTCTCTTTCCTGTTTGTATACAACGCAGGTCATGTAATGAGAATGAATGTGCCTTATATCAATGGCAGGTTCCCGAATGCGGTGATGCCGGCAGGCAATACCAACGCGTGGAAGAAACCGGGTGATGAACTGATCACCAATGAGCCGCGTATTACATGGGACTATGATAAAAATGGTAACAATTACAGGAACAGTTATTATATCTATGGCGACCAGACAATCGTAAGCGCAGCTTACATTAAGGCGAGAAATCTCTCCGTGAGTTATTCTCTTCCGAAAAGCTGGTTACACCGGTTGAAAATTGCAGATGCCAGGATCCGTTTACAGGCCGATAACCTGTTCTACATCGGGTTCAACGGAGAAGATATTGATCCGGAAGCTACCGGCTACAATGGTTCAGGGCTTACGCTGCCCATCATGCCAACCTATAATGTTGGATTTAATATTTCACTTTAATTCATGAGGTTGTAAAGATTTGTATATGAAAAGGATCATTCATTTTATATTATGCGGATTGGTGATTACCGGAACGATCAGTTGTAAGAAGTACCTGGAGATTGTGCCGAAGGGACAAAAGATTCCGCAGAGTTTTGAAGATTACAAAGCATTGGTGGAAAATGCCAAAGCGCATTCTTTCGATTACGATAATCAGAACCAGGTAGCCAATGATTTCTATTTAATCGCCAACGGGCAGGCTACGCTTAATTTAACCAGTATTAATTTCAACTGGCAGGAAACCCAGGACCGGTTGCAATATACTTCTGATGACGCGGGGTATAATGGCGCCTACACCGGCATCTTTATTTATAATGTGCTGGTGAATAATGTACAGAACGCCACTACCGGTACCCAGGCGGATAAAGACCGTTTAATAGCGCAGGCGAGGGTAGGCAGAAGTATGTTGTACTTCTACCTGATCACCAGCTATGCTAAAATGTATGATCCGGCCACTGCTGCCACGGATCCGGGCGTATTCCTGAATACATCGGATAATGTGGAAGCATCTATGAAACAGGTATCGGTAAAAGAGATGTATGAATTTATCCTTAAAGATCTGAATGCGGCGATGCCTTATTTGCCTGTACATCCGGACAATCCTTACTTCTCAGGTAAAGGCGCGGGGTACGCATTGCTGTCGAGGATACATTTATTTATGAAAGACTATGCCTCCGCCGCTTCCTTTGCGGAGGAAGCCTTAAAACAGAACAGCGAACTGTTTGACTATGTGAATTATTATAACGAGAATAAAGTATTGGCAGATGGTACGAGCCCTTCTATCAATATCCCGAAGTATGAATTCAGGAACCCGGAGAATTATAACTTTCACTACGGCAGCTCTTATATGCAGGTACAGGGCATGTATATTTCTATGCTGCGGGAATCCGATTCAGCGCAGTATGATAAAGGAGACGCCCGGTTTAAAGTTAATTTCACGAAGCGGGCCTTTGGTTTGGAAACCATCTGGACCTACCGCAGAAGGGATGATGTAAATGCTGCAGGGCTTCGCACGCCGGAAATGTACTATGTAAAGGCTGAATGCCTGGCCCGCGCCGGGAAAATTGCAGAAGCCATGAACGTACTAAACACTGTGCGCCGTAAACGTATCCTGCCGGAGTTTTATGCAGATGTAACTGCCACTGACCTGGCTGGCGCCATTGCGCTGATCCGCAGGGAGCTGAAGTGTGAATACAGGGGCACCGGGCTGGTATATCTTGATTTGCGCAGGTTTAACAACGATCCGCAATTCAGGGCTACCATCACGAAGCAGGAAGGTGATAAAACCTATTCCATTACGCCTGATTCCCATTTATGGATTATGCCGTTTTCGCTGAATGCGATGGCGTATGGCGAAGGGCTGATACAGAATTCAAAGTAAGATATTAAAACCAACCATTACCACAGGTTGCCGGTATATTGCCGGCAGCCTTTTTTATTTAATGGGTGTACTGGTTGAGCTGGAGGATTATATCGGGGTCGGGGCAGTTTTGCAGGTATTTCTCTTTTTCGCTGTAGCGGCATACGCCGGGATAATCGCCGCGGAAACCCTGCATATCTTCAATTACCTGGAAATGCAGATGTGGCGGCCATCCGCCGTTTTCGGCAGGTGTGCCGAAATGGGCCAGCGCCTGACCGGCAGTGATGGGCATATTTTCATACAACCCCTGCAGGTTGGAAATGCTGAGATGACCGTACAGCGTGTAAAAGGTATATCCGTCCAGCTGGTGCTGCAAAATGATGGTGGCGCCATAATCACCGAAATGATCATTAAAACGGAAGCTATGAACATGCGCATTCATAGGGGCATACAGCCGGGTGCCCGTTTCTCCCCATACATCGATGCCAAGGTGCAGCCGGCGTGGTTCTTCCCCGGCGTCAAAATGGGGACTTACCGCATAAATAGTACGATGCTCCGCATAGCCGCCAATTCCCAGCCGGCAGCCACTTTGTTCCAGCGTATTGTCGATATACCGGCTGAAGCGGTTAATGTCCTGCAGTATGTTTTTGGTGAGGGTCGTGTTATTGGCGGTGAAATCCATTACCAGCAGGGGCTCATGATCTCCCAGAAGCGGAATAACCGGCTTAAAGGTGGACTGATATTTCTTTAATACCTCCTGTAACATATTTTGTAGTGCTTGACTTTCGTCTAAATATAAATATTAATTTGTGTATTAAATAATGCTGGTCCTTTGCAGTTCCCCGTTTATATCAATTTGTTTTCCTTACATTTTCCGCTGCACGCAGTAACGGAAACCCTGGGTATGTTTATCGGCTTCCGGTATTTTTTATACCTGCGGAAGCAGCAGGGCGACCGGATAGAAAGCAGTAACCGTCTCTGGGCCATTATAGGCGCCATTTTCGGCGCTTTGTTCGGCAGCCGGCTGTTAGGAGCGCTGGAGAACCCGCCGGGGCTGTATCACGCCGATAACCTGCTGTTTTATATCTATCAGAATAAAACCATCGTAGGAGGACTGCTGGGAGGTCTTGCCGGAGTAGAGCTGATCAAGAAGGCCATCGGCGAAAAAGATTCTACCGGCGACCTGTTTGTTTATCCGCTGATACTGGCCATGATCATAGGCCGCATAGGTTGTTTTACGATGGGTATTTATGAAGAAACCTATGGGCTGCCCACTTCATTGCCCTGGGGCATGGATCTGGGCGATGGCATCCCCCGGCATCCGGTATCTCTCTATGAAATTATTTTTTTAATATTATTATGGCAGATGTTAACCGGCATCAGCCGCCGCTATTCCCTGGCAAACGGCGCACGGTTTAAACTTTTCATGATTGCCTACCTGCTGTTCCGTTTCGGGCTGGATTTTATCAAACCAGGATATCGCTTCGCTTTCGGGCTGGGATCTATACAGCTGGCCTGTTTGGCCGGGTTACTCTATTATTCACCGGTGATTATTTTTCCGTCACGACTAACACAAAAACAATATGCCTGAAAAAAATTACACCTACTACGATTTTACACTCAGCATCTGCAGTACCTGTTTGCGCCGTGTAGACGCGAAGGTGATATTTGAAGATGAAAAGGTTTTCATGATCAAGCATTGCCCGCATCATGGGAAAGAAAAGGTGTTAATCGCTACCGACATCGACTATTACAAAAATACCCGCAACTATAACAAACCATCTGAAGCGCCGCTTAAAACCAATACCAGCACACACTATGGCTGTCCTTATGATTGCGGCCTCTGTAAAGATCATGAGCAGCATTCCTGCCTGAGCGTCATTGAAGTAACAGACCGCTGCAATCTTACCTGTCCTACGTGTTACGCCATGTCGTCGCCGCATTACGGCCGGCACCGTACCCTGGAAGAAATAGAGCAGATGCTGGATATCATCGTGGAAAACGAAGGTCAGCCCGATGTAGTGCAACTCAGCGGGGGAGAACCTACTATCCATCCGCAGTTCTTCGAAATACTGGATATCGCTAAAACAAAGCCGATCCGGCATCTCATGATCAACACCAATGGTGTGCGCATTGCAAAAGATAAAGAATTCACCGCACGCCTTGCTACCTACATGCCGGATTTTGAGGTATATCTTCAGTTCGACAGCTTTAAGCCGGAAGCGCTGGAACGTATGCGGGGAAAGGATCTGACAGATGTAAGAAAACAGGCGCTGGAAAATCTTAATGAAGTAAATCTCAGTACTACCTTAGTAGTAACCCTGCAACGCGGCGTGAATGAAGACGAAATGGGCGCTATCATCGACTATGCCCTGAAACAACCCTGCGTTCGCGGTGTTACGTTTCAGCCGGTACAGGTGGCCGGCCGCACCGATGGCTTCGACCCCGCTACGGATCGTATCACCCTTACAGAAGTACGGCAACGTATCCTGGAGCAATCACCCATCTGGAACGATCACGACATTATTCCCGTTCCCTGCAACCCGGACGCTTTGGCAATGGCCTATGCCCTCAAAATAGAAGGACAGGTATACCCGCTCACCCGCTACGTGGATCCTGCTGTGCTGCTGAATAATTCAAAAAACACCATCGTGTATGAACAGGACGAAAGACTGCATCAGCACATCCTGAAAATATTCAGTACCGGCATCTCCACCGATGCTGCGGTAAATGATATGCAGTCGCTGCTTTGCTGCCTGCCACAGGTACAGGCTCCCGGTCTCGACTATACGAACCTGTTCCGCATTGTGATCATGCGCTTCCTCGATGCTTATGATTTTGATGTGCGCGCCATTAAAAAGTCGTGCGTGCATATTGTGCATAAAGATGGCCGCATTATCCCATTTGAAACCATGAACCTTTTTTACCGTGATGATAAGGAAGCCTATTTAAAACAACTCCAGGAAGAACGGACTTTTATTCCTATTGTTTAAATAATTGTATATGAATAAATTTTTCAAAGATGTACTCTTGTTTACCCTGATACCACTGGGCATTTTCCTGCTGATGTGCGTAGCCGGCGATGAAGGGATCATTGCTGCGGGACTGATAGCAATGTTTTTGGTAGGGGGTTATTTTATAATCGGACTGATACTGATCATTGCCAATAAGAACCACATAGGAAAAGTATTATTATTATCGTCGGGGATTATTTTGCTGGTGGGGTTGTCCACGTGCGGGATTATTTTAAGCGGGTTGAGTATACGGTAAGGAGGTTGTCTTGGACGCTGATTACGCTGATTTTACTGATTAATTTTTGGGATTTTTGGAGATGAGTGCATTGGCCGGATTTTAATTCAGCATCGGTATTCTCTATTGAAAATTGATTTAAATTTGGCTTTTCATTGAATTTTTGGAAAATTCCGTGAAATTCAGCAGCTCTTACCAACAGTATTCCTTAAATAATTTAAAAAGTTAAGCGGCATTTAATAAGCTATTGCTATTAAATGCCGCTCACGCTATATCGGGTACACATTTCATTTATATGGTAGTGCCGCGTCTAAACACCCTGCACTTTTTCGTCTGTAAGGGCCTGTGATAAACGATCTTAGCTTCAAGTCCACGTCACCTCCACATCACCTCCGGGTCATCTGCATGTATTAAGCATATGCTAAGTATGAACGAAGTATTTCCCAGTCACTCTTTAAGTAATCTTTATTCATCCCCAACTCCTCCATCAATCTCCCAAAATCACAAAAAGATTAATCAGTAAAATCAGCGTAATCAGCGTCCAAGACAACCTCCGCTCCGATCTCCGCAAATCACAAAAGGTCTAATCCATTAAATCAGCGTAATCCTGAGAAAGACAACCTCCGCGCGGCATTATATCACCACATTGATCATCTTCCCTTTTACGATAATCACTTTTTTAGGCGCCTTACCTTCCAGCCATTTCTGCACTACTTCGCTGGCCAGTACTTCTTTTTCAATGTCGGGAATAGCGGCGTCCAGTGAAAAGCCCATTTCAGAGCGGGTTTTACCGTTGATCGCAATAGGGTAATTGAAAGCGCTTTCTTTTGTGTATTGTTCTTCATACACCGGGTAAAGTGCATTCAGAATACTTTCATTATTGCCTATATACTGCCACAGTTCTTCACACAGGTGAGGCGCATAGGGGGTGAGCAGGATCAGCAATGGTTCCAGGATGCTGCGTTTGTGACAACGCAGGGTAGCGAGTTCATTTACGCAGATCATAAACTGGCTTACTGCTGTATTGTAGGAGAAGCTGGAAGTATCGTGATCTATTTTCTGGATCGTTTTATGCAATATTTTCAGTTCTTCCGGCGTGGCTGGTTGTTCATTTACCAGGATGCCTTTTTGCTCATCGGCAAACAGGCGCCACAGTTTTTTCAGGAAGCGGTGTACGCCTTCAATACCTTTGGTATCCCAGGGTTTGGATTGCTCTACTGGTCCCAGGAACATTTCGTACATACGGAAAGTATCAGCGCCGTATTTCTCAACCAGGTCATTTGGATTAACGGTGTTGAATAAGCGCTTGCTCATTTTCTCCAGCTGTACGCCGCAAATGTATTTGCCATCTTCCAGTATGAAGGTAGCATCTGCAAAGTCGGGCTTCCATTTTTTGAAGGCAGCGGTATTAAGTTCTACACCATCTACTATATTCACATCTACATGCAGTTCATCTGTTTCGTACTGATCTTTCAAACCATGTGAAACATATTGGTGGGTGCCACGTACGCGATACACCAGTCTGGAGCTGCCACCAATCATCCCCTGGTTGATCAGTGATTTAAATGGCTCATCAAAACCGATATGTCCCAGGTCGTACAGCACTTTCGTCCACATACGGGAGTAGAGCAGGTGTCCTACGGCATGTTCGGTGCCGCCTACATACACATCTACCTGGTTCCAGTAATCGGTGGCTTTACGGTCTGCAAAGGTGTTGTTATTATGTGGATCCATATAGCGCAGGAAATACCAGCTGCTGCCGGCATAGCCGGGCATGGTGTTGGTTTCGCGCTTTACGCCGGGGGCTACGTTCACCCAATCGGTGATGTTGGCCAGCGGGCCTTCACCTTCTTCACCGGGTTTATAGTTTTCCACATGCGGTAATTCCAGCGGCAGGTCTTTTTCGTCCATCGCGTAAGGAATACCGTTTTTATAAATGATCGGGAAAGGCTCGCCCCAGTAGCGCTGACGGCTAAAGCCGGCGTCACGCATTTTATAATTGATCTGGCGTTTACCGATACCCAGTTCTTCCAGTTTGGTGATCACCACATCCATAGCAGGTTTCATGTCCATGCCATTGAGGAAGCCGCTGTTTTGCAGTTTGGCTTCTTTGGTTGGATTGGCTTCCTGCCCGTTGAAGGCGTCGCCAATGATGTTGGTGATAGGGATATTGAAATGTTTGGCAAAGCCAAAGTCGCGCTGATCGCCGCAGGGCACCGCCATGATGGCGCCGGTACCATAGCCGGCCAGTACGTATTCCGCAATCCACACCGGTATTTCGCGGCCATCAAACGGGTTGATGGCGTAGGCGCCGGTAAAGCAGCCGGTAATTTGTTTTACATCGGCCATGCGCTCCCGCTCGGAGCGGCTTTGCACGTATTCGAGGTACTTATCAATTTCAGCTTGCTGATCCGGGGTGGTGATCCGGGATACGAGCTCGTGTTCAGGCGCTATCACCATGAAGTCCACGCCGAAGATGGTATCGGGGCGGGTGGTATATACCTCCACATGTTCGGTGGAGTTTTTCAGGGCGAACTTAATTTCGGCTCCCTGGCTTTTGCCGATCCAGTTGCGCTGCATTTCTTTCATGGCATCGCTGAAGGATACTGTTTCCAGTCCTTCCAGGAGACGGTTAGCGTATTCGGTGATACGCAGGAACCACTGGCTCATCTTCTTCTTTACTACAGGGTAACCGCCGCGTTCACTTACGCCGTTCACTACTTCGTCATTGGCGAGTACGGTGCCCAGTGCTGCGCACCAGTTAACTTCCGCATGCGCCAGGTAGGCGAGGCGGTACTGCATCAATATGTTGCGCTGTTCCGGCTCACTATAGCTTTTCCAGTTGGCCGCCGTGAATTGTATACTCCGGTCGCCGGGGCAGATATGACCGGCGTTACCTTCTTTCTCAAAAATAGCTACCAGGGAAGTGATGGGTTCTGCTTTCTTTGTGCTGCGGTTGTACCAGCTTTCAAAGATCTGCAGGAAAATCCACTGCGTCCATTTATAGTAGGAGGGATCGCTGGTAGTTACCTGGCGGTCCCAGTCGTAGCAAAAGCCGATGTTATCCAGTTGTTCACGGAAAGCCTTGATATTCTGTTCGGTGGTTACTGCGGGATGCTGACCTGTTTCGAGGGCATATTGTTCTGTTGGCAAGCCAAATGCATCGTACCCCATGGCATGGAGTACATTAAAGCCTTTTAGTCTTTTATAGCGGGAGTAGATGTCCGTTGCAATGTATCCCAGCGGGTGGCCTACGTGTAAACCAGCCCCTGAAGGATAGGGGAACATGTCCAGTACATAACATTTGGGCTTTGGACTGTTATTGCTCACACGGTAAGCATGCGACTGCTCCCATTGTTGCTGCCATTTTTTTTCGATTGCCCTGAAATTGTATTCCATATCTGTTGTAGATGAACCTTAATTGTCCGGATATAAACAATACGTCCGGTCATTAAGGCGTTATCAGTTATAATTTAAAAAGTTGCTATAATGCCTGTTCAGCAAAATAATGTTAAATTCATTAATACTCCAATGTCATTCCCCAACATCTCTATATATTGCCATTCTATTGGCCGGAAAGGGTTTATTACCTGACCGGGTTGGCAAAATTAAACACATAACTACTAATTTTTATTATTTTCGCCGATAAACTGCAGATTAATGGCGCAATCCGGGAAATCATCAGCAAAGAAGTCGAAACCATCCTACCTGTACTCCATCATTGGTGTAGCACTGGTATTGTTTTTACTGGGCACATTGGGTCTGGTGGTAATACATGCTAACAAGCTGAGTGTGTATTTTAAGGAAAGCATAGAAATACAGGTCATCCTCCGGGATAACGTGAAAGAAGCACAGGCCACGGCCCTGCGCGATTCAATGGCACACAGGCCATATATTAAGTCAATTGAATATGTGTCGAAAGATATGGCGGCACAGCGGTTCAAAAAGGATTTCGGGGAGGACTTTATCACCCTTCTGCAATATAACCCGCTGTACAGCAGCATTAACATAAAGGCAAACGCCAATTATGTAAACAATGACAGTTTGAAGATCATTGAAAATAACCTGTCACAGCAAAGCATCGTAAGGGAAATATCCTATCAGCGTATGCTGGTGAGCAAACTGAACGAAAACGTTAACAGGATTGGATTAATTATCCTGATCATCAGCGGATTATTATGCCTGGTGGTGATTTTCCTGATCGACAATACCATTCGTTTGGCCATGTTCAGCAACCGGTTCCTGATCAAAACCATGCAAATGGTGGGAGCTACCCGCTGGTTTATTGCCAAGCCCTTTGACCTTCGCAGCATTGCCAATGGCGCTATCGCCGCGGTAATCGCCATCGCAGGCCTGATCGGTATTATGTCGGTATCCGATAAATTATTGCCGGAACTGGCAGGATTGCGTGATAACCTGATGATAGCGTTCCTCTTTATAGGCATGATCCTCATCGGAATCAGTATTTCTTTGGTGAGCACACACCGCTCCGTCATGAAATACCTGCGCCTGAAACTGGACGATCTGTATTAACTTTAAATCTTTAACGAGGATATAATACCAAACACTATGGCTAAAACAGCTTTAAATAAGGAGGCAGAAAACACATTGGCCGACAGCCGCCCTATTTTCCCAAAAGAAAACTACAAATTTATGCTGGCTGGTATTGTGGTGATTATCCTGGGCTTCCTCTTCATGATGGGAGGAGATTCCAGCGATCCCAACAGCTTTAAACCGGAACAGGTATATAGCTTCCGCAGAATCACCCTGGCGCCTATCGTTATTGTACTGGGCCTGGTGATAGAAGTATATGCTATTATGCACCGTCCGAAACCAAAGGCATAATTGCTTCTATAAAAGTATTTTAACAGCGATGATCCCTCATCGCTTTTTTTTTAACTTTTAACCATATTAAATTCGATGAATGTTTTTCAGGCTATCATTATTGCCATCGTGGAAGGACTAACGGAGTTTCTGCCGGTTTCCTCCACCGGGCATATGATCATTGTGAGCGCACTGCTGGGTATTGGTAAAGACGAATTTACCAAGCTATTCGAAGTAGTGATCCAGCTGGGAGCGATCCTGGCAGTGGTGGTATTTTATTGGAGAAAGTTCCTGGTATTTGATAAAAACCGGTTTAACTTTTACCTGAAACTGGCCATCGCCGTGATCCCGGCGCTGATCCTCGGTTTCCTCTTCAGCGACAAGATCGATGCCATGCTGGAAAGCCCGCTAACAGTAGGAATTACGCTGCTGGTAGGTGGTATCATCCTCCTGTTTGTAGACGACTATTTTAAAGAACCCACTATTACCACCGAAGAAAAAATAGACGTTTTTACCGCTTTACGCATAGGCTTTTACCAGTGCCTGGCGCTTATTCCCGGCACCAGCCGCAGTGCAGCCTCCATCATCGGTGGTATGCAGCAAAAGCTGTCCCGCAGCGTAGCAGCCGAATTCTCTTTTTTCCTGGCAGTACCTACCATGGCAGCAGCCACCGGCTACAAACTGCTAAAAGGACGGGAGTTGCTAACCGCGCATCCCGAAAACCTGAAGCTCCTGCTAATCGGCAACATCGTGGCCTTTGTAGTAGCCCTGGGCGCCATCAAATTCTTTATAGGGGCCGTAAAAAAGTACGGATTTAAAATGTGGGGATACTATCGCATCGTGGTGGGCATTATCATCATAGCGGCCATATTGATGGGCTACCAACTCGAAGTGTAGAGCGGATGTTGTCTTGGCTCAGGATTACGCTGATTTTACTGATTACCTGGATTTTACTTTTTTGATTTTATAAAGGATTAAGGGAGATAGAAGCGGATATCCGCTCTTATCTCCCTTAATTATTATTTTAAGAAAATCAGAAAAATCCAAAAGTAAAAATCCAGGTAATCAGTAAAATCAGCGTAATCCTGAGCCAAGACAACATCCGCTCTATCCTTTTACCGCCAGCAATAACTCCAAATCGGTGTATTTAAGCTTGAACTTTTCGCTCAGGTGGTAGTTCGTTAATGCGCCTTTATAAAGATAGATGCCGTTACGTACGCCGCGTTTAATCCATACAAGGTTTTCGAATCCGCCGTCGTCGGCAGCTTCCACGAGTAAGGGCATCAGCACATTGCTGATGGCTTCAGAGGCGGTGCGGGCAAAACCGGATGGAATATTGGGTACGCAGTAATGTACCACATCGTACTTTTTAAATACCGGGTTTTCGTGTGTAGTGATTTCCGAGGTTTCAAAACAGCCGCCCCGGTCGATGCTCACATCCACAATAACGGAACCCGCTTTCATGTTGCTCACCATCGATTCGCTGACAACAATAGGCGTCCGCCCGCTTTGTGACGACAATGCGCCTACCGCTACATCGGCATTGCGCAGCTGCTCTGCCAGCACTTTAGGCTGGATAACGGAGGTGAATACACGTACCCCGATGTTGTTCTGCAGCCTTTTCAGCTTATAAATGTTATTATCAAATACTTTTACGGAAGATCCCAATGCAAGTGCAGTACGGGCTGCAAACTCACCCACGATACCAGCGCCTATGATCACTACTTTCGTAGGAGGAATGCCGGTAATACCTCCCAGGAGGATACCTTTTCCTTTGTTGTCGTTGCTCAGGTACTGTCCCGCAATCAGCATACAGGCGCCCCCGGCAATTTCGCTCATGGCCCTCACAATAGGGTAGGTGCCTGCATCGTCTTTCAGGTTCTCAAAAGATAACAGCGTAATACGCTTATCCATCATTTTTTCTACCTGTGGCGCTTTCAGGGCAGCCAGGTGGATGGGAGAAATAACGATCTGGTGCGGGTGCAGCAGCTCTATCTCTTCATCGTTCAGCGGTGCGGATTTTACAATGATCTCTGCTTTAAAGACCTCCTTTTTGTCGTATACAATTTCCGCCCCGGCTTCCGAATAGTCGGTGTCATAATAATGCGACCCGTCGCCGGCTTTATGCTCTACCACTATGTGATGTCCGTGTGCCGCTAGAATGCTGACTGCATCGGGCGTAAGGGCAATCCGGTTTTCCTGGAAAGATGTTTCTTTCGGGATACCTATAAACAAACGGGAATTTTTCTGCGGAATATCCAACGTTTCTTCCAGCGGTGAATAGGTAAACCCAGCACTTACTACAGGTTTTTGCCTCTGCTCCATATGCGTGTTCAGTTTTTTTAAATCGAAGTATCCAAAGATACATCATTTGAGAGATGAAGCGATTTCGCGCAGGACCCTTTTTTGATCCGGTTGTACCTCCAGCTGGAGGTGAATGGTATCCGGCGGTAGCATATGCGCTATTATTTCCGGCCACTCCACGAAACAAATGGCATCCTGGTAAAGTGTGTCTTCCACGCCGGCGCTGATGGCGTCGTCTTCATCCCGGAGCCGGTACAGGTCCAGGTGGAAAATGCGGCGGGGTGTTCCCGCTGCGTCGGTGTAGGCATATTCATTTATGATTGAAAACGTAGGACTGGCAGTAGCATCCTGCACGCCTTTGGCGGCGCATAAAGCCTTTACCAGGGTAGTTTTCCCGGCCCCCATCGGGCCTTTAAGGGTGAAAACCTGTTTACCGGTGAAATGATCCCAGAACTGCCGGGCTGTTTCCGGCAGTTGATCCAGCGTAAATGTCCATTGCATCCCCAAAAATAAGGAGAAAGCGGAAAGCAAAAGCGATTGTCACCAGATTTTGCAAAAGTTGCAGCACTGCGTCAAAAATCGGGTAAGGCCCTTGTCCGGCCTGTTTCCGGGCACCTGTATGGCACTTCTGCCGCTTCGTTGCATTAATATTTTACCTGCCTATTTCATCCGCTGCTAACTTTGTATGCAGGAGGAAAGATGTCAGATGACAGCCATTAATTGCAAGGTGGAAGGAATGCATTGCACCAGTTGTGCACTCGGCGTTTCCAAATACCTGGAGAAAAAGGGAATGCAGGACGTTAACGTCAGCTTTGCCACGGAAGAAGTTAGTTTCAACGCACCGGAAGGCGCCAACTCAACGGAAATACTCAACGGTATTACCCAAATGGGATATCGCGTAGTGTTGCCGGAAGACAAACCCGCAGAAAAGAAAATATATACCACCCTTACATTCAAATTTGTTTTTTGTCTCATATTTACGTTACCCCTGCTCCTGCATATGTGGGTCAGCTGGTCGTGGTTACACCACCCCTGGGTACAGTTCTGGCTTACGCTGCCAGTATACCTCGTGGGAATGTGGCACTTCGGCCGTAGCGCGGTGCGTTCCGTCATCAACCGCATGGCCAATATGGACGTGCTGGTATCGATCGGCGCCACCGCAGCCTTTGTATACAGTTTTGTAGGAACCGTTGTGTACGGCAACCCCGATTATATGTTCTACGAAACCACGGCAGCCATTATCACCCTGGTATTCCTGGGAAATATGCTGGAGGAAAGGTCCGTAAAACAAACCACTTCCGCGATTGCCGAACTGGCACGCATGCAGGTCACTACAGCCCGGCTTATTAACACCGATCACGGCCACGAACATATCCATGAAGTGGATAACCGTACCCTGCGTACGGGCGACTGCGTACTGGTGAATACAGGTGATAAAATACCCATGGACGGCACCATCTACTGGGGCAGCGGCCATGCCAACGAAGCCATGATCACCGGCGAAAGCGCGCCTGTCAGCAAAAAAGAAAAGGACAAAGTAATTGGCGGTACCATACTGGAAGACGGCAGCATCAAAGTATATATCACGGCCACCGGTAAAGACACCGTGTTGTCCTATATCATAGAACTGGTAAAACAGGCGCAGTCGGATAAGCCACCCATGCAGAAACTGGCCGACCGCATCAGCGCCATATTTGTGCCACTGGTACTCGGCATAGCCCTGGTTACCTTCCTTGGATGGTATTTTATAGGGCATACCACGCTGGCCACTGCCATGATGCGCAGTGTAGCCGTATTGGTTATTTCCTGCCCCTGCGCCATGGGCCTGGCCACACCCGCCGCCGTGATGGTAGGACTGGGACGCGCCGCACGCAATGGTATCCTGATCAAAGGAGGTCACACCCTGGAAATGTTTAAGGATATCAGGCAGGTAGTATTTGATAAAACAGGTACCCTCACCACCGGTAAATTACAATTGGGCGAATACCACTTTTTTGATATGCCGGAAGAAGATTTTAAACAGATAGTATACAGCCTGGAAAAATATTCTTCCCATCCCATTGCCCGCTCTATTGCTTCGCTCTGGAAATCTGCCGGAGAAGTGCCGCTGCAGCAGGTCCGCGAACACAAGGGTCTTGGCATGCGTGCCAGCGATAAAGCAGGTAACCAGTGGCAGTTAGGCTCTTTCCGCATGGCAAATGGTATTACGGAAGATGACAGCCATAACCTGTATCTCCTGAAAAACGGCCTGCTGGCAGGATGGATCGATTTTACAGATGAAATACGGCCAGAAGCCGCACAGGTAATTATACAACTGCAGCAATCCGGTATCAAATCCATCTTACTAAGTGGCGACACCACCCGCAAGTGCCGGGAACTGGCCGCCAAGCTGGGTATTACAGAAGTATACGCGGAACAGTCGCCCGAACAAAAACTACAAAAGATAGACGCCCTCATGAAAACCGCCCCTACCGCCATGGTAGGCGACGGTATCAATGATGCGCCCGCACTGGCTAAAGCCACCATTGGTATCTCTCTCAGCGATGCCACCCAGGTAGCCATGCAAAGCGCTAACGTAGTATTGCTTAATAACAACCTGGGCTCGCTGCCACTGGCGCTGGGACTGGGAAAACATACCTATCTCACCATCAAACAGAATCTTTTCTGGGCATTCATTTATAACGTAGTGGCGATACCGGTAGCCGCCCTCGGATTCCTGAATCCCATCGTAGGCGCCGGCATAATGGGCCTCTCCGATGTGGTGCTGGCAGTAAACTCTATACGCCTGCGCTACAAAAACGTGATCTAAGCGGATGTTGTCTTACTCAGGATTACGCTGATTATACTGATTACTTTGATTTTACTTTTTGGATTTTTAAAGGATTTTAAAGGATTAGCGAAGATATAAGCGGGTATATCATTCGCTTATATCTTCGCTAATCCTTTAAAATCCTTTAAAAATCCAACATGATCAATCCTGGCTAATCAGTATAATCAGCGTAATCCTGAGTAAGACAAAATCCGCTCTAATCGCGTATCTTCGCACTAACCATTAAATTTTTATTTGAGTACGCCCGTAGCCATATTACAGCAATACTGGGGATACGAACAGTTTCGCCCGTTACAGGAAGATATCGTGAATGCTGTACTGGAAGGACAGGATACACTGGCCCTGCTGCCCACAGGTGGTGGTAAGTCCATTTGTTTTCAGGTGCCGGCCATGATGAAGCCAGGGCTATGCCTGGTCATTACCCCGCTCATTGCGTTGATGAAAGACCAGGTGGCCAATCTCAAAAAAAGAGGGATCACTGCATACTCCATCTATTCCGGTATGCCTTACCAGGAGGTGGAAAGGGTCCTGGAAGCCGCCCGCCGCGGTGGATGCAAGTTTTTATATGTATCTCCCGAAAGATTACAAAGCAAACTTTTTCAAACCTATTGTGATGGCCTCCCGGTAAGCCTGCTGGCGATTGATGAGGCGCATTGCATCTCGCAGTGGGGATACGATTTCCGTCCGGCATACCTGCAGATCGCGGATATCCGCAGCTTCTTCCCGGAAGCGCCGGTATTGGCACTCACGGCCTCGGCTACACCAAGGGTACAAACGGATATCTGTGAGAAACTGCTGATGAAGGACGCCCGGGTGTTTACCAAAAGCTTTGCCCGCTCCAACCTTTCTTACAGCGTGCTGGAAGAATCTACCAAAATTGATAAGGTAAAACATATACTGGACCGCGTACCCGGCTGCGGCATCGTTTATTGCCGTAATCGTAAACGCACCAAGGAAATTGCTTCCCTGCTGGAACTACAGGGCATCCCTGCCAGTTATTACCATGCCGGTTTACCACAGGCAGAAAGGGCCGCCCGGCAGGAAGCCTGGATCAATAATGAAACACGCATCATGGTTTGTACCAATGCCTTCGGCATGGGAATCGATAAACCGGATGTACGCATAGTGGTGCATTACGATATGCCCGACGGACTGGAAGCCTACTACCAGGAGGCAGGCCGCGCCGGCAGGGACGAACAGAAAGCATATGCCGTGTTGCTCTATAACGAAGAGGAACTAACGGATATGCATGAACGGATTGCGTTGCAGTTTCCCTCGCTGGAGCAGATCCGTGAAGTATACCAGGGCATTGTTAACTACCTCCAGGTGCCGGTAGGCAGCGCGGAAGGCATGTACTTCGATTTTGACATCAACGATTTTGCCCGCACCTTCCACCTGAACCTCACCATTGCTTACAGCGCGGTGCGCGTGCTGGAACAGGAAGGCGTGCTGCAGCTCAGCGAAAGCGTATTCCTCCCCTCCCGGGCGGAATTCGTTACCAATAAAGAATCACTGTACGAGTTTGAAAATGCGTATCCTGCATTGGAAGAAATTATCAAAACTTTGTTGCGTACCTACGAAGGGATTTTCGATAATGCCGTACCCATTTATGAACGGCAGATAGGCCGCATCATGCTGATGGAAGATGATGATATTGCCGCACAGCTGCACCAGCTGCACCAATACGGCATCCTGCATTATCAGCCCCGCCGCGACGAACCACAGCTGTGTTTCCTCCAGGAACGGGTATCCTCACAAAACCTGCGCATCAATATGGCCAGGGTGGAAGTACGCAAGAAAGTTTATGCGGACAGGCTCGCCGCCATGTTTGCGTATGTACGTAACCGTGATATGTGCCGTACGCAGCAACTGGTAGCCTATTTCGGCGAAAAGGATGCCACTCCGTGCGGCGTATGCGACATCTGCTTAAAAAAGAAATCACAGCCTATGGACGCCGCCGGATTCAAGCGTATATCCGACCACGTTATCACCATGCTGAAAGAAGAACCACTGCTGTTTAACATGCTGCAAACCAAACTACCCGATGTAAAAAGAAGCGACCTGATGGAAGTCCTCCAGTTCCTGAACGAAGAAGGCATCGTGGTGCGGGATGAGGCGGGGCGGCTGTCTTGCGCACGGTGAGAGCGGAGTTTGTCTTACTCAGGATTACACTGATTTTACTGATTACCTGGATTTTTACTTTTGGATTTTTATATGATTTTTAAAAAGATTCGGGGAGATACAAGCGAATGTAACCGCTTATATCTCCCCAAATTCTTTTAAAACCCAGGGTGATCAATCCAGCTTAACCGCTTTTATCTCCCCGAATCTTTTAAAATCAATATCCTGGTTAATCGCTTTTGTCTCCCCGAATCTCTTTAAAAATCATATAAAAATCCAAAAGTGAAAATCCAGGTAATCAGCATAATCAGTGTAATCCTGAGTAAGACAACATCCGCGTTAAAGATCAATCACCCTGCCCTCCTTACTGCTCTCGAAAGCAGCTTCGATTACTTTGATCACTTTAATGGCGTCCTGCGGTGGTACCGGGTTGGCAGCTTTATTTACTAAGGCTTCGTAGATGCCCTGGTAGTAGTCCATGTAGTTGCCGCTTCCACCGGGAACATATTTCTTTACTACTTTGCCATCAATTTCCGTGTGGAGCAGGCCCCATTCATGCGGCTGTTCGGCGCCCCAGTCGGGGCTGTTGGGGAAAAGCCCTCTTTGCAGCTGCGCTTCCTGTATATCAGATTTTGTTTTGATAAAGGAGCCGATACGGCCATGCAGCTGGTAGGCTGGAAGGGCTTCGCGTACCAGGTAGTTGCATTTTACACGCGCCCGCAGATGATCATAGTAAAGTACCAGTTCAAAATAATCGTCTACAATGGAGTCGCGGCGGATCACGCGGATGTCTGCCCAGATGCGTTTGGGCATGCCAAACAAGGTAATGGCCTGATCGATCAGGTGTGAGCCCAGGTCATATAAAGCGCCGGTGCCGGGGCCTCCCAGTTCTTTATGTTTTTTATAACTCAGCTCTTCCTTGAAGCGGTCGTAGTGTATTTCTGCTTCCAGTACATCACCCAGCTGACCGGACTGCAATACCTCTCTTACTACTTTATAGTCGCTGTCGTACCGGCGGTTGTGGTAAACACTGAGCAGCAAACCTTTCTCGGCCGCTAAGGCTGCAAGTGTTTCACCCTCTTTGGCGTGTACGGTGAAAGGCTTTTCCACAATCACATTCTTTCCTGCTTCCAGTGCTGCTTTTACAAAGTCGAAGTGTGTGTAGTTAGGAGTGTTGACTACGATCAGTTCCAGGTCTTTGTCTGCCAGCATATCCTCCACGCTCGTATATACTTTAACGTTAGGATAGCGTTGCTGCGCCAGGTTTTTACTTCTTTCTACTACCGCTGTAAATTCAAATCCCGGGTTTACGTGCAGGAACGGGGCATGAAATATCTGTCCAGACATGCCGTACGAGCATACGCCCGTTTTAATAATTCTACTCATACTTTTGATATATTGATGTAAACTGACAGCGTGACTGTCGTTGCATAATTAAAACCAGCTTTTACTTTTACTGCTTTTTCCACCCAGGCCCAATGCGCCCAGTAGGCTACGGGTGATGATGTTGGCAGCGGTACGACCCACCTGCCGCGCTACAGAGCTATCCATCACCTGCTCAAGAACGCCTTTTTCCTGTTTTTGTTTCCCGGAAGATTTTGGCGCAGCTTCAGTAGCGGCTGTTTTCTCGGCGGCTTCCTGCAGCTTGGCGGTGAGGATTTCATACGCGCTTTCGCTGTCAATTTCCTGCCCGTATTTCTTTACCAGTTTGGAATTGTTCACCAGTCCGTCAATTTCCGCCGGTGTTAATACATCCATACGTGACCGTGGAGATACCAGCATGGTAGCGGCTAACGGGGTAGGAACACCTTTTTCATTCAGGCAGGTAATGAGCGCTTCACCAATACCTATCTGGGTTAGCAACTCATCTGTTTTATAGAAATCTGATAACGGGTAGTTCTCCGCCGTTTGCTTGATTGTTTTGCGGTCGTTGGCGGTAAAGGCGCGCAGGGCATGTTGTACTTTAAGACCCAGTTGTCCCAGCACGGAAGGAGGTACATCCATCGGGTTTTGGGTACAGAAGAAAATGCCGACACCTTTTGAACGGATCAGTTTAATGATGGTGTCTATCTGTTTCAGCAAGGCGTCGCTGGCTTCATTGAAAATAAGATGCGCTTCATCAATGAACATCACCAGCTTGGGTTTGTCCAGGTCGCCTTCTTCGGGAAGGGTTGCGTATAATTCTGCCAGCAGGCTGAGCATGAAGGTGGAAAACAGTTTCGGACGATCCTGTATATCATTTACGCGCAGTATGGATATGATACCGCGGCCATCGTCGCTGATGCGCATCAGGTCATCTACTTCAAAAGATTTCTCTCCAAAAAACAATGCAGCGCCCTGTTGCTCCAGTTCAATCACTTTGCGCAGGATGGTGCCGGTCGAGGTAGTGGATATCTTTCCGTAATCCTTTTCCAGTGCTACTTTGCCCTCATCGCCGGCAAATTGCAATACTTTTTTAAAGTCTTTCAGATCCAGTAAAGGCAGTTTGTTATCATCGCAATATTTGAAAAGCATGGCTACAAGGCCAGCCTGCGTATCGTTCAGTTCCAGGATCTTCGACAGGAGGATGGGGCCAAACTCGCTGACGGTAGCCCGTAAGCGCACGCCCTTTTCCTGGCTGAGGGATAACAGTTCTGATGGATAGGCCGCTGCACTCCAGCTGCCACCTATTTTCTGATAACGCTCCGCAATTTTCGGGTTGTCGCTGCCGGCAGCTGCAATGCCGCTCAGATCTCCTTTGATGTCCATCAACAATACCGGTACGCTGGCATCGCTGAGTCCTTCGGCGATCACCTGCAGCGTTTTGGTTTTACCGGTACCGGTGGCGCCGGCAATCAAACCATGACGGTTAAGTGTTTTGAGTGGCAGGAAAACATCCGCCCCGGCTACTACTTCGCCGTTCAGCATGGCACATCCCAGCTTGAAATGCTCGCCTTTAAAAGTATAGCCGCTTTTGATATATTCCAGAAATGCATCCTGATTGGGCATGACGTAATTTTTTTTATGAAGATAATAAAAAGCAACAAGCGGTTGAGCTTCAAATTATTATCCGTCTATACATACCGATTATCGATCATTAATTATTGATAAACGATAAAATTATTTTGATTTTCGATAAAATGAAAATACCTTTGAGCTATTAAACAGGGCGTAACATGAAAATCAGTAAGTATCTTCTCCCGTTGAAAATCGTGCTGCTCATTTCTGTATTGATCAGTGTTTACATCACGATCTTTAATGGTGTTGCTTTTTTTCAATCACGTTTCAGTCCTGATACCCCCGGTTTAAAAGCAGCCGTTCTTCAAAATACCATACTGGGTTTATTGTACCTGGTAATGACCTGGTATCTTTTCCGGTTATTGATCGGCGCCGGGAGTGAAGATATTATCTCCCGTAAAAATCTCAGCGCGGTAAAAGGGATCCTGCTGGTGTTATCGGGACTGCTGCTCACTAAAATCGTTTTTGCCTGGATAGCGGGCGACAGCATAAAGGTGTACAACAACCGGCTTTATTTCCGGCTGCTGAGCGTATTGGGCGCTTCCTGGGAACTGCTGATGGCTTTCATGGTGATCCTGGCGCTGGCCATCGTTTTCGAAAGGGCGGTGAGCCTGAAGGAAGAACAGGCGTTGACCATTTAATGATCTAAATAACAATATACAATGGGGATAATCGTCAATCTGGACGTGATGCTGGCAAAAAGGAAGATGTCGCTGACGGAGCTGAGTGTACAGGTGGGTATTACGATGGCAAATCTCAGTATACTAAAAAGTGGCAAAGCAAAGGCCATCCGGTTTTCCACACTGGAAGAGATCTGCCGGGTACTGGAATGCCAGCCGGGCGATATACTGGAATACAAAGAATAGATTGCTTTTTCATACATGATAGACAAAAAAAAATCTGCTATTCGTTAGCAGATTTTTTTATTTATAAGATAACAGAAGATGATCTACAGATCTTCTTCTCTTTCCAGCATCAGGATAGCAGCCTGTGGTACGATATAATAGGTTTCTTCCTCGTACACTACCGCGGTGGAACCACTGACCAGGAAAATAGCCAGGTCGCCTTCTTTCACCTGTAACGGAATATATTTTACTTTCTCTTCTTCAGGCTTCCAGGCCTCGTCATTGTCCACAGGCACAGGTATAGCATACCCCGGCCCCGTTTTAATAACATAGCCACGTTGAACCTTTTCTTTTTCCTGAACCCCGGGAGGCAGGTATAATCCACTGCTGGTGCGCTCGTGGGGTGTAGCTGGCTTTATCAGCACGCGGTCGCCCACAACGATCAGTTTTTTCAATTTATTATCTGTTGTTATGTGTATAGCCATACAGGATTGCTATCAAATATAATGCAGCAGCCATAATTGTGACAGACTGACAGGAATTTAAATACTGCTGAGTGAAAAAGTTTCACCTGCACGGATACCTTTTTCAGTTTGTTGCAGTACACAGCATTCATTTACCGGGTCGTGTTCGAAGTAAAGGATATATTCTTTATCTGCCGCCTCCTGTAAAAAGCTTTTCTTTTCCTGCAATGTTTTCAGTGGAAACATGTCATACGCCATTACATAGGGCAGTGGTATATGACCAGTGGATGGCAACAGGTCGGCCATGTATATAATGGTTTTGCCCTTATAGCTGATCTGCGGCAGCATCATAGCATCGGTGTGCCCATTGGCAAACCGGATGGAAATATTATCCGTGAAGTTGACGCCTTCAAGATGATTAATAAATTTCAGCTGACCGCTTTCCTGGATGGGAAGGATATTCTCTTTCAGGAAAGATGCCTTCTCCCGGTCGTTGGGTTGTGTAGCCCATTTCCAGTGATCTTCATTACTCCAGTAGGTCGCATTTTTAAAAGCAGGCGCCAGCTGTTCGCCCTGGCGGATAATACTGCCGCCACAGTGATCGAAGTGCAGGTGGGTAAGGAACATATCGGTGATATCATCCCGGTGGAAACCATGTGCCGCCAACGATTTATCCAGGGTCGCATCTCCGTGCAGGTAATAATGACTAAAGAATTTTGCATCCTGCTTATCGCCAATGCCGTTGTCTACCAGGATGAGGCGGTTGCCGTCTTCGATCAGCAGGCAACGCATGGCCCAGCTGCATAAATTGTTTTCATCTGCCGGATTCAGTTTATTCCAGATGGTTTTAGGCACTACGCCAAACATCGCGCCGCCATCCAGTTTAAAGAATCCTGTTTCTATGGTGTATAATTTCATTATCCTTGAATTTTGTTGGATAGTTCTATTTTGAAAGATACCTAATTCTGCGATAGCTGCTTTTGCTTGCGCAATGCGGAAATGATCCATATCAGTCCGATCACAAAAAATACCACCAGTGCCAGCACGGAATTCCGCATGTCTTCCGTGAGATCATCTATATAGGCAAACGAAAACATACCAATTACAATAGACAGTTTTTCGGTAACGTCATAATAGCTGAAGAAGGACGTAGTGTCTTCTGTTTCGGGCATCAGCTTGGCATAAGTAGACCGGCTGAGGGATTGGATACCACCCATTACCAGTCCTACCGCAGTGGCCAGTAAATAAAAATGCATAGCCGTTTGCATTTTGTAACCGGCAATACAGATGCCTATCCAGAATATGACAACGGCAATCAATACACGTAAATTACCAAACCTTGTGGAAAGCCTGGCCATGCTCCATGCACCGGCAATAGCCACAATCTGGATAATCACCACGGTAACGATCAGCATTTCATCCGGAAGCTTCAGCACCTTGCCACCAAAGATGGTGGCGGCCATCATCACGGTTTGTACCCCCATACTGTAAAAGAAAAATCCACGCAGGAATCTTTTCAGCACCGGCAGTTGTTTTACCTGGGCATATACTTTTCGTAATTCCGTAAATCCTTCTGTGAATGCGTTAACTGTGTGTTTGGTGATCACGGTGCTTTTGGGTAGGCGGGCAAAGGTGATCTGTGCAAAGCCAAACCACCAGATACCTACCAGCAGGAAGGTAAGCTGCACCGGCTGACTTTTACCCATGCCCATTTTGGGACCCAATACCACCAGGCCAAACCCCAGCAGTTGTAAAATCACGCTGCCTACATAGCCCATGCTGTAACCCCGGGCGCTGATACGGTCGCGGTCTTCCGGCGCTGCAATTTCAGGCAGGTAGGAGTTGTAAAATACGAGGCCGCCGCAATACCCAATGGTAGAAAGGATAAAGCAAATCACGCCCAGCAGGAGATGATCCCCGTCGAAAAAGTAGAGGGCGCAGCAGGAAAGTGCCCCCAGTATGGTAAAGAAGCGCAGGAAATTCTTTTTATTACCCCTGGTATCCGCAATAGAGGACAGGATAGGAGAGGCAAGGGCCACCAGCAGGTAAGCGGCTGCCATGGAATAATTGTACAGTGCGGAGTTTACAAAGTTCATCCCGAGAAAGGAAACATGTTCACCTGTAACCGCTAAAAAATAGATAGGGAAAAAAGTAGTGGTGATAACGAGGTTGTACACGGAATTAGCCCAGTCGTACATGGCCCAGCCATTAATCACTTTCTTACTGGCAGTCTTCATATAGCTTTTAGCTTTTCACGAAGATAATATTCCCGGTGATTTTATCTATTTATAATCCAGGATATGGATATGTTCGCGGCACATGAAGTATTCCTGTTCATCGTTGGAGCTTACAATAATCAGGCGGTTGCCGCCATATTCATTGATGAGTTGCTGGTATACGGCGATACCGGCGGCATCCAGGTTAGTACAGGGTTCATCCAGCAAAAGAACGGGGACATCAGACAGGATGGCGAGGGCCAGCTTGATACGCTGTTTCATCCCGGAAGAAAAGTTGCGGAGTTGTTTGTTGGCGGCTTTTTCCAGTCCTACCAGTTGCATGGCAATGGCGGGAGTGATTCCCGGCAGGAAGCTTTTGAACTGTTGATGGAACTGGATGATTTCTGTGAGGGTGAACTCTTCGATGAGTTCAAGATAAGGAGCAGCGATGGCGCAATACTGGAAAAACGCATCGGGAGCGATGGGTTTTTCCGGCGTGCTATAGGTAACGGCGCCTTCATTGTGTTGAATGGCGCCGCTGATTACCTGTAATAAAGTGGATTTCCCTGAACCATTGGGACCCAGTATGGCATAACGTTGTCCTTCACTAAAGGTGAGGGTTACCCGACGGAAAATCCAGTCGTAGTTAAAACGCTTACCTGTCTGGTTAAGAGATATCGTCATTGGTCCTGGAAGTATAGCCTCTCATGATGCCACGTCCTGATTCACGGATGAACGACAGGATTTCATCTCTTTCATCGGTAGCAGGAAATTCCGCTTCGATGATATTCACGGCTTTTGATAATTTATAACCTTTTACAAAGATGACACGGTAAATGTCCAGGATAGAGTTGATCTTTTCCAGGGAAAAACCTCTTCTCTTTAATCCTACGGAATTTACGCCCACATAGGAAAGTGGTTCGCGTGCTGCTTTTACGAAAGGAGGCACATCTTTACGCACCATGGAACCGCCGGTTACAAATGCGTGATCGCCTACTTTACAGAATTGTTGAATGGCTACCATTCCAGCCAGTACCACGTGGTCGCCCACGGTAATGTGACCGGCAAGGGTAGTATTATTTGAAAATACGCAGTAGTTGCCTACTTCGCAATCGTGTGCAATGTGGCTATATGCCATGATCAGGCAGTTATTCCCGATAGTGGTTTTCCATTTGTCTTTGGTACCGCGGTTGATCGTCACATATTCACGGATAGTGGTGTTGTCGCCGATTTCAACGGTAGTTTCTTCACCCGCAAATTTCAAATCCTGGGGGATGGCAGAAATAACAGCGCCTGGAAAAATACGGCAGTTTTTGCCGATGCGGGCTCCTTCCATAATAGTTACGTTGGAACCTATCCAGGTACCATCACCGATTTCTACGTTTTTATGTATAACGGTAAATGGATCAATTTTTACATTAGGCGCAACTTTGGCGTCCGGATGTATGTATGTAAGCGGGTGGATCATTGCTATTATTTGCCTTCTCTTGTTTTTATAATTTGTGCGATCATGTCGGCCTCAGTAGCTACTTTGTTGCCGATGAATACTGTCCCCCGCATTTCCACAAGTCCTCTTCTGATAGGACTCAGCAACTCCATTTTTAATATCATGGTGTCGCCCGGAACTACTTTCTGTTTGAATTTACAATTATCTATCTTCAGGAAATAGGTATCATAGTTTTCAGGATCAGGTACGCGGTTCAATGCAAGAATACCGCCTACCTGCGCCAGCGCTTCCAATTGCAGAACGCCCGGCATTACAGGATTTGAAGGGAAATGTCCCTGGAAGAAATGCTCGTTGAAGGTAACATTCTTGATACCTACCACTTTTTCTTCTCCCAGTTCAATGATCTTATCAACCAGCAGCATCGGGTAACGGTGCGGCAATGTTCTTTCAATACGTGGTGTATCAAATACAGGTGGCTGATTGGGATCGTAAACAGGGACGTCTTTATTATGTTTGTTCTTTTTGATATACGCTTTGATCGCACGGGCAAACTCCACGTTGGAGGCATGTCCGGGACGGTTGGCAATGATATGCGCATTGATCGGATATCCGATCAGGGCCAGATCACCCACCACGTCCAGCAGTTTGTGACGTGCCGGTTCGTTCGGGAAACGTAATTCTATATTGTTCAGGATACCTTCTTTCTGTACAGAAATGGTTTCCCGGTTAAATACCTTTGCTAAACGTTCCAGCTCCTCTTCGGTAACCGGCTTGTCAACTACCACAATCGCGTTGTTGATATCCCCGCCTTTAATGAGGTTCAGCGACAGCTGGTATTCCAGTTCATGCAGGAAGCAGAAGGTACGGCAGGGTGCAATCTCTGTTTTGAACTCTTCGATACCCTTCATTTTCGCGTGCTGGGTACCTAATACCGGTGAGTTGAAGTCGATAAGACAGGTAATGCGGTAATCCAGGGCCGGCATCGCCACCATTTCTACCTTTTTCTTCTCATCATAGTAAGTGATGTTGGTATCAATAGTATAGTATACTTTCTTGGCATCCTGGTTTTGCAGACCGGTTTTTTCTATCGCTTCAATAAACGCGTAGGCGCTTCCGTCCATGATAGGAATTTCGCCACCATCCAGTTCCACCAGTACGTTGTCTACACCGGTTCCTGCCAAAGCAGCCATAATGTGTTCTACGGTACTCACTCTGGCGCCGTTGTGCTCGAGCGTGGTGCTGCGGGTTGTTTCTACCACATAATCCACATCTGCTTTTACGATGGGTTGTCCCGGCAGGTCTACACGTTGAAACTTAATCCCATGCCCCGGCGTAGCCGGTTTAAGGGTCATATTAACATAGGCGCCTGTATGCAAGCCAATACCCGACAAGGTGATCTCACCCTTTAAGGTATGCTGGTATTGCAACTGTTGATTTTCCATAATAAGGTAACTAATATATAACTATTTAACCAGTAATCATTTATACACCTGCCCGCTCTTGCAGCAGTTGTTTAACCATCTCTTCCAGCTCCTTTACGCGCTTTTCAAGGTCCGGCAAATTTCTAAAAATTGCCTGACTTTTCAGCGAACTTTTATAATCATACGCCGGAGAGCCTGTCAGAGAGGTATTGGGTACTGTAATCGACTTGGATAAGCCGCTCTGTGCATTGATTTTGGTATTGTCGGCTATGTGGATATGACCAACCATCCCTACCTGGCCACCGATCACGCAGTTCTGGCCGATTTTGGTGCTGCCGGAAACCCCGGTTTGTGCCGCAATCACCGTATTAATGCCGATGTCCACATTATGTGCCACCTGGATCAGGTTATCCAGCTTCACACCCTTACGGATCACCGTACTACCCATGGTAGCGCGGTCGATAGTAGTGTTTGCGCCGATTTCCACATCATCGTGGATCACCACGTTGCCAATCTGGGGTACTTTTTTATAGGAACTATCCGGCTGAGGAGCAAATCCAAAGCCATCGCCGCCTATCACACAACCTGCATGCAGCATTACGCGGCTACCCACAATACAGTTGTCGTATACTTTTACGCCCGGATACAGGATGGAATCGTTATTAACGATCACATTATCACCCAGATATACGCCAGGGTATATTTTTACGTTGTTGCCCAGCACCACATTTTCACCCAGGTATGCAAAAGCACCCACAAACACGTTTTCCCCCATCTTCACAGATGCAGGAATGTAAGATGGCTGCTGAATACCGGATTTATTGCCGGTCAGGTACCTGTACTGCTCCAATAACAACGCAAAGCTGCTATAGGCATCCTTCACCCGGATCAGGGTCGATTTGATCGGACGCTCAATCACCAGGCTCTCATTCACAATCAGAATGGAGGCATTGGTGGTATATATGAATTCTTCATACTTAGGATTGGCAATGAAACTGAGCATGCCCTCGCCAGCTTCTTCAATCTTGGCGATGTTGCTCACCTTTACGTCCGGATTTCCCTCCAGCTTACCATCTAACATGGTAGCTAATTGTAATGCGCTAAACTGCATAGTTTAAAATTGTAATGTTTTCCAGGCTACACCGGATAGTATGAACTTATTTATTTAACATTTTATTCCTTATAAAACGTTGTTAGCCTGAATTTTTGGATGACAAATGTAGAATTTTTTTACCGGTATCGCCAGTGTATGGCTAATCAGTGCATTGTCGATAGAGGAAATGTCTTTTACAGTTCCATCTTTAAATAGGATATTGATCTTCTCGTCATTAACGTTATAAGCCCTTAACGAGGCCGCACCGGAAAAAACGAAGTAGTCCAGATCCGCTCCTTCAATCCCCCATTTTTGTCTGACCTGTTCCTTCAATAATAGTGCTGCACTTCCGTCAAACGCCTGATTACTTAATACAACCTTGAATAAGTTCCTGTCTATCAGCCACTTGCATAAAAGGGACAAAACCTTGTCCTCGTGTGTTGTCCAAACTTTAATCGCCCCCATAATATCATAGTCGTCCAGTTGGCAAAATAATTCCAGGCATTCCGGTCCGCATTCAAAATTGTTCTTTGTAATGGTATTGTACAGGAAATATGACAGGGCAGGAGAGCAAAACAGCTCCTTTCCCTCCTGTGCCAGCGCTTTAGCCCTGATCAGGATTTTTACCAGCATGTTTTCGGCGCTGAGCACCGTTTTATGCAGGTATACCTGCCAGTACATCAGCCGCCGGGCTATGATAAACTTCTCAATAGAATAAATTCCCTTTTCCTCTACCATCAGCTCCCCCTTATGTACAATCAGCATCTTGATGATGCGGTCGTACCCGATGGTGCCCTCGGCCACCCCGGTATAGAAGCTGTCGCGGTTCAGGTAGTCCATTCTGTCTACATCCAGCTGGCTCGACACCAGCTGATGCAGGAATTTTTTATGATAACGTCCATTGAAAATATCCAGTGTAAGGGACAGGGCGCCATCCATCTCCTTGTTCAATGCCTCCATCAGCCACTGGGAAATCTCTTCATGAGATACCCCTTCAATAATGCCATTCTCTAAAGCGTGGGAATAAGGCCCATGCCCTATGTCATGCAGTAAAATGGCCATTTTGGCCGCTACTTCCTCTTCCGGGGTAATGTCTGCCCCCTTGCTCCGGAGCTCCAGCAGCGCCATACTGATGAGGTGATAGGCGCCCATGCTATGATGAAACCGCGTATGCATAGCACCAGGATACACCAGGTGCGCCAAAGCCATCTGGTGTATGCGGCGGAGCCGCTGGTAATATGGATGTGAAATGAGGTTAAGAATCAACGGGTGATCTATGGTAATAAAGCCATACACCGGATCATTAACAATTTTTCGCTTGCGTTCGGTCATTGCATTTAATTATACGATTTCAGACGGGGGCGTCCGCGTCTGAATCCCTGGTGCCTGTATGCAAAACTACACCCGAAATTAATTATATGTAATTTTTTTACTTATAATGACGCGCGGCATCCACGATACCCCTATGACAGTTCAAAACAATTGGTAGGTTACAGGTAATTAAAGTTATGGATGCGAAGGTAAATAACTTTATCAGCCTGTTCACTTTTTCCTGCTATGATTTTACCGTGTTCAGCCCTTTTTAACATATAATTACCGGCAAATGATAGACGGGGAATGATATTTGCAAAAAATTAGGGGTAAATTCCTTTTTTTACCGGAACCTTAAATCTTATTATGAGTCAGATAAATATACTATGGGTAGATGATGAAATAGAGTCCCTGAAATCGCAGATTATCTTCCTGGAAAGCAAAGGCTACAAAGTTTCGGCCCTTACCAACGGATATGACGCACTCGAATTTTTGAAAGAACAGGTGGTAGATGTAGTATTACTGGACGAATCCATGCCCGGCATCACCGGACTGGAAACACTCGGTAAAATCAAGGAAATTGATCAGCAGATTCCCGTGGTAATGATTACCAAAAATGAAGCGGAAAATGTCATGGACGATGCTATCGGCTCCCAGATCACCGACTATCTTATCAAACCGGTAAATCCAAACCAGGTATTATTATCTCTCAAAAAAATAATTGATAACAAAAGACTGGTGGCCGAAAAAACCACTACCGCCTACCAGCAGGAATTCCGCAGCCTGTTTATGGCGCTGAGCTCCAACCCCGACTTTAACGAGTGGATGGACATTTACAAGAAACTGGTGTATTGGGAAATGGAAATGACAAAAACCAACAGCCCGGAAATGCTGGAAGTGTTCAATGCCCAGAAAACCGAGGCCAACAACGAGTTTTCCAAGTTCATCAGCCGTAATTACAGCGACTGGCTCCATCCAAAAACAAAAGAAGCCCCGGTGATGTCTCATACCCTGTTCCGCGATAAGGTAGTGCCTAACCTGGACCCCAACGTGCCCAACGTATTCCTGCTCATCGATAACCTGCGGTACGACCAGTGGAAGGCGATCCAGCCTATTTTCCAGGAATCGTTCCGGCTGGTGGAGGAAGAGTCTTTTTACAGCATTTTGCCTACCAGCACACAATACAGCCGTAATGCCATTTTTGCCGGCATGCTGCCCATAGATATTGAACACCGGTTTCCCCAGGAATGGAAGAACGACGATGAAGAAGGCGGGAAAAATCTGTATGAAGAGCATTTTTTTGCAGCCCAGCTGAAGCAGATGAAAATGGATCCCCGGTTTTCATACACCAAGGTGACCAATCACGCCGATGCCCAAACCATGCTCAATAATATCCATAACATGCTGGATTACCCGCTGAGCGTAATTGTATACAACTTCGTGGATATGCTCAGCCATGCCCGCACCGAAATGGAAGTACTGAAGGAACTGGCCGGCGATGAAGCCTCTTACCGCTCTATCACTGCCAGCTGGTTTGAACACAGCCCGCTGCACCAGGCCCTGAAACGTATCAGCGATAAAAAAATAAACCTGATCATCGCCACAGACCATGGCAGCGTAAGGGTAAAAACACCTGTAAAGGTGATCGGAGATAAACAAACCACTACCAACCTGCGCTACAAACACGGCCGTAACCTGAACTATGAGCCGAAAGAAGTGCTGGCCTTCCGCGATCCCCGTGATGCCGGATTGCCAAAGCCCAACGTCAACTCTTCCTACATCTTTGCAAAAGGAGATGGGTATCTCTGTTATCCCAACAACTATAACTATTTTGTGAACTATTACCGGAATACCTTCCAGCACGGCGGTATTTCCCTGGAAGAAATGATTGTGCCTTTTGCCAGGATGGTAACAAAGTAACAACAGCTTTTTGCTATTTTTGCGACATGAATATCAAAATCACACCTAATAACCTGACTAAACTGGAAAAGATCTTCGACGAGGCCAAATATGTATTGCGCTTCGAAAAAGGTAGTTTCCTGTCCGGTTACTGCATCCTGGAACACAAGAAGGTGGTAGTGATCAACAAATTCCTGAACCTCGAAGGGCGTATCAATACGCTGATCGATATTTTAACGACGCTGCCGTTGGATGAAGAAGCGCTGACGGCAGAGTCGCATAAGCTCTACAAACAGATACAGGCCAGCAAACCGATCCCGGAAGCGGGGGAGGAAGAAGGCGGGGCTTCGGAAGAACACGCAGCAGAATAGGCAAAAACAGACAAATGATGTTGGGATGAAAGTTACATTCTTAGGTACAGGTACGTCGCAGGGAGTTCCGGTTATAGCTTGTGGTTGCGAAGTTTGCACCTCGGCCGATAAAAAAAATAAACGCTTACGCAGCAGTATTATGATCTCGGCGCCCGCCGGTAATATCGTAGTAGATACCACCCCGGATTTCCGCTACCAGATGCTGCGCGAAAAAGTCGGACACCTGGAGGCAGTACTCATCACCCACTCCCATAAAGATCATATCGCCGGCATGGACGATATCCGCGCCTTTAACTATTTTCAGAAAAGCGCCATTAATATATACGCCACAGAGTTCTCGCAAAGTGTGATCAAACGTGAGTTTGCCTATGCTTTTTCTGATTTTAAATACCCTGGCATTCCGGAAATAAACCTGCAGACCATTGCCGCCGATCCTTTCGATGTAAACGGACTAACCATTACACCGGTACATGTCATGCATCATCAGATGCCCGTGCTGGGCTTCCGCATCCATGATTTCACCTATATCACCGACGCCAACTACATTGCGCCGGAGGAAAAAGAAAAGATCCGTGGTTCTAAGATCCTCGTACTGAACGCCCTGCGACGCGAAAAGCACATTTCTCATTTTACCCTGGAAGAAGCCATCGCGCTGGGAAAAGAGCTGGAGGTGCCGGAAGTATACCTCACCCATATCAGCCATCAGCTCGGGCTGCATGAAGCGGTATCAGCGGAGCTGCCTGCGGGTACCCACCTGGCCTACGACGGCCTTAGCCTCGAAATTTAGAGGCGTTTTATTTCTGTTAACAAAACACAGCATACATAATCCTAGCTTGGTCAAAATTGTTGTTGACCCATGTGGAAATCATTTGTCCGCGAATATCTGCGGTTTTCCCGGAAAGAGCGGCTAGGCATATTAACGCTGGCGCTGCTCATGATATTAACCAGCTATATCCCCAACCTGGTTTTTTATTTTCAGCGTACGCCCGTTGCCGGTAGTGATAACCTGAAAGCGGCCGTAACGGCCTTTGAAGCCAGGCTGGCAGCAGTGGAGAAAGAACCGGCTTTTACCCGGCGGAGTAATGCACACACAGATAGCCTGTTTTACTTCGATCCCAACACGTTGCCGGCAAGCGGCTGGCAGCAGCTGGGTGTAAGCGAACGCACCGCTGTTACTATTGGTAAGTACCTGGCCAGGGGCGGGTATTTCAGGACGCCGGCTGATCTGGGCAAGATATATGGGTTGCCTCCCGTCTTATGCACACAGCTGATACCTTATGTGCGCATTGCGGGTAAGGACAATAACCGGTTTTCCGGGAGATATGGTCCGCGGAGCGGACCCGGAAATAAAAACTATGGCAGGGAATCATACTACGGGGACAGCAATGCCCTGCATGAAAGATTTAAAAAAGGACATCACTATTACCGGGACAGCGCATTTGTCAGGTATAATGATACGTCGTTTACCCGTTATCGTAAGAAAGCCCCGGCTGTACCTATTGATATTAACACAGCAGACAGCATCGTTTGGCAGTCGCTGCCGGGCATCGGAGCGGGCTTCGCGCGGCGGATTATTGCCTTCCGTGAGCGGCTGGGAGGTTTTTATGCCGTGGAGCAGGTGGCGGAATGTTATGGCTTACCCGACTCCACATTTCAAAAAATTCAACCGTTCTTACAGATAGGTAGCAGTTCTCTAAAAAAACTAGACCTCAACCTCACAGATGAAAAATCTTTGGCAGCTCACCCATACATACGCTATAAACTGGCCCGTCTCATTGTGCAGTACCGCAGTAGCCACGCGGGTTTCAGGGCAGTATCGGACCTCCGCAACCTGCCGTTGGTGGATGAGATTATTTATCGTAAAATTGAACATTACATTGAGATCAAATATTAAAGCCACACGTTTATGAACTTTGCGCCTACGGAGATGCAACAACAGATTGCACAAATGATCCGGGATTTCGGGAAAACACATATTCAGCCTCACGTGATGGAATGGGACGAGCAGCAGGAGTTCCCGGTACATATATTCAAACAGCTCGGGGAACTGGGATTGATGGGCGTACTGGTGCCCCAGGAGTACGGTGGCAGCGGGTTGGGATACCTGGAATATGTAACCGTGGTGAGTGAAATTTCACGCATCTGCGGGGCGATAGGGCTAAGCGTGGCGGCCCATAACTCGTTGTGTACCGGTCATACGATGCAGTTTGCCAATGAAGCGCAAAAACAGCGTTACCTGCCTAAGCTGGCTACCGGTGAATGGATCGGCGCCTGGGGGCTCACGGAGCCTAATACCGGTTCCGATGCCATGAATATGAAATGCGTGGCTAAAAAAGACGGGAACGACTGGGTGCTGAATGGCACGAAGTGCTGGATTACCCACGGGAAAAGCTGCGATGTGGCGGTAGTAATAGTCCGTACCGGCGACGTGCGCGACAGTCATGGTATGAGCGCTTTCATTGTGGAAAAGGGTACTCCCGGCTTCAGTGGAGGCAAGAAAGAAAACAAACTGGGCATGCGCGCCTCCGAAACTGCGGAAATGGTATTCGACAATTGCCGCATTCCTGTAGAAAATATGCTGGGCGCAGAAGGCGACGGCTTTATCCAGTCCATGAAAGTATTGGACGGCGGCCGGATTTCCATTGCCGCATTATCGCTTGGCATTGCCAAAGGCGCTATGGACGCTGCCCTGAAATACTCAAAGGAACGGTACCAGTTCGACCAGCCCATCTCTAATTTCCAGGGCGTGTCCTTTAAACTGGCGGATATGGCCACAGAAATAGCTGCTGCAGAATTGCTCACCATGCAGGCGGCAGATATGAAAAACCGCAAGGTAAAAATGACCCAGCAGGCAGCTATGGCTAAATATTATGCGTCGGAAGTGGCCGTGCGGGTTGCCAACGATGCCGTACAGATTTTTGGCGGTTATGGCTATACAAAGGACTTCCCGGTGGAAAAATTTTATCGAGATGCAAAATTATGTACCATCGGGGAGGGAACTTCAGAGATCCAAAAGATTGTAATTGCCCGGGAAGCCCTGAGATAGAATAACGATTTTGCAATTGATACTGATTCTATTGAGATAGCAGGATTTTTATAATTTATGAAAAGAGTATTTATAAGCCGTTCATCATTTTTTCAAAATAATTGAATATTACCCCTTTAGTGTTATTGAATATTGCAAAAGGAACGTTAAATTTGGGTTAATTCATCACTCTTTACCGTTTATCAACCTTAACACACAAAATCAAGAAAGATTTGAAACACTTTTACGCAATGAAAAGCACCCTGTAATACGGGTGCTTTTCTATACCGGGTCTGAACTGGTTTATCCCGTATAAAGATGCTTAGTAAAAATGTGAAGCCTGTAATCCACGTTATGATTCTTCTTTAATTCAGTAGTTCTACTGATACCTGTAATATTTATCCCTATTACTTTTACAGCTGAAATATTCCTTAATTGTTATGTTCTCCAAAAGTCTTAAGTGGGCCACACGTATCGTGTTGGGCCTGGTAGTGATCGTATTAACGGCATACGGCGTTTTTACTTTTCTCTTCCATCAGCATGCCAGCAAAAAATATGCAGTTACAGTAAGAAACATTCCCATCCCCACCGATTCAGCTACTATTGCGGAGGGCCGGCACCTCTATGAAATAAAGGGTTGCGGCGAATGCCACGGGACAGACCTGCGCGGAAAAATGGTGGTGGATGACCCGGCTATCGGCCGTATTGCGGGTAATAATATCACCTATGGCCTGGGAGGGTTGCCGGAAAGCTATGATAACACTGACTGGCTAAAGGCATTGCGGCACGGTTTAAACACCGCAAATAAGCCATTATTGCTGATGCCTTCAGAGGAGTTCACCCGAATGGATGATCACGATATTGCGGCTATAATTGCGTTTTGCAGGGCACAGCCAAAAGTAGATGCACCTTCCATTCCCATAAAAATAGGACCGATGGGAAAAGTCCTGTCTGTAATGGGTAAAATACCCTTGTTCCCCGTGGAAAAAATAGATCATCACCGGGAACAGCCTAACCAGGTGGCAAAGGCGGCAACAAAAGAGTACGGCCAGTACCTGGCGGTTTCCTGCACTGGTTGCCACAAGCCTACATTGACCGGCGGCGATAACCCGGTACCGGGCGCTGTGCCGGTAGCCAATATCACCTCTACCGGGAACCTCGGAAAATGGAGCCAAAACGATTTTATTGCCACGCTGCGTACCGGCAAAACGCCGGAAGGAAAGCAGCTGCTGGTAAAGGATATGCCGTGGAACATGACTGCACAGTACACGGATGAAGAGTTAACCGCGTTGTATCTTTATCTCAGAAGCCTCTAAAAAGAAGAAGGGCTTTCCGGGGGAAATACCTCCGGAAAGCCCTTCTTCACTGTATATTAAACTACTTTTTATCTTTGTTGAAGAAATCAGACACTTTATCCTTTGCTTCTTCGGCCCAATCCTCCGCTTTATCTTTCACGTTATCCAGAAAATCACCTGCCTGATCCATCAGACCAGCCTTTTTTCCTTCGGCTTTATCCGACATGCCTGCAAACCAGTTATCAACTGTACCGGCAATAAACGGAGGTAATTTGCCCTTCACATATTCTTTGATCACATCGATGGACTGTGCGGCCTGTTCGGCGGTAAGTCCGGCTTTTTCCTGTAATTGCTGAATGAGTTCCTGCATAAATAGCGTTTTATAGTTAGCGATAGTATTGCTGTTAACGGATTACCGGAACAGTTATGCCACTTTCAGTTTAATGAGGGTTGACTGCTCCAGTTTTGCCTGTGCATATTCCCTGGTAAGATGAAAGTGTGTTTCATTGGCAGACGGCAGTTCATACATCGCATCGCTCAGTACCACCTCACAGATGGAGCGTAAACCACGCGCACCCAGTTTGTATTCCATCGCTTTGTCTACGATATAATCTATTGCTTCTTCTTCTATCTGTAAATCGATATTTTCTACCTTGAAAAGTTTCTTGTATTGCTTTACCAGCGCGTTTTTAGGCTCAGTAAGGATCAGTTTCAGGGTATCCCTGTCGAGCGAGTTGAGATAGGTAACCACTGGTAAACGGCCCAGTAATTCAGGAATCAGACCAAAGGATTTCAGGTCCTGGGAGTTGATATAACGCAGGATCTGTTTTCTGTTTTCCTCTTCTTTTTCCTTGTTTACGGTAAAACCGATAGAGTGGGTCTGTACCCTTCTGCTGATGATTCTTTCGACGCCGTCAAATGCACCACCGCAGATAAAGAGAATGTTCTGCGTGTTCAGCTTGATCAGTTTCTGTTCAGGATGTTTACGGCCGCCCTGCGGAGGTACCAGTACTTCGGTGCCTTCCAGTAATTTCAGGAGGCCTTGTTGAACGCCTTCGCCGCTTACATCGCGGGTAATGGACGGGTTATCATTTTTACGGGCAATTTTATCGATCTCATCGATGTAAACAATGCCACGTTCAGCAGCTTCCACGTCGTAGTTACATACCTGTAACAGGCGGCTGAGGATACTTTCCACGTCTTCACCCACGTAGCCCGCTTCTGTGAATACGGTCGCATCCACAATAGCAAAGGGAACATTTAATTGTTTGGCGATGGATTTAGCCAGCAGGGTTTTACCCGTACCGGTTTCGCCCACCATGATGATGTTGGATTTTTCAATCTCTACTTCGTCATCACCAATCTGCTGGTTAAGTCTTTTATAGTGGTTGTATACAGCTACTGCCAGTATTTTCTTTGCATCATCCTGGCCAATTACATATTCGTCCAGGAATTTCTTCATGTCAATTGGTTTAGACACTTTGGGTGCAAAGTTGGGGGCTACGGCTGCAGCTGCTTTTTTGCCGGGGGTGAATAACTCCTGGTCAATTATCTCCTGTGCGTTGGCTACACAGTTTTCACAGATGTGTCCTTCAGCGCCTGCAATCAGTATCTGCACTTCTTCTTTGGAGCGGCTGCAAAAGGAGCATCGGATTTTAGATTCTTTCATTTCGGAATAGATTATTTTTCTACGAAACTATCATTGCCTGCACTGTTATTGCAGGGTTACAAATTTACACTAAATAGCCGAAAGCGTAAGTCTTAATAGAGTAAAGCTTATCATCTCACAAAACAAAAGCTATTGTAGCGAAGATAATAGCGTTTTTTAATATGTATCGCTGTAATCTTCGCTACAATAGCTTATTTATGCCTTGTGCTTTAAGCTTTACTGAGGTGTTTCCAGGTTTTTCTTTGGATTTTTCTGGAGTACGTCATCAATGATGCCGTATTCTTTTGCTTCATCCGCAGTCAGCCAGTAGTCACGGTCAGAATCTTTTTCCACTTTTTTGAGTGGCTGTCCGCAATGGCCGGCAATGATTTCGTTGAGTTCCTTTTTCAGTTTCACGAACTCACGCGCAGTGATTTCGATGTCTGAAGTCTGGCCTTCTGCACCGCCATGAGGCTGGTGAATCATTACACGTGCATGTTTCAGCGCGGTACGTTTTCCTTTTGTACCTGCTACCAGCAGTACAGCGCCGAAAGAGGCCGCCATACCGGTACAGATAGTAGCTACGTCAGGAGAAATGATCTGCATAGTATCATAAATACCCAGGCCGGCGTAAACGCTTCCTCCCGGGCTATTGATGTACATCTGTATATCACGGTTACGGTCGGAAGACTCAAGGAACAACAGCTGCGCAGTAATCACGTTTGCTACGTAGTCGTTCACGGGATCTCCCAGGAAAATAATACGATCAGCCATCAACCTGGAGAAAACGTCCATCTGGGTCATATTCATCTGGCGTTCTTCAAGGATATAAGGAGTCAGACTGTTGATCTGGTGGCTTTTGGTGTAACTGTCTACTACCAGGCTGCTGATTCCCCGATGCTGGATGGCATATTTTCTGAATTCATTATTAATGTTCATGATGGTGATGTTTATGAGGTAAATTAACAAAATCTTCTGCTTTGATTTCCTCTTCTTTCACGTTCACCTTAGCCTCAGCCCAGTCAAATAACTTGGCAGTGATCATTTCACGGTAAGTCTGGTCTACAAATTTCTCATCCTGTAACAGGCGATCCAGGTAGCTGTCTAACCATTCTGCTCCATCAGCAGCGGCGCCGCCATAGTAGCCTAATACTTTTTGTTTGGCATTTTCCTTCAGATCTTCGAAAGAAACTTCCAGTTTATTTTCTTTAACCAGTTTATCGCTGATGAGTGTCCAACGTAATTGATGGTCAAAACTAGGGAATTCTTTTTCCGCTTCTTCCGCAGTTTTTGGCTTTTCACCGCCTACCTGCAGCCAGCGTTTGAGGAAATCCTTTGGCAATTCAATCGGCGTTTCGTGTACCAGTACTTCAAACAGGTCGTTGTGAAGGTGGTTGCGGCTTTCAGAATCCCAGTATTTGCCGATTTCTTCTTTCAGTTTAGCGCGGAAAGCTTCTTCAGTAGTGATTTCTTCTCCCGGATAAACTTCTTTGAAGAATTCTTCATTCAGTTCTCTTTTCTCAATCAAACCAACTTTCGTGATGGTCAGTTTGAAATATTTGTTTGCTGCTTCCTTGTCGCCTGCTTCAAAGCCCAGATCTTTCAGGATCCAGCCCAAACGCTGCTCGTCAAAGGAAGTAGCCAGTTGGAATACAATGCTGTCTTCATTCTTTTTACCCTGCAGTTCAGCCTGGATAGCCGGTGCAAAGTATTTAACCAGTAAGGCGTTTTCTTTTACGATACCGCCTTCCACTACATTACCTTTCTCGTCAGACTCTTCGAATTTAACGTTAATCACGTTATCTTCTGAAGTAATTGTTTCAGGTTCTGTTGTTTTTCCACCTTTCAGCTGTAAACGCTGTACTTCATCGTTCACCATTTCGTCGGTAACGGTTACTTTATATTTTGTAAGGGTGGTTTTGTTATCTTCCAGGGGAGTAACGCTGAAGCTGGGTTTCAGCCCCACTTCAAATTCGAAGGCATAATCAGCAGGCTTGTTGAAATCCAGGTCTTTTGCCTGTTTTTCCAGGGACAGCGGCTGGCCGAAGATCTCCAGTTTCTCTGTCTGCACATAACCCATTAATTCTCTCTCAACAGTTTTCAGAATTTCGTCGCCAAAGATAGCCTGACCGTGCATCTTCTTAACCATACCTGCAGGTACCATTCCTTTACGGAAGCCTGGTATGTTCGCATTTTTGCTGAATTGCTTTACTGCTTTGTCAAAATTAGGAAGGTAGTCTTCCTGGCTCACTTTCACAGTGATCTTATCGTTCAATAAACCAATGTTTTCTCTCGTAACGGTTGCCATAATTGAATTGTATAAAGTGTTCTTTAAGAAGCAATAATGATTCCTTGTTTATTTTTCTGCCATGAAGTCACAACGGCAAGTAGGAATGGCAGGAAACTGTTTTTGAATAAAATCAGGTGAAACTGTGTCTGAATAAGACAGGAGTGACAATGAAAGTGAGGGAGAGCATAGCATTATCACGTTGCCATATTGACGCATTGCCACATAATATTATATGTGCGGATGAAGGGACTCGAACCCCCATGCCTCGCGGCACCAGATCCTAAGTCTGGCATGTCTACCAATTTCATCACATCCGCAATAAATAAAAAGAACTTACTCTTCCCAGTGTTCAACCGGCCCGGAAACCCTATCCGGCTATACATGACAAGAGCCCCTTTTTAACTCAAAAAGGATTGCAAAGGTATTATTTTTTGCGAATTAACAAAATCATTTATATAGAGAAACATTCCCCTGTTTCTACCCCTAAATTTTAAAAAATCAGAATTAAGCTGTTAAATTGGTGAGCAATTACTGTAAAAGTCTATCTGATGGCTATGGCTAAAACCTTTTTTGAAGAGCTCAACAGCGCAAACGCTACCGGTGTAGCCTATAAGAATATCAACCTGAAAAAGGCGGCGCTGGCCTATTTTGCCAATACCGGCAACGCCACTATCGCCGATCTGTGCAAAGAGCTCAACCTCAGCACACCCAAAGTTACCAACCTGGTGAATGACCTTATTGTCGACGGCCTCGTAATGGACTATGGCAAAATAGAATCCACCGGCGGCCGTAAACCCAACCTGTACGGACTGGTACCGGATTCCGCCTTCTTCATCGGGGTGGATGTAAAACAGGATCACCTCAACCTGGGCCTGTCGGACCTCCACAAAAACCTGGTCACCACCGTGGAAGGACTCCCCTACGAACTGGATAATACCAAAGCTTCCCTGGAACAGTTGTGCCTCCTGATCAACAACTTTATCGATGGCCTCACCGTTCCCAAAGAAAAGATCCTCGGCATCGGTATCAATATCCAGGGACGCATCAATTACGCCACCGGCTACAACTACAGCCTCTTCTATTTCGACGATGAACCCCTCAGCAAAGTCATCGCCGCCAAAGTAGGCATCCGCGTTTTCCTGGAAAATGACTCACGGGCAATGGCCTACGGAGAATTTTGTTCGGACCTGGTGAACGGCGAACGTAACGTGCTGTTCCTCAACCTCGACTATGGTATAGGTATGGGCGTACTCATCAACGGGGAGCTATACTACGGTAAATCCGGCTACAGCGGCGAAGTAGGGCATATCCCGATGTTCGACAATGAAATCATCTGCCACTGCGGGAAAAAAGGATGCCTGGAAACAGAAGCCTCCGGATGGGCGCTGGTGAATATGTTCCGGCAAAAGCTCGCCGCAGGTTCTTCCTCTATGCTGAGCCGCACGCATCAATCCCCCGAAGATATCCACCTGCACGATATTATAGACGCAGCCAACAACGACGATATGCTGGCCATAGAACTTATTGCCAAAGTAGGAGAGAACCTGGGTCGCGGCGTTGCCCTGCTCATGAACATCTTCAACCCCGAACTCGTCATACTTGGCGGCGCCCTGGCTGCTACACAGGACCACATCCGCCTGCCCATAAAAAGCGCTATGAAAAAATATTCCCTCAGCCTGGTAAGCAACGATTCCAAACTGAAAATGTCGAGGCTCGGTGAAAGCGCCGGTATCATCGGCGCCTGCCTGCTGGTAAGAAATAAGGTGTTGATAAGTTAGTTTTTGCCTAACTTTAGGAGCTACCCAAATTCCATTTTCTTACCCTAAAAAGATTGTTATGTCCACCACATTAACACCTTATCTCACTTTTGGAACCAATTGCCGCGAAGCCATGAACTTTTACAAAGACATCTTCGGAGGAGAATTGTTTATCATGACAATGGGCGAGGCGCCTGAAAGCGAAAACGTACCCACTGCGTCCAAAGACCTGGTGATGCATGCGTTTTTGAAAACATCTTCTTTCGAGCTCATGGCCTCTGATGGCATGGGAGGCCAGGCGCCCAAAAATGGTGACAACGTTACACTGGCGCTGGGCACTGAATCAAACGAAGAATCAGAAAAATTATTCAATGCGTTATCCGCCGGGGGGAAAGTTACGATGCCCCTGGCAGAAACCTTCTGGGCGCACCGCTTTGGCATGTTAACCGATAAATATGGTTTCCCCTGGATGGTGAGCTTTAACAAGCCCATGTAAAAGGACCAAGATCTTTTTTCAGCTGTTTACCTGCTGCAGTTTGTGCAGAAAGTAAACAGCTGAATTATTATTTCTTCTTCCTGAAAAAAGAAAATAATCCTCCTCCTCTCAGTTCATTTTTTTTCTCTGCCGCAGGCCTGAATTCCGGATCATTCGCCACAATCAGGTCAATGATTTTTTTGCAGGTACCGGGGTCATCTTTTGCTTCATAAGCCAGCGCCATTGTATATCTTACGGCAGACGCCTCTGTATCCCATGCCCAGTTGTTGCCGGCATAAATATTCAAACACTGCGTGGCATATGCCAGGCACTCGTCATATTCTTTCTCTCCCAAATATGCCTCTGCAAGAAAAGCGTATACCCCAAACCGGTAGTTGGGGGCATTGTCTGCAGCGTCGCCGTTAGACATAATCTGCAGCGTATGCAGCAGATCAGTAATCGCGGCTTTGTAGCGGCCAAGCTTTAACGCAGCCTTTCCACGGAAGTAATAGATCTTCATTTGCGAAATCACCGGCAGTTTGGTGATGCCGCCAATGGAAATGCGGTTGTTGATAGCGCCAATACAATGTTCGTACTGGGCATTATCAAAATACAGGTACATCAGGTTGAAATAGGCGTCACTGTCATCCGGTTTTTCCACCAGGTGCGTTTCCAGCGCCAGTATGCGTTCAGATAAATCATCGGCGCTGTTGGTACGGATAAATGCGCGGCCGGTTTTAATACGGTCAATGTTATACGTAATGGTTTCCCGGTCGTAGTCATCCAGTTCCTGCATATCCTTTGCAATCCAGGTATTGTATTCCGCCAGTATTTTTTCATAGAGATCCAATGCTTCGGCATGTTTCTCTAACGTACACAGGTCGTCGATCATTCGTTCATGGATAGACACATAGTACATCAGCGGCAATACTTCTGTGAAATTTTCCAGGATGGTATGGCGGTCGGCGATGGCCTCGGCCAGCTTACCCATGCTGTGATACGCATCAGCCCTGGATTCCAGCTGTTCCCAGAAGGGCGACATATTGTAACCGATGGTGTGTACATGCGCTGCTTCCACAAAAATGCCGCCTTCATACAAGGCAATGCCATAGTTGTTACAGCACATGGCAAAATGATGAGGATGGCCTGCATAAGAGTTACCTGAATTTTCATACCAGTAGGCATGATAGATATCAAATGCTTTTTTATACAGGAAGCGCTTCAGCGCGGTGGACGCCTGTTTTACGCCGTTGTCTTTTTCCAGTTGAATAATTTCACTGAAGATAACACCCGCTGCGTACCAGTCGTACGGAATGTGATGCTCCACATCCGGCCAGCTTTCGGGGAATTGCCCGTTCACTTTATAGCTCGTAAAATACCACCTCACCATGCTGAACGGATAAGGTTTTATGGCCATCGACTTTTCATACCAGGGCAATGCCTCCTGGTAACTGCCAATGTTGAAGAACGCCGTAGCGGTATAATGATAGAAGTAGGCTTCGTCGGGGTACTCAGCAATAAAGTGTTTGCCGGTGGAAATCTGTTCCAGGGTACCTTCGTCATCATCATCTCCAAAAAACTGCTGCCAGAATTCGGTAGTGCCTTTGCAGAACTCCCTTGCCAGCGCGGCATTCCGCACGCCATCCGCAAGCAGTTGCTGGATATGCCGGAGCAAACGCAGCATGTCTTCCTGTGTATTTTCTCCTGCCGTGATCATGATCTGCAGCATGCTGGCTGCAAAATCATAATCCGCCATATCCAGTGCGAACCAGGTGGTAGAGAGCAGGCGGTTGTTAAACACCGTACATTCAAAGGCCTGTTTGTAATATTCCAGGGCGGCGGGCCTGTTTTCCGTGTGATAATATACATCGCCGATACGGGTAAAACACTGGAACCGCGCCACATTCAGCTGTGGCAGATCGTCGGCGTACAGTGATTCATATACCTGGAGGTTGCGGTGCATATCTGCCAGGGCCTTTTCGGTTTCATTTTTCAGCACCCATACCTGGAAACGGTACAGTAATGCTTTGGTAGTCAGTTCTTCATCGCCGCCGGCAATGAGGATATCACAATCGCCGATCGTTTCATCTCCTTTGTCTGCCATCACATTGGCGCCCATATAGGCGCGGTGTACACGGGCCTGCACATGTGCGGGGTCAATGGTCAGCACCTGGCTGAATGCCTCGTAAGCCTCGTTGTACATAGCGGTGGCCAGGTCGCGGTTATCAGTGGCCTTGGCGTTTTCCAGCTGGGATAAGCCCAGTAGTTGCCAGCCCCGGGCCTCGCCGGGGTTATCCTGCAGGTATATTTCCAGTTTGGTAATTGCTTCAGTATATGCCTGTTCATTATACAGCCTTTCCAGTTCGTCAAAATGCATATGCGCTTTATTAGGACATGTAATTTATTAATATTGGTGGAGGATGATAAATATTTTCTGGTAGTGTCCTCCCGAATATATATATTTAAAGACCATTTATTATCAGCCAGAAACATTCAAATCCTTTGCCATGAAAGCAATAGCAGTATTGTTATTACTCCTGTGTAATACAGTTGTAAACGCGCAGGAGTGCGATTGCAGGAAGAAATTTGACAGCGTACAGGTCTATCTGAGGAAGAATTATGCAGGGTTTATCGACAAAGTAACCCCGGTTACGGAGCAGGCTTATACTGCCATGCTGGCAAAACTACGGTTACAGGCGGCTACCATCAAGGGCGCCACGCATTGTCTCCTGCTGGTAAACCGCTACCTGCGCTTCTTCAAAGACCAGCATCTCGCCCTGCACATTGGCTACACGCCCCTCAGAGAAAAAATCACCCTCACCCCACAGCAGCTGGATTTGCTGCAGAAACAGCCCGTAAGCGGTGTGGCTGGTATTTACCAGGCCGACTCCCTCTATAAAGTGGCCCTGGTAAAGAACCTGCGGGGATTGCGCACTTACGCCGGCGTAATCATGGAATCAGCCTCGCCGGATTGGAAACCCGGAGACGTATTGTTTGAACTGGCCGCTACCGGGCCGGATAAATTTGATATGATCAGCTACGCCGCGCAGGAAGTGAACTTTGATACCCTCACCATCGGAAAACAACGCGATGGCCTGTCTGCATTGGGTTGGCAGAAACCCGCTGCGGCATCGCCGCAGCAATTCACGGGCGTGAAGAAGAGTGACAATACACCGGCGGAAATACCCGCCTTCGCCGATATGACGGCGCCTTTCTTTTTCCGGCAAATAAACGACAGCACCGGCTATCTGCGTATAAGCAGCTTTGACGCGGCGTCCTATCCGGCCGCCGATTCTGTGCTGAATGCCAGCGACGAGTATCTGCGGAGAAACCCCAACCTGGTCATTGATGTACGCAACAACGGTGCGGGCGCTGATAAACTGATTGAACGCCTGCGGCCCTTGCTGTATACCCAACCTGTAAGGATTACCGGGGCCGACTTTTATGCTACACCGGATAACATTGCTGCATGGCGCCATACCCTGGACGAACAAACCGGAAAACTACCCGGCGAATATGTAGAGCAGATCCGCACTGTAATTGAACAGGGTAGTGGTTTGCAAGGCCGGCTGGTAAGTATGGGGCCGGATGAAAACATGATCCTGCCGGCTCCTTTGCCAGCCCCGGCAAAAGTAGCGGTGCTCATTAATGGCCGGTGCAGCAATACCGCAGAACAGTTTTTACTGGAAGCGGTACAAAGTCAGAAAGTGAAGCTCATGGGAGCTCCCACGGCAGGGGCGCTGGATTACTCTAATATAGCCAGGGTAAGGTTTTCAGCGCCTGATTTTTCAATAGACTATCCCGTTACCCGCTCCCGCAGGATTGCTGCAGGGCAGGGTATTGACAATAAAGGCATTCAGCCAGCGGTGAAAGTAAATTTCCATTCGGCAGGATGGCTCGAAGAAGTAGTGAAACAATTTTAATGCAGGAGTCGTTAAGATCCGGTTAACACTTGAACATAATTTAAAACCCACCTTTGAGGTATAAGCATATGCGTGAGCATATAAGGGTTTAAAAATAGTAACAATGGTAGAAAAGCTGCCTCACAATTCTTTGTGAGGCTTTTTCATTAAAATAACTTTTGTTGTAGAAGATGACCCAGTATATGTGTCAGCTCATGAAGACTGTTAGGTTTCGTCAGAAAATAAGAGGCCCCCAGTTCGCGGGTTTCTTTTTTATCCGATTCATGTGAAGACGTGGAATAGATAACTACAGGGATATGTTTTAAATGCTCCTGCTGCCGTATTTCTGCAAGAAACTGTTTCCCGTCTACCCTGGGCATATTTAGGTCCAGGAAGATAAGATCCGGCGCCAGGTTATTATTCAGCTTAAGTAGTGCGTCTTCTCCGTTAATAGCTTCATGGTAAATAATATCCGGTGCCAGCTCCTTTAATACTTCACCAAATATCATTCTGTCATCTATATCATCGTCAATTAAAAGTACTGAGGTATATTTACAACTATCGGGCATATATCGTTTTGGAATAGAGACAAATCTAAGATTTTGTTGTTATTTTATTATCATATTATTCGTTTTAGTGGTACTGTTTGGAACGAAATGTGTTAAAACCCGTTGAAAGCACAGTTTGCAGAATAGTGCCCCTGTAAAAATTAAACAAGCTCAGGCAAATGAAGAAATACTTTATGCAGCTCCCTCTTCCCAGGAAGCTGATGTTAGTTGCTGTAATACCGCTGGTGTGTCTCGTATATTTTGGTATAGCCGTATTCAATAAACAGACTGAAGATATAGATACTATTGATAACCTGGTGCAGAAAATTACGACTGCCACCACTATCATGAAAGTGGCCGATGAAATTCATATGGAACGCAGGAACAGCGTAAACTATGTACTGCAAACCGGAAGCCTGAATGACCTGCTCACCCAACGCGCCAAAACTGATCTGGCCATCGATGCGGTGAAAGGCAGGTTGCTGGCCAGCGACAGCCGTTTCTTCCAATACTCACTGCTAAATACACTCCCCAAAAAGAGAAAAGATATTGATAGTAAAAGCATGCCGCAACGGGAGGTACTGGACTATTATTCCAACCTTATTTTCCGCCTGAACGACCTGGCCAATACCAACACCCCGGATATCCCGGTATTAAAAGCCGTTCAGCAGGATATGAACGCGCAATACCTGCTGGCACAGATGGCAGCTTACCAGGGAATGATCCGTATGGATATTTACTATTTCATGCTGAAAAAAGAAGTGTGGCCGGAAGATTTTGCCCGCATAGAAAATAACGCCGACATGTTTGCAGCCCTGCGTGCAGAGCTGGTAGACAAAGCTTCTCCCGCCGTGTCAAAGGATTATCTTAAAACGGAATCCTCCAATGAAATGGTTATCACAAACGATTTTATTAAAAGCACCATCGCCTCCCGTAAAATTGATACCCTGTTTAATGCAGACTCCTGGTGGGACAATTCTACCCTGGCCGTAGATCAGCTGAAGCTGTTGCAGCGCGCCGTAATGGATAAAGTAGGCAGGGATGCAAAAATTATCTCTAAAAAAGAAAATGATCTGAAAACCCGCTACCTGCTTGTATTGGTAGGTATCATCGTGTTGGTGGTGGTATTTATTTCCTTTACTATTAAAGGCATCACCGACAGCCTGGAACTGCTGCGGGCAGCGGCTGTAAATATCGCGAAAGGCGTACCGGGATCGGCGCCCGAAGTACACACAAAAGATGCTATCGGAAGCCTGGGGCGTTCTTTTACTGTTATTGACCAAACTAACCAGGAACTGGCTACTGCGGCCGACAGTATCGGTAAGGGCAACTTTAATATTGATGTAAAACCCCGCAGCGAAAATGATATACTCGGCCATGCAATAGTACAAATGGCCGCAGACCTGAAAACATTCCGCTATCATGCCGACCAGAAAATATGGATACAAACAGGTATTAACCGCCTCAGCGAAACGTTGCTCGGTGAAAAGGACATGGAGGCACTGAGTAAAGATGCCTTAACGGATGTGATACAATACATCGGCGCACAAACAGGGGTGCTGTATATCCGGTACTCCGGTGAACTTCGTTTATCCGCTGAATATGCGCTGTCGCCGGCCCATCCGGCCCCCCGGGTGGTTGAAGTAGGGAAAACCTTACTCGGGCAAAGCGTGTTACAAAAGGAACCATTATATCTCCGCGAAGCGCCGGATGATTTCCTGCATATCGCCGGCGCTGCAGCCTCCGCACAACCTGGTCACGTGCTCATTATCCCGCTGATCCATGCAGGTGTTACGGAGGGCGTAGTAGAACTAGGTTCCCTGTTCCCTTTTAAAGAAAATGTGATCGACTTTGCCCAGCAGGCTGCTGTGAAAATCGCCATTGCCCTGCAAAGTACCCGGAGCCGCACCCGCCTGCAGGAACTGCTGGAGGAAACGCAGGCGCAGGCAGAAGAATTGCAAACACAACACACCGAACTCGAAAGCCTGAACGTAGAACTGGAAGCCCAAACACAAAAGCTCCAGGTGTCTGAAGAAGAACTGAAAGTACAACAGGAAGAACTGATGCAGTCGAACGCTGAACTGGAAGAAAGAAGCCGCCTCCTCGAAGAAAAAAACCAGATCATCGTGGAACGGAACCTGGATATCCATAAGAAAGCAGAAGAGCTGGCACTCAGCACCCGCTACAAATCAGAGTTCCTGGCTAATATGTCGCATGAACTGCGCACACCGCTGAATTCTATCTTATTGTTATCAAGGCTCCTCTCTGAAAATCACGACACCAATCTTAACGGCGACCAGATCGAATATGCACAGGTGATCAATAGCTCCGGAAAAGGGCTGCTCACGCTGATAGACGAAATACTCGACCTCTCGAAAATAGAATCCGGCAAAATGGAACTGGAATTCAGCCAGGTATCCATTGCCGATATCAGTTCCAATATGCAGGCGTTGTTTGAACCAATGGCTAAAGAAAAAGGATTGCAGCTGTTGATACATAAAGACGCTGCGGTGCCGGCCAGTATTGAAACAGATCAGTTGAGACTGGAACAGATCCTCAAAAACCTGTTGTCCAATGCCCTGAAATTTACCGCGAGGGGATTTGTCCGCATGGAAATACTGGAAGGAGAAACACCCGAAACCATCCGCTTTGCAGTAAAAGATACCGGCATCGGTATACCGGCGGAAAAGCAACAGGTGATTTTTGAAGCTTTCCAGCAGGCTGATGGATCTACCCGGAGGAAATACGGCGGCACCGGCCTGGGGCTGTCTATCAGCCGGGAACTGGCCAAGCTGCTCGGCGGACATATTTCGGTGAGCAGTACCAACAATGAGGGAAGTGAATTCGTCATTACGATCCCGGTGGTTCGTAAAACGGGAGCACCCGTAAGCCAACCTTTCGTACTGCCGTCACCGGTAGTGGAAGAAACAGCCGCCGGTCCGAAACAGAGATACCTGTCGCCCACCGTTCCGGAAGACGTTTACGACGACCGTGGCCTCATTGAAAACGGCGATTCCGTAATACTCATCGTGGAAGACGATACGCATTTTGCGAAGGCGTTGCTAGACTTTACCCATGCAAGAGGATATAAAGGAATTGTATCTGTACGCGGTGATGAAGCCGCAGAACTGGCACGCATCTACAAACCGCTGGGTATCCTGCTGGATATCCAGCTGCCCATAAAAGACGGCTGGCAGGTAATGGAAGAACTGAAAAGTGATCCGGCCACCAGGCCGATACCGGTACATATCATGTCTTCCATGGAAGCAAAAAAAGAAAGCCTCCTGAAAGGTGCGGTCGACTTTATCAGCAAGCCGGTAGACGTGCAAAGCATGCAACTGATCTTTGAAAAGATGGAGTTTGTATTGCAACGATCTACCAAAAAAGTACTGATCCTGGAAGAAAATGCGAAGCACGCCAAAGCGCTGGCCTATTTCCTCAGTAACTACCACGTAAGTTCTGAAATCAGCAATACCGTGGAAGATGGCGTATCGCTGCTGCAACAGCAAGATGTGGACTGCGTAATCCTTGATATGGGAATTCCTGACCAGCGGGCTTATCAGGCGCTGGAAATGGTGAAAGAAATAAAGGGACTGGAAAATCTTCCTATTATCATTTTTACCGGTAAAAGTTTATCAAAGGCAGAAGAACAACGGATCCGGCAGTATGCTGATTCCATCGTGGTAAAAACGGCGCATTCCTATCAGCGTATGCTGGACGAAGTATCCCTGTTCCTGCACCTGGTATCTGAAAACGCGCCAGCTGCACAGGGTGGAAGTGGGAAGATGGGCGTATTGAATGAAGTGCTGAAAGATAAAACCGTGTTGGTAGCAGATGATGATGTACGCAATATTTTCTCTTTAACAAAAGCACTGGAAAAACACCAGATGAAAGTACTGTCTGCTATCGACGGTAACGAAGCGCTGCAGCAGCTGAAAGAGCACCCGGTAGACGTAGTGCTGATGGACATGATGATGCCGGAAATGGACGGCTATGATGCCATTGCGGCTATCCGCAAACAACCGGGACTCAAAGGTTTGCCAGTGATTGCCGTTACCGCCAAAGCGATGATGGGCGACCGGGAAAAATGCCTGCAGGCGGGGGCCTCTGATTATATTTCCAAACCAGTGGATATAGATCAGTTGCTATCCTTATTACGGGTATGGTTATACGATAAAGCCATGAAATAACTTTTATGGAACAGAAACAGGTATTAATTGTAGATGATGATGCACGCAATATCTTTGCGTTAAAGGCAGTATTGCGATCCAGGAATATCCCATGCGTGGCTGTTGGCACCGGTGCGGAAGCATTACGGGTATTATCGCCGGAGCATGCAATCGGCGCTGTGTTGATGGATATCATGATGCCGGATATGGATGGCTATGAAACGATTTCCGCCATCCGCGCCATGCCCTGGAACAGCCGCCTGCCGCTGATCGCCGTTACTGCAAAAGCGATGGTAGGCGATCGTGAAAAATGCCTGGAAGCAGGCGCCGATAATTATATTTCCAAACCAATTGATGTAGATGAGCTACTGTTGCAGCTACAACAATATTTATCTGAGCAAACGTGAGCAGGAACCCGATAAGTGAACAGGAAGTGTTGCTGTTACTGAATGACATACTGGAAAGGTATGGGTATGATTTCACAGAGTATGCGCCCGCCTCTATTAACCGGCGGGTAAACCATCTGTACCAGGTAGACCGCTTTCCCAGTTTTGCCGAATACCGCTACCGTATTATTTCCGATCCGGCATACGCATTACGTTTTGTGGAAGAAATAACGGTAAATGTAACGGAGATGTTCAGGGACCCTTCTTTCTACCAGGCATTGCGTACCCAGGTATTGCCGGTGCTGGCCACCTATCCGTCTATCCGGGTATGGCATGCCGGCTGCTCCACCGGGGAGGAGGTATATTCCTTTGCCATCCTGCTCAAAGAAGCGAAACTGCTGCACAAGGCAGTGATCTATGCTACCGATATCAATGCAGGCGTATTGGAAAAGGGACGCAAAGGAATGTTCCGGCTTTCACAAATGCAGCAGTATTCCCGCAACTATATGGAGGCCGGTGGCCGGGAAGATTTCTCTTCCTATTATACGGCCAATTATGAATATGCCAAGTTCCGGGAAGACCTCGGGGAAAAGATCATTTTTTCCCCGCATAACCTGGTAACAGATGGCTCATTTAATGAATTCCAGTTGATCATTTGCCGCAATGTATTGATCTACTTTAATAAAAAACTACAGGACAGGGTATTAACGTTATTCAGTGACAGTTTGGAGCAGCTGGGCTTCCTGGCACTGGGAAGTAAGGAAACACTTAACTTTACCAGCGTGACCGGTAAATTTAAACAACTGGAAAACCGGGAGAAGATCTGGCGGAAGGTGCAGCTGTAATAACAAAATAAGAGGCATATGACTACAGCACCGTATTTAATTGTAATAGGCGGTTCTGCCGGGGGATTGCAACCTATCCTGACATTGTTACCAGGACTTGTTGCTTCACTTCCTGCAGCCATTTTAATTGTATTGCACCGCCAAAGCCATTATGAGTCGGTATTAACGGAGTTATTGTCTGGTAAATCCATCCTGCCGGTCAGAGAAGCTGGTGAAAAAGAACCCCTGCTACCGGCCACCATCTACATCGCGCCGGCAGATTACCATTTACTGATAGAATCGGATCATACTTTTTCCCTGGATGATTCGGAGAAAGTGAATTTCAGCCGACCAAGTATTGACGTTACCTTTACTTCCGCGGCGCTGGCCTATGGCAGTAAAATGACCGCCATACTGCTTTCCGGCGCCAACACAGATGGCACCGAAGGACTGAAAGATGTACACGAGGCAGGAGGCACCACCGCCGTGCAGGACCCGGCTACAGCAGATGTGGATTACATGCCAAGGCAAGCCATCCTCCAGGCGCCCGTTGACGCTATACTGCAGCCACAGGAAATGGCTGCCTTCATAAACCGAATGGCAGAGGTATGATTATTGAGCTGTCATTGTTTAAAAGTTTAAAAGAATAACATTGGGCCGCTTTCCACCCGTTGCCCATCTGTTATAACGAGTATGTCGTATGATCTTAATTGTAGATGATAAGCCGGAAAATATACTGTCTATCAGGAAAACCCTCGAACTATACCAGTTCGAAGTGGATACCGCGCTATCCGGGGAAGAAGCCCTGAAGAAAATACTCAAACACAGCTACACGCTCATCATCCTGGATGTGCAAATGCCCAGCATGGACGGCTTTGAAGTGGCGGAAGCACTGTCGGGGCACAGTAAAGCGAAGGACATTCCGATTATATTCCTGTCTGCCGTGAATAAAGACAAACGGTTTATTGTAAAAGGATATGACTCCGGCGGTATCGACTATATCACCAAGCCGGTGGACCCGGATATCCTCCTGATGAAAGTAAAGACATTCTCCCGCCTTTATCAGCAATCGCAGGAACTGAAGCAAATGCATCAGTCGCTCAAAGAAGAAGTAGAGGTAAGAAAACTCGCACAGGAAGCACTGATAGCACATCAACAACAGGTAAATGATATGCTGGAACAGAAAGTAAGGGAAAGGACAGAAGAACTGAGAGAGATTAATAAATCGCTGGAAGCCAGCAACCACGATCTGCAACAGTTTGCATCCGTCGCTTCCCATGACCTGAAAGAACCCCTGCGGAAAATTCAGCTTTTCGGCGCTATTTTAAGAGATAAGTTTCTACACACGGACCCTAACGCCCTTTCCTATATGGAAAGGATTGTAGGCTCCTCAGAACGAATGGCAAGGCTCATCAACGACCTGTTGAACTATTCCCGTTTATCCGGGTCAAGCATAAACGAAGTTACCGATTTCAATAAAATCATCCAGGAGATCCTGGTCGACCTGGAGCTGATGATCGTTGAACGGGATGCGGTTATTACTGTGGAGAAAATGCCTCAGATTGAAGCTGTGCCGGGGCAAATACGCCAGGTGTTTCAAAACATCATCAGCAACGCGTTGAAGTTTTCACGGAAAGATATACCTCCTCAGATACATATTACCGCAGATGTTGTAACGGATCTAAACCCCGACAGTGCCAGCTTTGAAGGCGGGCATTACTGCCGCATTATTATCCGCGATAATGGAATCGGGTTCAATGAAAAATATCTTTCTAAAATATTTACCATCTTCCAGCGCCTCCACACTTCGGAACTCTATGAGGGCACCGGCATCGGGCTGGCTATTGCCAAAAAAGTGATTGATAAACACGGCGGAGTTATCACCGCCAGGAGCAGGGAAGGAGAGGGCGCTACCTTCATCATTGTATTACCCCTGAAACAAACCAGGCCTGTGGCAGCTGGCTTAACTGATGTACTGGCCTGATCGCCGGCTACAGCCATAAAAAAAGCCCGACACATTGTGTCAGGCTTTACGGGTGGAGGATAACGGGCTCGAACCGTTCACCTCAAACATGCCATGCTTGCGCTCTACCAGATGAGCTAATCCCCCGTTTATTGCTTTCTTCGGGATGCAAAAATATATTTTTTCCTGTAAACACCAACATTTTATAAAAAATCTTTGAAAATTCCTTCCACGGTTTCTTTGAGATCTTTTAACAGCAAGGGTTTCCGGAGTAATTTAATTACCATGGGATTCGCGTTGGTACGGGTAATATCCCCATAATCAAGGGAAGAAGACACCATTACGATATGACATTGGGACTTAATCTTACTGGGGTAAGAATCAAATGCCTGGAGAAATTCAAAGCCATCCATTTCCGGCATCTGGATATCCAGCAGGATAACAGTGGGCGGAATTTTAGGCAAGGCAATATTGGAAGACAGGAATTCCAGTGCCTTATTGGCATTTGCAAACGAAATCACCGTTCTGCTGATTTGTTGAAATCCGATCAACTTCTCATGCAGCAACAAATCAATTTCATTGTCATCAATCAATATGACTCGCAGGTCAGGTATCGAATTCATTTCTGTTGGGGATGGTAATTTCAAATTGGGTGCCCTCGCCATATTTGGACTCCACATTAATGGTACCGCCTATTTTACTCAATGCTTCCTTTACAATATACAAGCCAATACCACTGCCCGGTTTATTATTGTTCTTGGACCGGAAAAACATCTTGAAAATATTGTTCAGATGCTCGCTTAAAATGCCGATCCCATTATCACGTATACAGATAGTTGCTTTGTGTGGCTCTACTTTAACCGCCAGGTTAACCATCGGGTTTGTTTCCTCCGGCTTCTGGTATTTAACAGCATTTGAAATAAGATTGTTCAAAATAACACTGATCCTGAAGGTATCCCCCCTGAAATCAACGGCCTGGTCCACATTGGTTTGAAAGCGGATCTGGGTATTCTGCGGTTTAAACGCAGTGATGCAATCGTTCAGCAGGGTATTGAAGTCAATTCTCTCATATTCTATCTCCAGGCGGGAATTACGGTAGTACTCAATGATCTTCTGGATGAAATCGTCCAGCTTTAACACACAGGTTTCTACCATGTTTATATAACCATTGGGATCTACCACAGAATTATCCAGCCTCGACAGATTGATAATTCCCAGCACAGACATCAATGGTGAACGCAAATCATGGGAAGTGGAATAAATAAACCGGTTGAGTTCATCATTCGTTTTTTCCAGCTCTTCTATCTTTTCCCGGAGTTGCTTTCGTGTGCGGTATATTTCGTAGGCATTGTTAATGGTTTTGTGCAGCTCATGCTCATCCCAGGGCTTCTTGATATAGGAGTAGATGTGGCCCTTGTTAATGGCATCAATAATATCTTCCACATCCGTATAACCGGTCAGCAAAATGCGCATCGGGTCAGGCAAGATATCCTTTATTTCATTGAAGAATTCCACACCCGTAGCTACTGGCATTTTCTGATCGGCGATGATAATATGCACCATGATCTCCTTCAGCAGCAGTTTGCCTTCCTGCGCAGAAGTAGCGGTGTAGATTTCATAACTTCTGCGAAAGCTTGCTTTAAACGCGTTCAGGTTATGAATCTCATCATCTATGTATAATATTCTTATGCGGTTTTCTTTCATTGAAGGGCCTTATGGTTATTAGGATAAATGATTTGCGATACTAAGAGGTAAATATATAATAAATTCCGCTCCTTCACCCGGCGCCGAGTTCACAACAATCTTCCCTTTATGCTTCTCAATGATACTGAATACGATAGATAACCCCAGCCCGGTACCTTCCCCCACATCTTTGGTGGTGAAAAACGGATCAAAGATCTTTTCCCGCACCGCTTCCGACATGCCAATACCGGTATCTTTAATGGTAATAACAATGAAGCTGTTCTCCTGCCTGGTGGTAATGGAGATGAATTCATTGTGTTGCTCCTTCTTGCTTTTGATAGCATTCAGCGCATTGCTGAAAATGTTCATGAACACCTGGTTTATTTTACCGGCGTAACATTCAATCTTCGGCAAGCCTGCATAATCCTTTATGATGTTCACATAAGGCGGTATGGCATTACGAAGCAGTACCAGCGTGGAGTCCAGTCCCTCGTGGATGTCAATGGATTTTACCTCGCTTTCATCGAGCCGGCTGAAAGTACGTAACCCCTTCACAATTTCGGCGGTGCGTGAAGCGCCGTCTTCTATACCCTTGATAAGCGAGGAAATTTCTTCGTGGATGTAGTCAATATCAATTTCTTTCTTGAACAGGGCAATATCCGCCAGCGATTTGGATATATCTGTGCTCACAGGTAATTCATCATAGCGGTTTAACAGCTCCCTCAGATCAGCGATATCCAGTTTCAACGGTTTGATATTGGATGTAACAAAGTTGATCGGGTTATTGATTTCATGCGCGATACCGGCCGTCAGCTGACCAAGCGATGCCATTTTCTCTTTTTCCACCAGCCGGGTTTGTGCATCTTTCAGGTTAGTTAAGGCCATGTTCAGTTCCAGGTTGGTAGCCTGCAGGTCTTCAGTTCTGTCCTTTACTTTACTTTCCAGTATGATGTTTTGTTCCCTTACCAGTCTTTCATTTTCCTGGGAAATAGCCAGGGCCATCTGCTGCGATGCTTCTTTTTCCGCCTTGAACACATTGATCTTATGGGCCAGTGCAAACGACAGCAGCAGTACTTCCACGCCGGAACCAATCTGCAGCGCATAGTAGGTAAAGTTGTTATACGGCAGGATATTGAAATTGCGCAGTACAAAAACGAAAATACTGATGAGGAATATTGACCATGCCAACAGGAAGAAACGGGCCGCGTTCACTCCCTTCATACTGATACGGTAGGCAACAACAAAGGCCATCACCGCGGCGAGGAAAGCATCCAGCTGCACAAGTATCTGCGCATAATTATACATATCCAGGAAGGTAGGTATAAAGCAAAGCATGTACAGTACAATCACGGCATTCATCAGCTTATGTCCCAGCGGGTAGTTTACCTTGGTAGACAGGAACTGCTGGATAAACACCAGCGCCGTAAGCCCGTTGAACACCGGCACCAGCACCGTGGCGTGCATAGCCAGCCATGGACTGTTGGGATACAGGAAACGGAAGGAATAACCCTGCAGCGTTACCTGGGTAAGCCCTACGCATATAATATAACTCACGTAGATGAGATAGCTGTTGTCACGGGTAGATATGTAAATAAAGAGATTATAAAAAGCCATGGCCAGGATAACGCCCACGTATATACCAAAAATCAGCTCCCGTTTGTTGTTCTTTTCAAAGATGCTTTCCGGGGTGCCCAGGTAAATCGGCAGCTGTAGCTGTTCTCCTGCCTTTACTTTCAGATAGAACTGGCGGGTTTCATTCGGTAGCAGCCGTATAGGGAAATGATAATTCTGGTGGTCGTATCCCCGGTTTTTGTAAGCAGTAAACTCCCCCAGCCGGGTTTGCCTGATAGTGCCATCCGGCAACAGTTCGTATAGCGTGATGTCATCTATAATAGGATATTCCACCTCCAGCAGCAGCTTCTCCGCTTTCGACTGGTTATTGATGGAAAACCTTGCCCATTGGGTATATGGCGTGATCTGCAGGTTTGGTACGTCCTGCCCGGAAGCCTTGAATGCCTGCATGGGAGCCGAGGCAATAGTGAGCGTGTCTGCCTTATCAGTGTATAGCTCAAGATAACCACCTATCTGTAACAGCGATTTGCTGTTTTTAAACACAACAGGTTGTGCCGTTACATGAAACAGGACTAACAGGGTAAAGATTGACCATAAACCAACAATCTTGGACAGCATCACGAAAATAGATTAGTATCAGGCTTGAATTTATATGTTTTTTTCAGAAATACCGGCCCCGATTAATTGTTTTAAGGGGTAAAGTGGGCGTGTGTAGGGATCCGGAGGCTGTAGTTTACCTCGTAGGAACCCTTTGGGCCTACTTCAATTTTAGATTGCATTGGATTTTCACGCAGATCTGAAATCAGTAATTTCTCCTTGGGATCGGCATGTGGCAGCTCGTAGCAATCGTTGATCACCATAGCGGTGGCCAGGAAGTCGTCTTTCGGATAAAAGAACGTACCGTTATTCCCCAGTGATTCATCTATAACAAAACCTACACGTTTCCCTACCCGGGTGGTGATGGGTGCGCATAACACGTGATAGGTGTCTATCGGTAACTGTGCGCCCAATACAACACCTACTCTTGCCAATACCTGGCTGCCGATTCCCATCCCGGCCACTTCTTTGGAATTCCACATTCCACAGATCTCCGCACTGCCTTTTTTTACATATGAATATATTTTCGGATCGTATTTGCCTATCGCCGTTTCAATGGGCAGTGGTAACACGCCGTCAGCAATCTGCACACGTGCCCCACCATATGTTTTGGTACGAGTATCGTCCTCCACTATGATCACTATTGTATTTTCATGTTGCATCCAGTCAGCGCTGCCGGATGTTACCTGGGCAATACCAAAATAAATTTCCAGCAACTTGAGGTGACCGGTATAAAATCTCATGCAAGCCTCAGGATCATCCGGAGCCCTAAATACCCTTACATTAATCATGACATTGCGGAATAGCGCTTATACAAGGCATAAGTATGTTAAACAATCAACTGCTCAAAATCTATGTAATACCTGCCTGAACTCTTTAACTGATCCAGGGCGATACGACGGCAGGTGTCGGCAACCAGGGCTCCTCCCAGTACAACTGAAGAGGCCAGCTGGGGCCATGTGGTAATAGTTTTACCAATCTCACCCAGGGAGAATTTCATCCTGTCAGATGCTTTGTCCAGCGCCAGCATGGGACTGAAGATGGGCAGCTTCTCGGCATCCGTTAAACCCTTTAAGGTATCAATATTCACCTCCGGTATCAAACCGTGCATAAGCGGCCGGTCTGGTTCAAGATCAAACCGCTCAATATCTATCATGCCCCTGTCGTTCATTTCCATAACAACCGGTATCTTCAGCGCTTTCGCCTTTATTCTGCTTAATATCTTAATATCAACGCCATCACATTCCTCCACAAAAATATCCAGCACACCACCGCCGGTAAAGAAGTCATCCATATTGGCTTCTGTCATGCCATCCTGGTAAATGCTCACTTTAATAAACGGATCCAGCTCCGCAATTTCACGGGCGGCTATCACCACTTTCGGCAACTGTATATTGTGCACACCACAACGGATCCTGTTCATGTTGGTCAGCTCCAGCCGGTCGAAGTCCGCCAGCCGCAGTTCGCCACAGATACGCTCCATGACCAGCGTTAATGCGATCGATTGCCCAACGGATAAGCCGACAATGCCGATCTTCTTTTTTGACAATACCGCAATTTCTTCCGCAGTAATTTTATGCTGGTTCCTGCTGGTACGTAACTCAATAAACTCCGCTTCATTTACCAGGTGCACCAGCTGGTCATTCCAGGGATAGTATACCCACACGCCATATTTTTCGGGGGAAACACCACCAAGATGTGCCTGTACTTTTTCCTCGTATTCCTCTGCAGTCAAGCGTTTGGTAGGATTCCTGATTTTCATCAGCTCCTTTAACTGAGAGTCGATATGGTCGTTGATGCGTAGGTGCGGATGGGTTTCCAGAAGGGTCTCGAAGGACTGAAGGTCTTGTGCGCGCTTCAAATCATAAAAAACAGGCTTGTAGTCATTGCTCTTATCCTGTTGTTTCCTGAGGTACTCTTGTATCATGTTTCCTGCTTTATCGAGGTTGGACCAGGATTGCTTGCACTGAATGACGCTAAATTATCGTGTGTAAAGCAATTCCTGTTGCTCTTTAGTATTCGCTTAAAATATTAATTATATCTGATCGGTTATTACGTTGGCGCATTGGCGGGTTAATGAACAGGTTCCTTTGTTTGCCTGCCAGGCCCGGGATAAATATATCTGGCAATCACACAATTAATTGCAACTTTTCATTACAAAAATGATATGAATGTAAGGTAAAATAGTAATTTAATATGAAAACAAAGTAAAAGTTTCCCTTTATTTTGATATTAAATCATCGTTTTTATACTTTTACCTTAGTTTTAATATTAGTTTTCATCTCTCTCCACCAACGAGATTTGGTTTAATATTTGCGGCATTCCCGGCCTGACTCGATCTTTATTACTCAATAATATATTTAAATAATAAAACATGGATAAGAGAGAATTTCTCAAGCTTACCAGTCTTGCCGGCGCCGCCATCCTGAGTGGGCCATTGAGCAGCCTGGCTACTTCTTCTGTATCCGGCCAGCCGGCCTTTGCCGATCCTAAAGCCCCCTTTGTTCTACCTGCGTTGCCTTACGCATATGACGCCCTTGAGCCTCATATCGACAAGCTCACTATGGAAATTCACCACGATAAGCACCACGCTGCCTATGTGAAGAACCTGAATGATAACCTCGCCGGTACAGCGTTTGCAACACTGTCGCTCGAAGAAATCATGAACAAAGTGACGGACAAAGATAAAGCCATTCGCAATAACGGTGGCGGACATTATAATCACTCCCTCTTCTGGACATTATTGTCTCCCACAAAAAAGACGCCTTCTGATAAGCTGAAATCAGCCATCACCAGCGCTTTCGGCAGCTGGGAAGCATTCCAGACAAAATTCAATGATGCCGCAAAAACTGTTTTCGGCTCCGGCTGGGCATGGCTCATCGTAACCCCGGATAAGAAACTGGCTGTCATCAATACACCTAACCAGGACAATCCGCTGATGCATAATATTGTGAAAGATAAGGGCACCCCCATCCTGGCGCTCGACGTATGGGAACACGCCTACTACCTGAAACATCAGAACAAACGCCCGGAATACATCGACGCTTTCTGGAATGCCGTAAACTGGGATGAGGTGGAGAAACGTTATAAAGCAGCGGTGTAATCGCCTCCGGTGCGGATTTTGTCTTGGCTCAGGATTACGCTGATTATACTGATTACTTTGATTTTTTACTTTTGATTTTATAAAGGATTAAGGGAGATAGAAGCGGATATATGTACTGCCCCCTAAAAGTTAGACACTTTTAGGGGGCATTTTTATGGATAAACGCAGAAAATACAGTTTTGAGCAAAAATTAGCCATTGTGATGGCAGTTGAGAATGATTATCAATCCGTTAGT